>CAITNO010000015.1 GCA_903893795.1 Candidatus Hydrogenedentota bacterium | reverse complement strand
GTGAACTTCCCGCCAAAACCGCAGAAGTCGTAGGTCATGATGTTGACGTAGTCAACGTATTGCACGAATTCCCCGGGCTCGGTCCGCACCAGGTAGAGCTTGAATGCACCGGTGGCGATGGTCAACTGAAGACGCCGCCCATCCCGGTCCCTGTTCATGTGCGAGCGCAGGTCCCGAAGCAGCAGCGTGAAGTTCGTCCTGTCCTCAGGGCGGCAGACATTTCCGGCGCCCTTGTTTCCCGGATACTCCCAGTCAATGTCCAGCCCGTCAAGCCGGTGCTCCCTTACGAGGGCGAGGGCGCTTTCGCAAAACAGTTTTCTCGTCTGCGCCGTAAGCGCCGCGTTGGAGAAGTATTTTGACCAACCCCATCCGCCGACCGACAGCAGAATCTTCAACTGTGGATTCTTCCGCTTGAGCGCCGTCAGTTTGTCCAGGTTGGCCGTGTCTTTGGCAGTTTCAAGATGAACCGAGCCGTCCTCATGCACATTGGCAAAGGCGTAGCATACGTGGGTGAGGAGTTCTACCGGCATGTCCGGGGCCACCTCCCCCCCATAGACATACGCCATGACAACCCTGCCGCCCCCCCGGTCCGCGCGGCGCGAACCGGAAACGGTGGCGCACCCCGTCAGAAACAGGGCAAGGGCGGCGATGGTCAGCAGCGTCTTTTTCATGGTCTCATCTTTGCCAAAAAGGGAGACAGGGAACACCGCACTATGCGCATCGGCGAACCGGCAAATCGGCTTAGCCGCGGTCGATCAGCGCCTCGCGCTCCGGACCGACGGACACATAGCGGATCGGGCAGTCGATCAGCTCTTCGATCTTTTCCACGTAGGTACGCGCCGCCTCGGGCAGTTCGGAGAAGTTGCGGACGCCGCTGATGTCCTCGCTCCAGCCGGGCAACTCCACGTACACCGGCTTGGCCTCTTCGAGGACCGGATTGAGCGGGAAGTGGTCGAACTTTTCGCCGTTCCACTCGTAGTGTGTGCAGATCTTGAGCGTCTTCTGACCGCTCAGGCTGTCGAGCTTGGTCAGTGCCACTTCGGTGGCGCCCTGCGCCCAGCAGCCGTAGCGGGTGGCCAATGCGTCAAAATGGCCGATGGTGCGGGGACGGCCCGTGGCCGCGCCGTATTCCTTGGCCGACTGCCGCAGCGCGTCGGCGATGTCCTTTTCCATCAGCGTCACAAAGGGCCCCTCGCCCACGCAGGTCGAAAACGCCTTGACCACGGCCACCACCCGGTCCAGTTTGTGGCCGAACAGGCCGCCGCCGATGGGCGCATACGCGGCCAGCGTGCAGGAGGAGGTGGTGAAGGGGTAGATGCCGAAATTCAGGTCGCGCAGCGTGCCCAACTGGGCCTCGAAGAGGATCTTCTTGCCCGCCTTTGCGCCCGCCTCGAGCAGCACCGAGGTGTCGCAGATGAGGTCGCGCAGTTTGCCGCCCCACTTCTCCGCCCATTCGAGCATCTGCTCAAAGGTGAATGCGTCGCCGTGCCCGTAGATCTTGTCGGCCTCCAGCAGTTTCCAGTCGCAAATCTGCTCCAGCCGCGCGCGCAGCCGGGCGGGATAAAGCACTTCACCGATTTGGAGGGCCTTCTTGACGGTGCGGTCGCCGTAGGCCGGCGCAATGCCGCGGCGGGTGGAGCCGTAGGCGTTCTTGCCCAGGCGCTCCTCTTCCCATCCGTCGGCCATCTTGTTGAAGGGGAAGCAGATAGTGGCGCGGTCTGAGATGCGGATATTGGGGGTGATGCCGCGCCCCTTGAGTTCCTCGATTTCGGTGGCCAGCGCCTCCAGATCGATGACCATGCCCGGGCCGAGTATGTTCACCACGTCCGGGTTGAACACGCCCGACGGCAGCAGGTGCAGCTTGAACTCGCCAAACTCGTTGACCACCGTGTGGCCGGCGTTGTTTCCGCCCTGGTACCGCACCACAAAACTGGCGTCCTGGGCAAGATAGTCGACCATGCGGCCCTTGCCCTCGTCGCCCCAGTTTGCGCCCACAACGACTTCGATGCTCATAGTCCGTCCTCAGTGCCTTGTGCAGGCCCTTTGCCTGCACTTCGGGAAAGATCGTCCTGAAAATAAAACTGGCGGCCCGCCGCGCGGGCGGTCCGCCAGAAGAATACCTGTTTCGTTCCGACTAGCGGGAGTAGAAACCGATGATGCTGTTCGTGTCGACCTGGTAGGGAATCGTGGCCGCGTTCGGCGTGGCCGTCATGCGGCCCTCGAACGACTTGGCCGGGCGGTCCAGATACTCGGGAATCTGCGCGGGCGGATATTCGGCGCCTTCCTCGATCATCGGGATCTTGCGGCTCTTCTCGCGAACCGCGATGAGCATGCCCGGCTTCACCTGGAAGGAGGGGATGTTCACCTTCTGCCCGTCCACCAGCATGTGGCAGTGCGACACCAACTGGCGGGCGGCGAAGATAGTCGGGGCAAAGCCCAGACGCCACACCACGCAGTCAAGACGCGACTCCAGCAGCATCATCAGGTTGGTGCCCGTGTTGCCGCCCATGCGCCGCGCCCGGTCAAAGGTTTTGCGCATCTGGCGTTCCATGATCCCGCCATAATGCATGCGCAGCTTCTGCTTTTCCAGCAACTGCGTGCCGTACACCGACATCTTGCGGCGTGCATTTTCACCGTGTTGACCGGCTGGATAGGGGCGCTTCTGCGCCGGACTGTCCGACCTGCCCCAGATGCATTTGCCAATGCGGCGGCTCAACTTGTGCTTCGGTCCCAGATACCTGGCCATAAAATACCTTCTGTCCTTCCTGACGGCGGAACCGTGACATTACGTCCGCTCATGGTTGCCAAAAAAAAGACTCGTGCCCTGCGCACCTGCACGGACACACGTATTCCCCGCATCCGAGACAGGACGGGTATAGTACATATTGTCCGCCCGCCGTGTCAAATTATTTCTCTGGGGAACGCCGGGGGAGCCATGCAGGGTGCCCTATCCCCGCGTCTTTTCCTTTATCCACCGTCTGCGGCGGCATTCGGCCAAAGCGATGCCCGCGCTCACCGAGGCATTCAGGCTGGTGATCGCGCCCACCAGCGGAATCGAAACGGCAAAGTCGCATTTTTCGCGCACCAGCCTGCGGATACCCTCGCCCTCATTGCCCACGACGAGCGCGATGCGCCCGGACAGGTCGGCGTCCCAGAGGGTCTTGCCGGCATCGGCGTCGAGCGCGGCCACCCAGAATCCGGCCTTCTTGAGCGTTTCGATGGAGCGGGCCAGATTGGTGACGCGGATGAGGTTTATCCAGTCCATGGCGCCCGCAGCCGCCTTCACCGCCGTGGGCGAGAGGGGCGCCGAGCGGTCCTTGGCGAAGATCAGTCCCGACGCGCCGCAGGCGGCGGCGGAGCGCGCTATGGCGCCGAAATTGTGCGGGTCCTCAACGCTGTCGAGGAGCACCACAAAGGCGTCTTCCGCCAGGTCGCCCTCCAGCAGGTCCTGGAGGTCCAACACGGGGGCCAGCTCTGTTTCCAGCACCACGCCCTGGTGGATGGCGGAGTGGGTCATGCGGTCCAGCATGAGCCGGTCCACGTGCTCCACCGGCACCCCCTTGGCCGCGGCCAGCACCTCTTCGATGCCATGGGCCGTGACGAGCACATACAGCCGCGACGGTCTGCGCCGCCGCGCCTTCAAACATTCCAGCACGGGAATGCGCCCATACACCATCTCTTTTGAATCGTTCACTGAAGGTTGTTCTCTTCCTTGAGTCTTGTGGCCCGCGTGTTCAGATTCTCCTGGCTGGGAATCCGGTCATCGTACTGTTTTGCGTTGATGTCGGCCAGGTCATGGATTATTTTGTAGCTGTCCTGCATTTTTCCCAGCTTCTCCCAGCACTTGGCCAGGCAAAACTGGTTGTAGTAATAGTTCGCGCCCTGGGTGCCGTAGCGCTCCGTGGCAAGATTGAGCACCGCGGCCGCCCTGCCGTAGTTCATCATGAACATGAGGTAGCCGCCCACTTCCGTCAGGCCGGCCTCGTCGCTCTCGTCCTTGGCTACATTCTGCCCGGGCGTGGCCTTGGTGAAGTTGTTCACCATGTAGTTCACACCCCCACTGGTGCCCAGCCACAGGACGACCGCCACGCCGATAATAATCGCGGGCCATTTGAATCCACTGAGGTCCATAATGCGCTCCTTTACCGCTCCCCGCGCGCCACCAGCGCCCCCCCGGTTGGAACCGATGGAATCACATCCGTCAGATACCGATTATGCCCCGAACCGCGCGCGTCCATTCCGACAGCAGGGGCACCTCGTACATGGTGCACAGGATGCCCAGGCAAAACAGCACGGCGGCAAGAAACACCAGGTAGCCGAAAAGCTTGCGGACGGCGCGAGAGAACCGGCCGCCCTGCTTCCCGTTTACATCACAGTCGCGCGCTTTTTCCACAAACTGCTCGTGCTTTTCGCGGCACTCGAAAGAGCAGAAGCGGCCCGTCGGCCCGGCCACCACGCAGCGCCCGCACACGGGGGTGGAGCACTGGTGGCAGTGGGCTATCGCCTCCACCGCGGGATGATGGATGCAGGCTGTGAACTTTCCTTTCGGCATAAGCCGCCTTTCCTAGCGTCGAAAACCGCGCGCGATGCCGCGCGGGGAATAATGTAGCACATCCCACGCGCCGTTGCCCGTGCGCCGCGAACCAAGAGCCGGCAGGGATGCCGGCGCTCCCAGTAAAAGCCTAACTAATATGCCTCGCCGCGCAGATGCACGTCGGCCAGTTCGGCCAGCACGTCCTTGTCGAGTTTGGGGAAGAGCACCTCGGGCGTGTTCAGCGGCGCGCCGGCCGGGAGCGGCGCTGCCAGGCACTGGAAACCGTCGGGCCCGCCGTCAGGTCCGCCCTTGGGCAGGGCCAGATTCAGGATGCCCGCCAGTTTGGCCGAGCCTTCGGGCATGAAGGGCGCCATCAGCACGCAGAGGCCGCGCACCACCTGGCAGCACACGTACAGCGTCGTGCCCGTGCGCGCCATGTCGGTTTTGCGGGTAACCCAGGGCTGCATCGCGTCGAAGTAGACATTTGCCCTGCGGCCCAGGTCGATAAAGCGTTCCAGGGCCTGACGGAAACGGAAGCCCTCGATGGACTCGGCAACGGCCTCGGCCAGTTCGGCAATGGCGTTGAGCATGGCCGCATCGCCCGCCTCGATCTCGCCCGGCACGGGCACGCACCCGTCGAAATTCTTCACGGTCATCGTCAGCGAACGGTGCACAAAATTGCCCACCACGTCGCACAGTTCGCCGTTGTACCTGTTCATGAAATCGTCCCAGTCGAAATCGGAATCCTTCGACTCGGGCGCGATGGCGCACAGGTAGTAGCGGACTGCATCGACCGCAAAATGGTCGAGCGCCCAGCGGACGCTGATCATGTTGCCTTTGGACTTGGAGCCCTTTTCGGACTGGCCTGTGCGGCGGTTGAATATGTTCAGGTACTCGTTGCCCACCACGTGGTCGGCCAGGTTGTAGTCGCCCTGGCCCATGAGCATGGCGGGGAAAATCACCGCATGGAAGGGCACGTTGTCCTTGCCGATGAAATGGAGCATGCGGGTCCCCTCATCTTTCCACCAAAGCTCCCAGGCCTGTTCGTCGCCCTGCGTGTCGATGCCCCATTGGCGCGTGTTGGTCACATAGCCGATGGGCGCGTCGAACCAGACGTAGATGCGCTTGTCCTTGGCCCCCTCATCGTCCACAGGGATGGGCACGCCCCAGTCGGTGTCGCGGGTGATGCAGCGGGCCCGCAGGTCATTCACCCAGCCGTAGGCGATGCCCTTCACGTTGGAGCGCCATTCGGGATGGCCATCGAGCCAGGTTTTCAGCCGCTCGGTGAAGTCGGGCAGATTGAGAAACCAGTGCTTTGACGGGCGCAGCACAGGCGAAGAGTCGTCGCCCGGCACATTGGACCGCGGGCTGACCAGTTCCTTGGCCGTGTACTGGGCGCCGCAGGATTCGCACTCGTCGCCGTTGGCCTCGGTGTAGCCGCAGCGCGGACAGGTGCCCTTCACGTAGCGGTCGGGCAGGAAGCGTTCCAATTGCGGCGAGAACCACAACTCCATTTCCTGCTGGTGAATGTGGCCGCCCGCGTCGAGCTTGCGGAAAAACTGCTGCGTCGTGTCGGTGTGCAGGTCC
This sequence comes from Candidatus Hydrogenedentota bacterium, assembly GCA_903893795.1. Taxonomy (GTDB): domain Bacteria; phylum Hydrogenedentota; class Hydrogenedentia; order Hydrogenedentales; family CAITNO01; genus CAITNO01. The sequence goes on along the minus strand of CAITNO010000015.1, from coordinate 129,652 downwards.
CACGAGGTGCGCCCGTAGATGTCATAGGAGATGCCCAGCCGCCGGAAATTCTCCGCATTGGCCGTGTGATAGCGGTCAATGACGTCCTGCGACGTGACGCCCTCTTTGAGCGCCGTGAGCGTAATGGGCACGCCGTACTCGTCCGAGCCGCCGACATAGAGCACCCTCGTGCCGCGAAGCCGCTGGTAGCGGACATAAATGTCCGCGGGCAGATAGGCCCCGGCGATGTGGCCCAAATGAATGTGGCCGTTGGCGTAGGGCAGCGCGCTGGTCACCAGCGTGCGCGAAAACGCTTTGTCTGTATCGTCAGGCATGACATGCCCCTTTCTCTGGATCGAAAACAAAAAGGACGCCATTTCCGTCATTCCCGCGAAGGCGGGAATCCAGAAACTGCCACCGCTGTCTTCGTGCAACACTGGATTCCGGCCTTCGCGGGAATGACGGAAACTTCCCAAACCGGAATTTTACTGCATCGACGGCCCGCATGTCACCCGGCCCGACTGACGCGGTTCGGGGGCCGGGCATTCGGGCCTTTGCCGCAGGGCAGGAAGGGCGGTGCCTTGCAATGAAAATCGGCGGGGCTTGCTGGACGCAAACCCCGCCGATGTGCCTGTTTTACTTGTACAGGGACTACCGCTTTCGGCGGGCAGCCGACAGGCCTATCCCCATGCCCAGCAGGGCGAGACCGCCCAGGCCGAGCAGGGGAACAGGCACGCCCACCGTCAGCGTGACCGGCACCGATTCGATGGTCTGGCCGTTGGTGTCGCTTATTTCGACGCTGTAGGCGCCGTTGTCGGCGGCGGTCAGGTTGGACAGCCCGTACTCGTTGCCCGTGGCGCCGTCGATGTTCGCCCCGTCTTTCTTCCACTGATAGGACAGCGTCCCATAACCGCCGGAGGCAAGCACAGAGAACAGATGGTCCGCACCCGGCTGGACCGTGCCGCCCACGGGCGCGGTGCCAATGCTGATGCCCGGCTGCACCTGGATCGTTGCCATGTTGCTTGCATAACTCACCCCGTCGAAGCTCACCTGGCACCAGTAACTGCCCGCCGCTGCCAGAGTCACATTCGTCAACGGCCACTGCGCCGTTGCCGGACCCTGGGCGGTGTTGCTCCCGTCCGTGAAAATCCACTTGTAGGACGTTGCGACGCCGCCCTCGGCCACCTGCACCGAGAGGGTGTGGTTGTCGCCCACGTAAATGGCGGCCGACTGCGGTTGGCCGGTGAAGCCGGGCCAGTTGTACACGGTGTAGAGCGGTGAACTGCCGCCCCCATAGGGGTTGCCCACCGCGTCCGTGACCGCGCCCGCCGGAATGGTGATGCCCGAAGTGCCGTTCGCATCCGGGTTGGACAGCGTTACGGTCACGATGTAGTTGGGATCGCTGCCCGTCACCGCTGCCGTGCCCGCCAGCGTGCCCACCACGGTGAGCTTCGTGTTGTCGAACCCGGTGCCCAAGGGCTCACTGAACTGCACGGTAAAGGCCACCTTGTCGGACGCGGTCGGTGAGGCCGCGGCCCGTGTGATGGTCGCCGTCGGCGCCGTCACATCCAGCGTGATGCCCGAAGCGGGGGGGCTGGCCGTCGTCAGCACGCCCGCGCCGTTGCGTGCGGTCACGGTAAACGAGTAGCTCGTATGTTCCGACAGCCCAAGCACGGTCTTCGCTCCCCAGTCCGTCGCCGTCTGCCACACGGCGGCCGCGTCCAGCGCACCGCTTGCCTGCACCCATTTGCCTGCGGTCGTGCAGTAGAGGGCGTATTCCGTGCCTGCGGGGTTACCGTCTCCCGCGGCCACGGTCACATTGATGGCATTGGGCGCCACACCGTCCACCACGGGCGCGGCTGGCAGCGCCGCAAGTGTCCAGGCGAAGAGCGTGTCCGTCTTGGCGCTGTCGCCATTGACGTTGTACGCCGACACCTGGAAGGCGTACTGCGTATTTGCCAGGAGACTGCCGTAGACAAAGGAAGTGGTGTCCGCCCCCCGCGATCCCGCCAGCGTTGCAGGGGCGCCCGTACCGGCGTCTGCCCAAATTCTGAACAAGGTCTCATTGTTGGAGTTGTCGGTCCAGGTCCAGGTGATCGTATCCGTGCCGATGGCCGTGGCACCGGGATTGGAGGGGGCGTTCGGCGGGGGATACTGGAGAATCTTGGCCACGAAAGCATCCTTACCGCCGCCGAAAACGGTGTTCCAGCCGCCGCTGGCCCAGTTGGGGGAACCGGTCTCGCCGGTCACATAGACATTTCCGCCGCCGTCCACCGCGATGCCGTATCCAGAATCGTCCGCGGTGCCGCCCACATAGGAGGACCACTCATGTGCGCCCGACGGGCTCAGTTTCACCACATAGCCATCACCACCATTCAGGCTCGTGTCTCCGCTGCCGCTCACCCAGCCCGAGGAGTTCGTGTATCCCGTCGCGTATGCGTTCCCGCTGCTGTCCACCGCAATACCGTAGCCATCATCGGTGAACGAGCCACCCAGATAGGTGGACCAGAGATGCGCGCCCGCCGCGCTCAGCTTCACCACGTAACCGTCCGTGCTGCCGCCATAGGTGGCATTCCACCCCCCGCTCACCCAGCCTGAAGAATTCGTGTTTCCGGTGACATAGGCATTCCCGCCGCCATCCACCGCGATGCCGTAGCCATAATCGATGTCCGTGCCGCCCAGATAGGTGGACCACAGAGGGGCACCCGAGGTGCTCAGTTTGACAACTAGGCATCTTTGCCACCGCCAAAGGTGGTATTGAATCCGCCGCTCACCCAGCCTGTGGAATCGGTGGTGCCGGTGACATAGACATTTGCGCTTCCGTCCACCGCGATGCCATGGCCATCCGAGTATCCTCCGGGAGCCAGGTAGGTGGACCAGAGATGGACCCCCGCCGGACTCAACTTCACCGCGAAACCTTCCTGGTAGCCGCCGATAACGACATTCCACCCGCCGCTTACCCAGCCCGCGGAGTTGGTAAAGCCGGTCACATACACGTTGCCGCCGCCATCCACGGCGATGCCATGTCCTTCCTCAGAGTTGCCGCCGCCCACATAGGTGGACCAAACATGCGCCCCTGCGGCAGACAGTTTCACCACGAAGCCGTCGACTGTGCCGCCGAAGCTTGTGTCCCAGCCGCCGCTTGTCCAGCCCGAGGACGCTGTGGAACCGGTCACATACACGTTCCCGGTGGTGTCCGCCGCGATACCGTAACCGTAATCGTCCCCCGCTCCGCCCAGATAGGTGGACCAGAGATGGGCGCCCGCCGGACTCAATTTCACCACATAAGCGTCATTTCCTCCCCCCTCGACCGACTGCCATGCGCCGCTCACCCAGCCAGAAGACGCAGTGTATCCCGTCGCGTACACGTTGCCGCTGCCGTCCACGGCGATGCCCTGGCCAGAGTCATCGCCGCTGCCACCCACATAGGTGGACCAGTTCAGATCGGCGGCGACCCTGCTATAGACAACCGTGTCCTGCGCCGTGCCGTTTGGCGGCACCGCCACGCTGTGGGATTCCAGCGGCGCCCAACCGGGCAGGTGATTGAATTCAACCTGCCAGTAGCCCGCCCCTATCCCCGTCTCCGTGGCCCCGCTTGCCTGCCACACAAGGGTACCTTTACGGCGCCACTGGGCGCCCGCCGTCACCGCCTCTGGTGGGGTAATGGTGACTTGGAGATTCCCCGTCTGGCCTGCGTCCGCAATCTTCACAGCAAATGCGTCAGTGCCGCCGCCCCGGCTTGTGTTCCAGCCGCCACTGACCCAGCCGGCAGAGGTGGTCGTGCCCGTCACATAGATCTTTCCTGTGCCGTCCACCGCGATGCCTGCGCCGTAGTCATCCCCGGCTCCGCCCAGGTAGGTGGACCATTGGTGCACGCCGCCCCCATTCAGCTTCACCACATAGGCGTCATCAAAACCGCCAAAGCTGGCATTCCAGCCGCCACCCACCCAGCCCGGAGAGAACGTCCCGCCCGTCACATAGGCGTTCCCACTGCCGTCCACCGCGATGCCCCGGCCATAGTCGTCATCGGTACCGCCCAGGAAGGTAGACCACAGATGTGCACCCGCCGCGTTCAACTTCACCACATAAGCGTCCTCTGTGCCACTTAACGTGGTTTGCCCTCCGCCACTGACCCAGCTTGGGGAAGCAGTGATACCGGTCGCATAGGCTTCTCCACTGGCGTCCACAGCGATGCCATAGCCTGTGTCCGCTAGGGTGCCTCCCAAATAGGTGGACCAGGCATGGGTCCCCGACGCATTTAGCTTCACCACAAAGGCATCGGCATACCCGCCGCCATAGGTGGTCTTCCAACCGCCGCTCACCCAACCGGTCGATTTTGTTTCGCCCGTCACATAGGCGTTCCCGCTGCCGTCCAAGGCGATGCCGTAGCCCGTATCGTCCGCAGTACCGCCCAGATAGGTGGACCAGACGTGCGCGCCAGCACTGCTCAGTTTTACCACGAAGGCGTCGGTGGGGCCGCTGAGCGTGGTATGCCAGCCGCCGCTTACCCAGCCTGCGGAGTAGCTGCTGCCCGTCGTATAGGAATTGCCGCTGCTGTCCACGGCGATGGCGTAGCCATACTCGGCGCTTGATCCGCCCAGGTAAGTGGACCAGAGAGGCGCGCCCATGGCGTTCAGTTTCACCACAAAGGCATCACTGGTGCCACTGAGCGTGCTGTGCCAACCGCCGCTCACCCAGCCCGAAGTGGTTGTATCGCCCGTCACATACACGTTTCCGCTGCCGTCCACCGCTACGCCCCGGCCAAAGTCATTGCCGGAACCGCCCAGGTAGGTGGACCAGACATGCGCCCCGGCCGCATTGAGCTTGACCACATAGCCGTCATAGGGCCCCCCCCCACCTGAACCTCCACCAAGGACCGTATTCCAGCCACCGCTCACCCAGCCCGAGGAGTAGGTCTCGCCCGTCACGTACACGTTGCCGCTGCCGTCCACCGCGATGGCACGGCCGTAGTCATCCCTGATGCCGCCCAGGTAGGTGGACCAGGTCATGTCCACGGAAACGGCCACATAGGTGCCGGCGTCCTGCAGGGTGGCGCCCGAAGGCACCGCCACAGCGTGCCGTTCGGCCGGAACCCATCCGGTCAGGTCCTTGAATTCGACCTCCCAGGCGCCTGGCAGAATTCCTGATTCCACGACGCCGCTGTTATGCCAGGCGGCGGTGCCGACGCGCCGCCATTGGGCGCCCGCCGCCGCGGCTGCGGCGGGGGTGATCGTCACCCGGAGACTTCCCACAGGTTCGCTTCCCTGGTATATTTTCGCCACAAAGGCGTCATTCGTTCCTCCGCCATAACTTGTGTTCCAGCCTCCGCCGGTCCAGCCCGAAGATTCCGTATTCCCTGTCACGTAGAGGTTGTCGGTTCCGTCCACGGCGATGCCGTAACCGTCGTCCTCGACCGTGCCGCCGAGACAGGAGGCCCAGAGCTGCGCGCCCGCCCCGCTGAACTTCGCGACAAACGCGTCGTTCCCGCCTCCGGGACTGACGCTCCATCCGCCGCCGAACCAGTCTGTGGAATTCGAGTAACCGGTCACGTAGGCATTGCCGCCCGTGTCCACCGCCACCGCCTGGGCAGAATCGTCGTTCGTGCCACCGAGGTAGGTGGACCAGAGGTGCGCGCCCGCCCCACTCAGTTTTACCAGAAAGCTGTCTTGGCCGCCGGCGAGGGTAGTGTGCGCTCCGCCACTCACCCACCCCTTGGAGTTTGTGCTGCCTGTGACGAAGACATTATTGTTGCTATCCGCCGCGATGCCCGTACCGCCACTCCCACTCAGATATGTGGACCAGACAGGCGCGCCTGCGGTGCTCAGCTTCACCACGAACCCGTCGCCTGAGCCGCTATAAGTCGTGTTCCATCCGCCGCTCGTCCATCCTGCGTACGCGGTGCTGCCTGTCGCGTATATATTCCCACTGCCGTCCACGGCGACGGCGGTGATAGGGCCGTTGATTGATGGAGTACCGGATGGAGTGGACCAGGACCAACCTTGTGCCCCCGCAGAAGACACTTTTTTCAAGGAGTAAATTGTGGCCGTCGAAATCAGCGGCGGCGGGACGTAATGCGTGGTGGCGCACGTCACGAAGGCGTTGCCGCTGTAGTCCACAGCAACGGCCTGGCAACTGTCAATATCCGCACCACCCAGATAGTAGCCCCAGAGCAGCGTACCGGTAGGACCCAGTTTTACCAGGAAACCGTCAGAAAGGCCCGATCCGGTTCCGCCGTTGAACTGACCACTGACCCAGCCCGGGGAATTCGTGGCACCGGCCACGAAGATATTGCCGACAACGTCCAGCGCGATGCCGTAGCCTATATCATCGCCAGTGCCGCCCAGATAGGTGGACCAGACATGCGCCCCGGCCGCATTGAGCTTGACCACATAGCCGTCATAGCCCCCCCCCCCACCTGAACCTCCACCAAGGACCGTATTCCAGCCACCGCTCACCCAGCCCGAGGAGTTTGTATAGCCGGCGACGTACACATTTCCGCTGCCATCGAGCGCGACCCCCCGGCCGTAGTCATCGCCGGTGCCGCCCAGGTAGGTGGACCATGCCAGACTGGGGTCGATTACCAGGGGCAGCGTGGCGTCGTAGGCGCCGGTGACCTCGAAACCGTAGCTGCGTTCGTCGATGAGGCGGAAGGCGCACTCCACGGTCTTTTTGGCCCCGTTGACCTCCTGGTAGACATAGGGCGCGCCGTCGGTGAGCGCGTCCCAGCCGTCCTTCACGCGGATTTCGAGCGCGCCGCCGCCGCCCAGGGAAAGGCCGCTTATATTTTCATAGCGCAGGCGGATGGATTTCCAGTCCGCGCCGGGCGCGACGTGGAAGTTGTACTTGACGCCCGAGCGGCGGCCCGTCAGTTCCACGCTCACGCCGGGATAGATGTTTTCATACCACACCGCATTGAAGGAGGGAACCCCCGCGCGCTGGTTCTCGGGCGCGCCCACGGTGTAGTTGAAGGTGCTCTCCGAACGGCCCCGGCCCACGGGCGTCGCCGCCGCCGCGCCGTCGAAGAGCAGCCCGAAGGCGTGCATCTCGGACGGGGCAGGCGCATCCCTGCGCGCCCCGGCCGGGTCGGCCACCGCCGTGACCGCCGGGGAGGTCTTGCGGAAAAGCTGGAATTTCGGCCCAGATTCGGTCAGGCCGACATTGGCGCCGACCCCGTCCAGCGCAAAGCGGATTTGCGGGTCGGCCCACTGACCGTCGTTTTCGATAAACACGGAGGGGCGCTGCATGAACTGCGCCACGGCGGCCTTGGCCTGCGGCGAGTTCTGCGCCGCGGCCGGTCCGTCCGGCAACGCCGGAGCAGGCGCGCTTTCCACCCCGGCCCGCGCGGGCAGGGTGCCCAACAGGAACATAACCGATGCCAAAAGAACCATCAAGCGAGTCCGAATCTTCACGATACCAAATCCCCAAAAGGTTGCATCCGTCCGCCGCGCATGAGTTTCCCGGAGACGTTTCCGGGATGCCTGCCACCGCCAAACGGATGAAAACACATCTGCATGGTGTAAAATACAAAAAGAGGTTCTCCCTTTACATCCGTGCTTTGTACTGGTTAATAATGCGCTTATAGGTAATAAGCGAAATAGAACACCGTCTTGGGCCATATGCGTGCAAAGGTGCGTATGCAAGACCGGCGAGAAACCGGGGACGGGGCAGCGCGAAGCGACTTGAATTTTGTCCGCATCTGCTATACTTGCAATGTTTTGAGGCAAGTCCATGACCAAGTTTTTTCCGATAGCAACCATTGCCCTTCTGGCATGTTTGACCGCCCTGGCAGGGAGTGCCGCCTGGGCGCAGTCTGAACCCATGCCCCCCGCAGCCATGGCAAGCGTGCCGCCGGTCACCGTTTACGAGGTGGCGCTGCCCGACGCGGCCGCGCTGGCGGCGCTGACGGAAAGCGGGCTGGACGTGGCCAATGTGAAGGGGCTCACCGCAACGGTCTATGTGCGCGACGATGAACAGGCGCTCTTTGCCTCCTTCGGCTGGGCCGCGCGGGTGGTGGAGGTACAACCGGGGCCGGTGGACGAAAAACTGGTCAACGGATACCGGTCCGACCCGGACATCGCCGCGCAGTTCGCCGCATGGCAGACCGCCTTCCCCAATCTGTGCCGGTACCAGTCCATCGGCCAGTCCGTAAACGGCCAAGACCTGTGGGCCATCAAAATCACCAAGGACCCCGACACGGCAGCGGACAAGCCCGTGGCGGGTTTCATCTCCACCATCCACGGCGACGAGCCCATCGGCACGGAAATGTGCCTGCGCTTCTGCGACCTGCTGCTGGGCGGCTATGGGAGCGACGCGCACATCACGGCACTGCTGGATACAACGGTGATCTGGATGCTGCCGCTGATGAACCCCGACGGGATGAACAACCATACGCGCTACAACGCCAACAGCCTCGATCTCAACCGTTCTTTCCCGCAGTTCGGCAGCGATTTCACGACCACGCTCTTCGACGGGGAAGCGCTCGGTGACGCGGGCAGGCAGCCCGAGGTGGCGGCGATGATGCGGTGGTACTCCGAGCAGGGCTTCACCTTGGCCGCCAATCTGCACACGGGCTCGGTGGTGGTGAACTACCCCTACGACTATGTGTCCGGCATAGTGAGCGGGCAGGCGGCCATTTGCCCCGACGACGCCCTGTTTCAAAACCTCTCGCTCCGCTACGCGTCGCTGAACCCGCCCATGTACGCCAGTTCGCAATTCACGAACGGCATCACCAACGGGAGCGCGTGGTACATCCTGCAGGGAGGGCTGCAGGACTGGTCCTACCGATTCCTGGGCAGCCTGCACGTGACGATAGAACTGTCGAACACAAAATGGCCCGCCGCCAGCACGCTGGACGGTTACTGGTCGAACAACCATGCGTCCATGCTGGCCTATCTGGAGGCGGTGCACACGGGGGTGCGCGGGCTGGTGACGGACCGGATCACCGGGGCGGGTGTGGCGACAAAGGTGCTGGTGGAAAACAACACCGAGCCCATGTTCGGCCATGCCGGCCTGGGCAATTACCAGCGGCCGCTGCTGCCGGGCAACCAGAACCTGAGCTGGAGCGCCCCGGGGTACATCACCTACCACGCGGACAATGTGGCGGTGACGGCCGACGCCGAAACCCGGGTCAATGTGGGATTGTCCAACGGCGATTTGAACGGTGACGGACAGGTGAACGCGGTGGACCTGCAACTGGTCATCAACGCCGTGCTGGGCCGCCCCTCAACCGCGACCGTGGACGCCGATGTGGACGGGCGCGGCGTGTCCGCGACGGATGTTCAGGCGGTGGTGAACATGGCCCTGCTGCCGGGCTGACGAAGTCTATTCCTTCCCGAGAAGAATATTCACCTTGTCCAATAGCGCCTCGGGACCTGCCGCGAGCTTGTCCAAAAGAACCGCGTCTTTGTGGAGCACGCTGACCTGCCGGGGGATGTCGGGGTTCTGAAGCTGGGTGTAGATGATGACGGGCGGGGTTGCCGGGCCCAGCAGCCTGCAAATGTCCCCCAGCAGCCGGATTCCCGTCCTCATGCCGTCCTCATTGGTCGGGTCGTTTGCATAACGGCCGTCCACGGGCATGTTCACGTCCAGGATGATGGCCTCGGGCAGTGCGCCCGCCCCGTTCGATCTTTCAATGCACCGCATGGCGCCTTCGGCAAAACGGAAAAACTCCACCGAATGCCCCCCCTTCTCCTCCAGCATGATCCGATGCCAGCGCATTGCCTGCTCTTCATCGTCAACAAACAGAATCTTGGCCATGCCCGCGTTCCTTTCAGTTCTTTTCAGCATGCCAGTTTGGCAGCATCAGTTTGTTGGGCAGCGTAATAGTGAACTGTGTCGGCTGGGTCCTGCGCGTGACAGCCACCGTGCCGCCGTGCGCCGCCACCAAATCTCTCACGATCCACAGCCCCAGCCCGTCTCCGGACACGTTGAACCTGCTGGCCCCCGGCCCGCGGACATAGGGCTCGAAGACCGCCTTCTCATAGCCCTCGGGTATGCCGCGTCCATAGTCGTCAAAGATTATAAGGAGGTTGTTCCCCTCACGCTTCGACCAGATGTGCACCTGAAAACTGTCCGGGTCCCAATAGCAATACTTGATGGCGTTGCCCAGCAGGTTGAAGAATATTTGCTGAAACATCGCCTTGTCAACATAAAGTTGCGGGATGTGATACAACTGGTCGTCGGTTATCTTGTGCCTATCATATCCCCTTTCCCGCAGTAAAGTTTCAACATGCCGCTTGGCGGGCGCCAGAACATCGCGCAACAGCCACACCGGAGCTATGGCCAGATTGAGCTTTTCCTCCCTGCCGCTCATCCGGTAGCGGTAGAAATCGATGCGCCGTATCTGCGATTCCTGCAGGCGCAGCCAGCTCTTGATGTCCCCTATGTAGTCGTACTTGAAGGTGATCTGCCGCTTGTTCGTCTCGCTCTCCATCACCTCGACGGCGCCGTTTATCGCCGTGAGCGGCATCTTTATCTCATGAATGGTCCGGTCAATGGTCTTTCTGAAGCGGTCGGTCTGCTGGAGGGTCAGCAGGGTGGGGATGATGGCCTGGCAGAGGGCCTCGGCGATGGCCATATCGCTCAGGGAGAACATGCGCCTGCCCGTGCTTCTGTTCCGCAACCGAAGCACCCCCACATCGGTGCCCCGCTGGTCCCGGATGGGGACGATCAGGCACAGCTTGAGGTCCTTCTTCGTCACCACCTCCTCGCTCTTGGGCTCGCCGCCGCCAGACTGCGCGTAGATGAGGACAGCCTCGTTGTTCTGCCACACCCTTCCGGTCATGCTGTCGTCGTCGGGCGTGTAGTAGCGGTCCTCAATGGGCAGGTCCTGCCGCCACTTGATGCCCGAGGTGCTCACGCACAGCAGCCGCTTCCCGGCTTCGTCGGCGAGGAAGATGCTCGCCCCCTCGCAGCCGACCATCTGCATGATCTCGGTCCGGGCGGCATCAAGAAACCCCTCATAAAGCCATTCACCGCCCAGTTTCTGCTGAATTTGAAGCGCCCGTGTCCTGCACAGGTCGTCCAGCGCGATTTCATAGGCCAGCGCGACGGCGTCGGAGCAACGCAGCAGCATGGTCTCAAGGCAGGCATGGAGCGGCTTGGCGCAGCAGAAGGTTACCAGCAGTTGAACCTGGTTGATATTGAAGGAATTGAGAATGGGCAGCGCCAGTATCTCCTCACACCCCTCAACGGGCATGAACTTTCGGAACCAGGCCGGGCCAAAACCCTTCGCCGCGTCAGCCTGGCCGATGCGGGTCACGGACTTGCTCTCCGCAGAGTCGCCCAGCGGGTTCTTCGTCGCATCCAGCACGTAGTCCGCCTTGGCGATCAGCCTGCGGGGCTGTTCCGCCAGCAGGCCGAGCAACTGGTCGGCCGGACTATATTCCCAAATCTGCGCCGCCAAAACATCGGGCAGGCGTCGGCAGAGCGTCTCCAGAATGCGCTCGCCAAACTCCTCCAGGGAATCGGTGCGCAGGTGGCTGAACATTTCCCGGTAGAGTTCCGCATCATCCCCGGCGCGGCGCGCCGCCTCTTCAGGCGTATCCCGGTGGGCTTTCAGCCATTCGGGCCTCCCGTCAGGCGCCCCCCCCCGCTCGGGCACGGCGCCGGACCCGTTCGGCGGCGCCCCGTTCTCCGCGAGCCAGTCGCGCGACAGGAGGGCGTATTCGTCCGCCGTGGTTCTTGCGTGGTCGCATTCGACCACGACCCAGCCCTCGAAGTGCCGGTCTTTCAGGCAGTTGAGCGCCGCTTCGGGGTGCACTTCCCCCTGCCCCGGCAGGGCAAAGCCGCGCGCGTACTGCTGGAACGACCTTCCGTAAATGCCCACCCAGTCCTTGAGATGAACCGATGCGAGGCGGTCATAATGCTGGCAAATCAGGGCTCTGCTGTCAATGTGCGCGAGGTGCAGGTGCGCCGTGTCGGGGATGAACAGCGCCTCCGGATACCGCGCAAGACATTCCCCCAAGACATCCTCCCGCAAGTTCTCATTGTAAACATGCGGATGCAGCGCCAGGGTTATCTTTTCCCGGCGCGCGTAGTCGGCCGTCGCGTCGTCTATGCGCTCCACATAGTAATAGTCCGGCTCCAGATGCCCCGCACGGCAGTAGTTCACCCTTTCCGGGAGACTGCCGCCGCACAACGCCAGCAGATGCACATCATAGTATTGGAGCAGCTCCCGCATCCGTTCAGGGGCGGGAAGAAAGGCCGGGGCCTGGGCTATTTCCAGCCCTTCGAAGCCGGCCCGCTTGATGCCGGACAGAATGTCCGCGAAGTCGCCGGGCCTGGCTCCCCAAGTTATTGTCTGAAATGCGAACCGCACCTTGTACTCTCCCGGCACTCCGTCCGAGCGCGGCGATGTGCTTATTGACCCTTGCGTTTGTTACCTGACCCAACGCCGCGATGATACAAGATCAGTCTGCGGGCATCAAATGGTCTTTCCCACAGGCACACACGAATGCGAACACGGCGCACCCCGTGCTGACAGGCATGCGGCCCTGAATGCCGTCCCTATTCCGCAAACATCGCCGCCAGAACTTCGAGCACGGCCTTCTGCGTGGCCGGGCTAATCTTGCCCAGCCGCTTTACCAGACGAAGCTTGTCCACGGTGCGAATCTGGTCAAGCACCACCTGGCCCGTCTTGCCCTGAAACTGGCAGGACACCCTGCTGGGGTAGGGCCGTCCGGCCGTGGTCATGGGCGCCACGATGGCGGTGGCAATATGCCGGTTCATCTCGTCCGGCGACAGCACCAGGCACGGGCGGGTCTTCTTTATCTCGCTCCCCATCGTCGGGTCGAGACACACCAGCCACACCTCGAAGCGTCGGACTACCAGGTCCATTCTGTGTCATCCCAATGGGTGGACTGGTGGGCGTCCGACAACCGGTCATCCCCCTGCGCGGCCATGGCGGCAAACTGAGCGTCCCATCCAACGCGGTGACCATGGACAGGCCCAATCATCAAACCCTCCTGGCGCACCGAGATCTCCACCTCCTCGCCGAGGCCCGCCTGCTCTATCATCAGTTTCGGAATGCGCACCCCCCGCGAATTTCCCACGCGGATGAGCCGTGTTTTATGGATGTTCATGCCAATGTCTCCAGTAATTACATTGTACTCACACGGACGGCGGTTGGTCAAGCAGAACCGCAGAGGGGAAAAGAGAACGGACCATGGGATGCAACCATGCGTAAGTGCGGCGTCGGAGAAGCCGGACTGTTACGACCGTATGTATGCAGGACTGTAAGTAACTGTAAACATTGCATTTAGCATTTACACACCAAAACAATATAACGCTACTTTACCGCTACTGCCAGAAATGCCGCTACCCGCTACCAATCCAAGGGGTGTAAGCCGCTCATGTGCAAACGTGCTCATGGTCTCGCCGTGCTCATGAGTTTGGATACTTACCGAATCCGCTACCCGTAGCGGAATGTCGCCCGCCGAACTCAGGACCGAAGTTACCCCGTGCTTGTCACCCGTTGCCTTCGCCAATAGAATCCAACAATCTTTGATTGAAGCTTTCCCTCGCTCATGTATTCGGATTCCACGACTACCCCCGCCCCATGGCGCCATCCTTCCCTGCAATTAGATATATAAAACCATATACATATGAATTATTTAAACATAAAGTAGAACACCAAGAACCAGACAGCAAAACCTCCCCCTGCCGTAACGACGGCAGGAACGATCCCCTTAGATTTGACTGTCAAGGAACCCATAAACCCACCTGAAGAAAGTCCGAATAAGACCGCATCAAATCCACTGAGAATAGCGCGTTGATCTTCAGTGAGATTGCCTAAGTAGAACCCCCATATTGTTAGGATAATCGCGACGACGCCCGTTACACAGGCAACGTAGAAATACCTATAATCCTGAATACGAGACATCCCAAGCCACCTCCTTCGCTCCAATTCTGAGTTTTCTAAAATTACCCTTCTTATTTGAACACTCGATAGAGCATTCAAGGCTTGTTCTTTGTGCTCCACCCGACCGAAAAGGATAAGAAGTCGCTGTAACTGATCAAAGTTCTTCCTAGAGCAAAGCTTGTTGATGGTGTGTGAGGGATGCTTCTTGGCAAGAAGATCAATCATCATGTAATACGTAGCGATGGATTTTGCGAACTCAACCGCAGAATCTGCCAGTTCCTCCAAAGCCAATTCTGGTCCTACGGAATTGCGTCTCACCGAACTTATGGAAAGTTCAAATACATCCTTCAAATCAACGAGCTTCTTATCGCATACGAACGCCAGAACTTCTACTGCTGGCTTATCCTTGTTTTTAAGTGCCTCCGCCAGGTCACGTATAGAAACAAAGAATTCGTTCTTCTTGGCTACAATCGCTTCCTCCGCGTGTGGAATATCTTCAATAGAGTGTGAATGTGGATTACTCATTCAATATATCAATTATGCCTTCCATGGCTCCCCGAACGTCTGACATATCTACAATTTCATTGAGAAGGACAAGATCGTTCGACGGAAATTCTGTCTGAAGCCATACCAGCAGGTTGGAAATGTCTGTGATTCCGGAGAAAAGAAGCTTGTTAGCAAGGCTTCTAATCTCAGCTCTTTCACGTAACCCTAATTCGTTCTTGCTGGCCCTAGCAATAGCTAAGAGCTGAACTTCCAGTTTCTCTCTGCGCGTCATCTTGATAACTCGCCTCCGCCAAGTTTTTACATAGCCATCCTAGCATCGAGCATTATAGGAGTTACCGCATCATTTTTCAAATCAACTTTGCGCACCGTGAGAAGGTCGGTGTCCTGTAGCCCCCTAAAAACAAGTCTCAAACAAAAATGGCGCGGCAATCCCTATGAAACTAAGAACTATCGTAATAACCTACAGCATCGGGAAATGGGCCTTAGAACACGGGATTTCTCATTATCGCCGTTTCAAGCGGTCAGTCTATCAGGAAGCCGGTACCCCTGCCAACTCCCGAAAGAGTTCTTACCGAGAGATCGGCAACTTTCCACCGGTCACCGGGTGCTGTTCTGCACTGTTCCCCCGGCACAAGTACGGAAGAGGGAGGGCAATGACGACCTAAGACAGAAGAGATATTCGCAGTTGGGTGGTAGCGGTCTTCAAGAGTTCATACCTGCTTTCAAAGAATAGCCTTTTCGTCTCATCGTACTTATGGGCTTTCTGGCCGAAATTTCCCCCAGTCAGACATTCCTTTAATTCCCAGTATCTTTCTTTCAGTCCGGCTAGGGCCTTGGAATTTAAGGCCTTGTTACCTTTGAATTCGCTAAGAAGGGCCAACCTGTTGCTAAGGGTTTTCAGCATGCCATTAATCTTAGTTTCCGTTCCTCTGTCGGGCTGTGCCATAAAAGCTTTGCCTTCCTCATAAACGGTTTCCAAACATTCTTCAAAGTCATGTAACATACTGAAGGCAAGCTCTAATGACTTGGCTGACTTTAGATTGCGCTGGTTTAGGTATAAGAGAACAATGGACCCCATGGCCACACCCACGAGTGTCTTGATCAAGTCGGCCAGCGTGAAAGAGAAGAAATCTCTGCACAGCCACTCCCACCGCAAGGCAAAAGCGCACGCAGTAAATCCAACCCCCACCCCAACCAGAATGCTTAGGGCAACCACTGTGACCAAGACGCGGCGGGAATACATTGCTATCTTTCGCCTTCGGGATGATTGATATAGTTCTCTATTTCTTCAATAAGAAGAGGTTCCTCATCAGAAATGAACTTTAGTCGTTCCAAGACCTTGTCCTTGCCGTACTTTCTGGCCAGTCCACCAAAAGCCTCTTCGAGGAAGGATGTTGAGTACCCAATGACTCCATCCAAGACTATTTCTATCGGCTCGCTGTCAGACTGGTTGTGAAAATACTTTTCCAGAAACCTTTCCCGAAAATCCTCTCCAGAAAAAGGCCCGTCAACCTTCTTGCGCCCACCGGGGGTATCGCTAAAGTCTTTCACTATGTCTATCTTGACCATGTGTGTCCTTCTTGCGAGCTTAGCCCATTGTCCAACTGTATAGACTCCCTCGCAGACCTTTGACTAGATCATATCCAGTTTCGGAAGCCAAATTCAGGTATGCCTGATTAGATACGATTGTTAGGTTCCGCACACTACCACCTTCAAAGCATTTGTAAATGCTAGGCAAACCTTTTCCGCGATATCCTTCGTCCGTTCTGGTGCGAAAGTCACCTGCGAGCGCAGAACGTATAAGAACGTTCTGCTTAGGGGCAGTTTGGCTGATGCCCGGTACCTGACCCATTATATCACGAATCTTCTCTGAAAACTTCCTTCTTATGGTTGCCGGAATTCCAACGCCTGTGTCCAAGAAAGATACGGTAAGACTTGTTGTGTTCGCATCATAAACGGCCATAATATACCATCGCAGCTTTTCTCTATCCTCTGGGTAGGCATGGTCACGTGTATTGTTCATCAACTCCAAAATGGTGCGGTACACATCTCTTAATTGTTTTCTGTTCTCTTCTCCCAAGTGCCTCATACAGAATAGCAGTATGTTTTTCGCCAACGGCCCTTCGACAAGTGAATGCTTCTCGATCTTAAGGATGCGGACACTACGATCTTTGGGAATTCCCTTGGAGTGAACGTAGTCAAAGAAGCCTGATTGGATAAGCAACCTCTTGCATCTGGTATCCGTGGGAACATTTCCAGATATCCTACAGTTGCTCTTCTTAATCCTGTAATAGTCTAGAAAGGCTACCAAATAGAGCAAGGCATCCGGTGTCATAAACACTACGTCTTGCAGGTCAACCTTGATATTCGCTTCCCCCTCAATATGGTTACGCATTTGTTCAAAACATGCCAGTGTGTCGGTTGGATTCTCAATTATACTGAATCGTTCAGGTGCTCTAAGGCACTGGTCAAAGAATGGGGCGGTGAAGCCGCATTGCCTGAAACAATAATCAAATACGCAAGACTGGCCGAGGTGTTCTCTAGCATCTATGAGTGCTCAGACAAGGATAAGATCGTCCAGAAGCCACAACAAGACGCGAACCGGGATATGGGGCAAAAATTGAGCAGCATTGTCGGGCAGGCGGTCAACGGCTATGGTGTTCTGATAAAGGTGAAACCACAGTCAAAGAGCAAAACCTTAAAGCAGCAATGGGCCATGTCCATACCGCAAAAGCCGCGCCACGGAGAACGATAAAAATGGGGAAGGTGGGGAAGCATGGGGAAGCATGAGGGCGGTGCTTCCCCATCACGAAACCCCTGCAAACATTGGGGAAAATGAGGAAATGGGGAAGATGGGGAAGTGTTTTAGTATTTATATATAGATGCTTATCAGTAGCTAGCCACAGGTACTGACACAACTGGCCCTACTTCCCCATCTTCCCTATTTGCCGCGCAAGTGCCGCAGCAGCAAAGGGTTATGAATGGGGAAGCCCCTTTTCTTGCTTCCCCATTGCTTCCCCAGCCAGAACTTTGAGCCTTACCGCCACAGCCCCGCATATTTCATAAACCTTTGCTAATGAGATACTTACCGCCCTTGCGTCAAGGCAACAAACCCGGCCCCTATTAAGGGGTAAGAGAAACTTACAACTGTAAGACATAACCAATGTGTTCAGCATGCTTTACACGCGATAAGGCTATATCCCAATAAACAGGGCAGTTTTGAGATTTCAAACCGTGTTTCTCCCCCACAATCCCCATAAATTTGTTCTATAAGGGCCTCAGCAGCTTTGTTACTTTCCTGCCAGCTTTCCCAAGATGGCCCTATGCAAAGCAAGTAGGTACTCCGATACGGTCAACCCGAGCGATGCACTGACAGTCCGCAGGCTCTCAAGCTCCGCTTCACTGACCCTTAGATTTAGCTGTTTGTCTTTGCGCAGACTCTCAAGCTCGCCCACTTCCAGACCAGCTAAGAGCCGCTGTAGTTTCTTATTCATGCCCGACACACCACAGACAATGTTTCCAGACGCCACTTGCACGACCCGCCACGGTTCACAATACCGCGCCGCTCTAATTCGCCCTGTATCTCTTTGAGCTTAGCACCTGAGTTCCTTAGCTCCTTTATCAAGCTAACGTTAGCTTGCTCCGCATCATGCTTGACGAGCATACCCGATTCATTCCCCGTGTAACCATACGGACAATTTCCAAGCCGTTCACCGTTCTGTCTCTTCCAAGTCAAGCTGTCCTTTGTGCGTTGACTGACCAACTCCCTTTCAAACTGCGATAACGAACTGAAAATGTTGAATATCAGGCGTCCACTCGGGCTTGTCGTGTCTATCTGCTCACTGAGGCTAACAAGGTCTGCTCCGGATGCGTTCAAGCGTTCACTGATACCAATTGCATCCCGGACACTTCTGCTCATTCTACTGAGAGAGTAGACAACAAGTGCCCCTTTGACCTTGCAAACATCCGTTACAGATTTTTCCAAACCGGGTCTGTTGTCTGCCCTTTTTCCGGAAATTCCGCTGTCATCATGCACGGCGACAAGCTCATAGTCGTTTGCAGCACACCATGATTCTATCTTGCTCCGCTGTGCTTCCAGACTAACGCCGTCCTGTGCCTGATGGGTTGTGCTCACACGAATATAGCCAATAGCCTTTTGCATTGTCGTGATCTCCCTGTCTATGCAATAAGTATAGCACAGCCTACACCCCATGTCAACACATTTTACCGCCAACGTTCGATGGCGGTAAAGACATTCCGTCTATACAGGATCTAAGCCGGGTAAGGAGCACAGACCAAAAGACACACAGACCCAAAGGACACACAGCCTCTTAGCTCCTTACAATCGCAGGGAAGGGGGCTAGGATGACTTATAGGGAACGCAGGGACTCAGGGTCTAAGGTTATCAGGGTGTCGGGGCGTTGCGGTTCTGAGGTGTGATCTGTGTTTGTACGATTGGCTAGAACCTGAGCGCCAAAGGAACTAAGCCGGGTAAGGTTCACTCATGCCCTGCCATGCACGGGAACCCATGCCCTGCCATGCACAGGACACAGACCGTATGAGGTTCTGTCAGTCTTGGCTAACATGGCTACTGAGGCTCTGTGTTGACCTGAGACGCGCTATCGGGTTGTCACCCTGCCCCTTGACCGGGCAAGGTGTGGCGCATCCTTGGGGCCGTGTGTGGTGGGTTGGTTGGATGCTGTCCGGGTGGTGTGCTTCGCACCTGACCACGGGAAGCAAGCGGGGGTGTTCTGACCGCATGACATACCCGACGGGGGTTATTTGCTTCTTTTCGACAACAACTAGCAAATAAAGACCCGCCAGCGCAGGTGCGTTTAGATATTCTTCCGCGCCTTGGGGTCCCCTGTCCCGAACGTCAAGGACTGGGTATGCGGGGCCAGATGCATATAGCCCTGACTGACTTTTTCGTCACTGTGCCCGCACAACTGCATGATCTGATAAGTGGTATGGCCTGATTGCGCCAAGGCACTGGCGAATGAATGCCGCAGGGTGTGCGGACCGACCTTTTTCAGCCCGTTCCCCCGGTCAACAAATTCAAGCCCCGCAGCTTTTAGGACGGTCAGGAACAAATGGTGATTGTTCCATCGGTAGTGGTTCCATTCCAGCACATCGGGTTTAATGAGATAGCCCGTCTTCCCGTGTCCTTCCACAAAATCAAAGTGCGTCTTGATCCGCCTGTGCAGACTGATAGTCCGCGCCTGTCGCGATTTGGGCTTGAACTTGAATCCTGATTGGACCGTGATTGATCCGCCGTCTTGGAGAAATCCGGCAGTCACGTTGAACCATTCCCACTTTGCATTCAGTGCCTCATTAAACCGCAGACCAGCGAAGCCGCAGAGCAAAACAAACCAATGGATATCTTCCCCGTATTGCGCCGCTGTTGCCGAAAGGTGTTCCATTTCTGGGATTGTCAAATAGACCTTGGGGTCATTCCCGACGCTGTCCGGGTCCCGTTTCATTTTTGCAGGGCAGGGGCTTTCCGAAATGTATTTCTGAGTCACCGCCCAATTGAAAAGCACACGCAGGGTAATTATCCGGTTCGCTATTGTTGACGGTGCAAGCCCTTGGGCTTTGCTTTTCGCCTTGAACGTTTGAATCATGGCCGGTGTCACTTCGCCAATGTGCCGGAAGGGTACAAGATTCCTGAGCGCCTTGAAACTGTTGCGGTATTTCTTGACGGACGCGGGCGCAAGATCGGGGGATTTGAATTCCATGCACAGTTCAATAAACTTGTCCGCCGTCACTGGCCGTATGCCGCTGTCAAAGATCGGTTTCTTCGCAATCTGTATGCAGTGCGGGACAGCATCTGACCGCTTGGCGGCTTTGAGATCAAGGGCCGTGTTATCGCAGAATGTCTGCGCTTCTGCCAAGGTGTCAAAGGGCTTGGAATAGTGGCCGGTGCCCTTCCAGTAATACTTGACCAACCACTTGACAACCCTTGCGCCGTCTTTTTTGATCATGACTTTCTGATAAGGTTTCATTGCTGATCTCCCGTGTGTTTCACCGGTGAAATCATAGCATTTCCGCTACTTTTTGTCTACTGTAGAAATATGTCCCTTGCAAGTAACTGTGTAGCAGTACGTTAGAAACGGCAGGAGAAGCCGGACTACCCGGGCAAAGCCTTGGACCCTCTTGCCGTGAACCGGGCGCCTACTTCTTTCCCGAGCCGAAATTCTTCTTGGGCGCGCCAATCTGGGGGAACTGGGGCAAGGGCGGTGTTGAGAACAGGCCGCCCTTGGGTGCCTGGGGGGTGGCATCGTCGGGCTTGGGCAGAGGCTCCGGTTTGGGGAGCGCCGGGGGCGGGGCCGATGCGGATGCCCCAGCCTTCTTGGACCCGGGCTTGAGGACGCGGTCCATCTCCTCAATCATGCTGGCGATGTCCGTGCGCTTCTGGAGCAGCATCTGGGTGTCTCGGGTAAAGGTGACGAGGCTGGGCAGGACCTTTTCCATGTTGAACACCTCGGCAGCACGGGCCAGCAGCGCCTCCTGACCGCCCTGTTCGAGCAGTTTGTTGCGCCGGTCCATGAACAGGGAGAGGTAGTCGTAGTCCTCAATGCCGTCGCGGATAATCTCCCAGCGGATCGAGTTGATTGGCCCGTCGGGGCCGGGGTACACGAGCACGCCGTCGCCATTGACGGGGGTGGCGTCCAGCAGGTCCTTCTCAGGATTCTGCCATGCGGGGACGTAGTCGATGTTCCAGTACTGCATGCCCCGGATGCCAAGGGCCCAGGCCTGCCAGAACAGGATGCGGTGCTCGATGCCTGCAAAGTCGACAAAGAAGTTGCCGTAGGGCCGGGGCGGCGTGTTGCTGACGTACCACCACACCTCGCGCCCGGCGCCGATCCGTTTGAGCACGTCCATGCCGTTGGGTGTGTCAAAGACCTGCGAATGGATGCACCACAAGTCGGAGGCGTCGGGCAGGAAGGGCCGGATTCCGATGGTGCTGATGGACACGGGAATGTCGGGCGCGGCGGCTTTCCATTGGTTTACGGCCTCAATCAGCTTGGGCCAGCCCGGTTCCATCGGCTCATAGGCCAGGGGGGTGAAGACCTTTCCCTTGAGCCCTGCGCGCAGCACCAGGGCGTTGACCGCCTTGAGCTGGTCGGGGGAACCGCGCAGGTCGGGCGACACGGCGATTTGGGTGGCACCGCGGCCCAGCGCGTCTTTGACCGCCGCCATATCGGCCTCGGGGCCGTTAATCATCAGGGGCTCGCGCAGGGTGACGCGGTGTTCCAGCGCGTTGTTCAAATAGGCTTTCGTGAGTCCGCCGCCCTTGCCCTTCGCGCCGCGCGCGGCGGCCTCATCCCAGAAGCCGAAGTCCGTCTTGAGGCGCGGCGTGGCGGGCAGGTCGAAATCGTACACACTCACCTCGACGGCGAGGGGGCGCGGCTTTTCGCCGTCGGCCACGATATTCCAGGTGCCACGGTAGAGACCGCCGGGCAGGCCCGGCTTGGCATGCACGGTGACCCACAGCGTCGTCGTCACGCCGGGGTCGGCCACAAAGGGCTTGTGCGCGGGCAATTCGTCGGGCCAGAGACCGGTGGGCCCCTCAAAGTGCGAGGGGATGCGGACCGTCTGGTAGCGCACGTCGTTGAGCGCCACGTCGGCGGGCGTGATGCGCGCGCTGCCGTCGCTGTGGACCAAATCGGCCAGCCGGAGCGTGGTGCGGATCATGGGCTGTCTTGCGGGACGGAAACAGACCTGGAAGGCCTCGCGCTCGCCCCGGGCAAGGCCAAGCTGAACAGACGGCACGGGCGTGCCCACGGCCTCGACCTTGTCCTCGCTGAAGACCTTTTCGAGCGACGGCTCGATCCAGATGTCGGCATCGCCGGTGAAGGCAAGGGTGCGCTTGAGCGTGCGGACCCCGCGGTCGAGCGCATGCGGCGCGTCGGTCCAGGACTCCATGGTTCTGGGCGCGGGCTTGCCCACGGTGAAACGCGCATCGATGCCGCCGTGGGGAGAACCGGTGTCGGCGCCCAGCGGAATGGTGGTCCCGTTCTGGCTGAACTTGGCCAGGAAATCGTAGTGGCCCACCGCAGGCGGGTCAAAGGGATAGGTGCAGCGGATGACCTTTCCCGGTTCAATGTCGAACTGCTTCGCTGGCAGCTTGAAGACGCGCCCGTTTTCGGCGACGGCGCGAGCGTCGATGCGAATGTCCTTGAGCGGCTTGACGGCGGCAAGCAGCGCGATGAGCTGGCCGTTGGAGGCGTCCAACTGGACGGCAAGCTCGTCGGTGGCAAAGTCCACCCGCTTGAGGCCGCGCACGATGCCCACGCGGTACACAGTCTTCCAGGTCTCGCCGGGCTTGAGCATGGTGGGCACAAAGGCCGCCTGAAAGCCGCGTCCCGCACCCTCCTCGTCCCAGAGCGTGAGGAAGGAATGGGTCTGGTCGGCGTGGAAAACGCTGTACACCGTTTCCGTGGTCGTGCTGTCGGTGGAGGCAATCCAGTTGCGCGCGGCGGGATACCAGCCGGTGCGGTTGGCCGACACCATCCCGTCGAGGGAGGCGAAGGTGATGTGGTCCTCGGTGCCGCGCATGCCGCCGGGCTGGAGGTCGTTGCGCACCCAGGGGGAAAGCCACTGCTCGTCGGTGCCCTTGTTCTCCACCGTCCAGGTGACGCGCATGGAGGCCTCGTCGGGCAGCGGCTCCATGATGCGAACCACGTGCAGCCCCTCAATGTTGGGGCCCTCGCAGTTGTAGGAGAAGCGCAGCACGGGCCGGTCTTTGAATTCGTCGAGCGATTCCAGCTTTTCGTTGACCCGGCGGTTGGGCACGTAGTGGCTGGGGATGCCGAAGCCCTCGAGCAGCAGGCCGTTGGCGCCGACGGCATTGGGCGAACCGGTGACCAGGCGCATCACATCCACCACGCCGCCCTCCTTGGGGGACAGCTTCACCTGCACATAGTTGCCCGAGATGTCGACGTCGTCGGTAACCTCCGCGGCCAGGGCGGAAAAGGCCGCGCACAGCAGCAGCAGCATGGCAACGGATGAGCATAGGCGCATCGGGGGTCTCCGACTGGGGGCAAATTGCATCGTTCTATTGAATCGTTTCACACTCTATCCAGATCCGCATTCACATCCCCCTAAATCCCCCTTCAAAGGGGGACGTAAGCATGCGCGCGGTTAAGTCTTGTCCAGTTTCCTGTTTTCCAGACCCTAGACCCTAGACAATCGTTCTCAATTGCGGAAAGATGATGACCTCGCGGATGGACGCGGAGTCCGTGCAAATCATGGCCAGGCGATCAATGCCGATGCCCAGGCCGGCCGTCGGCGGCATGCCCACCTCCAGCGCGGTGATGAAGTCCTCGTCCAGATACTGGGCCTCGTCATCGCCCGCCTCGCGCAGGGCGGCCTGGGCCGCGAAACGCTCACGCTGGTCAATGGGGTCGTTCAGTTCCGAAAAGGCGTTGCCCACTTCCAGGCAGGCGATAAAGGGCTGGAAGCGTTCGGTCAGCGCGTCGTTGCCGCGCTTCTTCTTGGCCAGCGGCGAAATCTCGATGGGATAATCGTACAGGAAGGTGGGCTGGACCAAGTTGGGCTGGACCTTTTCGGACATGACCGCATCAACGATCTTGCCGTAGCCCATGGTGGGGTCCACGTCCACTCCGACGCTCTTGGCCAGCCGGGCCGCCTCTTCGCGGTCGCGGGTGGACTCCAGATCAATCCCGGCATACTGGCGGATCGCCTCGTGCAGTTTCATGCGCTTCCAGGGCCGCTCGATGCTGATTTCCTGGCCCTGATAGGGCAGCGTCCTGGCGCCCACGGTGCGCTCGATCACGTCGCAGAGCATCTCTTCCGTCTCGTCCATGAGGCCCATGTAGTCCTGGTACGCCTCGTACAGTTCCATGGTGGTGAATTCGGGGTTGTGGCGCGTGTCCACGCCCTCGTTGCGGAAGCAGCGGTTAATCTCGAAGACCTTGTCAAAGCCGCCCACGATAAGCCGCTTGAGGTGCAGTTCGGGCGCGACGCGCAGGTAGAAATCATGGTCATAGGTGTTGTGGTGCGTGATGAACGGGCGGGCTGTTGCCCCGCCGGGAATGGCATGTAGCATGGGCGTCTCCACTTCCAGATAGCCGCGCGCGGCAAGCCATTCGCGCATGACCTGGATCATGCGGATGCGCTTGGCAAACACGCCGAGCACCTCGGGGTTGGCCACCATGTCGAGGTAGCGCTGGCGGTAGCGGGTCTCCACGTCGGCCAGACCGTGCCACTTGCTCAGCGCGGGGCGCAGCGCCTTGGTGAGAATCTCACAGCGGACGGCGAACACGGTGATCTCGCCCCGGCGCGTGCGCCGGACCGGACCCTCCACGCCGAGGAAGTCGCCCATGTCGAGGTCGCGCAGCGCCTCGTAGGAATCGGCGCCAATCTGCTGCTCGCCGAAAAAGATCTGAATGCGGCCCGTGTCGTCGCGGATGTCGAGGAAGGCGCTCTTGCCCTGGATGCGCTTGGCCGTGATGCGGCCCGCCAGCCGCGCGGGCAGTTCCAGATGCTCCTCGCCGGGATACTGCTTCTCCACCTGCTCAAAGTCGGCCCGGGCCTGCCCAATGAGATGGGAACGACCAAACTTGTACTTGAAAGGCTCGTCGCCGCGCTCGCGAAAGCGCTCCATTTTGCGGATGCGGTTCTGGCGCAGTTCGTGCTCCGCGCCGCCCTCCTCGTCCGGCTCGTCGGACTGCGCCGCGGCGGCATGCTTCGGGGCGACGGCCACCGCGGCCGCAATCTGTTCGGCCGTCTTGCGGTAGGCGGGAACTTTCTTGGACAGCCCCGGCACGCCGGAGGCTACCGCGACCTGTTCCGCCTCCTCCCATGCGCCGGCCTCAAGCAGTTCGGGCACGCGCTGCACGTCGCCCTCGGCGGCGCCGATGGCCTTGCGGATGTCGGCCATGAGCGCGTCGCGCTTCTGCATTTTTCCAGCCACAACCGGGTTGGTGTTCGCGGTGTCCGTCATGATTCGTTACTCCTGACCCAGCGCGGTGCGGGCCGCGCGGCTCTTGCGTTCCAGATTCCACTTGAGGTACGACTCGACGAACAGGTCCAGTTCCCCGTCCAGCACGCGGACAACATTGCCCGTTTCAGCGCCCGTGCGGTGGTCTTTGATCATTTGGTAGGGGTGCAGCACGTAGCTGCGGATCTGGCTGCCCCAGGCAACATCCTGCTGACCCTCGCGCAGTGCATTCAGTTCCGCTTCCTGCCGCTTGACCTCGATATCGTAGAGCTTTGCGCGAAGCATGCCCATGGCCGTCTCGCGATTGCGGTGCTGCGAGCGCTCGATCTGGCAGGAGACGACAATGCCCGTGGGCAGATGGGTCAGACGCACGGCGGAACTGGTCTTGTTCACCTTTTGGCCGCCCGCGCCGCTGGAACGGAAAACGTCCAGCTTGACCTCGTCCTCCTTGATTTCGATGGCGATGCTGTCGTCCACCTCGGCCATGACTTCGATGGCCGAGAAGGAGGTGTGCCTGCGGGCGGCCGAGTCATAGGGCGATATGCGCACCAGCCGGTGCACGCCCTCCTCGCTTTTCAGCGTGCCGTAGGCATAGGGACCGCTTACGCGCAAAGAGGCGCTCTTGAGGCCCGCCTCGTCGCCGTCCTGGAAGTCCAGCACTTCGACGTCGAACTCGCGCAGTTCGCAGAAACGTGTGAACATGCGGTAGAGCATGGCGGCCCAGTCGCACGATTCGGTGCCGCCCGCGCCGGGATGGAAATTCACGATGGCCGGGTGGGTGTCGCGCGGGTCCATGAAGAGGCTGTTCAGTTCAAGCCGTTCCAGCTTCTTCCGAACGACCTCCATATGCCCCGTGATCTCCTCCTCCAGCGAGGCGTCCCCCTCCTCGGCGGCCATCTCGATCAGCACGGCCGCATCCTCGATCTCGCGGTGCAGCTCGTCGGGCGCGCCGACCACGGACTTGAGGGCCTTGAGCTTTTTCACCACTTTCTGGGCCGACTCCATGTCGTCCCAGAAACCGTGCTCGGACATCACCTTTTCGACGCCTACAATCTCATGCCGCACCGCGTCCACGTTCAGACAGGAACGGAGTTCCCCGAGACGCTTGCGGCATTCGGCAATACTTTGCGCTTCAACTTCATACATGGGTTCATGTGCTCCATAACGGGCGGCCGGAGGCCGGTCAACCCGAGAATATCCAGAATAGGGCCGTGGTGGCGCTGTACAGGTAGTACATCGCCGGCGCGGCAAACAACAGGCCGTCGCAACGGTCCAGCACACCGCCGTGACCGGGCAGAAGACGGCCCGCATCCTTCACGCCTGCCTCGCGTTTGATCATCGACTCGGCCAAATCGCCAAACTGGCTGACGACCGACAGCACCGCGGCAAGCAGCGCCCAGGCCCAGGGTATCGCCGGGGGATAGTGGCGCTGCCATTGGAAATGGCGCACCAGCAGCCAAAGCACCATCACGGACAGCACGGCACCGGCCACGCCGCCCGCGGCGCCCTCCCAGCTTTTCTTCGGGCTGGTCACGGGGGCCATCTTGTGCCTGCCAAAGGCACGGCCGACAAAGTAGGCACCCGTGTCGGAAAAGGAGACCGCCACAAGCAGAAAGGTCACAAAGCCCGGACCCATGTCACCGCTGTGGTGCATCACCAGCATGTAACAGGCCAGACCGGCCACATAGGCCACGCCAAAGAAATCGGCCGCCATGGCGCGCAAATCGTGGCGGCCCGTAAACAGCCGTGCGCAGACAAGCACGATGAGCGCGCCCGAGAGGCCGGAAACCACCGGAATGCCGCCGATGCCGCGCCACCAAAACGCCAGGGCCAGTGAATTGAACAGCACCACGCCCACACCCGTCAGGATGCCCGCGATGGGCATGACATCAATCCCGGCGGCCCGGGCCATTCTTGCGTACTCGTGCAGGCCCCTGGCCACCAGCAGCGCAACCAGCAGGTCAACGCCCCAGTACAGCGCCGGCATCCACAACACCGTCAGCACCAGTGCGGCGGCAAGAAGACCTGTGACAAGGCGCTGCCCCGTGCCGCTCATGGCCTGCCTCCAAAGCGGCGCGCGCGCGCCTGGTATTCCACAATCGCGTCGCACAGGCTCTGCTTGTCAAAATCGGGCCAGAGCGTGGGCGTCACCACGATCTCTGCGTAGGACAGCTGCCACAGCAGGAAATTGCTCAGGCGCAGTTCTCCGCTGGTGCGGATCAGCAGGTCCACCTCGCTGTGTTCGGGCGCGTAGAGGCGCGCGGCGATGGCGGCCTCGTCCACCTGCTCGGGACGGAGCCGACCATCGGCCGTTTCCTCGCAGAGCAGGCGCGCGGCGCGGGCGATCTCGGCGCGGCCGCCGTAATTGAGCGCAACACAGGCGTCCATGGCGGTGTTCCCGGCCGTAAGATCAAGACAGTAGCGCAGGTCGGCCGCGGCGCGCTTGGGCAGGCGGTCCATCTCGCCGAGCATGCGCACACGGATGTTGTTCTTGTGAATCTCGTCCACTTCCTTGCGGATGTACTTGCTCATAAGCCGGAAAAGCACATCCACCTCGGTCTTGGACCGGCGCCAGTTTTCGGTCGAAAAGGCGTACAGGGTGAGCGCGCGAATGCCCAATTCACGGCATCCCTCGATGGCCAGACGCACGCCGCGCGCGCCCGCCTCGTGGCCCTCGGCGCGGGTCAGCCCCCGCCCTGCGGCCCAGCGTCCGTTGCCGTCCATGATGATGGCAATGTGGCGGGGCAGGCGCGCCGTGTCGATGCGCGGGTCCATGTGGGGTTTCGTCGGAGTTTCGCTCATGCCGTCCTTTCCGCCGCAAAAGAAACCCGCCGCGCGGGGGCGTGGAACAATCCATGCCCGCGCGCGGCGGGAAACAAATTCGTCAGGCCTTGTTCGCGCGGGCCCCCATCACACCTCCATGATGTCCGCCTCCTTGGTCTTCAAGGCGGCGTCTATGGAGGCAATGTGCTTGTCGGTCAGCTTTTGGATTTCGTCGCTCAGCTTGTGGGCGTCGTCCTCGGGGATGTCGCCGTCCTTCTGATGGGCCTTGATCGCCTCGAGCGCGTGGCGCCGCACGTTGCGCACGGCCACCTTCGCCTCTTCGGCAAGATGGGCCGCGTGCTTGGCGAGGCCCTTGCGGCGCTCCTCGGTGAGCGGCGGAATCGGGATGCGGATCAGCCGACCGTCATTGGACGGGTTCACGCCGAGCTGCGAGGCGCGCAATGCCTTTTCGACGGTGTTGATCTGGGATTTGTCCCACAGGTCAATCGCCAGCATGTGCGCGTCGGGCACGGTGACATTTCCAAGCTGGTTGATTTTCATCCTGGAGCCGTACACCTCAAGCTCGACGCTGTCGAGCAGGCCCGCGTGCGCCCGCCCCGTGCGAATGTTGGCGAGTTCCTGGCGGTACGCGTCAACACACTTGTCCATCTTCTCCCGGGCTTCGTTCATCGTGACTTGCTGCGGCATGAAATCAGTCTCCCTTCACCAGAGTCCCGATGGGCTCGCCATGCAACACCCTCTGGATGTTTCCCGGCGTGTTCAGGTTGAACACGATCACGGGCAGCCTGTTTTCGCGGCACAATGATATCGCCGTGGCGTCCATGACGCGAAGGTCGCGCGTGAGCACCTCGGTGTAGCTCAATGAGTCGAAGCGCACCGCTTCGGGGTGCGTCTTCGGGTCGGCGTCGTACACGCCGTCAACGTTGGTCGCCTTGAGAAGCACCTCGGCACCCATCTCGTTGGCGCGCAGGGCCGCGGCGGTGTCGGTCGTGAAGAAGGGATTGCCGGTGCCGGCGGCGAAAATGACCACGCGCCCCTTGTCGAGGTGGCGTGTCGCGCGGCGACGGATGTAGCGCTCGGCCACGGGCGGCATTTCGATGGCGCTCAGCACGCGTGTCTCCACGCCCCGCGTCTCGATGGCCGCTTGAAGGGCCAGTGCGTTGATCACCGTGGCCAGCATGCCCATGTAGTCGCCGGTGGGCCGGTCCAGTCCGGTTTCCGCGGCCTTGGCGCCGCGAAAAATGTTGCCCGCGCCCACGACGAGGCCCACTTGGACCCCCTCGCGCGCCACGGCGGCAATTTCGTCCGCGAACTTGCCCACGGTCTCGAAATCGATGCCGCCGCGGCCCAAGGGGCCCTGAAGCGCCTCGCCGCTGATCTTCAGCAGAATCCGGGTGTACACCGGCGCGGTCATGCCGTTACTTGCCTTCGGCTTTGGCCAGTTCGGCGGCCACTTCCGCAGCCAGGTCGGAGACCGGCTTCTCGATGCCCTCGCCCAACTGGAAGCGGACGAAACGGCGCACGGAAACCGCGCCGCAGTCGCCGGCCAGGGCTTTGATCAGGCCCTTGATCGTCTGCTTGTCGTCCTTCACAAAGGGCTGGTCAAGCAGGCAGGTTTCGCTGTGCCATTTGGACAGCTTGCCCTCGGCAATCTTCTTGCACACCGCCTCCGGCTTGCCCGTCTCCAGCGCCTGCTTCACGTACAGGGCCATCTCCGAGTCTGTTTCGGACTGGGAAATCTCTTCCGGGGTGATCCAGCGCGGGGCGGCCGCGCAGATTTGCAGGCAAAGGTCATTGGTGAACGCGCTGAACGCCGCGCTCTGCAGGCCCTCGGCCTTCTCGCATCCGATCTCGGCCAGCACGCCAATCTTGCCGTTCATGTGGATGTAGGTGGCCACGACGCCCGTGTCGCCTTCGGCCAGCGCAAAGCGGGCAAAGCGGCGCACGCTCAGCTTTTCGCCGCACTTGCCGGTCAGTTCGCTGACTGTGTCGCGCAGCGTGCGGGAGGCGTCCGCCGCAGTGGGAAGGCCCAGCAGGGCCTCCGCGGAGTCGCATCCGTCGCCCGCAAAAAGCGCCTGCGCGCAAACGCCTGCTGCAAAGGCGCGAAACTCGTCGCCGCGGGCGACGAAGTCGGTTTCGCAGTTGACCTCGGCGACAGCGCCGCTCCGGCCGTCATCGCTGATGCAGGACACCACGGCGCCCTCGGACGCGACCTTGTCCGCCCGCTTGGCGGCCTTGGCCATGCCTTTTTCGCGCAGCCACATCACCGCCTTGTCAAAATCGGCGCCGTTCTCGATCAGCGCCCGCTTGCAGTCCATCATGCCCACGCCGGTGGCGTCGCGCAGTTCTTTCACTTGTGCCGCTGTGATTTCCATATACTTTAATCCCTGTCCTTGGTCGGGTTAAATTGCTTCTGTTCTCGTTATTCGGCTGCCGGTGCCGCGTCTTCGGCCGGGGGGGCCGCCACGGGTTCCGCAACGGGTTCCGCCTCATAGACACGGTCGTAGGCGTCGTCGCCCGTGATCGCCTTCGGCTCCTCGTCGGAGCCCTCGCCGGCGGCCATCATGTCCTCTTCACGCTCGGCCTGCACCTTCTCGGCGCGAAGCTTGCCCTCGATCACCGCGTCGGCGATAACCTGGCAGTAGAGGTTCACGGCGCGGATGGCGTCGTCATTGCCGGGGATGGGAAGGTCAACCACGTCGGGGTCGCAGTTCGTGTCAACCACGCCGATGCACGGAATGTGCAGGCGCTGCGCCTCGAGGACCGCAATGCCCTCGCGCTTCGCGTCGATGACGAAGACCACGCGCGGCAGGCCCGGCATCTTCTGGATGCCCAGCAGATTCTTGCCCAGTTTGTCGCGATCCTTGCGCAGGATCACGAGTTCCTTCTTCGTGTGCTTCTTGTCGATCTCGGGATCGTTTTCCATTTCCTGCAACTTGGTCAGGCGGGCAATACTCTGCTTGACCGTGCGGAAGTTCGTCAGCGTGCCGCCGAGCCAGCGGCTGTTCACGTAGTACATGCCGCAGCGCTCTGCCTCGCGCTGCACCGGCTCCTGCGCCTGACGCTTGGTGCCGACCATCAGCACATGGCCGCCGTCGGCGACCGTGTCGCGCACCAGACCGTATGCTTTATACAGTTGGCGCAGCGTGTGCTGCAGGTTGATGATGTAGATGCCGTTCCGCTGTCCGAAAATGTAGCGGGACATCTTGGGATGCCAGCGGCGGGTTTGGTGTCCGAAATGAATGCCGGACTCCAGCAACTGGCGCATGGTGACGATAGCCATAACTCTACTCCGATCGGGTTAAGCCTTGGGGCAGGAGGGCCATGACCGGCCAGACAGGCCGGTCACCCGAGCCCTGTCCCGGCACACGCCGGGACATTGCCCCTGTGAATTGGTAAAACCGAGCAATATTAGCACTTGCACGGGGCGCGGCGCAATATGTTTATGTCGGCATCGTGCACATCGGCCCAAAAGGCGCCGAAATCTCCATGAAAAGAGAACGCACAATCGGCGGCAGAAGCGCCGCAGGAGCACCGGCTGGCGCCCTCAACCCACATAAAAGAGTCAGCGCCACACCTCGATGGCCCTGCCCCGCCAGAAAGCGCGCAATTCTCCGGCACTAACCCATTTCTTCCCGCCGCTGGGGTCCCAAATCTCCGCTTTACCGTCTTTCTGGCCCATATAGGCCACGGCATGCCCGTCGGATTGCCCAACCAGATCCACGACAAGCATGGCCGGGACATGCAGGCGGGAGGCATCCCGGTCGTACATGTAGCGCTTCACGCATCGAAATCCGAGTTTTCGCAGGCCAAGGATGACCTCGGCGTTTGAGGTGCCGTCCTCGGCCGTTTCCAGCAACGCCACCATCTCCTTCTCCGTCTTGGGCATGCCGAGCACGGTGGCAATGTTGGCGCAGGCGGCCGCGGCGCAGGTGGAGCCGTTGGTTTGCAGGATGACCCCGTCGGCACTGATGCGCGGGGCGCGCAGTTCTGGGGGCACACCCCCTTTGAAGGTGTGATAGGTGAACATTGCCGTGCCAAGAAGGGCGGCCACCGCCACGGGAAGCGCCCAGCGAAGCAGGTGGCGTTCCAGCACGGCCACTGCACAGGCGGCGCCAGAGAGGAAACCCATGACCAGCAAATCGACCACCCAGGTCACCACGTCACCGTAATATTCCACCGCCACGGGCAGAAACCACGCGGCTGCGGGGGTGTTCTTGACGGGCAGATAAACCACATTCAGCGCGGCAAAGCCCAGCCCGACGCACACCAGCAACCGGGCCTGCTGGGGCAGGTTACGCGAAGCCAGGCGCACACCGCGGTGGAAAAGCGTCCTTCCATGGGCCAAACCCAATGCCAGACCCAGCGCGGCAACAGGCATGTCAATGATGGCGGGAAGCGGTTGCATGTTTGCGCGGCTCTCTCAGGCTTTTGCCTCGTGCCGTCCCGGTTCCCAAAGTTCATGGAGCACGCCATGCTTGCCCGACTGCTTGACCCTGTACATCAGCGCGTCCGCCACCCCCAGCGCCTTGTCCACCGTCTCGGGAAGTCTTTGGAAGGTGGCCGCACCGATGCTGAAGGATACGGGCCAGTGGTGTCTGGCCATCTCTGATTCCAGCATTTCAACGGTCTTGGTGATATAGCTGTCGGCCTGTTCCCTGTTTGTTTCCGGAAGCATCACGCAGAACTCATCCCCGCCAAGACGGGCCGCAAGGTCATACCGCCGCGTGCCCCGTGCAAGCACATCGGCAACGACACAGAGCGCTTTGTCGCCCTCGCTGTGCCCCCGCGTGTCGTTCACTTCCTTGAAATTGTCCAAGTCTATGTAAATTACGGTGACGGGTTGTGCCTTGCGGCGCAGAAGGGCAAAAAAACGCTCCGCCTCTTCAATAAACGCACGACCGTTCATCAGTCCGGTCAGCGTGTCCTGCCGGGCCAGCCTTCGTTCCCGTTCCAAATGAATGCGCAACTGCGAGGCATAATAGCCGTTGGTCAGAAAGAAACCCAGACGCATCAGCGCATTCCAGATGGGGATGGCCGCGTGCGAGTAGGCATGGCCGGAATTCACCTCCACCCAGTACCATGTGAATCCGGCAAAAAGGGACACGAGAACACTGGGCCACCATCCCGCGTGCCAGGCCGTCACCAGGACAGGAACGAGGTAAAGAATCGAAACCGAAATTTCGTATCCCGTCCAGTCATCCACGAAGCCCACCAGGGCAACACTTAAGAGGGACAGGAGCGTCACTTCAATTCGCGTCTTTAGGGGGGCGAAATCCAAAACAACTTACCCCTTCAATCTATTTGCAGTTTATCATGCGGCACCACCCAATCACACATGACGATTTGAACTGTGGGTGAAACGCGGCGCGCACCGCCTGACGATGACAGGGAACTCACGCCGTTTCTCACCCAGCCCCATTCCACTGGCGGAACCTCCCTGACCATCCCACCGCCTATGGCCCATCAGGGCGCTACTTTGCGTGGCATACCGACCGCGCGGCCCTTGGTCCGCCCGACAATCACGCCTCGGCGGCTTTGCGTTCCGCCTCCCGTGCCTCTGACTCCAAGTCTTCCGGAGTGGGCCACTCTTTATATACGACGCGCCGCTTGCCGGATCGCTTCGCCTGATACATCAGTTCGTCGGCCGAACCCAGCGCCACATCAACGGTCATGGGCGGCACCCGGAAACTCGCCACGCCGACACTGAACGACACCTGCCAATTGCTCTGGGCGGCCTCCCGTTCCAGCCTGTCCATCGCCTGCGCCATAAAGCCCCGTGCGGCGGCGGCGCCGGTGTCGGGCAGCAATACACAGAATTCATCGCCGCCCAACCGCGCGACGAGATCATAGGGACGGGTGCATTTAAGCAGTGTTTGGGCCACGGAGCACAGGAGTTTGTCGCCACCACTGTGGCCGTAGGCGTCGTTAACCTTCTTGAAATCGTCCAAGTCGATGAAGACCACTGTTATGGGCCGTGATTTGCGCTTGGCGAGGGCAAGGAAGCGCTCTGCCTCCTCGCTGAAGGCCCGTCCGTTGTGAATTCCCGTCAAGGGGTCCAGCCGGGCAAATTTCCGCTCCCGGTCCAGGTGTGTGCGAAGGCTTGCCGCCAGATAAGCCACGGGAAAGAACAGCCACAGGCGCATGCACGCATTCCACAAAGACACGGAAAAGGTGGGGCTCACGTAAGACACGGTGTTCACGTGACCCAGCCAGGTGTCCACTACCAGAGACATGACACCGGTCAGCACCGCAACGACCAGACCGGGCCAAAAGCCGCAGTACCACGCCGCGCCGAACACCGGAATCAGGTAGAGGATGGATACCTGAAGGCCAAAACCCGTCCAGTAATCCAGCAGTCCAACAAGCGGCACGCCAAGACAGGCAAGAAGGGTCGCTTCAAAGTAGGCTTTTTGCGAGTTTCTTACTGACATGCTTCACCCTAACTATCTCTCTCTGACCATCTGTTTCCCTGCAGCACGCTGATTCCCTGCGGACGGAAGTATACCACAGGCGCTGGATGACCGCTATTTTCCCTGATTTGCCGGCTCTGTGAACTTCCTGAATTCCACCGCGTCCGGAAGCACCTCCAGCACCCGGTTGGCCACCGCCGCGGCCTTGTCCCCCTCCCGCCATTTTACGAAGTTCTCCGCCTGCGCCGTGGCAATCTGGAGCAGGTAATATCGGGCATTCGGGTTTGCCAGGTCAATCCGCAGAGAATTGATGAAGCCGTCCAGTGCCTCCGTTCCCATTACCATGCCGCCGTAATACCCCCTCAGTGCGGCGATGTCGCTCACCCTTGACCGGTGCCTGCATTCAACAGCCGCCTGAGCGTCCCCGTCCAGCGAGGAGGGGTCCATGAGTGCCATGGGGGACGCAAGGTGGGCATTGAGCAGGCCCAGACTTTCGGGCACCCTGTGGGCATAAACCAGTTTCGGGGCGGTGTATTCGGCCCAGGGCAGGTCGTCGGTCATTTCCGTGCCCCCCTCGGCAAAAGCCTTCAACGCGGGCTTGTCCATGACGAAACTGCCCATCAGTTCCGTCGTGTCGGGCAGCCCAGCGGCCGCCAGCGCCTGGGCCAGCTCAGGCACGGCCAGCCGCTTTTGCGCGGCGGCATAATCCAGCCTTAACGGCCGGTCTGAACCAATCAGAAACAGGTCGGCATTGACGAAGAAGGCGCAGTATTCCGGAAAGACCCCCGTGAAGGTGCGCACCAGCGAGCGCACCACGTCGGGGCTCGACCCGTGCATCGGCACCCATTGCGAGACCATGCCGCCGGGATTCAGCCGGGACAGGCACAGTTCGTAATACTCCCGGGTGTAAAAGGCCGACACCCCCGCCACGGCCATCGGCATGGGCTCGAAGGTGATGAAATCGTAGCGGTGTTTCGTGCGCAGCAGATGGTTGCGTCCGTCGTCGATGATGAAATGGACGTTCTTGCGCTCCGTCACACCCAGGTTGTCGCGCTTGAACAGCGGCGCGGCGGCGAGCACATCCGGGGATATCTCAACGGCGTCGATCCGATCAAAATCGGACAGCGCAAGGGTGCCGCAGGTGATGCCCGACCCGAAGCACATGAACAGCACCTCGCGCGGGTTGCGGTCGAACAGCAGCGGTAGCGCGCCCTCCAACCGGTTCATCTTCACGCCGCGCTCGATGGAGGTTGTCGCCTGAACGCGGTTAATCCAGAGCACCCGGTTGGTGCCGTCCTTTTCGCCTTTCGGCTGGGACACGGCCACGGTGCCCTCCACGCCCTCGCGGTGGTACAGGACCTCATGGTCTGGCGGCATGTAGGACGCGTTGATGGTTCGGGAAAGGTCGCTCGGCAATATGAACCATGCCCCACCCAGCGCGGCGGCCAGCACCAGGAGGGCAGCGGCTTTCTGCCACAGCGGCGTACCGGGACAGCGCAGGAGCAACGGCAACCCCGCCAGCAGGGGAAGCAGCGCGAGTATTTCCATGCTGCGCTGCGCGCCCATCAGGGGCAGCAGCACGAAGCCTCCCGCCGCCGCGCCGAGCACGCCGCCCAGCGTGTTTGCGGCGTAAAGCCCGCCCACATCGCGGCCCACCCGTCCGGCGCTCTGCGCCACGGCGCGGACCAGCACCGGAAACAGTGCCCCGGAAAGGAAGGTGGCCGGAAACATGGTGGCAAAGGCGAGCAGGAATTTGACCTGCACCTCGGCGTCCCAGTCGCGGCCCGCGCTGGACTGCATGTCCGCAAACCACGCCGGCAGGTGGGCGAACCAGGGCACTGTCAGCAGGTAGGCCAGGGCCAGCGCGCCCAGCAGCAGCCCGGCGGCGCCTGCGGCATTGCGAATGCGCGTCACCACGGCCGACCCGGCCAGACCGCCCAGCGCGATGCCGCACAGTAGCGTGGTCAGCATGGTCGTATAGGCATAGGTGGTGCCGAGAAACACCATGGCCAGCAGCCGCGTCCAAAGCACTTCGAGCGCGAGCGCCGTAAACCCCGTCACGGCGAAGGCGGCAACCAGCCAGCGGGTCAGAGCGGGCTTCGCCCCCCGGTCAACCAACCCGGCAGGCGCCCGGTCTTGCACCTCTTCCACCGGCCGCAGACGGGACAGCAGCGCGGCCGCCACACCAATGGCGAGATTGAGCCCGGCGGCAATCAGGGTCGTCCGCGTGTAGCCGAAACGCTGCAAGAGCACGAATCCGGCAAGGAAACAGCCGGTCATAGCGCCCAGCGTGTTCAGCGTGTAAAGCGCGCCCACGCGCCGTCCGTTCAGTGCGGGGTCGCCGGTCACAAAGCGGGCCAGCAGTGGCAACGTCGCCCCCATGAGCGTCACCGGCACGATCAGCAGCGCAAAGGCGGCCGTGCCGCGCAGCAGCACGCCGGAAAACCAGGAGAACTCAAAGGCGCGCAGCGCCGCGACCACGATGCTTTCGGCGGGGCCCATCAGGCACAGGAAGGCCGCCGCCCAAAGCCCCACCAGCACCTCAAAGAGTGCGTAGACCAGCAACGGCCGCCGCACGCGGTCGGCCAGGCGACCGCCCCAGAGACTGCCCACACCCAAACCGAGGAAGAATATGGACAGCACCAGGCTGACCGCATAGGCGCGCGCCCCCAGAAGCAGGGCCAGTTCGCGCGTCCATGCCACCTGGTAGATCAGGCCGCACGCGCCGGAAGTAAAGAAGAATGCCAGCACGGTCGCGAAAACAAACAAACGGCGAAGGGTGGCTGTGTTCGGCCGCTTCAGCATGTTCAGAACCACTTCTGCGGCAGCGCCTGGGGTTCGTAGCTGTCCAGATACTCGTAAGCCGCCTCCGGCGTGGCACATACGGCAAACATGTCGAGGCTGTCCTCTTTCAGGAAGTTTTCGTATACCAGTGTGCCGAAAAAGGCGAAGAGCCAGTCGTAAAAGCCGCGGGTGTTGATGAACGCACAGGGCTTGGCATGGTAACCGAGCTGCTTGAGGGTAAGCGCCTCCATCATCTCCTCGAGTGTGCCGATGCTGCCGGGCAGCGCAATGAAAGCGTCGGCGCGGGAGGCCATAATGGCCTTGCGGTCGCCCATGGATTCGGTGACGATCAACTCATCCGCCTCGCGGTATTCAAGCTCAAGGTCCACCAGGCGGTCGGGAATGACGCCGACCACGCGCCCGCCGTTTTCGTGCACGGCCCGGGCGCACTCGCCCATGAGCCCGATCTTGCCAGCCCCGTACACCAAGGTGTCGCCGCGCCGCCCAATCAACAGGCCGATGCGCCGCGCCGCCTCCTTATACTCCTCATCCACCGCGTCGCTTGACGCGGCGTACACACAAATATGCTTCACGCTTCCTTCTCCCAGGCACCGCTGCGCCGGAGCAGGCACACTGTCTCCACATGGGGCGTGTGGGGAAACAGGTCCAGCGCCGCCACACGCTCGGTGCGCCATCCGCCCGCCGCCAATGTTTTGAGGTCCCGCGCCAGCGTTGCCGGGTCGCAGGACACATACACAATTCGTTCCGCATCCGATTTAGCCAGCACGGGCATGAGCGCGGCCGCGCCCGATCGGGGCGGGTCAAGTATCACCGTCTCGAATCCGCCCCGGTCCGCCACCTCCGCCATCACCGTCTCGCTGCCGCGCTGGTAGCTGCCCAGCCCCAGCGCATCGGCGGCGTTCACGGCCTCCGGCGTGTGGTCATAGCCTTCCACCCGCGCGCCCTTGCGCGCCATCCACAGAGAGAGGTTGCCATTGCCG
The DNA here is from genome assembly GCA_903893795.1 of Candidatus Hydrogenedentota bacterium. Classification (GTDB taxonomy): domain Bacteria; phylum Hydrogenedentota; class Hydrogenedentia; order Hydrogenedentales; family CAITNO01; genus CAITNO01. Next base: position 91,357 of record CAITNO010000015.1, on the reverse strand, counting down.
CAGTACAGGTCCAGCAGGGAGGCGGGTTCGCCTGCCATTTCGGACACAACCCGCAGCAGGATGCGGTTCAGCGTCAGACTGGACTGGCAGAAGGTGCCGTTGACCACCGGCACACCGTCCACCTCGAACTTGACCCGCGCCCGGCCGTCGCCCAGGGCATTGGTGAGCGGGAAGACCCCGCGCACCTGCTGCAGTTCGGACGGACCGCACCACACCATGACATCGTCCGTGTCCGGGTGCGCCGTAATCATCACAGAGCCGCGCACCCGCAATTCGGCCAGGGCGCGAAAGGCATTGTTCACCGTGTCGTTGCACAGGGGGCAGCGCGTCATCGGCACAATTCGGTTGGATTGTTCCGCGTAAAGGCCAAGACTCGTGCCGTCGCCGTGAAATTCCGCCCGGGTCCGATAGCCCAGCCGCTGTTCCGGGTCTTCGATCCATTCCACTTCGGTCTCGATTTTGCCGATGCGTCGCAGGCATTCCGTCACAATCCGGTGTTTCCACAGGCCCTGCTCGGGATAGCCGAAACAGCCCCAGACATAAGCCTCCGCCATGGCGGGGCTGTCACCGATGAATTCCGTCCGGTGCGGTGACGGGGTCACCACCTCCAGCAGTCTGGCCCAAGTGGCCGTGGCCGAGCTCTTGTAAATCCGCGCCTTGACCCGGTCGCCCGGAAGCGCAAAGGGCACGAAACAGATCTGTCCGTCCTCCAGACGGCCCAGTCCGTCGCCGCCGTGCGCCACAGCGTGAATCCACAAATGCATTAACGGTCCCGTACTGCTCATTCTGTGTCCGCCGCCTGTTCCCGTTCGCGCTGTTCCTGCTCGCGCAGCAACCGCAGCAACTCCGCCAATCTCCCCGAAACCACCATGTCGGGGTCTCCACAATAAGGGATTGAAAAAGATCTCGGCAACCGCACCGTGGTGCCCGGCGCGACCGCAACCGGCGCGCGCAGTGCAAGAACACAGCACGCTGGGTCCGGGTCAAACAGCTCATACCTTCCCCCGTGCTCCAGTCCCAGCAGCAGGCCCAGACGCCCATGTCCCTGCAACTCTGCCGCCACAGCGCACTCCTCCGTCTCCCACATCACCGCCTCGGACCGGCACGCCAGGCCATGGGTAAGCACCCCCGCGCCGTCCCGGCGCAGGGCCAGCATCTCCACCGCCGCGGCGGTCAGGGTAAAGGCCCGTTCCCCCAGATTGGACAGTTCCACCGTCCTCACCAGACCGGGATTCTCGTGCAGGGCCATGCTGTGCACCGCCACCGCCCACCCGGTTCCGGGCCACCGGGCCGTGAGCGTTGCGCCAAAACGGTCACAGGAATCGCTCCATTCCGGCGGTCCTGCCGCTTCCAGGCACAACGAAACGCCCTCCACTTCCAAACGCAGGTCCTGCGCCGAGGTGGCAATCCACTCGACGAATCCGCCCGGCAGTTTCTGGTGCAGTTCCACCGTCTTGCACAGATATTCGGACCAACTGCGCTCAATCCAGTCGTTTCCGACGATTACCGCACCATTATTTATCCGCGAGTAGGCCCGTGGCATATCCAGAACACTCCAAAATGCCGCATTCCGCGCGACAAAAACGGAGTGTACCCGTTTCCAGCGCCTGTTTCCAGCGCGCTTTTCCAAAAAGCGGCCCGGGAAATGTCCTCTTTACCCCCTCCCCTTTCGTTTTCCTCGTTGCGGCGGCCTTTATTCCCTATAATGGAACTATAGAACCGGGGCGGTGTTATACCTCATGACTTTGGATGGAGCAGCGGATGCAGGAAGTTGATGACTGGATCCTCGCGGCCCGGGCGCGCAACGGCGACCAGGCGGCCTTCACGGCGCTGGTGCAACGTTACGAGCGTCCGGTCATGCACTTTTGCGCGCGCATGATCGGCAACCTGTCCGACGCGGAGGATGTGGCGCAGGAATGCTTTCTGGCCCTGTACCGAAGCTTGGGACGCATTGAGCCGAGGGCCCGTTTTTCCACCCTGCTGTTTGGCATTGCGCGCAATTTGACGTTGAATCATCTGCGTGACGGACGCCGCCGCGGAAGGCACATGGCCCGGCCGATGGATGGCCTGGAAACGGAGCCGGCCTCCGGCGACCAGCCCGACCATCGGGCACAGGCGGCGGAGATCGGCAGGGTGCTGGCCGATGCCATTGACGGACTGGCCGCCGAACACCGCGAGGTGCTGGTGCTGCGGGAACTGAACCAACTGGATTACGAAGCCATCGCGCAGGTTGTTGGGTGCCCGATTGGAACCGTTCGAAGCCGGCTGGCCCGCGCCCGCGAGGCATTGCGGGTCCGGTTGGCGGAACAGGACATGCTGCCATGAAAGAACGAATTGACGACTGCGACTTGGAACTGCTGTCGGCCTGGCTTGACGGCGACTGCGACGACCCCGCCGGACTCCGCGCCCGGCTGAACGCCGAACCCGAACTGGCCCTGCGTCTCCGCCAGTTGCAGGCGGTGCGTGCCCGTCTGGCGACGCTTGCCGCACCCGACCTTTCGGCGGACTTTGCCGCCAAAGTGACGAAACGGGCCTTTGCGCGAAAGTTCACCCTGCCCGGCCGGGGCTTCTGGTGGTGCGCCCTGCCGGTAGCCGCCGCCGCGACACTGCTGGTGATGGCTTCCCTCGGCCACCAGGCGCCACGGCAGGAACGAAGCGCCCCCGACGGCGATGCCTGGCGGATGGCCCTGAACGCGGCCGCGAACGCGCCCGACGCGGAAAGCTTTGCCGAATGGGTGGATGAGGAACCGGCCATGGAGGGCACCCTTCCAAACGATCTGGCTGGAACTTTCGCGGAACTTTCCACCCGGGAACCGGGCGGCGCGGATGAGATAGAGACGGACGGATTGGACGCCAATGCCTCCGTTATTGACATGATTAACCGCTTGACCGATGAAGATGCGGCCGTGCTGGCCGCAAAGCTGCGGCCCGGCGCCTGAAACCGGCCCGGCGCAGGCGAACAAGAGGAGCAAGAACATGAAACATCCGACCCTGGCGATCATCGCGCTGGCTGCTGTGCTGGCGACGGCGTGGACGGCGGCCCAGCCCGCGGAAGCGCCGCAGGGACCGCCAGACGGCAGGGGCCAGAAACACCAGGGCCCGCACATGGGCAAAGACGGCAACCAGGCCAAATCGCGCGAGATGCTGGAACAGGTCATGATTGCGCGGCTTTCGGGCGAACTCAAACTGGGCGATGAGCAGAGCGTGGTGCTCATGCGCCGCTTCACCGAGGCGCGCGAGGCGAAGCAGGCGCTCAGCAAGGAACGGGGCGAGGCCATGCGTGACCTGCGCGCCATTGTCGAGCAGCAGAAGGATGAGAAAGCGCTGAATGAATGCCTCACCCGCCTGCATGATTTGGATGCAAAACTGGCCGCGCACAAACAGCAGCTTCAGGAAACCATGGGCGCCGAGCTCAATCCCTGGCAGAAGGCCAAACTGGCGCTGTTCCTGGAAGAGTTTGAGGCCGACCTGAGACAAATGCTGCGCGAGGCGCGCGAACGCCGCAATCCCCAACCTTTTGGTCCCACGGGCATGCAGCCGGGACCGGGCATGATGCAGCCCGGAATGCCGCCTGGAATGGGACCGCAAGGCTTTGGTCACAACCCCATGCAACCCGGCGCAAACGGCATGCGGCCGCCGCAGGGACCACCACAGGGGCCGCCCCCGGGTTCTCAGCAGGGACCGGGACAGGGACTGCCGGGGAATCCGCCACAAGGACCACCACCACAAGCACCGGAGAGGTAGTTTTCCGTTTCCACCCCTCGCCCCCGAACCACAGATTCGGGGGCTTTCTTAATGTAGACGCGGCATCTTGCCGCGTTGCCTGCATACCCTTCGATGTGACGCCCAAGCCGAATGTGCTACGATTCCGTCTCCCAAGAAAGAAGGAGCTTGTTTCATGGATTTCATCAATGCAGTCATCCTCGGCATCGTGGAAGGTGTCACCGAATTCCTGCCCATCAGCAGCACGGGCCATCTTATTCTCGTGGAAGACTACCTGCCGCTGGGCGGTTCCAAGGAATTTGCCGACGCATTTGCGGTAATCATTCAGTTGCCCGCCATTTTTGCCGTGGTGCTCTACTTCTGGGGACGGCTCTGGCCCTTCGGCAAGGACAAAGATCCGATCCCCACCATTCGACTGTGGATACTGATTGTGGCAGCGTTCCTCCCCGCAGCCGTGATAGGCCTTCTGCTGGCCAGCAAGATTAAACAGTACCTGTTCACAAAAGGCGTGGTTGCGGGGGCGCTCATCGTGGGCGGCGTCGCGCTCATCGTCATTGAAAAGATCGGTCTGAAACGCCGCTTCGAGAAGGTGGACAATTTCAAGATTCCCTCGGCCGTTGCCGTGGGTTTCTTCCAGTGCCTGGCCATGATCCCCGGCACCTCCCGGTCGGCGGCCACCATCGTGGGCGGCATGGTCCTGGGCGCGGCCCGGCCCGCCGCCGCTGAATTCTCTTTCTTTCTGGCCAGTCCCACCATGATGGCGGCCTGCGCGCACGATCTGCTGAAGCACGGGACGCATTTTTCCGGCCATGAATGGGCGCTGCTCGCCGTCGGCTCTCTCGTGTCCTTCGCGGTCGCCTATGTGGTTATCGCCGCGTTCATGCGCTACATCCAAACCCGCAGTTTCGCCCCCTTCGGCTGGTACCGGATTGTACTGGGCATCGTTGTCGTCATCGCGATGTTCCTCTAATCCCGGAACCGCCTGGAACAACAGACTCCCTCATTCCGGTTCTCATTCTTCCCATACCTCCGGACACCGACGCGCCCGCAAGACGGTCCAATGCTTCGAGCACGGTTATCCAAGCATAGGAGGCTTATTCATGAGAGCAGTGTTTGGCTGGGGTGTTTTCATGGTTATGGCGCTGGCCACCGGCCTGCCGTCGCAGGCTGCGGATTTGCCCATGCTGGTGCACGACGGCGCCAGCGCCCATCAAATCGTGCTCCGCGCGGATGCCAGCCCCTCGGAACAACAGGCAGCCAAAGACATCCAGTCCCACGTGCAGGCCTGCACCGGGGCACAACTCCCCATTGTGACGCAACCGCCAACTGATGCGCCCATGATTGTGCTCGGTTGCGGTTCTGTGGCGAAAAGCCTGGGCGTGGACCCGTCGCCCGAGGCACTGGGCGAACAGGGCTACGCCCTCAAGACCGTCGGCGAAAATGTGGTCATCGCCGGCACGGCGGCGGCGGGCACGCTCTACGGCGCCTACGAATTCCTGGAGACCGCCTTCGGGGTGCGCTGGTTTGCCCCCGGCGTCACCAAAACCCCGGCCGCGAAGGATGTGCCGCTGCCGTCCTTGGACAAGCTGGCAAAACCGGCCTTTCTCATGCGTGACATTTCCTATGCCTGGCCGGGCGGCGACGCCGATTTTCGCGCGCGCCAGCGGGAAAATGCGGGCGGGGGCGGTCCCGATAATCCGCAGGGCGTCCAGCAAGCCCACGACGGGCGCTGCCACAGCTATTTCCGCTACGTCTCGCCGGAGGAGTTTTTCGATTCCCATCCGGAGTATTTCAGCGAGATTGGCGGTGTGCGCCGCAGAATGGAAACGCAGTTGTGCCTGACCAATCCGGAAGTGCTGGACCTCGTGACCGAGCGCATGCTGAAACGGATGAAAGAGGCGCCCCAGTATCGCCAGTACAATTTCTCGCAGTTGGATTACTACAACTATTGCCAGTGCCCCAAGTGCACGGCCATGAACGCGCAGTACGGCACCACCGGCGGCACCCAGTTCTGGTTCCTCAACCAGCTCGCGGAGCGCACGTCAAAGGTCCATCCCGACAAGGTCATCGGCACGCTGGCCTACATGTACACCGAGGAAGCGCCCAGGGGGCTCACGATGCACCCCAACGTGGCCGTGTGGCTCTGCCACATGTTCCCGAGCTGTGACAGCCATCCCATTGCCACGTGCCCGCTCAACGCCGATTACAGGCGCCGCGCCGAGGCGTGGTCCAAGCTCACTTCCCACCTGTACATCTGGCACTACATCGTTGATTTCGCCCACTACTACAACCCCTTCCCCAATTTCGGAGCCATGGCGGCCGACATGAAGTTCTACCGCAACCTGGGCGTCGAGGGAGTTTACCTGCAGGGCATGGGCAACGGCGGCGGCGGCGGCGAATTCAGCCTGCTGAGACCCTACTACGGCATGAAGCTCCTGTGGAATCCCGACGTCGATGCCGGAGCCGTCATGAAGGATTTCCTGGAAGGCTGTTACGGCGCCGCGGCGGGACCGATTGGCTCGTACATCAAGCTGCTGCAGGACAAAGTGGACAAGGATGATGTCCACATGCACCTCTACACCAACCCGGCCCAGGGTTATCTGCCCAACGAGGTCATGAACAAGGCGGCGGGCCTGTTTGACGAGGCCGAAGCGGCTGTCAAGGACGATGCCGAACTGCTGGAACGGGTGCGCGTGGCGCGCATGCCGCTGACCTACGCGAACATGTTCCCGCGCAACGGCTACAGCATCGACAGCGGGCTCCTCAGCTTCCGCAGTCCCCTGGCGCAGTTGCCCGATGCGCTGGATTTCGTGGAGCGCATGCAGAGGCACTGCTTCAATGCCCTCCGCGAAGTCTCCGGCGAGCCCGCGCAAATGCCCATGCTCTGCGCCGTATTCAACATGCCCCAGTCGGCCCCGGGCATTGGCAACGCGAAGCTGACCGCCGATGTGGTGCCCTTCTTCGGCGGCCGCATGCTGCGCATCACCGACCGGCAAACGGGACAGTGCATCACCGCCAATGAAACATCGCGCGGCCTCTTCTTCCCCTTCAACGGCGGCGAGGAAACCCGGCTCGGCGGACTCTTCTCCCCCGAAGGCATGTTCATGCAGTTCAGCACCGCAGAGACCACGCCAACCTCCATCACCCTGACAGCCAAAGCCGGCGATTTCGATCTGAAGCGGACCATACGGATAGAAGGGGACGCGCCAACGCTCACTGTCGAGGCGACGCTGACCAACAGGAGCAACAAGCCCCGAGATGCCCACCTGCGCAGCCACACCGAATTTGACCTTGGCGACCTCATGAAGACCCGGGTCGCCTTCACCGACCGGCAGGGGCACGAGGTCCAACGCGGCATGAAACCCATCATCGAAGGGTTGCGCGAAGGTGAGCATTACCTGGACCAAAACGCGCCGAATGGTGCCTGGGTGTTGACAGGAACCAAGGGTCTGGAAGTCACCCAGTCCTTCGACGACGCCAAACTGGACTACGCCTGGCTCTACGCCTATCCGGACTACCTCAACGAGCTTGAGGCCGAGTTGTGGATGAAACCCGTGACCCTCGCCCCCGGCGAGTGCGTCTCCTTCACCCATTCCATCACCGTCGGGCCAATGCCGAAATAGAGCCGTCACCGGCCCCGAAGGGGCGAACAAGCGAGGGACGCTTTCCGCAATGGAAAGCGTCCCTCGATAATACTTGGTGCTCTCGTCCTGGTGACTAGCTCAGCTTCCAGTCCCCGCGGTACTTGCGCGTCAACATCGAATTGATCGCGTCATTGTCGATGAACTTCTCCTCCTTGGGGTCCCACTTCAGCTTGCTCTGGAGCATGGTGGCAATCTTGCCCAGGTGGCCGATCGACGACGAGCGGTGGCCCGCCTCAACGGGCGCGATGGGGTCGGTCCGCTCGCGGATGCAGGTCAGGAAGTCGCGCACATGGTTGCCTTCCTTGCGGAAGCGGAAATCTTTGTCCTTGAAGTGGATGTGCATCAGGTCCTTGGAACTGGCATGTATCCCCTTGCGCGAAACGTAAATCCACTTGCCGTCTTCGCCGAACCACTGGGTGCCCGTGTCTTCGCAGTTCCGGAAGACTTCCGGCATTTCCGCCTGGCTGCCCAACTGCATGGTCGTGCCGTCTTCGTACTTGTAGTTGATGAGGTACTTGGCCGGGCCGTTGTACAGGTTGTTGCGCTCCGCGGACATTTCCCAGAGCACCGGCTCGATTTCACAGGGGCCGTGATTGTCCCAGCCCATGCCCATGTGCGCGATGTCGCCGTGGTGGCCGATCCAGTCCATCATCTGGCCGCCGCCGAAGCCCATCCACCAGCGCCAGTTCCAGTCGAGCCGGTCCACGTGGTAGGGAACCCATTCCGCCGGACCCACATAGAAATCGTAGTCCAGGTAATCGGGCGGGGCGGGATACTCGTCCACCCATTTGGCGTTGCCGCCGTTGGGCAAGCCGACGTTGATGTGCTGTATTTTGCCAAGATAGCCGTTGCGCACGACCTCGCAGGCGTACTTGAACTCGCCGCCGGAGCGCTGCATGCTGCCGACCTGGAGCACGCGCTTGTTGTCGCGGACGGCCTTGACCACGGCCCGACCCTCGCCCAGCGACCAGGCCAGCGGCTTCTCGCAGTAGATGTCCTTGCCCTGCTTGGCCGCCTCAATGGCAACCAGTGCGTGCCAGTGGTCCGGCGTGCCGATCACCACCGCGTCAATGTCCTTGCGCGCGAGCACCTCGCGGAAATCCTTGTAGGCGGCGCAGTCCTTGTTGTCGTAGGTCTTGTCGATTTTGGCCTTGGTGGCGTCCAGATTCTTCTTGTTCACATCGCAGACCGCCACCACCTGCGTGCCCTTGGACTTTTGCTCAAGCACGCCGCCGATGACATGGTTGCCCTGTCCGCCGCAGCCGATCAGCGCGAAGGTGATGCGGTCACTGGCCGCAACCGCGTCTCTTGTGCCCAGCGCCGCCGCCGGGATAATGAGCGGCGCCGCCGCAACCACACCCTTCATAAACGACCGCCGTGACATCCCGTCCGATTTCTTCGCGTCCATGTTGCATCTTCCTTGTTTGAATGCCGTTTCCACCCTTGCTCTGCGGCCCGGCCTGCATGACCCAGAAGACGCCGGTAGCCGCATTGGAAAAGGTAGACCATGGACCCTCCCAAAAACAAGAACTGGGAAATCAGTGCAGCCCCTCCCCCAAGTCTTCCTCTCCCGCCGGGTCCGTCTAGATGTACTGCGCCACAATCGCCAAGCCCGTCGCGACACTGGTGAAGGTGTCGCGCTGCTGGACGCGGTCGTAGCCGTAGCGTTCGTGCAGCATGTCGCGAATGGCCGGAATGAGGCTCGTGCCGCCCGTGGTGAGCACCAGGTCGAGCTGGTCGGGCCGCAGCCCCGCCGCCGCCTCGGCCTCCTCAATGGTGCCCAGCATGATGTGGAGTTGGTCCTCGATAATGTGCGAGAACTCGTGCCGTTCCAGCCGCTCTTCCAGATGGATGTCCTCGTAGTGCAGCGATATGCCCGTTTCCATGGTGGTGGACAGACGCTTTTTCGCCGCCTCAACCTCGCGCACAATGGGGTAGCCGAAATTGCGCTGGATGAGAAAGCGCAGCGCCCGCAGCCCCTCGGGATGATCGCTGCTGGCCTCGGCGGCGAGCAGCCAGTTGATCGTCTCTTCGGTGTTCAGCTTGTACAGGTTCTGCCAGTCGAGGATCTGGTTGTAGACGAACTGGGGCATGGGCAGCATGTTGGGGCCGTAGCGGGCGCGGCTGCCGAACACGGGAAACAGCTTGCTGCGGATGATCTCACGGTCAATGGCATCGCCCGCAACGGACACGCCGGACACGGAAAGAATGCGGCTTTCGGCAAGGCGCTGGGCCGGGCCGTGACCGCCGCCGAATTCCATGATGCACACGTCGCAGGTGCCGCCGCCGATGTCCACCACCATGAGCCGCTGCTGCTCATCGGACGCGACGGCATACTCCACACAGGCGCCGACGGGCTCATAAAAGAAAGTGATGTCTTTGAAACCCGCCAGTTGGGCCGCCGTGCGCAGGCGCCGCTCGGCGACCTCGTCCTCTTCCGGATCCTTGGAAAAACGCACCGGGCGGCCAAACACGGCCCGCTCGACCGGCTGTCCGGCGGCCTCATCAGCGGCCGCCTTGATGCGGCGCAGAATGACCGAGACCAGCTCTTCAATCTGGTACTGCGTGCCGAAAACCTCGGTGCCCTTGAAGCCCCGGTGGCGCATCAGCGTCTTGAGCGACTGGAAGAGGCGCCCCGGCGAGTTAATTTCGACCATGGCACGCGCCCGTACCGATTCCCGCCGTTCCGGATCAACCGCGTCGGGCCGGTAGCTCTCGCTCTTGTCCGGCTCGGAGGGGACATAGGCCTCTATCTCAACGCCGAGGTCGATCTGCTTGAGAATAACCTCTCGGTCCACATTGCGCGAAATGAACGCTTTGGCCGCGGAACGGCCCACAATGGATTCGCCCTCGCTCGTTATGTACAGCAACGACGGCAGCGAGGTCCCTGGATCATTGTCATCATCCAGATGCAGCACACGCGCCGACACGCCGTCCGATACGGCCACACTGGAGTTGGTCGTTCCAAAATCAACACCACAATACAGTTGCGTCAAGACGCCGATACCTCGCTCTCTGAATGAATTCCCTGTCCCCCCGCCTGCATTCGCCGACGTACCATGGGGAAACGCGGAGTATAACAAAACCACGGGGGCGCTTTCTTCCGTGACATTCTGGCCGCCAACAACCGGGTAACGAGGGGCGGGTTTGTCCCGGCGAGCCAAACCACCCGGTTCTGCACCGCCCTCTTCCAAGAATCCAGGCATATACCTGCACTCTTGAACCAGCGAACTCGCCCCTCAAAGAATTGGGAGCGATGAAATGGCCCGCATTTGTCTCCGAGCTTTCCCCTCATGGGAAGAGGGGTGTCCGGAAAATGGACTACACGGCACCCCTCCTCACGCTTGGAGGCCAATACTGAACCCCGGACAGGCCTAGAATCGCGCGCTGATTCCCGTGAGCCATTCAACCGTGTCCGTCGCCCTGTTGAGGCCGAATGCCAGGCCCATATCCAGCGCCAGGTTCTTACCCAGAGGCCGCGTGAAGCCCACATCCAGTGACTGCTCAAGGTTCTGATGGCGTTCCGCGGTCACGTGGGACCAGTACTCGACGTACACATCGAATCCGGCGCACAGGACACGGTCAATCGACACGCTGCCCTGCCATCCGGCCACGTATCCGCTGTTGCTGGAATTGCGCTCGCACGAGGCGATCACCTGAAGCCCAAGTTGAAACTCAGCGGGCAGGCGCACCTGCAACGGCACTCCGAGGGAGTATTCCACGTGCCCATTGCCAATCGCGCTCTTTGCGGTGGGAATCTTGAACTGCGGCTGAATTGCCAACCCGGTCGCCCAGACATCATCGTCGCCGTCATTGCCCCACAGGTTGAGTTTTCCGCCGACAACCATGTCACCAAAACCGGTCTGCTGTTCTCGGTGCCCCGTGGTGAAATCCTTGCTGTCGTCTCGCTCAAAGGAGGAAATAGCAGTATCGATCTCCAGATTGTTGAGCACACCAAGCCGGATGTTGAAATCCCCAAGGCTTAACGCGTGCGTCTGGGCATTCGCGCCGTGGTGGCGGTCGCGGTTATAGGTGTAATCGGCTATGCCGGCCTCAAGCTGGAGATGGCCCGCATCGATGGTATGGGCTGTGTTCGTGTGGTTGGGCCGGTCGGTGTCCATGTCGCGCATTTGGTCCGGAGGCGTGGGATTCAGGATGTTGTACTGTCCTTTGTCCGGTGCCTGTTTCCCCCCATCGATGGCAGGCTGCGGACCAGCGCCAGCAGTAGTGCAAACCAACCATGAGACGACTACCAATAGTATCGTCACGATGTGCAGTACGCTCTTGTTCATAAACCGCCTTGCCTTCCGGGTGATTGCGCTCAAATTCCCTGGGGGAACTCAAACAGCTCCTTTTCCGGGATTATAGCCGCAACAACCGCTCCCCGCAACAGCCCGGCGAGCGAGGCATGCCGGACTGCGCTGAATGGGACTTCAGCAGCGACAACCGCACAGGCGTCTACCCCCGCTCAGGGCTCACAATTCCGGAGGCGGTGATGGAGCCATTGAGCGCCTCTCTATGAATTTCTCAACCATGTAGTACAGGGCCGGGAGGACGATAAGCGTCAGCAGCGTCGCCAGCGCCAGGCCACCGACAATCACCGTGGCCAACGGGCGCTGCACATCACTGCCGATGCCCCGGGCAATCGCTGCGGGAATCAGGCCCAGCGTGGCCACCGTGGCGGTCATCAGCACGGGTCGAAATCTTTCTCCCGCCCCCTCCAGCACGGCGGTCTTGAGGCTTTCCCCCTCCTGTTTGCGGCGGTTCATGTTCGCGACAATAATGACACCGTTTTGAACGGCGACACCAAAAAGGGCAATGAAGCCGACCGCACTGGACACGTTCAGGGTCATGTCGCGGAAGTGCAGCGCCAGAACACCGCCCAGCAGGGCCAGCGGCACGTTTGCGAGCACCACGGCGGCATGCCGGAATGAGCCGAACCCCGCAAACAACAGAAGAAATATGAGGCACAACGCCGCGGGAAGGATGATGGCAAGCCGCGACTGGGCCCGCTGCTGGTTCTCGAACTCACCGCCCCACGTGACCTCATAGGCGGACGCGTCGTAGGAAACGTCCTGATGCAGTTTGGCCTGGGCCTCGGCCAGAAAGGATGCCAGGTCTCGACTGTTCAGGTCCAGCTTCACCGTCAGATGGCGCCGGTTCATTTCGCGCGTGATGGTGCTTTCCCCGGACGCCACGGAAACGGTGGCAAGCTGTGAAAGCGGTATTCTGGCTCCTGAGCCCGTGGTCAGCGTAAGATTCGCAATCGCATCCGGGCTGTTGCGCACACTTTCAAGATAGCGCACGGACACATCGTAACGGCGTTCGCCGAGGTAGACAAAGGAGATGGGTTCTCCGCCGATGGCATTCTGAATGAGGGCCGAAATGTCGGCTACGTTTACGCCGTACCGGGCGGTGGACTCCCGGTTGACCTCTATTTTCAGTTGGGGCAGCGGCGGTTCCTGATCGATGGCAACATCGATCGCCCCGGGAATCTGTTTGAGCGTCCCCACTATCTTCTCCGCCAGCGTGCGCATCCCCGCGAAATCATTGCCGTACACCTTGACCACCAGTTCACTGTGCGCCCCTGCCACCTGATCGTTGACCATGTCAATCATGGGCTGCGAGAAGCCATAGTTGAGCCCTGGCACCTGCTTGAGGCGCTCATCCATGCGCGCGAGAAGCGCCTTCTTGTCGCCCCCCCATTCAGAGTAGGGTTTCAGGCCCACGCAGGCCTCCACGTGGGAGGGGGTCCACGGGTCGATTCCATTGTCGTCGCGGCCCAACTGGGTGACCGCGTAGGAGACTTCGGAAAACTCGTTCAGCGTATTCCGAAACTCGGAGGCCATGCCGCGCGCCTTTTCCAGAGAGATGCCCGGCGGCAGTTGGATCTGCACCCAGATGGACCCTTCATCAAGATAGGGCAGAAACTCACGCCCCAGCGAAGCGCCCACCAGCACGGCGGCAACCGTGGCGCCGATCCCCAGCATGAGCGCCAGGGCGGGCATGGCAAGCACGAGGCGGAGCGTCATCCGGTAGAGCTTTTCCAGCAGGGTCAACACGGGATTGTGGAAGGTTCTGCCCGGTTTCCTGTACGCAAAATAGCTGAGAATGGGAATAAGCGTGAGGGCCGTAATCAATGCGCCCACCAGCGCGTATCCAATGGTGAATGCCATGGGCGTAAACAACTTGCTTTCCACCCGTTCAAAGGCAAACAGCGGCAGGTACGCCGTGATGATGATCAGTGTGGCGAAAAAAATCGGACGGGCCACCTGCCCCGCTGCGGACACGGCGTCTTCCGGGGTCATCGGCTCGTTCGGGTGCTCCTCATGACGTCGGAGAACCGTTTCCATCAAAACGATGGAGCCCTCCACGATGATGCCAAAATCGATGGCGCCCAGCGAGAGCAGGTTGGCCGGGATGTGGGTCAATTTCATGCCGATGGCGGCCGAAAGCATGGCCATCGGGATGGTGATGGCGACCAGCAGGGCGCCCCTCAGGCTGCCCAGAAACAGAAACAGGACCACCACCACCAGGCAGAACCCCTCCAGCAGCGTCCGGCTCACGGTGTGCAGCGTGGTGTCCACCAGGGTGGTCCGGTCGAGATAGGGAACTATCTTCACGTCCGGTGGAAGCAGTTTGGCATTGATCTCCTCAACTTTCTTGTGAATTCCGTCAAGGGTGAGTGATGGGTTCTCGCCGCGCAGCAGCAGCACCGTGCCGGACACCATGTCGTCATGGCCGTCCTTGCCGAGAACGCCCCGCTGCTGCGGCGAACCCAGTTGCGGGTCTCCCAAGTCCTTGAGCAGTATGGGTGTTCCCTGGCTCTGGCTCACCACGATATTGCCCAGGTCTGCAAGATTGCCGACCTGCCCCACGCCGCGCACCACCATGGCCTGTTCGCCCCGGGTCAGCAGGCTGCCGCCGGCGTTCTCATTGTTCGAGGTGACGGCATCTGTCACCTGCTTCAGGGTCAGGTTGTACTTGACCAGTTTGTCCGGATCCAGCAGCAGTTGAAACTGCGTCGTTTGGCCGCCGAAATTGTCCACATCGGCAACGCCGAACACCTGCTTGAGATTGGGTATAACCACCCAGTCCTGAAGGTCGCGCAGTTCCCGGGATGTGCGGTTTTTGGATTCCAGCGTATACCGGTATATTTCGCCGATGGGAGAGGTCAGCGCGCCGATGTCGGCCTGCACCCCTGTTGGCAGGGTCACATCCGCGATGCGCTCACGGACCCGCTGGCGGGCCCAATAGTCGTCCACCTTGTCCTGGAACACCATGGTGATTATGGAGAGACCAAAGGTGCTCTTGGAACGAATCATGGTCATTTGGGGAATGCCGTTGAATTCGCGTTCCAACGGAATCGTCACCTGCTGCTCAACCTCCTCCGCGGCATGTCCGGCGTATTCCGTGCTGACTTCCACTGATACATTTGCAATGTCCGGATAGGCCTCCACGGGGAGCTGGCGGAAGGAAACATAGCCAAAGAGGCAGACCGCCCCGAAAGCCGCAATGACAAAACTTCTCCGCCGCAGGCAAAAGGAGAGCAGTGCGTCCATCATTGCAGGAGACTCCCCTCGCGTGCCACGATACGGTCAGCGGTCTGAAGACCTGCGAGAACGATGGTGTGGTCTGCGGTTTGGGTGCCTGTCTTTATTTCGCGCGGCTCAAAGGTCCAGGGCGCAATTTCAACGAAAACGTGGGAAGTGCCGTGAATCTGGAATATGGCGGTGTTGGGAACCGTGATGACTGACTGGGAGGGACACCGGAAGGTGGCGGTCGCAAACATCCCCGGCTTGAGGCGGTCCTCCGGATTTGGAAAGGCGATCCGGACCTTTACGGACCGTGTGTCCTGATCGAGCATCTCGCCGACAAAGAGCACCTTTCCGCTGAACGTTTCCTCTGGATAGGCCGAAAGTGCGGCTGTGACTTCCCCGTCTTTCAAAACATTGCGGATGTCTTTTTCCTGCACATTGGCCGCAATCCAGACCGTTGACAGGTCGGCGATGGTCATCATTGCCGCCGCCGCATCGTTGCGAAATTCACCCCTGCCAACCGCCAAATCGATCACCGTGCCCGAAATGGGCGATTTTATGGCGATCGCTTCGCCCGGTTTTTGGTCGTGCAACTGGGTGTACATGCGCAGCCGGGTTTGGGCGCGTTCGAGTTCGCTCCTGGCCACGTCCCGATCCGTCCGCGCCTGCTCGACGTCCTTCTGTGCGGCGACGCCATGCTCCAGGAGAAGGAACAGCCGCGCCAGCGTCTTGTCCGCAAGGTCGAGGCCGCTCCTGGCTTTGAAGGCATCCGACTGGGCCTCATTGAAATCGGGCGCGTCCAGGGTGGCAAGCAGTTGACCCTCGTTGACGGAGTCTCCCAAATGGACATTGAGGGTCATGATCCTCCCGGAAAGGGGCGGATAGATGCGGGCAAAACGGGCCGGGTCCGCTTCCACAGCGGCGGGCGCCAAAAATGTGGGCTGAATGTCTTCCTGTTTGGGTGAGTCAAACACCAGCCGTTTCCGCACCGGCGAGTCCTCGGGCACGACCACCGTGTTCTGTTCGGCGCCCTTGTCAACGGCGCCGCTTGGCGCCGGATGTACCTCCGTCTCCTGCGCGGCCATGTGGGCGGAATTGAGGGACATGTGCGCGGCGCAGCAGGCGGCTGCCGCCGCCACCGCGAGATAGCATGCAGTCTTGTTCATTTGGTCACCTCTTTTTCTGTCGCCAACGTAGTGTTGAACGCCGCGCACAGGTCCGTCAGCGCGGAGAGTGTGTCGGCCGCGGACTGGGCCGTTTCCATGCGCGCCGCGTTGCAGGTGCGCTGCGTGGAGAGCAGGTCGAGCAGCGACATGCCGCCTTTTCTGTAAGCGAAGGAAACGTTTTCCCGTATTTGAATCGACTTGGGCTGAACATTCGTTTTGTAGTTGTTCCAGCGTTCCAGTGCCGCGGCATAGGCAATGCGGGCCTGGCTGCGCTCCGCATCGATTTGGGCATTGACCCTGCGCACGTCGCGCTGGGCGTCATCCCGCGCAATTTCGGCGGTTTTTACTTCGCCGCCATAACGGTGCCACGCCGGAAGGGGCACCGAGACGCCCACCCCGATGGAATTGGGGCCGTCGGGCGGCTCATGCTCATAGTTCAGGCTGACCGTGGGGTCTGGGATTTTGAGGGCCTTCTGGCCGAGCAGTTCGGCGTCGGCCTTCTTGACCATTGCTTTCGCCGCAAGCAGGTCGGGCCGCCCCCGCGCTTCATCCGCCCCCCCCGGCGCGGCCAATCCTGCCAGGGCGTCAAGCTCTTCGATCGGCTCCCAGTCGGCATTGGGAACGGCGAGTCCAAGCAGCGTCGTGAGTGTCACCCTTGCCTGGGCGGCGGTTGCCAGCGCGGCCCTGGCGTCGGCGTCAAGCCTGTCGGCCTCCACCTCAATCTGCAGCCGGTCCGTGGAGGATATGTCCCCCGCATTTTCACGTACCCCGGCGAGTTGCGCCTCTTCGCGCATGGATGCGGCCGACTCCTGCAGGATATGGACATTGGTGAGCGCAAGCAGCACGTCGCCATAGGCCTTTATCACGGCCGAGTCGAGGATTCTCCCGGCATCATCAAACTGGGCCTTGGCGGCTTCCACCCCCGCTTTGGCGGCTTCCAGGCGGTGTTTGCGTTTTCCGCCCAGTTCAAACAACTGGCTGACGGCAACGATGGTGTCGTAGGTGCGGTCCCAGAATCCGTTCTTTCGGGCCGGTGTCACGGCGACAACACGGGACGGCGGGGCAAGACTTTGCATCAGATTCTGCCCGGGGGTCAGCGGCTGCTCATAACTGTTCGAAGTGCCGTCAACATTAATCTTGGCAACACTTAGCGAGACGGTTGGGTTGGGAAACTGGCGCGCGATGACTTTTTGGGCCTCGGCGGTTTCTATGCCGCTCTTGGCTGCCAGAATGTCCCAGTTTTGGGTGAGAGCGATCTTCCTTGCATCGGCAAGACTAAGCGTCTTAAGCCTGGGCTCCTGGCCTGAGCAAAGTCCGGCAGCCAGGATGGCAAGGGAGATTCCTGCGATGAGACGATAGGGCGGTTCCATGAGTTGCTATAGCTCCCGAGAAAAGTATTGTGGTTGGATTCATTGAGGTGGGCACGTGCGCCTGTACATTTCCGGAAAAGGTGTACAGGACCGTGCCAGCATCTGAAAACTACACAAATATAGCGGGAGGTCCGCGACGGGACCAGGTCGAGCGTCGGGGGCTGGTGATGGGAAGGAACACCGGCGGCAGGCGAAAAGCGCGAAAGGATGCCTCCACCTTCGTCATCAGGATGCAGGCTATGACGATCAGTATCGTGTAAATGAGCTGGCAGAAGGGGCAGGCGTTGGAACCGTCCATATTTCGGGGCAGACACAATCCGGGCAGCATCTCGTGAACTGCGGCCACGAGAAACAAGGCAACAAGGAACAGTGCCATCACTTTATAGCCGGTGCCAGTCATAACGCGCGGTAGAATAAGCGTTTCCCTTACGAAAAGCAAACCGTGTGTCGAAAGAAAAGCCGGGGGCGCTCCCCCGTCCATCCCGGCGCCGCATGGCCTTTCGCGGCGAGGGTCCGGAGAAGCGGACGGCTCCATCCAGAACAAAATACGCGGCGCGGATTCTTCAAGTTCTTCATCCTTGCGTAATCCCTCCCGAAATCCCTAAAATACATTGTCGGCTCAGAGGTATGATGGTTAGTGAACGGTGCCATTTATCACCCGAATGGCCCGGCCGGATTATGCTTGTGTCAAGCGACAGTCCGGCATGCTTGGGTGGCATGAAGGAATAAAAACTGTGAAAAGAACTGGTTTTACCCTCATCGAACTGCTCGTCGTCATCGCAATTATAGGTATCTTGGCGGCGATCCTGCTGCCCGCCCTGGCCCGCGCGCGCGAAGCGGCGCGCCGCTCCAGTTGCGCGAACAACCTCAAGCAATGGGGCATCATCTACAAAATGTATGCCAACGAAGCGGGGGGCTCCTTCCCGCCGCTTCAGGTCGGCCCGACTGTCGCGGACATTGCGTTTGCCGTGGGACCGCGGGCGAGCGCCATTTATCCCGAATACCTGACGGACCCGGCCATCCTCATCTGTCCGTCAGACCCGCAACAGTCTATCAAGGATGTTTACGACTCGAACCACGTGTGTAAATTGGCCCTGAAAGACACCCTCAATCCCCAACTCGGCCCGAAAGATCCCAACGTGCTCATGTACAGCTACTGCTATCTCGGCTGGTCACTGGATCGCTGCAGCGACTCGGACCCCCAGCAACTGGCCAGCAGCATCAGTCTGCTGGGAACCCTGATAAGCCTTATCCAGGGCACCGTCAACACGAGCGTTAATGTCCCCAGCCAGTTGGGATGGACCCTCGCCGTCCTCGGCCAAAACTATGTGGCGGCGGCCGCGACCGGAAACGGGGCATCCGTTGCCGAACAGGACATTAATCTGTCCGGCCAGGGTGTGCCCGTTTCGACCTATGGCAACGGCGGCGGCTCGACCGTTTACCGCCTGAAAGAGGGCGTGGAACGGTTCATGATCACCGACATCAACAATGCAGGCGCTTCGAACACCTCCCAAAGTTCCATTTGGACCATGTTCGACCTGCTCGGCAGCGGCGGCAATGTAAGCCTGTTCAACCATGTGCCCGGTGGCAGCAATGTGCTCTACATGGATGGTCACGTGGAATTCGCCAAGTATCCGACCCAGCCCCCGTGCAACAAGGTGGTGGGCACGCTGATTTCCGTCATGGTGCCAGCACAGTAAGAACACGCGGGTAATCCGCAAACAAACGGGGCGCACCGTCTCCCGGACGGTGCGCCCCGCCTCGTTTCGCGCCCCTTTCGCGATAGTGGTCGTTGACGCGCGGCGCGGCAAGGGGGTACCATGGCGGGGCATTGGGTGGCATAGAACCAAACGCAAGGAGGTACCATGGGAACACTGACGGCCATCGCGCTGGTGACAATCATGTCCGCGGTAGACTACAAGCCCACTTGGGAGTCCTTGGACCAGCGGCCCAGCCCGCAATGGTTCCAGGACGCGAAGTTCGGCATCTTCATCCACTGGGGCGTCTATTCGGTGCCGTCGTGGGGGCCGAAAGAGGCCTACGCCGAGTGGTACTGGCACGACATGCAGAACAAAAACGGCGAGACCTGGAAATTCCACGAGAAGACCTATGGTGAGAAGTTCAAATATCAGGACTTCGCGCCCATGTTCAAGGCGGAGCTGTTCGACCCGGACCAGTGGGCGGACATCTTCAAGCGGTCCGGCGCCAAATACGTTGTGCTGACATCAAAGCATCATGAGGGCTTTTCACTCTGGCCCGACCAGCACAGTTGGAACTGGAACGCGATGGACGTCGGCCCGCACCGCGACCTGGCGGGCGACCTTATCACGGCGGTGCGCAAGCAGGACCTGCGCATGGGTTTCTATTACTCCATCTACGAGTGGTACAACCCGCTCTATAAGGAGGACGTGAACAAATACGTCGACCTGCACATGCTGCCGCAGTTGAAGGACCTCGTCCAGCGCTACCAGCCCGACATCATCTGGCCCGACGGCGAATGGGACCACCCGAGTGCGACCTGGCGCGCCCCCGAATTCCTCGCCTGGCTGTTCAACGAGTCCAAGGCGCCCAAGGACATCGTCGTCAACGACCGCTGGGGCAAGGAATGCCGCGACCAGCACGGCGGCTTCGCCACGCCCGAATACGGCGGCATTTCCAAGGGCGGCCACATGATCGACGAGGGCCGTTTCGAGGAATGCCAGGGCATGGGCCACTCCTTCGGCTACAACCGCAACGAGGCGGCCGAGAACTACCGCAGCGCCACCGAACTGCTGCACCTGCTCATCGGCACGGCCAGCCGCGGCGGCAACTTGCTGCTCGACATCGGCCCCGCGGCCGACGGTCGCATCCCCGACATCATGCAGCAGCGCCTGCTCGACATGGGCGAATGGCTCAAGGTCAATGGCGACGCCATCTACGGCACCACCCGCTGGAGCAAGGCGCCCAAGATGGACGACGTAAAGTTCACGCAGAAGAGCGGCGCGGTCTATGCCATTTCCCTGAAGTGGCCCGGCAATGGTTTGTCCATTGACAACGTGCTTAACGCCAAGACGGTGAAGGCGACCATGCTCGGCGTGGACAAGCCCCTCGATGCGCGCGTTGAAAACGGGAAGATCCTGGTGACGCCGCCTGTTCTGAACATCGACCAAATGCCCTGCGGCCATGCCTACGTCTTCAAACTTTCCCTGGAGGGCGGGGACAAGGTGCAGTAACGACAGGGAGTTTTTTGGCGCAAGCCGGTAAATGTGCTAAATTACGGTCTGTGCAACGGATTGCCGCGCGGTCAAGTGATGCCGGGCGGAGGTCGGGATATCGTATGTTTAACCTCGGAGGATTGGACCATGTCGGAAGTTCGCTCGTTTTTTGAAGGCATTGTTGGCCAGGTCGACAAGGGCAAAATCGCGGGCATGACCGCGACGTACCAGTTCAACATCACCGGTGACGACGCCCAGGTTTGGTCGGTCGTGATCGCCAATGACGACCTCACCGTCAGCGAAGGCGCCGCGGAAAAGGCCAGCATTGAACTCACCATGTCAGGGCCGGACTTCCTCGCCCTGCTCGCAGGCCAGTTGAACGGCCAGATGGCGTTCCTCACCGGCAAACTGAAGATCAAGGGCGACATGACGCTTGCGATGAAGCTCCAGAGCGTCTTCAAGCTTGGCTGAGCTTGTCTTGAATCGGAGGGACGGCCGCGCTGCGGGGCACCGTCCCTCCGTTTTTTTTCTCCATGGACTGGCCGCGGCCCTGTTCATGGCCGCGCTGTGGGGCTGTTCCAGTCCCAGGCCGTCGTCGCCGGAGCAGCCGGTGCTGCACACCGAGGACGGTTTGACGCTTGCGGCCACCCTGCGCCGTCCCGACCGGCCCTCCCCGCCCGGGATCATCCTCGTTCACCGTTATGGGGCGGACCGGGCCTCCTGGGATGCCTTCGCCGAAACACTGCGCCAGGCAGGGTTTATGACCATCGCCCCGGACCTGCGCGGACATGGCACAAGCGCCACCGGCGGGGACGGCAAGCCGCTGGACTTCAAGAACGTCCAGGCCGGCTTTGGCGGATGGTCGGCGGCACTGGCCGATTTGCGCGCGGCAGGCGCGGCGCTGGTTGAGGCGGGCGCCAATCCCAAAAACCTTGCCGTCATAGGCGAGGAGTTGGGCGCAAGCCTGGCGCTCAAGCACGCCCTGGCAGCCCCCTCCATGCAGGCCGTGGTGATGCTTTCCCCCGGTCTGGACCTCTACGGGCTGAACGTGGAAGACGACATCCGCAAACTCAAGGACTGCCCGGCGCTCCTCGTCACCTGTGACAACGAGGCCTATTCGGCCAGTTCGGCCACCACGCTCAAGGCGGCTGCGCCCGCCTACAGCGAGATTCAGCACTACGCGTGCGCCTCGCTCGGCACGGACCTCTTCGCCTTTCACCCCAACGCGATGAACCAGATTGTCGACTGGCTCCGGCCCATCCTGGACCCCAAACCCAATAATTAGTCCGGAAGAGGTTTACAGCGCCCATCGCGGCTTGATATGCTGGCCGCCGGGATACAATCCATGACTGATTCCACAGACACTGCCGCCGTCCCCCCGTCCGGAACCGTTTGGGAACGCCTTGCCCATGCGGGGGGCTACGTGTTTCTTACCACATTGGTGCTCGCGGGGGTTTGGAAAGAAAAGTTTCTCGTGCTGCTGGTGGTGGGCGCGGTGGGTCTGGTGCTGCTTCCCTTCGCCTCCTGGGCGGGATTGGGATTCTTCTCGGCCGCGCTTGGCTTTCGCCAAGCAATGGATTTCATGCCCGTTCATCTGGGCGGTTTCAAGGTTTATTTGGGCGACTTCCTGATATTCCTGCTGGGAGCGGTGGTGTTGCAGACGGCAGTGTCAACGGTGCGGCGGGGCACGGCCCCCCTCCTTGAACTGTCCCGAATGGAACGCATCTTCGCCGTGCTGCTGGTGGCGGCAACCTGCTGGGGCGCCTTTTCCGGCGTGGTCGGCGTTGCGCGCGGTCTGCTGATCCGGGACGTCATCGGCGATTTTCGCCGCCTCTGTTTTTACGCGTGGGTTTTCTTTCTTCCGCTGGGTTTCCGGTTCACGCGCCTGCATTTGCGCATGATTTCCGTGGCCATGCTGGGCGGCTGCGGGATCGCCCTGCTGTTCGGGCTGTTTCGACTGGTCACGGGCCACTGGTTCTATCCCAACGACGAGGTCAACATCTTCCCGCGCCTGCTGGTCGATGACGAGGTGGTGAGTCTGGCCCTGCTGGTGGCGTACTGCACGGCGCTGCTGATGGCCGACCGGTCCAGACAAGTCAAACTGGTGGCGGGCATGACGGCGGGTCTGGCGGCGGCGATGATGTGCTTCAGCGGTTGGCGCATGGGCATCGCCGAGGCGATGCTGGCCCCCCTGCTGGTGGTCACGATTATGGCGCGCAACCGGGGACGGGGCGTGGTCGGCATCGGCATCCGGCTCGGCGCGGTGATGGCCCTGCTGGCCGTCGGCGTGGGCGGTGCCTTCTTCCTGTTTTCGGGCAAGGCGGACAAGATTGTGCTTATGCTCAAGGAGCGCATCGCCAACTTTGGCACACCCATGGCCTCCCAGTCGGACACCCGTTTTTACGCTTATCGTCAGGCACTCGTGAACTATGCCAATCACCCCGTCCTCGGCACGGGGCTGGGCGATGACCTGAGCTATCCAAAGAAAACCACGGCGGGCACCTTTGAGTACATTCAGGGAACCACCCACAACATTCTTCTCGACCTGCTCTACCAGACCGGACCGGTGGGGCTGGGTCTTTTCCTGGCCATGCACGGACTTTTCTGCCTGTACCTATGGCGGCGCATCCGCAGGATCAATCCGCGCTATGAACCGCTGGCCGTGGCGCTCTTCGCCGGTTATCTGTGCACCATGGCGCACTACACCTTTGAACCCGCCTGGGTGTCGGGGTTGATTGTGATGTACATGAGCATGGGCCTGGTCCTGGTGCTGCTGCGGGAACGTCAGCCGGACGCCACCCCCGACGGCCAGGAGGCCGCCGCCGGATGAGCCGTTTCGGCAAGACGCTGGGCCACACGTTCATATACATGGCGGGGCTCGTGCTGAACCGGGGCGTGGCCTTCCTGCTCGTGCCGCTGCTCACCCGTGTGTTCTCCCCCGAGGACTTCTCACGGTGGGACGTGTGCAACACCATCCTGGTGCTGCTCTTCCCGATGCTCGATTTCGGCATGGCCCCCGCCGTGCTCCGCTTTTACCACGAATACCCGGACCTGCGCGACAAGCGGGCCGCCTTCAACACAAGCCTGATTTTCGTCATGGGCTTGCATGTCCTGCTGGTGCTGGCCGGACTCCTCGCGGCGCCGTGGCTGTCGCTCACGGTGTTCCGCTCGCCCGAACACACCGGACTGATCCGGATTGTGGTGCTGCTGGCCAGCGCCACCGCGCTGGGCAAGCAGGGCCTGTCGCTTCTGCGCACCATGGAGCGCAGTGTCGCCTACGCGGGGCTTAATGTTGTCCGGGGGGTTATCGGCCCCGCCGTGATCGTCACCCTGGTGCTGCGCTTCCGCATGGGCGTGGCGGGCGCGCTCTGGGGCGACCTGGTCGGCCTGATCTTCCTGGCCGGCGCCACCCTGTGGGTGTGCCGGGCCTGGCTGCAGCCCGTGTTCCGCATGGACATTCTGCGCGACATGCTGCGCTTCGCCCTGCCGCTGGTGCCGGTGGGGGTGAGTGTGGCCCTCCTGTTGATGGTCGACCGGCCCTTTCTGGTCCGGGTGATGGACCTCAAGGATATGGCCCCCTACAGCCTCGGTTTCCGCGTCGGCATGCTGATGGCGCTGTTCACCCAGTCACTCCAACTGTCCTGGCCGCCCTCGGCGATGAACATGGCCGCAAAGCCCGACGGCGGCGCCACGGACATTGTGCGCACGGGCTATCTCCTGCAGGTGGTGCTCTTTGCCGGGGCCACGGCCATCGCCTGCAGTACACCCGAACTGCTCCGCGTCTTCGCGCCCAAGACCGGCTACATCGGGGCGGCCAACGTGATCCCCTGGATCGCCTATTCCTACGCCATCAACGGCGCGGTGCAGGTAATCAACGCGGGCATCGGCATTTCCAAGCGGACCATCTGGTCCATGTGGACCACCCTGGCCTCCTGCGCCCTCAAGCTGGCCATCACCTACTGGTTCATCCTCCACTACGGCATCGTCGGCGCGGCCGCCTCCACCTTCATCGCCTTCGCCTTCCAGCTTGCGCTCACCTACCTCGTCACCCAGCGCATCGTCTATCCCGTGCCCCACGACGTGAAACGCATCGCCGCCCTCTACGGCATGTCCGCAGTGTGCATGCTGCTGGTGCTGAACGTCTCCGATATGACCGGGCTGCCCTCGCTTTGCGCGCGGACCGCCATCATGGCGGCCTTTGCACTGGCCGGCTGGTTCGGCCTGCTCGAGGCCGCCGACAGGGAATCAACGCTTGGTATGGCCGGTGCCCTGCTGCGCCGTGCAAGACTGAGGCGCTGAGAACCATGCCCCGCGGCGCTCTTATCGAGTGCGTGCGGCCAAGCCGCCGCTTTTCTTCCCCAGGGCCATACCCCGGCACCGCGAAGTGCAATTTCGCGGACAAGCGCGGCGCAACGCCCCGTCCGTTCTTGGCCCCGGAAGGGTCACACAACAATAGCCACGGGTGGAGCGAAGCGGAACCTGTGGTTAACAGGGTAAAAGACTTCCGTCCCCGAAGGGGGCGAACACCCCGGCCCGCCGCGCCATGACCGCGCCCCATTTCGCCGACATCGTCTTCCCCCTCGCGGTGGACCAGGCATTTACCTACGCCGTGCCCGAAGCCCTGCGCGAACGCGCCCGGCCCGGCATGCGCGCCCTGGCGCCCATGCGCAACCGCATAGAGGCGGGCTACATCGTCGCCGTCAGCGCCGAAACCACGGTGGAAAACGTGCGGCCGCTGGTGGACCTGCCCGACGCCGAGCCCGTGTTCACGCCCGAAATGCTCCACCTCTGCCGCTGGATTGCCGACTATTACTGCTGCGCCTGGGGCGAGGCCCTCCAGAGCGCCCTGCCCGCGGGTGTGAAGGGTGCCGTGCGCGTGCGCTACCGCATCGTTGACCCCGACGCCGACCCCGGACGCCTTTCGGAGAAACAGACCGCTGTGCTCACCGCGCTGCGCGCGCGCGGCCCGATGACCTCACGCCAGCTCGCCGCGGCCGCCGGGGGGCAGGCACTCAGCAACACGCTGCTGTCGCTGGTAAAGCGCGGCGTGCTGAAAGCCGAGACCGATTCGGGCGCGCCCGGCGTGTCCGTGCTCACCGAAACCTGGGTGAAACTCGTCGAGGAGCAGGTGCCGGAGACAGAGGCGCTTGCCGCATTCCAGCGCCGTTCGCCCAAGCAGGCGGCCGTCTATCTGGACCTGCTGCACGGCGAACCCGAGCGCGCCGCCACGGAACTCTACAACAAACACCGCGCAAACAGCACCATTCTCGCCGCGCTCGAAAAGCGCGGATTCATTGAGCGCGAGGAGCGCGAATTGTACCGCGCGCCCGAAATAACCGCCGACCCGAATTCGGCGCTCAAGCATCCCCTGAACCCGCAGCAGCGCGCGGCCTTCGAGGCCATCTGCGCGGCGGCAGAAGCCCGCCGTTACCAGACCTTCCTGCTGCGCGGAATCACCGGGTCCGGCAAAACCGAGGTCTATTTGCAGGCCATCGAGCGCGTGCTCGCACTGGGCCGCGACGCCATCATCCTCGTGCCCGAGATCTCCCTCACGCCGCAGACCGTGGGCCGTTTCTACGCGCGCTTTCAGCGCGACATCGCCGTGCTCCACAGCGGCCTGAGCCACGGCGAGCGCGCCGACGAATGGCGCCGCGCCCAGCGCGGCGAGGTGCGCATCGTGGTCGGCGCGCGGTCGGCCGTGTTCGCGCCGCTGCCGCGGCTGGGCATGATCATCGTCGATGAGGAGCACGACAATTCCTACAAGCAGGGCGAGTCGCCGCGCTACCACGGGCGCGATGTGGCCATCATGCGCGCCCGCGCGCTCCGCGCCGTCTGCGTGCTCGGTTCGGCCACGCCGTCCATCGAGTCCTACCACAACTCCGAAACCGGCAAGTCAGTGCGGCTCGACCTGACCGAGCGCGCCACGCGCGGCGTGCTGCCCGCCGTGCACTTGGTGGACATGCGCCTGGAAAGCAGCGAGGTAAGCGGGCCCATCGTGCTCTCCCGCGCGCTCGAGGAGGCCGTCCACGCGCGTGTCGCCGCGAAGGAGCAGGTGATCCTCCTGCTCAACCGGCGCGGCTTTGCCCCCGTGGTGCTCTGCCCGCAGTGCGGCTGGATCGCCGGGTGCGACAACTGCCAGGTCAGCATGACCTACCACAGCAGCGGCGGCGTGCTGAAGTGCCACTACTGCAACGCCGAGCGCGGCCACCCCGCGAAATGCGACAAGTGCGGCTTCACGCCGCTGGTCTTCCTGGGGCTGGGCACCCAGAAGGGCGAGGACTACCTCATGCGCGCCTTCGCGGGCGCCCGCGTGGAGCGCATGGACGCCGACACCACGGCGGGCAAGGGCGGCCACGCAAAAATCCTGGGCCGCTTTGCCAAGGGCGAAATCGACATCCTCATCGGCACGCAGATGCTTGCGAAAGGGCACGACTATCCCGGCGTCACCCTCGTCGGCGTCCTCAACGCCGACAGCGGCCTGGCCCTGCCCGAATTCCGCGCCCCCGAGCAGACCTTCCAACTACTCACCCAGGTCGCCGGACGGGCCGGGCGCGGCGACAAGCCCGGCGAGGTCTTCATCCAGACCTACCGCCCCAAACACTACGCCATCGCCGCCGCCGCCACGCACAACTATCCCGCATTCTATGAAAAGGAAATCGAGCACCGCCGCAACGCGGGCTATCCCCCCTTCCGCCGCATGGCCCACTTCCTCATCGAGTCTGAAGACGCCGAACTGGCCGGACGCGAAAGTTTCCGCCTGCGCAACAATCTGCAGGCGTACCTGCGGGACAATGGATTGGACAACGTCGAACTGGTCGGCCCGGCGCCCGCCGCCGTGCGGCGTGTGAACAAATACTACCGCTGGAACCTGGCCGCCTTCTCCCGCAGCAGCACCCACGTCAACGCCGCCGCCCGCGCCGCCCGCGACCGCTTCGCCCAGGAACACCCCGGCGACAAAGTTCGGCTGAAAATTGACCTCGACCCGCACGGAATGTATTGAACGGGTGCCCCGCTAGCAGTAATCGGGATAGAGCACCTTCATGCAGTCCGGACAAATGCCGTGGCTGAATTCCGCTTCGGTGTGCTGGTGAACGTAGACCTCCACCTGCTCCCAGTAGCCCTGGTCGTCGCGGATCTTCTTGCACTTGGCGCAGATGGGCACGATGCCGCGAAGGGTGCGGATGTCCCGGAGCGCGTCTTTCAGGGCGTCCTCCGTGCGCTTCCGTTCGGTGATGTCGAGTGCGGCCCCCACCACCCGCCAGGGCTGACGGCGCTCCCCCTTTCCCTCGAATTCGGTCTGCCACATGACATGCAGCCACCGGATGGCACCGTCCGGCCAATAGATGCGGCAGTCCAGTTCGAAGCGTCCGGCCCCGTGGGGGTCCCGGGCGGCAAGCTGCGCCGTCCGAAAAGCCTCCCGATCCTCCTGGTGGATGGCCACGGGAATCCGGTCGGCGTAGAGAAGAATGGGGACGTCGGGCGCCAGCCCCATCAGGGTCTTCAGCTCCGGCGAAAAGAGGCGCGCATCAAATTCAAAGTAATAGGTGAAGGTGCCCAACCCGGCGACCCGCGACGCCACGAGGAGCCGCTCCTCGCTTTCGCGCTGGGCCTGTTCGGCCCGTCTCAGCGCGGTGATGTCCCGGACAGTCACTAGCACACCCGACTCTTTTCCATGCTCGTTCCGGTAGACCGTCGCATTGCAGAGCACTTCGGCCACCGTGCCGGAGGCATGGCAAACCGTAATCGGAAAGTCGGAAACTTTTCCCTTGTCAAACGCCCGCCTGCAAAAGGCGCGGGCCTTCTCCGCATCGGTGAAGCACGAGGCAAAATCGCCGCCGAGCAGCGTGTTGCGCGCCACACCGGTGATTTTCACGGCGGCGGTGTTGACATCGGTGATTTTTCCCGTCGCGTCGACGGTGACCAGGGCATCAGGGCTCGATTCAATAAGACTGCGCAAATAGGCGCAGGTTTCCCGCAGCGCCTCCGCCTCCTGCGGAGCTGCCGTGCCTCCCATTTGTGTGGGTTGTTCATTCATAGACACATTCCCGCCCCCCTGAATAATGACACTTCTGACAGCATGCCCTTGTTCACACCGTTGTAATTGTACCCGATGTTTACGATTGGTGCCGGGAGTGAGGCCCGCCATCAAAGGAATAATACATTGACCCCGGCCTCGCGCTGTCAGGTGGAAATACGCATAAACTGAAGAGGATACAGGTTTTAAGTCCCCCTTTGAAGGGGGATTTAGGGGGATGTCAGGCTTATGCCGCAGTTACACATCCCCCTGCCGCCTTACGGCGGCGTCCCCCTTCGAAGGGGGACTTAAGACAAGCCATCCGACGGGCACCAGCCCATCATTCCCCCTGGAGGAACTCCGGCCAAAACCGCCCTACTTTTCCCACTGCTTCGAGTATTTGCGGATGAATACCTGGTGCATGACCCAGGCCTCGAACTTGCCCAGCTCCTTGGCACCGCCGAGGAATTCGGCCTCGATGAAGGCCTTGCAGCCCTTTTCCAGCACCTGGCAGCACAGCAGCGCCTCGTCGAGCGAGCGGCCCAGACAGATCGCGCCGTGGTTCGCCATGATGGCGGCCATACGGCCCTTGAGCGCCTGCATGGTCTTGCGCACGATCTTCTTGGTGCTCGGCAGGGCATAATCGGCCACGCGCACACTCGGGCCGATCATCTGGGCGATGTCGTCCAGAATGGGCGGCAGTTCGCGCCGTGCCGCGGCCATGGTCGAGGCATGCGGCGAATGGACGTGGATGACGGCGTTGATATCGGCCCGTTCGCGGTACACGGCGAGGTGCAGGCCCTGCTCGCTGGAAGGCTTGGGACCCTCCCAGGTGCCCGTGGCGAGGTCCACCACGGGCAGGTCCTCCGGGGTGAGTGTGGCGTAGTTGGCGCCGCTGGGCGTGATGACTATCTTGTCGCCCACCCGGACGCTGATGTTGCCCCAGGTGCCGATGACCAAACCCGTCTCCACCAGTTTCACGCCCATGGCCAGCACGGCCTGCCGTGCCTGTTGAATGTCGCTCATCATTTTACTTCCTTGCTAGGCAGTTGTCGGAAAAGCGGGGACAGCCCCGTCTCCGCCCGCTACGCTCACTTCGCTTGGGACAGTCCCCGTTTTTCCAGCAGCGATGCGTCGGCCTTGGACAGCACCCGTTCAAAACGCCCCAGCGCGTCGTCGATGACGGCATCCGTGTCGGCCATGCTGGTGTAGAGCCTGCTCCCGGCCAGCGTGATCAGCCCCTCGGCCGCATAGGCCGCGCCATACTCCTCCATGCAGTGCTTGCGCGCCTTGATTTCCTTCAGCACCCGCAGGATGTGCAGGTACTCCAGCTTGATGAACATGGCGGCCACCGTTTCAAGGTGGCAGATGGAGCCCTGGTTGTAGGCCACGAAGGGCATGCCCAGTTTCTTGATGATGTCCTGCAGTCCTTTGGTGAGCCGGTCGCCGGCCTGGCCGGCCTTGGCGCAGGCATTGGTCCGGGCGATTTCCTGGATGGCAAAATAGCCCGCCGCCGCGCTCAGCGGGTTCGCCGCGAGCGTGCCGCCCACATAGGCCCGCTTCTTTCCGCTCTCCAGCCCCGCCGCCATGAGCAGGATCAGGTCGCGCCTGCCGCCCACGCCGCCTGCGGCCGGATAGCCGCCGGCCACCACCTTGCCAAAAATCGTCAGGTCGGGCCGCACGCCAAAATAGCCCTGCGCGCCGCCCAGCCCGATGCGGAATCCCGTGACCACCTCGTCGAAAATCAACAGCGCGCCATATTTGTCGCAGAGCGCGCGCACCCCGGCGTTGTGGTCCTTGTCCACCGGGCGGGTCCCGCTTTCCGGACCGACCGGTTCCACAAGCACCGCCGCCGTACCCCCACGCAGCCGGTTCCAGAACAGCACCCGCTCCAGCGATTCCAAGTCGTTCGGCGCAGCCTCGTGGGTGTACTTCACGCAGGCCCGCGGGATGCCATGCGCCTCGAATCGACCGCTCTTGGGCAGTTTCAGGCTGTAGACCATCTGGTCCGACCATCCGTGATAGGCGCCGCCCATTTTGATGATCCGGTTGCGCTTCGTGGCCAGCCGCGCCACGCGAATCGCCGCCATCACCGACTCCGTGCCGCTGCCCAGCATGCGGAACATTTCCACGGCAGGCATGTGCCGGTTAATCTCCTGCGCGATTTTCAGTTCAAACTCATGGAAGAGCCCCGTCACGGGGCCGCATTTCCGCAGCAGCTCAATTACCGGCTCCAGCACCGCGGGCGGATTCGATCCCAGCACCGTCGGCCCGCCCGCCTGCAGGAAGTCTATGTACTGGTTCCCGTCGATGTCGTAGAGATAGGGCCCCTCCGCCCGGTCAATCACTAGCGGAAAGGGATAATTGAACGACAAGTTGTGCTGCACGCCGCCGGGAATGAACTTCTTGGCCTCGTCAATCATCGCCTTGGACTTGGCGCAGTTTGTGTCCAGCCGCTGCAGATACTCCTGCATGGCATCCCGCCGCAGCGCAATCGGCGGATGCTTCATCATGGCGTCAATACTGCCCGTAATCTCCCGGGCATCGGGATACTCAGAGATGGCGTAGGACATGGACAAATTCCTTGGGTTAAACAAAACAGCAGCCGGCAAAGACATGACCGAGACGTGAATATACGATAAATGACCGGCATCCGTAAAGAAGCCCCCCGCAAGTCCCCGCCCTGTTCATGCCCCTGACTGGACCTGTCTCCGACCGGCTTTCCTTTACGTTCTCCTCTTTTTCTTACCCCTCTTACTGTTTGGCTATTACACTGCTCATTTATAAACATTTCTGCAACCCTTGGTGCCAATCTTATAGGAGCGCATGCTGCGCACTCATGGAGGCACAGACAATGAACGGTGTTGACCTGAAGGGTTTCTTGGAATGGTTGCGTCGCCGCCGGGCGCGACGCAACGGCGGCAAAACGGACCGGGGCACGCCCGCGCCGCGGCTGCTCGGTGCGGGCTCCCTGTCGCGCCCCGAATCGCCGGGCGGTCTGGGCGGCCGCTGGCAGGACTTCCTGCCGCTGCCCGACGACACCCCCTTTGAAATGCTGCGGGCGTACCGCTTTCTGCGCGACGCCGTGCCGGACATTTCCGATGGGGTGTGGACCTGGAAACGGCTCTGCCAGACCGAGCGGCGCGTGGAGATTGTGGAGGCCGCCTCGCCCCGCGCCGCCGAGGAGGCGCAGCGCCGCGTGGCCGAACTGGACGCGCGCGCCCACGACGGCGAGGGCATGGCCGTG
The DNA here is from genome assembly GCA_903893795.1 of Candidatus Hydrogenedentota bacterium. Classification (GTDB taxonomy): domain Bacteria; phylum Hydrogenedentota; class Hydrogenedentia; order Hydrogenedentales; family CAITNO01; genus CAITNO01. The sequence continues at coordinate 59,461 of CAITNO010000015.1, read as the reverse complement.
CTGCTCGACACGCTCTACGGCTCCCTCTTCACTTTCGGTGCGGCGGCCATTGAACTCGTGCCCGGCCGGGGCCGCGGCTGGATTCACGACGTGACCCCGGTGGACGTATGGACCGTCCGCTTCCGCCGCGACAACGGAAAGCTTCAGGCCTTCCAGGTCATCGACGGCGAGTCCGTCGCCCTTCCCATGGAGCGCTTCATCTACATTCCCCTTGACCGCGACGGCACCAACCCCTACGGCCGTTCCATGCTGCGCTCCATCCCCTTCGTGGTGCGGGTGCAGCAGCGGCTGCTGGAAGACATGGCCCGCGCCGCGCACAACACCGGCTGGAGCAGGCTGCACCTGCGCTACACGCCCGAAAGCCGCGCCCCCGGCGAGACCGCCGAGGCCCACCGCGCCCGCATGCTGTCAGCCATGACGGACCTGCGCGACCAAATCTCCGGCCTGGCGGCCGACCAGAACATCCTCACGGGCGACAACGTCAGCGTGTCGGTCCTGCAGGGCGATCAACGCGGCCAGACTTTTTATGACAACCACAAGGCGATCGAGGAGCAGGTCATCACAGGCCTGCACATGATGCCCGTGCTCATGGGCCGCAACTACGGCTCCACCGAGACCTATGGCACCGCCCAGTTCGAGGTGGTCAACCGCCAGGTGGAGACGGTCAACCGCGGCGTGGGCGCCGCACTGGAGCGCATGTACAACGCCGACTTCGCGCTCGGCGGTGTGCCCGCCCGGGCGCGGGTGCGGCTCGGCGGAAACCGCACCACCGACGTGCTGCGCGAGGCCGAGGCCCGCGCAAAGGAAATCGACAATGCCCTCCGCCTCCGCGAGGCCGGGCTTATTGACGAGCATGCCGCCCGCGCTTCGCTGGGATTGGAATAGAGAAGACAACATCCCCCTGGTTCGCTGTCGCGAACCGTCCCCCTTCGAAGGGGGACTTCGAACCCGTACGGCCGGATGCCGTAAGTCCCCCTTTGAAGGGGGATTTAGGGGGATGTAGCTGTTCAACCCGCCCACCACAGGAGAACCCCACATGGAACTGGAACCCTTCGTCTTCCACCACCCCGGCGCGCTCATCGGACTGCGCCATCACAACGCCGACGCCACCGGCGACACGCTCGGCGCGGTCAACCGCTACGCGCTGCGCCCGCTCACCACCGACGAGTTCGCCGTCTTCGAGATGGACCTCTGCCACAACCAAGTGGACCGCCACTTCAGCCGCTTTCCCGACGAGGAGTTGGAGAAGATTGACCGCATGACGCCGGGCCGTCCGCTCATGGAGCGCCACGACCTGCGCGGCTCGCTGCCGCGCGGCACCTTCTTCCGTTCCCGCATCCACCGCGACGATGACCGCCTGTCCGTACGGCCCGAGGTCTACGTGCTGCGCACGGGGGACAACCGCGACTTCATCCTCAATATCGAGGGCGGGGTCTACCGCGAAACCTCCATCGGCTTTTCCTTCCGCGTGCCCGAATGCTCCGTCTGCGGCCGCGACCTGCGCGCCTGCGACCACGTCCCCGGCCGCAGCTACGGCGACAGCCCCTGCCACTTCATCATGCGCGACGTTGTCGAGGTGATCGAGGGTTCTGTTGTACCCGCCGGTTCGCAGGGCACCGGCTTCGTGCCGCGCGGCGCGGCGGTCAACGCAGCCCGCGCCCTCGAATGGGCCCGCGAACGTTTCCACGAACCCATCGAACTCGCCACGGCCCGCCGCCCCTGGGCCGATGAATAACCCGGGTAGGGTGCGTGAAGCGGCACGAAGTGCCACGCAACGCACCGTCTCACACGACACAATTCGCAGCACAGGCACGCCCATGCGTCAACCTGGTGCGTTGCGTCTTGTTGCACAAGACTTCACGCACCCTACGATTCGTCCGCCATCCCCTGGCCAAGAAAATGACAAAAGGAGACCACACCATGTCCGACCGCTGCGCTGAACGCTGCTCCTTTGAACGCGCCGCCGAAGTGGAGTTTCGCGGCCTTGCCGAGGACATCCACGAAATCCGCGACCGCGTGCTGCGCCTCGAACAGACCCTGGCCCGCGGCGTGCTGCTTTTGCTCGCCAATCTCGCGGGCCTCGCCGCCGCGCTGGCCCAGGGCGCGCTTCGGCACTAGCCCGGAACGGTGCGTTTCGTGCCGTTTCACGACACTTCACGCACCCTACGGAAGCGCCCACTGGGAGCGCCGGCATCCCTGCCGGCTGTTCCGGTATTCGTTCTTCACCGTCATCTTCGAAAGGAACCCAGCCCATGTTCTGGACCCTCGTTTCCGTTGAACCCCTCGACCCCGTCACCGTGCGCGCCGCCGACGCGGCACCCATTGAGGGCCGCTTCGTCCTCCACCGCCACCGCGATGCGCAGGGCCCGCACCTCGACCTCCGCCTTGAACAGGACGGCTGCCTCGCCGGACTGCGCGTGGATGCCGATGCGCTTGAACCCGGCGCATGGGCGGCGGAAAAACCGCCCCACGCGCTGCACTGGCTCCGGCAGGACGGCGACGCCGTCCGCGTGGACGCAGGCGCCTATGCCTGGGAGCACCGTGACGAGGCACGCCGCGTGATGCGCCTCGACGGTGCCCACGGCGTGCGCCGACTCGAATGGCGGCGCGTGGAAGGCCTGCCGCCGCATTGTCTGCGCGCCCTAATCGAGGCGGGCCGCACCGCTCAAGTCCCCACCGACCGCCTGGCCGACCTGGTGCGCGACGGGGCCGAAGCGCGCGAGCGCGCCGTCGCCCGGCTCTGCGGCCTGGGCCGCGAACTCGACGGCCCCGCCTTCGATGCCGCCGCGTGGCGGCGCATGCTCGATCCGCTTTCCCTGCGCGACATTCACGGTCACCTGGCCGCGTTCGAGACACGCTTCGATCGCGCCTTCCCGCCCGAACCCGTGTCCCGTCCCGAATCCCTCGAAGACGAGGCGCAGCGCGCCACGGCCCAGTCCCGCGCCGACCAGGCAATGAAGCTGATTCGCGCTTCGTAGGGTGTCGTGAAGCGGCATGCCATGCCGCGAAACGCACCGTTTCCGTACCCCAGGCGTCCTGCCTGCCCTGCGTGCTCGATTTCCATCTGTCCCGTGCCCGCGAACCGATTTCCGTAGGGTGCTTGGAGTTTTGCAAAAGCAAAACGGAACGCACCGTTCCCCGGCGCACGGCCAACCGAAAGCTGGTGCGCTCCGCTTCGCTGCGGGCACCCTGCAGAAAGCCCTCGTTCCCATTGCTTTCATTTGTTCCCAACCCCCCGAAAGCCGACAGAAATGCCGGCGCTCCCAGTTACAACCACAGGAGATTCCCCCATGGCCTTTGGAGACATTGGCGGCCCCGTCACCGAACTCATCGTGACCTGCCGCACCCCGTCCACCGGCACCGTTGCCGTCAAGCGCGGTGACGCCCTCGTTCTCACCGGAAACTACACCATCGACCACGCCGCCGCCGCAGGCGCTGTCGTCGTCGGCCAGGCACTCGTTGACTGCGACCGCAACAGCGCGGCCATCCCCGTGCGCGTCCGCGGCGTCTGCGAATTCGCCTACACCGGCACCGCCCCGACAGTCGGCGGTGCCGTCGGCATCGTTGCCTCCGCCACGGCCGGAAAGGTTGCCGTTCCCGCGACCGGTTCCGGCCGCGGCCTCGTCCTCAAGGTTGACACCACCGCAGCCACCGCGCAGGTGCTGCTGTAAAAGGAGACCCGCCCCATGCACGACAAAGACACTCTCATGCGCGAACAGTCGCGCTTTCTCGGCCAGGAACCGGAGCGCCTGCGCGCCGTGCGCGGCCGCGAACTCTACGAGACCCTCGACGGGCTCGGCCTGGGCCATGCCCACTTCTTCAAGGCCCTCGGCACGAATGTCGAGGACTACTGCGCCCGCGAGTTCGGCGTGGACCTGGGCCGCATCACCGTCGAGCGCTTCTTCGCCTCCGACGCCGAGGCGAAATGGCTCTTCCCCGACATCGTGCGCGGCGCCGTCATCGACGGCATGCGTTCCCGCCCCCGCTATCCCGAACTGATTATCCGCGACGAGCGGGTGGCCGGGGCCGTGTGCGACGTGCCCTACGTGCGCGAGTCCGAAAGCGAGGAGGAACTGCGCGACGTGGCCGAGGGCGCCGCGATCCCCGAGTCGCAGATCCAGTACGGCGACCGCATCGTCCGCCTCGACAAGCGCGGCCGCGGCGTGCTCGCCTCCTACGAGGTCGTCCGCCGCATGTCCGTTGATATGCTGCGCGTGCACCTGCGCCGCATCGGCGAGCGGCTCGGCCGCGACCTCGACGCCCGCCTGGCCCATGTGCTTGCCTACGGCGATTCGTCCGGTTCGGCCACGGCGCCCTTCGTGATCAACACGACCACGGCCGGCTCCTGGGGCTACGACGACCTGATGAAAGGGTTCATCAAGTTGTCGCTTGGCCACTACTTCACGCCCACCCACCTGCTGGCCAGCGCCGACACGCTCACCAACCTGCTCGCCATTGATGCCTTCCAGGGAACGCTTCTTTTCGACTTCGCCAAGACCGGCCAGTTGCCGACCCCGCTCGGGCTGACGATGGTGCCCATGGCGGGGCAACCCGACCACCTCATCACCGTGATGGATGCGGGCTACGCGGTGCAGAAACTCACCGAGCAGGACCTCCTCGTCGAAAGCGACAAGCTCATCCACCAGCAGTGGGACCGCAGCTACCTGACCGTCGTCACCGACTTCGCCGTCATCTACGACAAGGCCCGGGTCGTCGTCAAAAGCGACTGGAGCTGACCCCACGTTCCTGCGGCGCCCCCACGCTCCGGTGCGGGGGCGCCGCATCCCCCCTGTTAACCGAACCGTCATTGCGAGGAGGACGCAGTCCGACGAGGCAATCTCTTGCTCGCACGAGGCCTTGGGTGGCTGTACCCGTACCCGCGAGCGCCCGCGCGGACCTTTCGCTTCACCGGTACAGGCACCTGTTTCCGTTACAAACCTTCGCTGCGTATCAAGGCCACAGAAGGAAACAGGAGCCAGTCCCCCGGCGGCTGCGTTCATTGTCAACTGTCCATTGTCAATTGTCCATTCACGGAGAATCCCGCCATGCCCACCTTCGCCACCGAAAACGACGTCCGCCTCAAACTCCAGCTTTCCGAGGCGGTCGCGCCGACCGAACTCATCACCGACAGCCTGCTGCAGGCCCACCTGTGCGTGCTGGCCCGGCTTGCCCCGGACATCGACACCGCACAGGAAGCCGACCGTCTCTGCGACGGCGAGGCGCTCCTCGCCGGGGCGCTGGTGCTCCGCGCGCTAGCGGCCGGCCAGGCGGCGGAGCGTCGCAGCGTTTCACTGGCCGGCCAGCGGCTCGACACAGGTGCGCGCGGTCCCGCACTGTCCGAGGCGGCCGCCTCGGCCGAACTGCACGGATGGGAGCGCCTTGCGCCCCTATTGGCCACGCCGCCCGCCCCGCTTCCCGCATTGTCCACCGACCCCGTGCCGCTGGCCGGGGCCGACTGAGGCCGCCGGTTCGAACAATGTAGGACAGCCGCCCCCGGCTGTCTTCCTCTAACCATCGCCCGGACTGACAGGCGGGGGCGCCTGTCCCACATTTCTTGAGGAGCAACCCCATGATCCGCATCGGCGACCTGACCCTTAACGACGAAAATGTCGCGGTGCATGAGCGCCGCGACGCCGACCCCGACCTGCCCGCCCGCACCATCCGCATCTCCGGCTCCGTCGGCGATGCAGGCTCGGTGGCTGAACTGGAATCCCGTCTGGACAATGTGGCCTGCGCCGCCCTCGGCGGTGGCACCGACCCCGTCGCGCTCAGTTTGCGCCCCGGCCGCCGCCTTTCCGCGCGCCTGCTGCGCTTTGACCGGGAGGTCCACCGCACGGCGCGGGAAGCCGTCTTCACCGCCCTCTTCACCTCCGACCAGGCCCTGGAGGAGGCCGACGCCGACACGGAGCTTTCCTGGAGCATCTCTGCGTGGGGGGCGGCGCTCACACTGGAATACCCCGGCACCGTGGCCGCCCCGGCCCGCATCCAATTCACCGCCGTGGCCGCCACCCTTAACCCCGCCTTCGACGACGGAACCCGCCGTCTCGTGTACTCCGGGGGGATGAGTGCGGGACAGGTGCTCGTGATCGACGGCGCCACCCGCCATGTCACTCTCAACGGCACCGATGTCACCGCCCTGGCCGCGGGCGAATACCCGCAGTTGGCCGCCGGCCCAAACACCCTGCGCTTCTACGACGACTTCGACAGTGCCCATCAGGGCACGGCCATTGTCCGCTGGCACGCCCAATGGTGGTGAGGCGGTCTGCGCTTCTCCCCTTCCCATGGCTCCCATTTCTCCCATGCTTCCCATAACCCCCAAAGGAGACCCCACCCATGACCCTTACCAGCATTCTCACCAGCGACCCCGCCCTGTCCCTGGTGGCCGGCGTCGCCGGCACGCTCTGGGCCGCCGTCCAGTCCTCCTCCTGGTTCAACCGGCTGAACCGTGACCGCGTCCAGCGCGCCCTGCGCTGCGTCGAAGCCGCCGTGCGCCAGGTCTACGAGGAATACGTCCGCGCCATCAAGGCCGCCAGCGCCGACGGAACCCTCACCGACGACGAGCGCCGCCGCGCCCGCGAACTCGCCCGTGACCGGGCCATCGCCATCGCCCGCACCGACGGCATCGACCTGGTCGCCACCCTCGGCCGCGAGCATCTCGACCTCTGGGTCGAGCGCGTCCTGGCCCGCGTCAAGCGCGGCTAGCCCATCACACCGCCGCATCGTAGACGCGGCATCTTGCCGCGTCTGAAGCGGCCGGAAGCCGCCTCTACTTTCGGCGCAACCTTGTCACCCCCAGACCTGCACGCGTTCTGCGTGAATGCGGTCTGGGGGTGTTTCTTATCTGTTCTTCACCACCCGCGTGTTGCACATCATGTCGTGCAGCGCCTTCTTCTCCAAGGTAAACGCGGCAAGCAGATCGCCTATCCCGAAAGTTAACGAGTTCGAAATGAAGTGCCTGGCCAACCCTCGCGCAACGCATCTTGGAAAAGACAGCGCGTCACCATTGGAACACACCACACGCAAACCGCAGGCCAACTTTCCTAGAGTACCGCCCAACCACCAGGTGGTCAAAACAGGATATAGGAATGCAATCAACAGCATCGCCAGGAATAGCCCCACCATTCCCGAAAACGCCATTGAGAAAACTGCCATTGCTTCTCCATTCGAGGGGTTGGGACCGGCCATCATTCCCGCAATGCCTGCAAAAAATGCGGAAAACGCCATCATTATCACCAACAGAATCACCCACAGGAAAAAACCGTCGAGGATGACCGCCACAAACCGGCGCCAGAATCCGCCGTAGTTAAACGGCGGCGGGATGCCATCGAACCGCGCTAACAACCCGCCCGACTGCGCCAACGCAGGCTTTGGCGTCGGACGGGACAAGTACGGATCAACGTTGAAGGTCGGATTCAACCCCGTGTCCATTCCTGTATCGAATCCAGTGCATGAAAGGGGCGGCAACGCCTCGGGAACCTCGTCCAGCCGCCGCCAGGACGGCATGCCGCTTCGCCAGACCAGCGTGTCCGCGGTAATTTGGCCCGCCTCCACCTGATGCTGAAACGCCGACGGCGTCATGGGCCCCACATGGCGGTCGCCGACCCTGGCAAACCAGGAGACCAGTTCGGGCATGTCCGTGAACACGTTCCCGCAGGGCCTCCATTTATCGAGTCCCTTGTGCCATACGAGAGCCCGCACATCCAGCTCGCCCAAGTGTGTCTTTGTCCGGATTTCTTCCTCTGTGAACGGTCCCGTTCGCTGGTCTCCGACCATAATGTAGAATTCCATGCGACGATTCCCCTTTCTCCGCACGGGTCCCGTTGGAAGACCGCTTTGGGCGCGGGACGGCCCGGGTCGGGCCCACGCAACCGAAATCCAGTATACAACTGATTACCCTGGGGCTCAATTTGTCCCTTTTCCGGCAGGCGGGCGCGTTTTGCTTGCGGGCTTCGTCAAAGCGTAGGATACTGTTTTGGTATTCGGCCGGTGAGCGGCCAATGTGGAAGGTTACGGTTTGATGCTGCCGAGTGCTGTCATGATTCGCGCCAGGGCGTTTGTCGCCGTTTCGGCGCTGGGCCTGCTTCTTGGCGCGGCCCTGCTGCCCGGGTGCTTTTCGTCCTGCACGGGCAAATCCGCCCCGGCGGCGCCTGCGGTGCAGACACCCCCGTCACCCATGCCCGCCCCGGTCATCCAGTCCCCCACCACACCCCTGCCGGGACCGGCCGTGCAAACGCCGGAAGCGCCGCCGCCGCCGCCCACCCCCGAGCCTGTGGCGCAACCTCCCAAGCCCACCCTGACCCTGGAAAGCATGCGGGCCGTCAAGGAGGGCATGACCCAGATGGAGGTCCAGGAAAAAATGGGCGCGCCCGGCGCCCTCATCGCCGGCACCGACAAGGCCAGCACGGTTTACCGCTGGAATCAGGCCGGACTCAGCTTTCTGGCCCGTTTTGAGGACGGAAAACTCACCCGCAAGAGCATCATCACCCCCCAGGGCGAGGAGATTCCCGCAGACAAGGACCCGGGCAAGACCATCGACAAGGACCTGTACGACGGCATCCGCGCGGGCATGTCTCTTGAAGAGGTCATGAACCGCATCGGCATCGAGGCCCAGCCGATCAGCAAGAACAACGCAAACGTCACCATCTACACCTGGCGCGATGCCAGCGGTTCCAGTTTCACCGCGCGCTTTGAGAATGACAAACTGGTGAAGAAATCAGGGCTCTTTGCCGCCAAAGCCAAAGGCAAGGGAAAAGAAAAGACCGAAGGGGAAAAGCCGGAGGAACCGGGCGCAAAAAGCGCGGTCGACGATACGGGGAAGACGGCGGAGAACCAAGACACCCAGGGCATCGCCAAACCAGACGCCGGACAGACCGCGGACAAGGAAACGGCCGACGCCGCCAAGGACGCGAGCGCGCCCGCGCCGCGCAAGAGCCGCGTCACCGTGGCGGGTGCCGGACGGCGCGAGCGCGAGGCGGGGCAGGGCGACGGCAAGCCCGACCGCTCCTACCGGCCCAGGGCGCAACTGCCCCAGAATATGCTCCGGTTGCGGGAAGGCAGCTATGAGATCCGCGTCCACAATGCGTCTGAAAGCCGTGTGAAGGCGGCTGTGGTTTCGCAGGAAGGCTCCTCGGAAATGACCATTCCGCCGGGCGGCAAACAGTCCGTGTTTGTCAACCAGGGCGACTATGTCGTCAACTTCATCTACGACGACGACCCGTACACGCTGCACCGGGGCGGGGTTATACCCATCGGGCAGTGGCTGACGGACATGGAAGTGTTTCTCTTTGGCGGGTCATACAATGTGCAGGTGCTGGACCGAAGCACCGACCGGCCCGCCTCCCGCGAGAAGCCCTCTTCCCTCAGTAATGAATTCCGCCACTAATCCCCCGTCCGCCTAGACGGCCGAAATCGCCGGACTTTCCACATCCTGCGCTGCGGCGGGTTGCTCGGTCAGAAGCGCCACCGCTTTCGGCTCCCTGGGAAGATGCAGCGCCTGGCCAAGAAACTGCTCCACCCGGGAAAACACTTCCGCGCTGCCCGCACCGTTGACGATGCCGTGCCGGTCCCGCTCGAAAATCGTCAGCTCCTTGCGCGATGAGGCCAGTTGGCTGAAAATGTCGGGGCCGCTGTCCGGATGCACCGTTGTGTCCCGCGATGCCTGGATAATCAGCGCCGGAATCGTGATGGTCCCCAGCGCCCGTTCCGACTCGGCCATGACGGTCACCAGTTCCCGCGACGCCGTGAGCGGATTGCGCAGATAGTTGATGTGCTGGTTCTCCGGATGATTCTCCGCGTACTCCCACCGGTACTTGCCCGCGCCGACCTTGTGCAGCAGCGAGTTGATCCCCACGATGGACGGAACCAGCCGAATCATCTGGCGCCGCACATACAGCGGCGCGCAGATGGAAACCACGGCGGAAAGCCGCTGCGACAGCCGCGACGCGCCAATGAGCGCAAGACAGCCGCCGATGGAGAACCCGCAAAGGGCGACGCGCGGCGTGAGCGTCTCCAAAATGGCCACGCCCCGTTCCAACGACGCGTACCATTCCTCCCACGGCCGCGCCGCGAGGTCCTCAGGTGCCGTGCCGTGCCCCGCCAGCCGGATGCCGTACACGGCGTAGCCCGCACGGCAAAGGGCCTCGCCCAGCGCGCGCGTTTCCAGCGGTGCCGCCAGAAATCCATGGGACAGCACCACCCCGCCCAGCGGCCTCAGCCGCCGCGGCAGCAGCAGAAAGGGCCGACCCACCTCGGGCGGTTTTGATTCCCCCGGAATGTAGTGGCGTGCATAGGCGTCCTCGAAAGCGCGCAGGTCCTTTTCCACCAGCGCCTGCCGGACACGGCGCTGCTCCATCAGCGTTTTAAGCTGACGCAGCATTCCACCGATGAGGGTGTTTTCTTTCCAGATTTCGACCACGTGCTCTTTGCACTCCTGACTTTAGCATACCACTAAATCACAGAATTGTCATTGGAAAAATGCGGCACCTGATATGCCTGTTTTTCGCAGTTTCCACCCGGGCGTCAACCGGGCACAGCCCGCACTGGAAAAAGGGCGGGCTCTTCCGCAAAGATAGTCACTTCTGAAACGGACCTCAACCCTCAACGAAGGAGATTTGACATGAAACGTGGTTTCTCATTTGCACTGTTGTCCGTGCTGGCGCTGCTCTGCGCCGGAGCGGCCATGGCACAGCCCGCCGCCGACCCGTTCGTCGGCCGTTGGGCGCTGACGCTCCCCGAAAACGGCGCCGGATGGCTCGGCGTGGAAAAAGACCGGGGCTTCCTGGACGGCAGCCTGCTGTGGCGCGGCGGCAGTGTTCTGCCCCTCGACGCCGTCTACATGGAAGGCAACACCCTTTTCGGCGTCCGCCTCAAAACCGTGGAGCGCAAGGATGCCGCCGGAAAAGTGATTGCCAAGCAGTCCTTCCCCGAGACTTTCGCCTTTACCGTCAGCGGCGACGACCTCAAGGGCGTGCGGACCAGCCCCGAGACCGACGGCACGGGCCTGGACAAGGTTGAGTTCACCGGCAAGCGCATTCCGGCGCTGCCGCCCGCGCCCGACCTTTCCAAAGTGAAATACGGCAAGCCCGTCAAGCTGTTCAATGGCAAAGACCTCAAGGGCTGGAAGCTCTTTGGCGGCCTCAAGAACGGCTGGAGCGTCTCCAAGGGCGTGCTGACAAACGACCCCAAACAGGAAGAGGGCAAGCCCCATCTCAGCTACGGCAACATCCGCACGGAAAAGGAGTTTGAGGACTTCAATCTCAGTTTCGAAGTGAACATGACCAAGGACGGCAACAGCGGCGTGTACCTGCGCGGCATCTACGAAGTGCAGATGCTCGACAGCTACGGCAAGCCCGGTGACCCGCACAACATGTGCAGCATCTACAGCCGTCTTCAGCCCCTCGTGTCCGCGGAGAAGCCCGCGGGCGAGTGGCAGACCGTGGACATCACGCTGGTCGACCGCCATGTCACCGTCAAGCTCAACGGCCAACTGGTCCAGGACAACGTCGCCCTGCTCGGCTGCACCGGCGGCGCGCTCTGGGCCGACGAGTTCCGTCCCGGCCCCATCTATCTCCAGGGCGACCATTCCGGCGTGTCCTACCGCAACATGGTGCTGCGCCCCGTGGTGAAATAGCCGTACTTCCACTGGGACATCCGACCTCGGCTGTCGTCCCATAATCTCTCCTGTGGCGGGTGGGCTCCTGAGCCTGCCCGCCGCGTCTATTTTGGACTGCGGCAGCTCCGTAATTCGCCCACTATCTATTTTTGGCATAATCTCCTATAATGGCGTCGAACTTTTCGCCTTATTTGTGGCAGAGGTTCATCTTCAAAGGAGGCTGGTAAGATGTCAGGTCCTGTTTCTTCCCGCCGTTGCGCGCAGTCTTTGCGACTGGTCTTGGCGCTCCTCGTGGTCATGCTGCTCTTGGCCGTGCCCAACGCGTCGGCCACAAAACGCATCCTGCTCGTGGGGGACAGTTGGGCCCAGTGGCCCTGGAAAATGGGTGCCTTCCAGTCGGTGCTCAACAGCAACTTCGGCACCAACACCGTCGAGGTTGAGGGCACCTATACCGCCCTGGGCGGCTCCACCGCCGCCGGTTGGGCCAGCAACTTCGTGCCCGACGAGGGCACCTTCCCGTCGCCGCCGGGCTACACGAACCTGCCCGCGCTGGACCGCATCACCTACAGCCTCAACCAATACCCCTCCATCGACATCATCCACCTGAGCATCTCAGGCAACGATATGTGGTCCTGGCGCGTCGGCTGGACAACCGACCAGGAAAACGCGCTCTTCGACACCATACAGCAGAACGTCCAGACCGTGGTCAGTTGGATTCACACCAACCACCCGAAGGTAAAGGTGCTGCTGGCCGACTATGACTTTCTGAACATCACCGAAAACTGCACCTACGGCATGGCCGAGTACAACGACACCGCCGCCCTGTTTTCCGCCGCGCTCGGATTCACCCTCGGGGACGTCTTCCAAAACAAGGCCAACAACCAGGTGCTGAACACGTTCTTCACGCATTTTTCTCCGCGCAAAATCGCCGTGGCGCAGGCCACGCCCAGGTGCTCCTACATCCAGAACTGGGGCAACGTGCAGTGGCGCGTCGGCTACACCGATTCACTGGGACAGTTGTTCCTGCCGCAGACCGTGCCCTTCCCCGGAGGCGCGCCCAATTTCACACCCCTTCCCGGCGGCGACATCTCCTACGGCACCCCGCCGACCTACATGAACCCGATCAACAGCAGCCATCCGAAACAGTGCGACACCATCCACCTCAGCCCCGACGGCTACAAGCTTATGATGGACAACTGTCTCGTGCAGTACTATGCCGGCTGGCTCACGGACACAACCCCGCCGACAGTGCAGTCCATCACGCGGATACAGCCGGCGCTGACTGCCGCCGCCCAGGTGCAGTTTCTCGTCACCTTCAGCGAAAAGGTGCGCCGCGTGGACGTCGCGGACTTCGCCCTGACGGGCGAGGGCGCCACCGGCGCGTCCATTCTCGCCGTCACCGGCGACGAAGACAGCACCACCCGAACCGGCACCGTGGACATCAGCGGCGCGATGGACGGCCCGTTGGGCCTCAACTTTGTGGACGATGACTCCGTGTTCGACGTCAACTGGAATGCCGTCGGCGGCGAGGGCGCGGGCAACGGCGATTACAGCGCCGGGGAGCAATACATCGTGGACCGCTCCGGTCCCATAGGCACCATCGTCATCAACAACAACCAGTCCGTGACCAACAACCGCAACGTCACGCTCTCGATGACCTGGTACGACGGCGCGGGCTCCGGTGCGGCCCGCATGCGCTTCAGCAACGACGGCGCCACCTGGTCCGGCTGGGAACCGCTGGCCGCCACCAAGGCCTACACCCTGCCCGCGGGCGAGGGCTACAAGACGGTGCGCGTGCAGTTCCTCGACAAGGCAAACAACCGCTCGGCCACTTTCAGCGACTTCATCCGCGTGGACACCATTCCCCCCACAGGCACGATACTCATCAACAGCAACCAACCCTCAACCAGGAGCCGCAACGTCACACTTTCACTGGCATGGTCGGATGGGGCGGGCTCCGGCGTGACCCGCATGCGCTTCAGCATCGACGGCGCCACCTGGACCGCATGGGAACCCATGGCCGCAACCCGTCCCTACACCCTGCCCGCCACGCCGGGCTACTACACCGTGCGCGTGACTTACCGCGACGCGGGAGGCAACATCTCCCCCCGCTACAGCGACTACATCAAACTGGTGCCGTAGACATGATGGTTGGCCATGTTTAACCTGGAAATGCATGCGGAGTGAATCCGAATCTTTTCAATCCAGACCTTAAACTTCGCTGTCAGGCCACGTTGGGAACTGCGGAAAATGAATATCGTCAACTGTGGCCGAATGCTTGCTGGGGAGCGGCGAATGGTTGGCTAATGCTTCTCGGGCCAAGCCCGGGCAGTGCGGACAAGTCTGAATCTATCCGGATGGGCGGCCCGAACCGTCCGGTGGATTCGGTGGTTACCATCGGCAGGGCGGCGGGCAGGATATACTTCGACTCGAACAAGGGACGGAACGGGCGATGGGACAACCTGCGCAAGGCAGGATTCGGAAAGATGGCGGATGCCACCGATGCTGCCGATATTGCTGACGCGCTCACAACACTGGCCAACCTCGACTGGGGAAACCACGGGGACCACCATGCCATACCGGACGCTTACCTGAGCATGGGTTGCGCCGATGTGTTCGAAGTGATGAAGCAGGCCAAACCGCGGGTTGTCATCACCCTGGTGCGGCGGACCTGGGACGCATTACTGCCCTTCCTTGAAGAGCAACGGGGCATCGTTGCCGGCTATGTTTCAGCGACCGGACTTGATTGTCGTATGCTTTGTTTGCCCGAAAATGAAGCGTGTACACTTCTGCTTCGGTCTCCCCAGCACCCTTCCAGGCATTTCTTCACCGCAACACATGCAGAACTAATCCGGCAAGAAGTGGATTACTTCTTGAATCGGTCCTCATGCCCAATGAACTCAGAGAACAGGTGAAAATCCGCGCAATAGGGAAACTGACGGTCCTTTGTCAGTGCTCGATCTGCCGCCGGTGCGCCTCCAGGTCATAGCCTTCCGTGCGCAGGTGGTGCAGCGTTTTGCGCTCGTTGTCGAGCACCGCATCGATGGCCTCGGCCAGGTTGCCCAGCACCTCGGGCGGAATCGCGACCACGCCGTTGCAGTCGGCGTGCAGCAGGTCGCCCGGATGCACCACCAGCCCGCCCACCTCGATGGGAATGTTTGCCTGGCCCACGTCGATGTGGCCGTGCGACACGACCACGTGCTCGCTCCACACCTTCATGCCCATGGCGCGCAGCGCCTCCAAGTCGCGCACCGCGCCGTCGGTGATGATGGCCGAAGCGCCCAGCACCTGCACCTGCGTGCCCACGATCTCGCCCCAGTGCGAATACCAGCCCTTGCGGTGGCACATGTCTTTCACCACGCTCACGCAGGGCTTGGGCGAATTGGCGATGGACTCAATCCACTTGAAGCGCTCGACCGGGTCGGGCGGAAAAGCCTCGTCATATTCAACAATGGTGCAGGTGGTGGCATAGCCCACCACGGGGCCAAGGTCGGGGAAGCGGCACACTATCTGCGGCCCCATGAACCCCTCGCGGCGCGGCCGCACCTTGAAGCGCTCGATGGCGTTCGACACCGTCGGGCTGTCCACGGACAGCAGTTTTTCAATAAGTTCGGGCGTAAGTTCGTTGGACATTGGGACGCTCCTTGCAGGTGTGCGGACAAGTCAGGTTGCGGCCATTCAAACCGGCGGGTCTGAAGTTCTCCAATGACCAAACTTTATACACCCCGAACGAGGCCGGGCGCAAAGGGGAGCCCGCCAAAGCGGACCGATGGCGGCGGCAGAGCCGGTGCTGCGCGGCGGGACCGCCGGAAATAAAGCCCGAGTCGGCCCATGTTCCGGTTATGACCAATCATGAAAGGATGCAGTACCATGATGTTCGTCAAACCTCTTGCCCGTGCAGGCGCACTGTTCCTCGCATTCATGGCAACTGTATGTCCCGTTCCCCACGCTCAAATGCAGGAAAAACCAAAACCGCTCGTCTTGTTGGACCTTCCCGCACCGGCCCTCATCGGCACAAGCGCCGACTGGCTCAATACCGGCGGAAAACCGGAGACTTTTGAGCGGGGTCGCGTTTATGCCGTCCACTTCTATGCCTTTGGCTGTGGAAACTGCAAGAAAAACCTGCCCGTCTACACGAAATGGCAGCAAATGGGCGAGGGTCTGCCGTTCACTGTCATCGGCATTCACACCCCCGAGACGGAGAAGGAAAAGAACCCTGCAAACACGGCAGAAGAGGCAAAGAAGCAGGGGATGACCTACCCCTTGCTTATCGACGGAAAAGCCGCCAACTGGAAACGCTGGCAGCAGCAAATGTGGCCGACCGTATATCTTGTCGACAAGCGGGGACACGTGCGCGCGTACTGGGTCGGTGAACTGGAATGGCAGGGGGCGGGCGGAACGCGTGTCATGGAGGAACTGATTGGGCAGTTGCTTCGCGAGCCCGCACCGTTGCCGGGCGACCAATATCCAGCGTTTCGCCGAAACGACCTCCCATGGCGGGGTGCGCATGATGGCGTGGAAGCTTCTTCTATCTTGTAATACGAAACAGGGCGCAACGTTGCCGAAGTAGACTTGTTTCTTATATCGGCACCTTACTTGAATCGGGAGAGCGACTTTCCTCCTTTGCTATCTCCCGTGCATCCTGTACATCCATGTCAAAATTTCTTATGCCTTTTTCCGTGCAATTCAGAACGTAGGGTGCGTGAAATGGCGCAAAGCGCCATGAAACGCACCATCCCCCGGGGCGTGGTGTGATCCAAGGTGCTGCGTGTTGTTGCCGCTGTTCGGCACGGCGACACTCATCACCGTGACGCCTTGCCTGTATGCCGGTCCCATACGCAAGTTCCGCAAGCGGCAGCGGCATGAGAATTGTAACGCTGTTCCCTCCATACCCGCATACCCACCGGGTCTTGCTCAGTGAACGAGCACCCGCCGTCCCGCGACCTGCAAGCGTCCTTCGGCGAACAGTTGAATCGCCTGGGGGTACAGTTCGCGCTCCAGCGCCTGCACCCGCTCCGCGAGCGTGTCGGCCGTGTCACCGTCGAGCACGGGCACCGTCCCTTGCAGGATGATGGGGCCGTGGTCATATTCGTTGTCCACGAAATGCACGGTGGCGCCGCTCACTTTGGCGCCGTAGTTGATGACGGCCTCGTGCACGTGGTGGCCGTACATGCCATGGCCGCAAAAGGCGGGGATGAGCGCGGGATGCACGTTGATGATGCGGTTCTGAAAGTCCGACGGCACGTCGATGAGCGACATGAAGCCCGCGAGCACGACCAGATCGGGCGAGAACCCGCGAATGGCCTCCCAAAGTGCCGTGTTGAAGCCCTCGCGGGTGGCGAATTTCTTGCGCACAACCTCCAGCGTGGGAATGTCGCACTTCCGGGCGCGTTCCAGTCCAAACACGCCTGCCCGCGATGAAATGACGCCCGCAACGGTCGCGTCCACTTCACCGCAGCCAATGCGGTCGATGATGTTTTGCAGTGTGGTGCCGCTTCCGGACAGCAGCACGGCAAGACGAATCGGCATGGCAGGCCTCCTTCAATGATGGACTATTGTAGCAGGGAGCCCGCAGGGCTTGCCTGTTTTCCGGGGAATTGCAACCGTCCTCCCGGGCGTTTGACGGCGGGCAGCCCTCCCGGACTTCGATGCCCCCTGGAAAACCCTGTCTATCCGGTCCGGGTCTCGGCCAGGACCTTGAGTTTTGCCGCGATAAACTGCGG
This sequence comes from Candidatus Hydrogenedentota bacterium, assembly GCA_903893795.1. Classification (GTDB taxonomy): domain Bacteria; phylum Hydrogenedentota; class Hydrogenedentia; order Hydrogenedentales; family CAITNO01; genus CAITNO01. The sequence continues at coordinate 42,127 of CAITNO010000015.1, read as the reverse complement.
GTGGTTCAGCCGCAGCAGGTCCATCAGTTTGTGGGCCAAATGGTCTTCATGGTCCTGAAGCCGTCCGTCGGCATAGATCACCCGCCAGATGTCCTCCATCAGGCCCGTCTTCTCGTCCACCGACAGCGATTCGTTGATGGTCCGGGCAAACTGCCACAGGTCGTAGCTCTCGCTGCGCACCGCCTCAGATTCCTCGATCAGGTCGCGCGCCGTCTCCGCGTCCAGCCCGAACCGTTTCATCACCGCCCGCCTCACCTCCGCCAACTCGTTTTCCAGCAATAGGTTGTCGGCATCGGCCATCTCAAGGAGCAGCACGCAGGCGGCGCGCTGCACCAGCCGTATTGGGTCCTCTTTGACGGTGGTGCCATGAAGCAGGTCAACCAGTTTCTTGAGCATGATGGTGGATTCCTTGGGATGGGGAAGTTTAGCATGTTGTCCCCCACCGGTGAAACGCCCTGCCCGGCGCGCTGGTCTATGGGCCTGAAAGACCGCTTGTGACAGCCCAAGTTAGACGGCCTTAACAGAAATTTGGCTGGGTGCTGGCATCGGCGGGAATAAATGTGGGATACTATAGTCCAGAGTTGAGTGGTCTTAGTCCGCCCTGCCGGCGGGTGGTCCCAACACAAAACAAGTCTCTAACAGGAGGACGATTTCATGGCGGCAAAGGTTGATGTGGATCTGTGCGCGGGTTGCGGCGACTGCGTAAGCGAGTGCCCGACCGAGGCGATCGAGATGAATGACGAAGGCAAAGCCGTGGTCAACGACGAGACCTGCGCCGACTGCGGCGCCTGTGTCGATGTTTGCCCGACCGGAGCGCTTTCGCTCGACTGATCCTGAGAGACAAAAAATCAACGCGGCGGCTGCGGGAGAACTGTCCCGCTGTCGCCGCGTTCGTATTTTCGTCGGGGTTCAGTCGAACGGGGTCTCCCCCTCTCCCTCCGGGCTTTCGACGGTTTCCACGCGCGGGCGTGAGCGGGCCGCGCGGGGGGCGGACTCCGGAGAGCCCGCCGCCGGGAAGGAAAGTTCCATCTGCTGGCGGCGGACAAAGCTGTACCGCTTCATCAGGCGAAGGGTTTGCAGAGTCTGCGACGGGGCGTAGTTGCCGTTTACGCTGACGCCGTCGAGCAGATCCGCCAGGATGGTTGGAAACTCCAGCACGTGGCTGATGCCGAAACCCTGGAGCATCTGCAGCGCCCGCGCCCGCACCAAGGGGGCGGCGGAAAACTCGGACACCACCAAGATGGTTTTGAATTCGGCCGCGCCGAACACCGTCTCCGCGAGGTCGCGCATTTCCTGCGAAGCCACGTGGCCCAGCACCGGGTTGCCGTCGATGGTGGACGGATAGACGCGGTCCGCATGCCATGCCCGCACCTCAACCACGGCGCGGCGCACCCCCGGAAGGTCCGCCGGGCGCAGCAGGAATTCGGGCTCCACACCGGCCTCGGTTTGGGCGCGCTCCACGAAGAGCAGCGAGGTGTTCTCGCTGGAGTGCGAAACCTCCTCGCACTGCCAGTGCGGCAGCACGTAGAACCGGTTGAGTTCAAAGAACTCCCGGACAAGCTGCATGTTCAGGTCGCTCATGGCCCGGTCACTCCGCGGCGGCCCCGCCCGTCAGGCGCAGGCCGCGTCTGCTGTTCGGCTTTATTTCAAGGATGCGCCGGCCAATCTCTTTGGAGGCCGCCTCATTTCCCATCTGCCGCATGCACCAACCCTGCCCCGCGAGCACGTCCAGCAGTTCAAAATGCTCGTGATAGGCGCAGTAGTGCCTGTTCGGCAGCGTGCGGGTTTCAGCGGATCGGAAACTGTCCAGCGACTTCACGTATTCGCCTGTCAGAAAATGGATCTGGCCGCGCAGATAGAAGCCCTCGGGCTGGTTGGGGCTGGTTTCGATCATCTGGTTGAGCAGTTCGTCGGCCGCCTGCAGCCGGGCCATGGCGAGTTCGCGCGCCTTGCGCATGTGCGCCGCACGGCCTGACAAGAACAGGGACTCAAAATGCTCGGCGCCCGAGCCGCCCATGACGCGGTCGGCCAGCGCCATCGCCGTGTCCCATTGGGCCTGCTGGAAGGCGCAGTAGCCGAGTCCCAGGATGGCGGCCGGCTGGTCGGGTTTTTCATCCAGCGCCTCGCCAAAGAGTTTGCGCGCCTGTTCCGTATGGCCGACCAGCAGATGCGCATAGGCCAGTTCACTGCGCGCCGCGGTCATGCGCGGCATTTTCGTGAGCACGCCGGCCAGCGTCTGCACCGCATGCTGGGCCTGGCCCAGGCGCAACTGGCAGCGGCCGATTTGGTATGCCGCGGCGTTCAGCGAGGGGTCCATCTGGAGCGCCTTCGAAAAATGCTCCATCGCCGTTTCCGTCTCACCCTTCATGGCGGCGGTCAGCCCCTCATCATAATAACTTTCGGCGTTCTCACCACCAAAAGGCATGGGTTGCATCCTTTCCCGGCGGCCCGGCCGCCTGTTTCAGTATCAGCGCAGTGTCTCCAGTGCGGCGCGCACCGCTTCGGGTGTCACATCGGTGCGGTGAACCACCGCGCCCATCCGCGTCGCCAGCACAAACTTCAGCGTGCCCGCGCGCGCCTTTTTGTCGGTCTTCATGGCCGCAAGCGTTTCCTCCACCGGCATCTCGGGCCAGCGCACAGGCAGTCCGTAGGCCGCGATGCACGCCTCCTGCCGGGCGGTAAACGCGTCGTCAACCAGTCCCAGATCCCTTGCCAGCGCGCCTGCGGCGCACATGCCCAACGCCACCCCCTCGCCGTGCAGGAAACGCTCGTAGTGGCTCGCCGTCTCGATGGCATGGCCGAAGGTGTGCCCGTAGTTCAAATCGGCGCGGCGTCCGTTTTCGTGCTCGTCCTCGGCCACCACCGCCGCCTTGATCTCGCAGGAGCGCAGCACGGGCGTGCGCAGCGCGTCCAGATCGCCCCGCAGCACCGGCTCCGCATTGCTCTCCAGGTATTCAAACAATTCCGTATCGGCGATGACGCCGTGCTTGATCACCTCGGCCATGCCCGCGCGCAGTTCGCGCGGCGGCAGCGTGCGCAGCATGCCCATGTCGATGACCACCGCCGCGGGCTGGTGAAAGGCGCCGATGGTGTTCTTGCCCAGCGGGTGGTTCACCCCCGTCTTGCCGCCCACGCTCGAATCCACCTGGGCCACAATCGTCGTGGGGATCTGGATGAAGGGCACACCGCGCATGAAAACCGACGCGGCGAATCCGGCCACGTCACCCACCACGCCGCCGCCCAGCGCAACGACCACGCTGGACCTGTCCAGTCCACCCGTCAGGAAGGCGCCGCAGATCTCGCTGATGCGCTCCAGTTGCTTTCCCGCCTCGCCCGCGGGCATCACGTGGGTCACCACGCGGCGGCCCGCCGCCGCGATCTCCGCCTCCACCCGCGCCGCATAAAGCGGCCCAACGGTGCTGTCGGTCACCAAACCCACCGCGCCCCGGCCTATGCGGCCCAGCGCGTCGCGCAAGGGCGACAGGTCATCCACGCCAATGTGAATGTCATAGGCCCGGTCACCGAGGGGCACATGCACTATCGAAGATGAAAACGCCACAATCCACCCTTTATATCTCTATGCCGGAAGAAAGAACCGGCACCCATGGAGCCATTCTATGCAGACACTCCCTCCGGGCGCAACCGAATGCCGTGCCTCCGCGGCGGAAAGCCCTCCCGTGCGTGCTGTCATCGGGTTTGAATTCGCCCCACTGTCAGCCCCGTGGAAGCCGCGTTTTTCCCATTGGCAGCGGACTTTCGGCATCTGTCGCGCGGAGCAAACGATACCCTTTGACATTTTTGAAACTTTGAGATATTGTACTTTACACCAGCAACAAGAGGGTACTGACATGAAGAAACTTGGATTCACGCTGATTGAACTGTTGGTCGTGATTGCCATTATTGGCATTCTGGCCGCCATCCTGCTGCCGGCCCTGGCCCGGGCGCGCGAGGCCGCGCGACGCTCCAGTTGCGCCAACAACCTCAAGCAATGGGGGCTGGTGTACAAGATGTACACGAACGAGTCGCCCGGCGGGAAGTACCCGCCCATGGAACTAGAGGTCGCGCAAAACCAGGATCCCAATGCCGGGGGTAAATGGGAGCTCTATGCGGCGGCGGGCCCGAGAGTGACGGCGATCTATCCTGAGTACCTCACAGACCCCTCCATCGTCATCTGCCCGTCGGACGCAAGTGACAAGATTGACACCCTGAGGGACTCAGACATACCCGGACTGGGCCTCCGCAAGGGTATGTGGCACCTTGGTTATCATTTGGGCGGGGGCAACGGCGTCAATGACATCGACGCAAGCTATGTCTATCTGGGTTGGCTGCTGGACCTCATGGACGAGAAAGATTTCCTGCCTGCGTCGCAGTGTTATGTGTCCATGGCGGCTTCCCTGCTCGGCGGCCTGATCCCCAACGACGCCCTGGTTCCGGCCCAGTTGGCGCTGGCAATTGTGCAGATGGGCCTGGGGAATCCGGCGGTCGCCGGGGCGCTGGGCAATCCCAGTCAGAGCGGCGCTTCACTGGTGAACAATGCCGTTGACAATGATGCGAGCGGCTCTTACCTCGTCGGCCAGAACGGTGTCAGCTACGGCAATGGCCACGGCGGCACGGTGTACCGGCTCAAGGAGGGCATTGAGCGCTTCATGATCACGGACATCAACAATCCGGGGTCGTCCACAAGCGCGCAGAGCTCCATTTTCGTCATGTTTGACGATCTGGGCACCGCGGGCACGGCAACCCTTTTCAACCACATCCCCGGCGGATGCAATGTGCTGTATATGGACGGGCACGTTGACTTTGTCAAGTACCCGGGCATCCAGCCCGTCAACGCGGGCTTGGCCAGAATCATGGCACTGTTCAAAGCAAACTGATGCGTCGGCATAAAGCGCAACAAACTGGAGGAGCGGACTGATTCATAGGTCCGCCTGATTTCAGTATTCACCGTGCCGGGAAAGGGCCCGCTTCAGCGGAGGCCTGACCCGGTGATGGTAGGGGTCGTCCGTCTCCATCTGGCAGTGGTAGATCTCGATCAGGCGCGTCATGGCGGCCTCGGCCGCAGGGGTCTCCAGTCCGTCACCGGCGAAACGCTCCCGGTCAAGCACCGTCCGCAAACGCAGGATTTCCCAGCGCCAGTTCTGCCTGGCCCAGTCGGGCAGGCGGGCGTTCACCTTCTCGGCGAGTTCGCAGGCGCGCTTCACCGCCTCGGTGTCCACAGGCTCTTTCCGCTGGGCACATCCCGCCGAGTTCTCCAGTGTCTCGACAATGGCCATCACGTCCCCGGCCACACCTGAGCCGTACTCGTAGGCGCTATATTCTTCCAGCGTTGCCCGCGCGGTCCGGTCCCGGTCCCAGTAGAACTGCACCACGACGGCCTTGTTCATGTCCTCATAGATGCCCTCACTGTAGGGAAATCCACCCTGGACGGCCTGCTTGACCTGGTCCCACAGCCGCTGAAACCGGGAAGGCAAGGGATGGGCGCCCACACCGCCCCAGGGCCAGTTGCCCCACATGCTGATTTCCGGAAAGTTGAGCAGGGGCAGTTTGCCGGGCACGCCGGAATCGATCGGATAGCGCGGAAAGTCCTCGTGCGAATCGGCCAGGATGTAGTCCACCCACCCATTCTCCCGGGCCAATGCGTCGGTCAGTCCCTGCCACTCGCCTTCGGGCGGCGTGTCGAACATCCAGGTGCTGAGAACTGATTTCAGGTTTGGGAAATACTTCCGGCCCAGTTCTGTCATGTCGCGCGACAGTTTCAGATAGCCGTTGCTGCCCCAGGGCTGGCATTTCTCGCAGGCACACCCGCCCTCGTCATAGGGCCAGTGGACCAGGATGTCGAGGCCGGCGTCGGACAGCTTCTCAAAAAGCTGGCGGGCATTGTCCATGAGGTAGGTGTGGCCCTCCGGATGGCTCGGGCAGATGGGATGACCGCTGTTGCCCCGCCGGTGGGTGGGGTCCGGCAGCGGCGTGGCCCGAATGCCTTTTGGCGCGCCGATGAACATGGTGTTGTTGATGCCGGTGGCAAACTGGAGCCCCAGCCCCCGGGCCGTCTTGGCGTACTGGCGTACCATGGCCATGGCCGGTTCGGCCTGCGGGTCGTTCCAGTCCTGAAGGTTGATCATGGGGAAGATGACCATCACGGCGTTCACCCCCCAAAGGGCAAGGTCCTCCATGTAGCGGGAAATCTCCGGCTCCGGGGCACTGTGATACCAGTTGTGAAAATGCGACGCGAAATACATGCCGCGCAGGGAGCCCTGGGGCACCGAGGTTCCGCGCCAGGCCGAGGCCTGAAAGGCCCCGTCGTAGCGGCTGGTGCGGAGGAACTTTCCCACCCCATACAGCAGGCCGCGCGGAGACCCTCCGGCGATGCGCACCGCGCCGTCAACCTCCTCCATGCGGAAAGCGTCGTGTGGCAGGCCGCTGTCGGTCGCCAGAATGAGATGCGCGCCGGTGGCCGCCTCCACCACCCTGGCGGAACAGCGCTGCTGAATGCGGTCCTTCAGAATGGCAAAGGTCCGGGTCACAAGCGGGTCCGGGGAGGCCTCCACACGAACCCTGATTTCGGCTTCGGGTTCTTTGGCGGCCCCGTCTGTCTTGGGCGCCCCGGTGCCTTCCATGGCGGCATATCCCGGCAGTCCCGCGCCAACGGCGGCGACACCGGCAAGCCTTAGGAACGTCCTCCGGTCTTGGACTAGCATGTTCGCAATCCTTCCTGCTGTCGCTGACAGTCTCGTTGTTCCTGAGACCCTCTGGCGCTTGTTGAGCCAGATACTGGGTGCCCTCCTGTGGCACAGCGGAGGAAATTGTGCCATGTGGACATGGCAAGGCGTGAATGAAACAGGAACTCCCCCACGCGCTGCATCCGCTGTTTAGTTTGAAATTCCGTCACAGCCCAATCAATACTTGTCCGAGGCGTGAAACCATTCACTCCACCCAGAAGTAGCGCCCCGAAGGGGGGCTTGGCCGTTATAAACCGGAGGCATGATGCCGTGAAAACACAGACGATAGAACAGATTGGGGTTTGCAGTTGGTCGCTCCAGGCCACCGGACCGCGCGACCTGGCAGACAAGGTAAACGCGCTGGGCCTCAAGAAGGTGCAGTTGGGCCTCACCCCCCACCGCGGCGACCAGGGTGTGTGGGACGGCGTGCAGGAAATTCTGGCCGAATCGGGCATCGACATCGTGTCTGGCATGTACTCCACCGTGGGCGAGGACTACACCACGCCGGAGACCATCCGCAGGACGGGCGGCGTCGTTCCCGACGGGCACTGGGAGGAGAATTTACAGTTGGCGCACGCCACCGCCGCGGTGGCCAAGGCGATGGGCCTGAATTCCGCCAACGCGCATGCGGGCTTCCTTCCCCATGACACCGCGGACCCCGATTTTGACAAGCTGTGCGGCCGCGTGGTCACCCTTGCCGAGGTGTTTGGGGCCGCCGGTGTCACCCTGCTGCTGGAGACCGGACAGGAGTCGGCGCCGACACTGCTCGCCTTCCTGGGTGAATTGAAGAAGCGCGGCGTCGAGAATGTCGCCGTGAATTTTGACCCGGCCAACATGATCCTCTACGACATGGACAATCCCATCGAGGCGCTGCGTCTGCTCGCGCCCCATGTGAGGCAGGTCCACGTGAAGGATGCTAAACGCACGACGGTCAAAGGCAATTGGGGCGAGGAAGTCGTGGTCGGCACGGGCGAGGTGGACTGGGTGGCCTTTGTCCGCATCCTCGCCGAGGCCGATTTCGAGGGCGGCTACATCTTCGAGCGTGAAGCCGGCGACGACCGCGTTGGCGACATTGCGCAGGGCATTCTTGCGCTGGGCGCGGCGATGAAGGAAGTGGCGGGGTAACACACCGGGTCGTTTACATTACGCTGGAGTGCATCACGCCATGTTCCTGATCAACCGTTCTTTCGCGGCAACAGGCCTCTTTCTTGCTGCCGTGGCCGGCATCGCCGTTTCTTCCCAGGCGGCGCCTTCCGCCGCCTTTGGCCTGCCGGAGGGCGTTCAGCCCACCCTCGGGGCGTGGTTTTGCAACGATGATTTTCTGGCACCCGACGGGTACAAGAAATACGTCGACCTGTTTGCGGAGCATTCCCCCTACGACCTGCTGACTACCAGTTTCCGCATCAACCGCCGCGAAATCACCGAGCCTGCCTTTCATGACCAGGTGAAGGCGGCCGTGGACTATGCGCGCGGACGCGGCCTCAGGATAGCCCTTGACCTGGACGTCCGGCTGGCCCGCGAAGCCTTTCGAAGTCTTTACCCCGATGAACAGCAGGAAATGCTGCGCCTGCGGACCGTGCCGCTGAACAGTTCGGGCGCGGTGGAGTTTGCCGTCGCCCCGGAGACGCTCACCGATCACATGACGGGCAACACCACGCCTTATGTGCCGCTGTCCGGGCGTTTGGTGCGGGTGTACAGCTATGTCGCCGAAGCGGGAGGCATCCTGCCGGACACGATCCGGGACATCACGGCGCGCTGCGCCTTGAAGGTCGCCTCCGAGAAAGAAGTCCGCGTCGGCATTCCCTGCGACGCATCCACCGGCGGACGCACCGCCTGCGTGATGGCCGCGTTCACCCACCTTACCCCCGATGTGTATGCGCCCCATCTGCTGGACTTTCAACGGGCCCTCGTGGAGCAGTATGCCGACGTGGCGCTTTCGGGGCTGATGAAGGACGAGTGGGGATTTCCTCCCTGCCACGGTGGCTGTCCGGAAAAGAACGACTTCTGGTTTTCTGAATCCCGCGCCAAGGCCTATGCCGAGGCGACGGGGGGACGCGACCTGGCGCGCGACTGCCTGCTGATGCACGCAGGCGAGCAGGGCCGCGAGCGGGAGCGCCAGGCGGCCATCAATGTGCTGCTCAAAACCTCGCGCGAGCGCAATGCGGCCATCGAGGAACACTACTACAAGCTCGCAAAAGAGTTCTTCGGCCCTGACGCCGCCGTGGTGACCCACCCGACCTGGTGGTCCTATCCCGGTCCGTCCGAGTTCAAGAAGAACGGGTTGGACTGGTGGGCGGCCCGGCGGGATTGGGGACAGACGGACGAGGAAACACCCTTTTCCGTCCGCACCGCGCTGGCCAAAAAGTGGGGTAGCCCTGTCTGGTACAACCAGTACTATTCCACCAACGCGGACAAGTACCGCGAGAGCCTTTGGACCCACGCCTTGGGCGGCGGGCGCATCAACTATCATCCGGTCTACCCGGCACCGGAAGGCATGGACATCATGACCCGCAGTTCGGCGCTCCTCGCGCCGGACATCGTGGCGGGCGAGAGCCGCATCCGTCTCCTGCAACTGGTCACATACGCCCCCATCGACTGTCCCGTTGCGGTGGTGTTTGGCCACGCCTGCGCCATGAACTGGGCCGGCCCGGCCTATGACGATGTCGGGCTCGCCGTGACGGATGCGCTCTGGCAGGCCGGGTATTACGCCGACCTGATCCCCACCAGCGAAATCGCGTCCGGCGCGCTCAAGATTGCCGAAGACGGCAGCGTTACGTACGGCCGGCAGCGCTACGCCGCTGCCGTGCTCTATCACCCTGAATTCGAGCAGCCGGAAACGGCGGCCTTCTTCGCCAAGGCGTCCGCCACCACGCTTTTCCGGGTGGGAGACTGGACACGCGATTTCAGTGCCAAAGACTTTGACGGCGTGGCGGCCCTTCCCCCGTCCATGACGGCCTGCGGCGACAGTGCGAATGCGGCGACCAGGGTTGTTGAAACCCTGCGCGGACGCGGCATCGCCCCCGGCACACCCGCGACGGAGCATCTTTCCAACAAGACGGCCAGCCCCGGCCGGGAAGGCCACATGAGGCTCACGGACGGCACGGAAGTCTTCCTGTCCGGTAAAACCGATGCGGCAGGCGACCCGATCACGGGCACCTTTTACATGTCCGGCAGGACGGTCACGGCGGAGGCGCAGGGCGTGTTGGCCGTCCGCTTCACGGCCGACGGCCAAATCGAAGCGCTCGCGGCGGGCGGACTGAAGCAGTTCACCGGCGGCGGCCTCTCCCTCCAGTTCGACACGCCCGTTGACCTTGCCTACTGGCATGACGGCGAAGGACATGCCAAGGGTGCCCTCCAAGAGGGAATGGGTACGCTTCCAAAGCCGCTTTCCGCGCTGACGCAAGACTGGGTACGGCTGGCCACGCCCGCAGCCGAAGCGGCGGCAGCGAAGGAAGGCGCGGCCATCACATTTCCGCCAGAATTGGTCTCCTTCACGCCCTGCGGGCAGAATCCCGTCTTCGAGGCCGCCGGTCCCGGCCATTGGGACGAGAACATCCGCGAACGCGGCTGGATCATGTACGAGGAAGGCATCTATCACCTCTGGTACACGGGATACCGTTCCAAGGGAGACGAGACAAGAAAACTCGGATACGCCACGTCCAAGGACGGCATACATTGGGAGCGCTATCCCGGCAATCCCATCGTCTCAGACGTCTGGACTGAGGACGTGAATATTGTGAAGGTGGACGGCACCTATTACATGTTCTCCGAGGGTGTGAACGACGAGGCACACCTGCTCACCTCGACCGATCGCATTCACTGGAAAGAGCAGGGCAAGCTGGACATCCGCAAGGCCAACGGCGACCCGATTGCGCCGGGACCCTTCGGTACCCCGGCGGCATATTTCGAGGACGGGACCTGGCACCTATTCTACGAACGGAACGACAAGGCCATATGGCTGGCCACCTCCAAAGACCTCAAGACCTGGACGAATGTGCAGGATGCGCCGGTGCTCGAATGCGGCCCCGGAGCCTATGACAAGAAAATGATTGCCATGGACCAGATCGTAAAATACAACGGCGTGTACTATGGCTATTACCACGGCCTGGTGCCCAACACCAAGCCGGCCGATTGGACCTCGGCGGTCGCCGCATCGAAAGACCTCATCCACTGGGAGAAGTATTTCGGCAATCCGATTGTGCGGGGCGACAAATCCAGTCCGGTCCTTGTCAAAAATGAAACCGGGTATCGCCTCTACACCATGCACCCGGCTGTTTGCCTCTATCTTCCACCGCAACCGGTTGCCACAGAGTCTGCCAAGTAACTGTGCTCCGGTCCCGCACTGCGGCGCGTGATTCGGATTGTTGACAGTCTTTATGAAAACGCTTATGCTGGTTTGCGGGCGCAGGCGGTCATGCGCAAACGGTCAGTCACAAACGCGGCACATCGCACAAAGGAGAACCCATGAACCGTTCAGAAGAATCCGGCGGGAACAGCGGCACAACGCGGCGTGATTTCTTGAAGAGTTCGGCTGTGGCGGCCTCCACCGCCGTCGCGGGCGCACAGTTTATCGCAAAGAACGCCCATGCCGCGGGCAGCGACATCCTCCGCGTCGGCATGATCGGCTGCGGCCCGCGCTGCACCGGCGCCGCCGCACAGGCGCTGACCGCCGACCCCGGTGCCCGGCTCGTGGCGATGGGCGACATCCTGATGCCCCGCATCAAGGAAAAGCGCGAGCTGCTCAGGAAGCAGAAGAAAGACCAGGTGATGGTCGATGACGACCACTGCTTCACGGGCTTTGACGCCTACAAGAAAGTCATCGAGTGCTCCGACGTGGTGCTCATTGCCAACGCGGCCAAGTTTCACCCCTTCCATGCGATGGCCGCGCTGCAGGCGGGCAAGCATGTCTTTGTGGAAAAGCCGCACGGGGCGGACCCCGCCGGCATCAAACTCCTGAAGCAGGCCGTTGAACTGGCGAAGGAGAAGAAGCTGTGCCTCGTGTCAGGCCTGCAAAGCCGCCACCACACCGGCTATGCCGAAACGGTCCAGCGCATACACGACGGCGCCATCGGCGAGGTGGTCACCATTGAGGAGAATTTCCTGCGCCCGCCCTACCAGATTACGCAGCGCGAGCCCTGGATGTCGGAATTGGAGTGGCAGTGCAGCACCCAGTATCACTTCAACTGGCTCTCCGGGGACGATGTTCCCCAGTCGCTGGTGCACAACCTCGACCGCGCCAGTTGGGTGCTGAAAGACGCCGCGCCGGTCAAGTGCCACGGCCTCGGCGGGCGCTCCTCCATGACGGCCCCGATCTACGGCAACGTGTTCGACCACCATTCGGTCGTGTACGAAATGGAAAGCGGTGTGCGCATCTACGCCCTGTGCCGGACGACCGAAGGCTGCTACAACATCTCCAACAGCATTGTGTTTGGCACCAAGGGCAAAGCTTCCATCATGGACTGCCAGATCTGGGGCGAAAAGGCGTGGCGCTGGGGCGGCGGATGCGACCCCTATCAGCTTGAGCATGACCAGTTGTTCAAGGCCATCCGGTCGGGCGAGCCCATCAACAACGGCGACTTCATGGCCCGCAGCACCATGATCGGCATCATGGGACAACTCTCCTGCTACACCGGCGAAGAGATCACTTGGGAGCGGGTCAACAACTCCGACTTCGCCTACGCGCCCAAGCCCGAGGACTGCCACGACGGCATGGAACCGCCCATACTGCCCGATGCAAGCGGCAGCTATCCGGCGTACAAGCCAGGATACACAAGACTCCTCGAAGCCTGAGCTCCGGGCGCACAGGCCGGGTCGCGTTGGCGCGGCGCTATACGCTGACGTCGGCCACGGCAAGTTTGGCCGCAAAGAACTGCGCTCTCGCCAGCACATCTGCGGAGTAGTTCTGTCCCGTGGTCCTGCTGTCGACATCCTCACCGTAGGCGATCGACTCAAACAGGTTGCCCAAGCCGCAGTTGTACGCGGCAAGGGCCCGCTGGAGCGCCAGGTCCGTTTCTCCCGGATATTTCTTGATCAGGGAATCGACATTGGCTTTGACCAGCGCGACACCGTAGTCGATGTTCTTCGCGGGGTCGCTCCATTTGCCGGAGGAGATGAACTCCTTGTGCCACCGGTCATCAATCTGCATGAGCCCCCGGCCGTGGCCGTGGTCGCCCACGCCGGCGGGACCGTGCGGCGTCAGCGTGCGGCCCCAGGCGGACTCCCGGGAGCCGATGCCGAGGATGACCTCGACAGGGACCGCATGCCTGCCGCTCGCGGCCGTGATGGCTTCCATGTACTTTTGCGCTTCGTCCCAGTCCTGATTGCCCTCAACAGAGTTCATGTCAAGCATCCTCCTTCTTGGAGTTGTCTGCTTCGGTTGTCTGGCACGGCCACTCACCCTAGTTTAGGGTAACGCACACTAAATGACAACTGCCGGGCCGGGGTCAATTCCGGACCGTAAAACTCATCAAAGGTTCAGTCTTTGCAAACGCCTGTGAGATCCCGCAGGAGTCCGCATTCATTGACACTTCAACCGGACGCCGCTGCCGGCCGGTTGCGGCCAAGCGCAGCACATAGATTCACCCGTCTTTCAAGGCCGCTTGAGGCATTCAGCAAAGCGCGTCACAAAAGACCTTTGCCCGGACACCCCAACGGCCCAAGGAGCACGCGGCGTTTGTTGGCGTTCTTTTCCAGACAGCCGCTGTGGCACCGTTCCCTGGGTTACAGCCCTTTCACATGCCAGTCATCGCGGTAACGCCGCCGCAGATGCTTGTTCGCCTCCTCGTTGTCGACGAAGCTGAGCTTCTCGGCGTTCCAATTCAGCGTCTTGCCCGGATAGCGGTTTGCCACGTTGCCCAGGAGCACCGTTTCGGCCAGGGGACCCGCAAAGTCGAAATTGGCACCGGCCTTGCCGTTGCCCAATGCCGCCTCGACGAACTCGTGGTAGTGGTCTTTCGGCTCAAACTTGGGCGCGGGGTAGTCCTTGAACTTTTCCAGCGGATAGAGATGGGGCGGTCCCACGTGGGGAATGATGAGAGTTCCCTCTTCGCCGATAATCATGGAGCCGCTGGGCGGAAGCACGTGGTCCTTGGGCAGATGGGGGGACAGTGCCACGTCGGGCCGCTTTTCGCCATCCATCCAGGTGCCCTGAATGCTCCTTGCCGCGGTCATGGCGTTGCCCGGGAAATTGTACTGGATGATCGACCAGGCGGGATAAACCTCGTCACTGACGCATTCGGCCTCGGCCGTGATGGTGAGCGGCGCCGTGATGCCCAGGGCCGTGAAGACCGGGTCGAAGATGTGGCAGCCAAAGTCGCCCGTGGCCCCGCCGCCGAAATCGCGCCAGCAGCGCCACTTGAACGGGTGGTACACATCCTTCACGAAGGGGCGCTTCGGCGCGACGCCGAGCCACAGGTCCCATTTCACATGCGCGGGAACGGGATCCTGCGCCTCGGGCCGTTTCTTGTCGGCCGTCGTGTAGACCGCGGCACACCACGAATTCCACTCCTTCACCTTGCCGATGGCGCCGTCCTTCAGCCACTGCACCGCCGTGCGGTAGAAGTCGTGGGAATGAATCTGGATGCCCATCTGCGTGGCCACGCCCTTTTCCCGCGCGGCCAGCGTCAACTGCCGCGCCTCATACACTTCATGGGTCAGCGGCTTCTCGCAATAAACGTGGATGCCCTTCTTGATCGCGGTCATGGCCGCGGGCGCGTGCATGTGGTCGGGCGTGGACACGTTGACCGAATCGATGTGCCCCTTTTCCTTATGGAGCATCTCGCGCCAGTCCCGGTACAGGCGTGCCCCCGGATAGCGCTGCGCCGCCTTCTTCAGCGTGTTCTCGTCAATGTCGCAGAGCGCGTACACATTGACCTTGCCGCTGCTGTTGATGCACTCCAAATCGGACGCGCCCTGTCCGCCCACGCCGATGCCCGCATGCTGCAGCTTGCCCGAGGGCGGCGACGCAAGGCTCAGTCGCGGAAAAATAAACGGCGCGGCCATGCCCGCAGCCGAAACCTGTTTCAAGAATGATCTGCGTGTGACTTCCGTCTTCATGACGAGGACTCCTCTTTCCTTTGTTTCGAAGTGCGGGCTTCGCCCCCCATCGGGGCGGTGATTATTGGCTGTCATCTTAGCACGAAAGGGCTCTTGAATGGCGCGCTTCCCGACTGTGATTGGGCCGCTTCGCCCGCCCTTAGCTGGGTCACGGCGTTTCGCTACCATTCTTGGGCAGGGACTTCAGATATGCGTTCAAGGAGCTGTCCTTCGGGACCTTTGCCGTGAGGTAGTCGACAAAAGAATCGGTGAAGGAAAACGCGCAGGGTTCCAACTTCTTCCCGCCGCTCTTGCCGTCTTCACCGGCGTACAGTCTTTCCCATTCCAGCGCAGGAATAACCACCGAATACTCCCTCAGTGGATCGAGTGAAGTCTGGACGCTCCATGCACCGTCTTTCCGTTCCATCTTCGCGTCAAACCCGTCCCAGGATTCCTCCGACCGGTCCTTCTTTGGCCCCGGCGCGATATATGCCTCTATTTCTTTTCCCGTGAATGACGTTGTTGCCATCTTGTATCCGCGAAAGCCGCCGGCAAGGAACACGTCGCCGATGTTAACGTCCCCTTTGGGCAGTTCCGCGCGGAAGAGGTACGGCGCATTGACCAGGCAGAGCTCCGTCTTTGCCGAACGGCGCAGGGCCTCGGCAACAAGCTGTCCGAGGGCGGCGCCGGACAGGGCCTCGTCGCACCGGGCAACAACACGGCTGGCTTCCGGGCAGACGGTCTTTTCGCGCGCTTCAATGAGGTTGAGCAGCTCCCGGTCGCACGGGAAAACCGCATGGTCCATTTTCACCACCGACGCATCCGCCTGTTTCACCGTGTGCGCTTCCAGATCGACCTGCAACTCGACGCGGCCCACGTTCTTGGCATATTCCCCCGCCTGCACAATCAGGGCGCCTGCATCCGTGCGGATTGGCTTGGTCAGCAGTTCATGCGTGTGTCCGCTGACAAACACATCGACGGCGGGAACGCGCTTCGCGATTTTCAGGCATGCCTTGGAACCCAGATGACACAGGAGTATTTGTATGTCCGACAGGGGCGCGACGCGGTCAACCTCTTTGGCAAGGCGCTTCAGGCACTCCTCGTCGTTCAGTGTGCTGTCCGAATCGTCCCCGGTCTTGACGGTCAAACCAATGACCGCCACGCGCACGCCGTTGACCGTGAATATCTTGGAAGGCTCAAAACGGGGCATGCCGTCCTTTTGGATGCAATTGAGGCAGATGAAGGAGACCTTTGGCGCGGCCTTGACGCCGTCGCCCAGATACAGTGGGTCGCGCATGTCGTGATTGCCCGGCGTGGCGGCATCGTAGCCCGCCTCGTTCATCGCCTCATACATGACGGTGTTGTGCGTCATATACGAAAGCATGTCGCCCTTTTCCGTCACGTCGCCCGCGTCCAGCACCAGAACGTCCTGGCGCTGTTCGCGAACCTGGTGAATGTAGCCCGATACATATGGCATTCCCCCCAGACCATCGTTCCCGGGACGGATACGGGCGTGAAGGTCGTTCGTGTGCAAGATCAGTACGCTCTTCGTCTCCGCAATACTTGGCAACGCCAGGGCGACCAAGACAGCCGCAACAAAGCATCGACGAACCAACCAGAACTGCTTTCTCATTTTTGCACACTCCCAGGCACCACATTTTGAATGAATCCATGCGCGGCCATGAAATCCCCTTTCACTTCATCGTTCATAGGGCGAAGGCAAGGAAGAACAGCATCTGCTTTCCTGCTGGGATGAATGGCAGCGCGTTCTGTCTTCTTCCTCTCAAGGGTACCTTTTTCCTGCACGGCATTTCCAAGTGCGCCCGTTCGATATGGCGTGGGACGGATTGGGGCTTGCCGCAATGGTGTTTGCTTTCTTCTGGGCGGTCAGACTTCGTGGCCGGGTGGGGACCGCCTCAGAACCGGCACGTGCCGGCCAACCCTGCCAGAAAGCCGGGAAGGTCATGCAAAAAGCGCACAGGCGCTTGACCACAAACTGCCTCGGCGGGGGAAGCACGATGAACTGCCACACCATGCCAAAGAAAACGGTGAGGCCGCTTTCTTCGGAATTCCGCGAACCTTTTCGTCTATTGTGCCAGTTCCCCCAACACGTCAAGAATCTCAATCCGGGCCTCGTCGGCGGGTGTTGGGTTGCCGGAGGGACGCCATCGGTAATCGGCTTCCCGCGGGAACGCGGTCCCAACCTTGGCGGGCAGTTCCTCCAGCAGTGCGCGGCCTCTGGCTGCGGCGTCCGCCTTTGATGCCGGGGCCTTTTCCACCGCTTCCTTCAGCATGACCAGATACTCGTAATCTTCAACCCCTTCTCGGCAGGCTTCCATGTGCTTGCCCGGCGTCACGCTGGTCTTGTCCAGGAAAAGCGGGGCATAGGCGTGGCGTTGCGCCGTGTATTCGTTCCAGGAAGACACCCCGGCCGCATCGTCAAAGGACCAGAAATAGCTGGACACGGCGCCGAAGCGCCAGCAGTCCCACGCCTGAATGCGAAAGTAGGCATAGGGGTCGAGCAGGCGTGCGGGACCGGTGCAGGAGTAAAAGTCCAACCGCGCGCCGCGCGCTTTCTGCTGCATGAACGCGTCACGGTAGGCGTCGGGTTCGTGCATGAAGATGTTGCGGTCCGGCGTCAGCACGTCGCACAGCGCCAGCATTTCGGGCGTGGCCTTGCTCATGTCGCGATAGCACGGATCTTCCCACACAAGCGGACCCGCGCCTGCGGCGTGAATCGCTTTGGCCCAGGCAATGATGACTCCGTCCTCGGTGGCGGTGCTCGGTTCGTCCCACAGCAGCACCACCAGTTGGGAAGGCGCGAACCCCTTCTGCTGCGCATGCGCCGTCCAGAAGCGCGCCCATGCCTGCACGGCCTTTTCGAATTCCGGTGTGCCCATGTCGAATTTGTCCAGCCGATTCTTGACGGCCGCAAACACGCAGAACTGTCGCGCCGTGGGCCATGCCCGCACCCAGGCGTCGAAGTTGGAAGTGTCGGGGTCGGCGGTCATGGCGCCGGAACTGTCATAGCTGCCAAAGGGCAGGGCTTCCGGGGTTGCCCAGGGAGAATCGACAAAATGATCCCGCAGATGGGCCAGCAGCGCTTCCCGGTTTCCGGGCGCGCAATCGTTGAAGGCGGGCATGTTCGTGTAGTCCCATCCGCCAAGGTGCAGCGTGGGACGGTCCGGGAAGCGCAGCGGATATAGGTGCAAAGCAAGCGGAACCGAGAGCGGGCCGTCCGGTGTTTCAACAACGATGCGGCCCTCATGGATACCCGGCGGCAGGTCCACAGGATGGAAGGTCAGCCAAACCTGGCGCGTCAAACCGGCGTTCAAGGGCACGGTATAGTCGTCACCGGATTTTTCCGCCAGGGGAAGTGCTGCCGCGACCGGGTCCCCCCGCCGTGTGTCGGTCCATGCCACGGAATGGAGCGTGATATAGGGCGGGTTGGGTCCTCCGGGAAGCCCTTCGATACGCATTTTGACGGCTTCCTCCGCGGCGTCCGGATCGGCAAGACTGATGTTGAACGCGGCGGCGCGATACTCGTTGCCCATCATGCTGACGGCCAGCGGGGGATTGGCCCTGCCCGGTTCGGCCAGGCACAGGTCCAGCGGGTTCCAGGTGCCCGACTGCCACAGGGACCATCGGGGGAAGCCCTTGGCCTGCCACACACGCGCCAGGGCCTGAAAGACGCGGGCATGCGCGGGTCCAAACGGCAGGACCATGCGCGACTCGGGCGTGAACCCGATGACGGCCGAGGGAATGGACGCCGCGACTTCATCCAAGGCGGCGGTGATGGCCTGCAAAAGGGGAGGCTGCAATGCGGCGGCTGCGGCGATTTCACGCACGGCTTTCACGTCGTCCGTCAAACGGTCCCGGATACCCTGGCGCACCGCAAGCAGTTTGGTATGCTCCCGCAGATTGACGATGCCCTCGCCCGGCAGGGGCACACTGAGCCATTCCGCCTTCCCCTCGTAGACTTCTATCTCATCGCAGAAGAGCCAGGGGGAGGCCGTCACCACCACCAGCGCCACGTACCTGCCGTGGGTCTCAAGCGCCTGGGTCGAAAACCGATGCGCGGCGTATTGCTCCTCGTCGGGAATGCCCTTGACCGCGTCCAAGGCCACGAGGTCGCCTGCCTCATGAAAGACCTTGTCCTCGTCGGCCGTCATGATGCGGATTTCCTCGGGCCAGTGAATCCCCTGCTCGCCGGCCGCCGTACTGTAGGAGATGCCGCTGATGGGGCACACTTTGCCCAAGTCGATGGTAATGATGCCCTGCTTGATGGCTATCCAGCCGACGGTCCCCGGTTGGGACCAGAACTGCCCCTCGACATACTTGCCATCGGTAAGCTGGGTCAGGTCATCCGGCCCGTCGCAGACGGCGTAATTGGGCGCGGGGTCGAGCGTGTAGGGTCTGCCTGCGGCCAGATTGTTGTCGGCGTTGACCCTTGGTGCCGATAGGCACGCAAGTGTCAGAAACAATGCCGCACTGCGCAGGACTGAAATGGTGTTGGACCGTCCAAACATGGGAGCACCCCTTGGATATGCGCGGCCCACCCACAGCTTTACAGCGCACCCGCCACAGGGTGCTGTGGTCGTCCAAGCCGCGCGCTATAGTTCATCCTGCTGGGAAACAGCGGGCCTGTTTCTGTGCATCAATCGCCTGCAATGGTTTGCGGGCAAGGGGCGGCAGAGAACCGATTCTCTTATGCGCCGACCGTGTTTTCAGGAAACGGCGGTCTCGGCAGGGTCCGTTGCCGGGGGCAGGTTGCGCCACCAGAACCAGTACATGCCGGCCACACTCACCAGGAAGATGGGCAGGGTCATCCAGAAAGCGCTGTAGGACTTCACCACAAGCTGCATCGGCAGGATGAACATGGTCACCTGCCAAACCATGGCGATGGGGACGGTGATGATGTCGTTCCGGTTCTCCCGCGCAAAGGCGGTGCGGTCCTCGGTCGAGAGTTCGCGTTTCAGCGGTCCCCAAAAGCCGAAGGGGCGCGTGGTGCGGTAGAAATGGCGCAGGGTCTCCATGTCGGTGGGAGCCGTCATCAGCGAGGCGATAATCGTGCCCGAGAACGACAGGATTGTCATGAAAATGAAGACTTGCCACTCGGGATAGATGTCGATGAGACCAAAGGTCTGCAGCGCATACTGGACAACGGAGGCTATCGTGCCCATCAACATACCCCAGATGACGCCCCAAGCATTGCAGCGCCACCAGTAAAAGCGCAGAAAGGCGGGCGCGAGACTGCCTGCCGTGAAGCTCATGATGATCCAGCCCCAGATGGAGTTGATGCTGGTCGCAAACATGCCCACCAGCAGGCCCAGGGCCATCACGCCGCCCGTCGACAGCCAGGAGGCCCCGATCAGTTCGCGCGTCGAGGCGTTGGGGCGGAGGAAGGCCTGGTAGATGTCCTTGACGAAGAAGGCGCTGGTGCCGTTCACCATGCCGGCCAGGGAACCCTTCATGGCCGCCAGCATCGCCACAATGATGAGTCCGGCAAGCCCCATCGGCACCTTGCTCAGCAGCACGGCAGGCAGCACCTGTTCCGGGTTCACGATTCCCTCGTATCCGACGAGCGCGAGTTTGGAGCCCCAATCCGCCCCAAGCAGATTCTTCAGTCCCTCGATCAGCGCCGGGGGATAGCTCTGGGGTGCGCGGGCGATGTGGCTGGTCAGGTCGTGCCACAGCCCCGCCGTGGTGCCGGGGCAGAACGACTTGATCAGGGTCGCCGTCTGGCCCACCACTTCCTGGTGGGGGAGCACCTGGCTCACGAGGTAAATGCCCATCACGGCGAAGCCCGCCATCAGCGGCCAGCGGAAAGAGATCGTAATCGCCTGTAGCATGGACTGAAGCCCGCATTCGCGGTCGTTGCGCGCGCCGAAATAGCGGCTTTCATCGCCGCTGCCCATGCCGCCGATGGTGTTGCGCAGCAGGTAGAAGAAAGAGAAAAGCAGCAGGGACTGGTACATCTCGTAGCCTTTGGGCATCGTCGTGTGCCACGACGGCACCGTGCTGATCCAGTCCGCGTTTCCGGTCACACTCTGCGCCAGCGAGGCCAGGCTCGCCCCGTCGGGCACGCTGACCCAGGCCATGACGGAGATCACCAGGCAGGAAATGATGATGATCACGCCCTGAATGAGGTCGGTAATCACGACCCCGTAGAATCCGGCAAAGGTGGTGTAGAGCGCGGTCAGGCCGACCACAAAACAGGTCACCACCGTGGGGGAATAGGGGACCATAATTCCCAGGAAGAGGCTGGCGCCGCGCACCAGGTAGGCCAGCATGAACACGGTGGTCAGGATCCTGATGACAGCGGAGACGAGGCGCACACTCTCCACGGCCCGGGTGCGGCCATAGCGGTAGAGCATCCACTCCAGCCCCGTCATGCAGCCCGAGCGGCGGTGCCACTTGCCTGCGTAGGCCAGCATGAAGGGCAGGCAGAGGCAGGCGCCGCCGCGGAACTCAATATAGATCCCCCGGGGTCCGAGCATGTAAAGAAAGCTCGTGATCACCATCGTGCCCGTGAGGTCGAACCAGTTGCTCATGCCGGCGATGCCCAGCAGCCACCAGGGCATTTGCCGGTTTCCCAGGAAGTAATGGTCCAGACTCTTTGAGGCCCGCCGGGTCAGGATCAAACCGATGATGGTCGTGGCTATGAGGTAGACAATGATAATCGCATAGTCGATGGTGTGAAGATTATGCATGTGCGACTCCCTGGGATAAATCCGCTTGACCTGTCAGAATTGTCATTATGGGGAGGTCCGCCCGCCATATTCAACCCGCGCCAAGCCTCCCCTCTGCCCGACCCTTTTCCTGCGCAATACCCAAGAATGCCGGGGGCAAAACCGGAACCCTTTCAGGGAGGTCAAATTGCCCGATTCGCATTTCAGGGAGCTGAAAACTATGAATAACCGTCCCCTATTGCCGCGCTGGCTGGCGGTCAGCCTCTTCGGAATCGTACTGTGGACCTCCGCCTGGGCGTTGGAGCCGACCTTTCGGGACATTCCCTACGGTCCCCACGAGCGGAACAAGTTTGACCTGTGGCAGACGCCCTCCGCCGCGCCCGCGCCGCTGATCATCCATATCCACGGCGGCGGTTTCTATGAGGGCGGCAAGGGCAACTTCTGGGGAAGCAAGGACACGGACCTTGCCAAGGCACTCGACTCGGGGGTTTCGGTTGCTTCCATCGAATATCGGTTTCTGAAAGACGCGCCGCTGCAGGACATTCTGCGCGACTCGGCCCGGGCGCTTCAGTTCATGCGCTACAACGCGGCCAAATGGAACCTCGACAGGACGCGGGTTGCCGCCTACGGCGACTCGGCGGGCGCGGGAACCTCGCTCTGGCTCGCCTTTCACGACGATCTGGCCGACCCGAACAATCCCGACCCGGTCCTGCGCGAATCGACGCGCCTGACCGCCGCGGGCGGTCTCATACCGCAGGCAACCTATGATTTCGCCAAGTGGCCCGAGGTGCTCGGCATCCCGCAGTACGTCTGGTATGTGTCGATGCCCTGGATTGCGCCGAAGTACTATCGCCTGTGGCCGAGCCAGACGATGCTGGAAGAAAAGGGTCAGAAGGCGCGCGCGGACCTGGACATGCTCTCATGGATCGATTCGGGCGACCCTCCGGTCTATCTGAACTGCCACATTGAGGACGCCCCGCTCACCTATCCCAACCTTTTCCGGTGGGCCTGTCAGGAGGTGGGCAGGCGCTTCTTTAAGATGGACACAAAGCCATCGGTGAACATGGACATCCTCCATCATCCGGCCCACACGCGCACACTGGAACGGGCCTGCAAGGAAAAAGGGGTATCCTGCGTGGCCGTCTATCGGGACACACCCCAGGAAAAGCGCACGGGCGTATACGACTTTCTTCTGGAACAGTTGCATCGCCCGTGATGCCCGCCGCGAAGACCGGACGGGAAGGGCGTGAAGCGGTGCAGGAAAACTTGCTCCAAATCCTGCAGGATGCTAAAGTCAGGTGTCACAATAATGTCTTCAGGAAGCGTTGTAATGATGTGCGTTGGTTTTCCGTGTCCGGTAAACGCTTCCGGCCCCATGGCTTGTTCTGTCTGGCTTGGCCAAAGAGCGAGTCCGTGTAAAGCACTATTTGTCAATGGTTTAGAAAGAATTCTGGATCCACCACGATACAAGAGGTTTGCCCATGAAAAAGTCGCTCATCTATGCCGTTTTGTGCGCGTTTGTGCTGTCTTTCGGGGTGCTGTCGGCCGTCCCGGCCTACGCCTCCTCCGATTCCAGCAGCAGTAGCAGCAGCAGCAAGTCTTCCAAGTCTTCCAAGCACCACCACAAAGAGAAGCATTCCAAGAAGAGCAAGAAAAAAGGCAAAGGCTCAAGCAAGAGCACGGACAGTTCGAGCAATCAGGGCAACAAGATGTTCAAGTCCTCGTTCTAGCCTGAACGTTTGACGGCGTCCGGCCCCGTCTTCCACGAATAGCCTCCCTCCCACCTTGTGTTTTTGGCACATGGGTGGGAGGTTTTTTTGTTTAATACAAGTCGTTGGCTGGAACCGGAGAATATCGACAACCGGACAGAACAACCGTTTTCTGTCATTCAGGCCCCGGTTCATGTATAACCTCTTCACATCCGTAGAGGAAATACGCCATGTGGAAAAGCACTCTTGTCCTGCTTTGCCTGAGCAGTGCCGCGCTGGCCGTGGGCGGCGGTGACGGCAATCCCGCCCTGAAGACTTCCCAGGCGTCATTGGAACGCTGGAGATCCCTTCGCGTCGGCGGGTTCATTCACTGGACCCCCTATGTTTTGGCGTCGGACCCGAAGGCGCTGGCGGAGGGTACAGATCATCTCTACAAGAAGTTCACTGCGGAACACTTCGATGCCAATGCGTGGATTCAGATGCTGAAAGAATCGGGGTTCAAGTACCTGGTCTACACGACCAAGCACGGCGATTCCTGCTGCATGTGGAACACCAAAGAGTCCGACTACAACATCATGAATTCGCCCATGGGGCGTGATGTGGTCGGTGAAATTGCCGCCGCATGCAAGACGCAGGGCCTGCCTTTCTGCCCCTATTACGCGCTCCACAATGACAGCCAGAACCACCCCGACTGGACCTACGAGGTGGACCCCACCACGGGAGAACCGGACTACAAGGCCCGGACCAAAGCGGGGGACGCCGCAGGATACCATCTGGCCCCGAACCAGAAACCCGATTTCAACCGCTATGTCGCCCACGTCAAAGCGCAACTGAAGGAGCTTTCAGACAACTACGGCCCCTTCCTGGCGTGGTGGTTTGACCAGCGCTGCGCCACGCTGAACCACAAATACGGCACAGAGCTTTATGCCCACCTTCGGGGCCTCCAGCCCGACGTGCTCGCCAGCAACCGGGTGGACACCCCCTTTGACCGGGGACTGGACAACCCCACCTGGTTTGTGACCGAGGCAAAGTCGGCCGGGGACTATGCGGTGTCGGAAATCACCATCCCCCGCTTCAATCGCGACATCCCCTGGGAATACTGCCAGGCGGCCGGGAAGCCCGACGGCTGGTTCTGGCGTCCCGACGATGTGTACAGGCCCTTCGACACGTGGCTGGGCGAACTGGTCAATGTCGTTTGCCGGGACGGGAATTACCTCATTGGTTTCGGCGCAAAGCCCGATGGAACTTTTGAACC
Source organism: Candidatus Hydrogenedentota bacterium (assembly GCA_903893795.1). Classification (GTDB taxonomy): domain Bacteria; phylum Hydrogenedentota; class Hydrogenedentia; order Hydrogenedentales; family CAITNO01; genus CAITNO01. Next base: position 17,718 of record CAITNO010000015.1, on the reverse strand, counting down.
GCGGCTTGTGGAGCAACTGAAGCGGCTGGGCGCATGGCTTGAGCGCAACGGCGACAGCGTTTACGGGACGCGCGGCGGTCCCTACAAGCCCAATTCATGGTACGGCAGCACCTGCAGGGGCAACACGGTGTATCTGCACATCTTCAAGACGGACGACCATCAGACCTTGACCGTGCCGCCCCTCGGCAGGAAAGTGCTGGGTTGCCGTCTGATCAACGGCGGCGCGGTGGAGATGAAGCAGACCGATGAAGGCATCACGGTAAAACTTGGAAAGGCGGACATCCAAGGTCCCGACACCATCGTGGTCCTGGAACTGGACGGTTCCGCCGAGGACATCAAACCCTTTGATGAAGCGATACTGACCGCGGGTGCATGCGTGCGCGCCTCCGGCGTCCGGGAGAACAAGAAGGAATACGGACCGGAATCGACCGTGGATGGTAACCGTGCCACCTACTGGACCACCGATGAAAACGTGTCAGCAGGCTGGATCGAATACGACCTCGGCAAGCCCCGCACTTTCTCCCGTGCCATCGTCGACGAGGGGGAGGAGGGATGGATACGGCGCGTTCAAATTCAGGCGAAGACGGGTGATGAATGGAAGACCGTTTTCGAGTACCGCCATGGCAACCCGGAACTGTGGAAAGACATACCCATGGAGCTCTTTTGCCCTGAGTTTCGATTCAACGCCGCGACGGCGCAATTTGTGCGGCTGAACATACTCAAGGCCACCAAGAGCCCGGTGATTCGCGAGTTCCAGCTTTTTGAGCGGTGAGCGGCCCCTTTTCGCCTTGCAAAGATGCGCATTGGTTGTCCCTTTCCGCGTCTTCCAATCTACCCGCCGCTTGAATACTGCCCGAACGCCTTCGTCTGGCGGCCTGCAAATTCGCCGGTCGCTTTGCGCTCAATCAGGTATGCGGCGAGGCGGTTCTTCTCGGCAAATGCAATACCCTCCTCTGGGCCGAGAACCATCAGTGCCGTGGCATAGGCGTCGGCCCAGGCACAGGAGGGGTGAATGACACTGGCGGAGGCGACGCTGTCTTTCACGGGGCAGCCCGACCGGGGATCGATCTCATGGGAAAGGCGCTTCCCGTCGCTGACGCGGAAAATGCGGTAGTCGCCGGAGGTGGCCAGCGAAAGGCCGGAAAGACCCACCACCACCTGCGCCTGCTGCTCCCCGTCACCGGGCCGCTCGATGGCCAGTTGCCAGGGACGCCCGTGGGGATTGACGCCTTTGGTTCGCAGTTCCCCCCCGACCTCGACCAGATAGTGGTCCGCGCCCAGTTGGTCGAGCGCCTCGGCCGCCTTGTCCACGCCGTAGCCTTTTGCGACGGCCGACAGGTCACAGAGCAGGTCGGGGTGTTTCTTCACGAGCGTGTTGTCGTCGCGCACTTCCACCAGGTGCCAGCCCACCTTTTCACGAAGCGCGGCAATTGTGGCATCGTCCGGAACGGGGGAAAACCGCTCCGGGCCGAATCCCCAGGCGTTGACCAGCGGCCCCACGGTGATGTCGAACGCCCCGCCCGACGCTTCGCTGACCCTTCCCGAAATGCGGAACACCTCGGCGGTCCCGGCACTCACCGTGAAGGGTTCCCGTGACCTGTGCGCGTTGAAACGGCTCAGTTCCGAATCCTTCCGGTGGGTGGACATGCGCCGGTCAATGTCGTGCACCGCCCCATGCACGGCATCCTTCAGGACTTCAATCCGTGTGCCGGCCGGCAGACCGTGCAGCACAATGCCGTATGTGGTGCCCATGGTCAGCCCGCCGAACTCCAACACCTCCGCGCTCGGGCTTTTACCGCAGCCCGGCAGCCACTTTTCCCTCAACCGGCTCACCATGCGTTTGAGATTCTTCATGCGATGTGCAGGCATGTCTTTCCCGGGCGGTTTCCCGTTGGGGTTTTGTCGTGTGCGAATCCCGGGTTACCCGTGCCACTCGCGTTTGCGGTCTTTGAGGTTGGCCAGCACGTTGATCGCGGTGTTGACGTTGTTGACCACCTGGAAATCGAACATGCCCACGCAGATGAAGTCGGCGCCGTGCTGGAGCGCCCAATTGAACCCGTCCTCGGGCTGGATGGCGCCTGCGGCGAGGATCTTGAAGCCCATGACGGGGACCTTGGTGCGCTCAACAAACGCCACGTCCTTTTCCGGGAAGGCGCAGAACATATTGTCGTGGAACTTGTTGTGGTCGTCGGAGTTTCCGCCCATCACTTCATAGGAAGTGCGGTTTTCGACCGGATGGGCCGACCAGTAGCGGTCGTGGTGCAGGGTCTTCATGTAATAATCCGGGATGATGCCCTGCTCCTCGCAGCGAATCAGGCCCTCCACCGAGTGAGCGCCCAGGCCGGCCACGTAGCCCTGGCTGCGTATCTTTTCCAGCATCTTGACGATGACTTCAAACTTGTTGTCCCGCGACAGCGTGTCGGTCCAGTTTCCCTGAATCTGAAGGATGTCCGCGCCTGCGTCCATGGCGGCGTTGATCTCGTAGAAGTAGTCGTTCTTGTCCATGCTGGGGGCGACCTGCGAAATAACGGTTATCTTGCTGCCCGTGACTTTCTTGTATTTTGCAAGCACCGGATTGGAGGGCCACCCGATGTTGATGGCGTTGATGCCCGCCTTTTCCGCCAGCATCAGGGTTTCGAATATCTTCTGTTCCGTGTTATAGGCGAGGGAGAGGGACGGCACGTAAATCAGATCGCGCGAGTGGGCCCAGCCGCCGATCAGGTTGCCGCCCATGACCAGCCGGCTGATCTCGAACTTGCCCAGCTTTCCCTTCGGCAGTGTGCCCGCAAGGTCTTTAATGGTCGGCACCACGATTTTTCGCGTGGCCCCGGAAAAGGCGTCCACCCCGCCCTTGCGGAGTTGCGTGGATGCCTCGTAGCCCATGATGCCCAGGACCGGCAGCGTGGCGACATGTTTGAGCGCCTCGCGGCGGGTGCTGGTTGGTGCTTCACCCGCGGCGTCAACGGTCTTCTTCTTTGAAGAACCGGACAGCCCGTAGAGGCCGTAGCCCTTGTTTCCGGCAAAGAGCACCAGCGCCAGGCCCAGCGCCTCTATGACATTCTTGTTGACCAGGAAGATGCTGCCTTCCGTGGCGGCATAGGAGGCGTCCCCAAAGGGCGGATAGGCGAAATAGTAGAGCACCAGGAGCAGTATGCCCGAGGCGGAGGCGGCACGAATGGCAACACCGGCAAACAGCGCCAGCCCGATAAAAGTCAGGCCGTACATGTTCAGCGCATCCACCGCCGTCATGACCGGTGCCGAGGACGCCATCAGGTGATAGAAACCGGCCAGCGGCCCCACAGCGCCTTCGAGATACCCTTTTGCCGTCCAGTGGCCCGACACGATCTTTGACAGGCCCTCATAGAGGAAATGCCAACCAATGGCACAGCGCAGCACGGTGACCGCCCATTTGCCCTGTCCCGATCCGTTATTCACTGACATGGACGAACCTCCAATTTCTTGGTCTTTCAGGAAGCCTTTTGCCGTTAACTGTCATTCTCGCACATGCCCATTTGAGTGCCATGATGCAACTGAAGAATTGGTGCGCCTTGCTGCAATACTTCACGGCAATCGGGCATGACCGTCATTGAGATTATAAACGAGGCTTGTGCCAGATGCACGGCCCATTATTCCGCGGCAGATTCCCGATGGCATGCTTAATGAATGGACCAAAAGAACTGTGCTACGCTTAACACCGGTCCACTCAACGAGAAAGGAACGACCTCATGAAGGATACAGAAACGTCAACAAATGCGGGCAAGGGGATGGCCAGGCGCGATTTCATCAAGGGGGTTTCCGGCGTGGCGGCCCTTTCGGTGTTTCCCCATAGTTTTGCCATCGGCGCGGCGGGAAAATCGCCCAATGAGAAGCTCAACATCGCCGGCATCGGCATCGGCGGCATGGGCAAGAACAATATCGCCGCCTGTCATGAGGAAAACATCGTCGCCCTGTGCGATGTGGACCAGGCCTACGCGGGAAAGATTTTTGACCGGTACCCGAACGCGAAGCGCTATATCGACTTTCGCGACATGCTGGAGAAACAGAAGGACATCGACGCGTGCATCATCGCCACGCCGGACCACACGCACGCCGTGATCGCGATGGCCGCCATGCAGGCGGGCAAGCATGTGTACGTCCAGAAGCCCATGACGCACGCGGTCTGGGAGGCGCGCAAGCTGACCGAGGCGGCCCGGGAATACAAGGTGGCCACGCAGATGGGCAACCAGGGGCATTCGGCCCACACCACCCGCCAGATCTGCGAATGGATCCAGGCAGGCGTCATCGGCGACGTGCGCGAGGTGCATGCCTGGACGAACCGGCCCGTGTGGCCGCAGGGCGTCGAGGTGGAACGGCCCAAGGACACGCCGCCGGTGCCCGACACGCTGAACTGGGAACTCTGGGTCGGCCCCGCGCCGATGCGCCCCTACCACCCGGTCTATCTGCCCGACAGTTGGCGCGCCTGGTGGGATTTCGGCACTGGTTCGCTGGGCGACCTGGGCTGCCACATTCTGGACGCGGCCTTCTGGGCGCTCAAGCTGAAGTACCCCATCTCCGTCGAAGGCTGCATATCGACCTACTGGGAGGATTTCTGGAAGTACACGGAGCCGAAGAACGAGATGTACCCGCGCTCGGCCATTTCGCGGTACACCTTCCCGGCACGCGAAGGCATGCCTGAAGTGAAGCTCAGTTGGTGGGACGGCGGCCTGATGCCGCCCCGTCCCGATGAACTCGAGGACGGCCAGGAAATGGGCGACGAGGACGGCGGCCTGCTGTTCATCGGCGACAAGGGCAAGCTGATGGCCGGATGCTACGGCCGCAATCCGCAGTTGCTCCCCCTGTCGCGCATGAAAGACTTTACTCCTCCCGCGCCCACGATTCCGCGCATCGAGGGCAGCCAGGAAGGCCACGAAGCCGACTGGGTGCGCGCCTGCAAGGGCGGCATCCCCGCGAGTTCCAACTTCGACTATTCGGGCCCCCTGTCCGAGATGGTGCTCATGGGCAACCTCGCGGTCCGCTTCCCCGGCAAGAAACTGCTGTGGGACGGCGAGAAGATGGAAGTCACCAACAACAAAGAAGCCAACGCCTACGCCCACCTCGCCTACCGCGAAGGATGGACGCTGTAGGTTACGGGCGTGTTCTCCCCAACCCAGCAGCATCTCGAGTCTGGGACGGTTCGAAGTCCAGGACAGACTCCAGATTAACGAGCCGCTTGATGGTCCGGTATCCGGAGAGTTTCCTCTCCGGATGCCGGAATCTCATTTGACTGTCCTGTTTTCCATTACACGGAAGCCAAATCAAAGGAAGCCGAGCCATGCGGTTGTCAAGAAGGGAATTGCTGGGTGCCGCGGCATCCACCGGGTTGGCGGGCATGTTGTATGCCCGTTCGGGTACTGCCGAGAAGGGCACAGACCAGGCACCCAAACCCGACAAGGGATTTCGCATCGCCATAGTCCAACAGGAAACCATTCCCGGTGCTGTCGAGGAAAACCGCAAGAAGGCGCTCGCCTTCGCCAAGGAGGCGCTGCGGGGCCAGGCAGACATCATCCTGTTCCATGAGGCCCTGCTGACCGGATACATCGAGAATGTTTGTGACTTGGCCGAAGAAAGCACCGGTCCCACCACGCAGGCGTTTCAGGAAGTGCTGCACGGGTCGGATGCCCTGGTCCTTTACGGGTTGGTGGAACGGGACGGCGACAGCCGCTACACTGCGGCAACGCTGGTCAACGCAGGCGGCGTGGTGGCCAATTACCGCAAGACCCATCTGTGGTGGAAAGACAAGGGACTGCGCTGCGAACCCACATTTTTCAAGCCCGGCAACGAACTGGTGACCTTTGACGTCAAGGGCTGGAAATGCGGCGTGATGATTTGCTACGACGGCGATTTTCCCGAGATGACCCGCGCCTACGCGAACCGCGACTGCGTGGCGCTCTTCTGGCTGAACAACCGTTCCAGCCGCGGCAAGGAGGAGGTCATTCCCCTGGCGCGCTCCAATTCCATCATCATGGCGGCCTCATGCTGCTGCGGCAGAAACGACACCGCCAAGAAGTTCCCCGGCGGCAGCAATATCGTCAACTGCAATGGGTCCGTGCTGGCGGAAATCTGGGACAGGGAGGGAGTCATCTTTGCGGATGTGGACCCCTCCGGGGTGATGGCCGCACGGGAACAGAATCCCGGTTATCACGGCCAGCGGCCTGAGTTGTACCGTTAGGGCAGGCAGCTCGGGCGGTCTTCCGACCCGACAAAAACGTTGAGGCCTGCTGCTTCCGGCAGGCATGCCTTTCAAGAAGACGCAGACTCTTTGCTGCGTCTCTTTCTTTGCGATTTGCTTTGCTCACCCGCCATGGCCAGGCGTTCGGCGATGACCCGGTACACTTCCGGGTTCCACCTTAATCCGAGATGGGACGAATGCACCTCCACATCCCTTTTGGGGTCGCCGTGCATGCAGACCCGCCAGTCCACAAGTCCATCATTCTTGCTGTAGACGGCTGTTTCGGGGACGGTGGCAGGGAAACGGCCCTTCATTATGGTGACGCCGGGACAGGGGCAATCGAATGAAAAGCAGTTCGCATGGGCGCAGTGGCGGCGCGTGGAAACAAAATCATGCGCGAAATCGAGGGCGCAGGCCACAAAGGGACTAATCCTGACTTCGCGGAAGGGGGAACCGAGCATGGTCAGGGAGGCTATCTTTTCCGGTGAATGATAGGCGACCCCGCGCGCGACCAGCCCGCCCAGACTGTGGCCTATGAGATGAACTTTCCGGCCGTGCGCCGCGTACTCCTTTGAGATTATTGCCAACAGACGCTCGCCGACGATTTCAGGGCATTCCGCATTGACCCACATGCCCGTTCCCAACGCCCTGTAGCCGATTCGTCTCAGCCATAGACGCATTTCGAGAAAACAGAGGTTGGTCTCGAAAAGACCGGGCACCACAAGAACGGGGGAATTGTCGCCACGGGGCATGCCAAAACCATAATAAACGGGGGACATCTTCAGTTGAAGGTACTCAACCCAGCTCAGGCCCTCGCGCCACACCGGCAAATGGGTTGCGTTTTTTTTCCGCGTCTTTGTTCCGGACGCATTCCCCTTCCGGGCATATTTGCCGTTGCAGGCCCAATCTGGATATGCTCCGTTCATTGGATTCTCCTCAATAAGGGAACAACCGCGAGGCATCCGGCCTTCCCGCTGCGCCCAATCCATGTGTCATGGAGGCGGGGTGCGGGCGCAAGAACGATGGCCGTGGCTCCTCTTTGGGAAGGCCAGGCAGACGGCCAGCAGGAGGACACCAAGAAAGGCCCCCAGCGTCACCGCGTCCACCAGGCCGTCGTTCAGGTCCCAGCCCGTGACAGTGACGATTAGGAACTTGATGTAGGACCGCGGCATGTCGGGGCAGCCGAGCCGGTGGCGGACGTTCCAATGCCAGTCGGTGCAGAAGCAGTAGCCAAACCCGTAAAAAAGGCCCAGGCCAAACCAGGAAAAGGCCGTCAGCAGCACCGCCGCGAGATGGACTTTCCGCATCTTCTTCCAAATCCACCCGAGCAGCACGAAGAGGATGAAGGCTGTGTGGAACACAAAGAAGAAGATGTTCAGGAAGGGGTCCACCGGCATGCCTCCTTTCTCTGCGGGAAATATTTCGAACCGCCTGCCGACATGCGCGCTACTGCGCGTCGGCGATCATACTCTTCATCACTTCCAGGCTTTTCCGGGCAGTCGCGTCGAGATTCTCCAGGCTGCCGCCACCGCGCAGGGGGGAGCACATCTCATAGGCGACGTGGCCGTCGAACCCGCCTTCGCGCAGCCCCTGGAAGAACCCGGAAAGGTCGACAAACCCGTCGCCCAACGGGACGGCGCGGGTCATGGCCGGCAGCTCTTTGTAATTGATGAGGCCGGGCATGTAGGCAAAACGTTTGAGTCGGACGTAGTCGGCCAGGGTCGTTTGCACCATGTGGGGCGCCATGCGGCGCGCGCAGTCCCGCAAATCCTCACCCTGCAGGGCGGGCGCCCAGGGGTCAAACATGGCGCGGCAGTTGGGCCGGTCCACCTCGCCGAGGAATTCGAGCATGGCATCGCAACTGACCGCCACATCATGGTGATTCTGCACACCGAGCACCAGGCCAAATTCCTCCACGGCCCCGGCGCAGGCGCGGACAGCCCTGACGCACTTGTCCCAGTCGGCGGTGGCGGACTCGCTTTGCGTGGTGTATCCGGTGAAGACGCGGACGATTCGCGCGCCAAGCCGCGCGCCCATCCGGGCCAATTCGCGGACATACGCCACCTGCATGTCGTTGAAGGGCACTTCGACCGCCGACGCGCCCGCCGTGAAATCGGTGTAGGCGGCGATGGTGGCAATCTCCACGCCCGCGCTTTCGGCGGTCTCCCGCAATGCGTCCAGGTCGGAATCGCGCGTCTCCAACAGGGAAAGGTGCGGACTCTTCCCGGCAAGTTCAACGGCGCTGTATCCCAGTTCCCCCGCCTTGCGAATGAAGTCCGGAAGGTCCAGTTGCGCCTGTCCCCACAGTCCCGCATAGCTGACCGAAAACAATGTCGGAATCATCGTGCTTCTCCTGTTCTGAGCGGGCAACAGAGTGGCAGGGTCGGAGTCAATGTGCCCGAAGAGAATCTATGGCATCTCGACCACATGTAATAGCGCATGACAGTTTTGGGATCCTACCCGCCGGGCAGCCAATTGCATCTCCTCGGGCCGCGTAGGCTGAATAGAACTGCCTGAAATTCTTCAAGTTGGGCACTTAGAATCCCCGCCCGTACCGCTCAGTAAGTTGACGTGAAAGGGTCTTTACCACCTGTTTGCCGTACTCCGCCCGCTCCTCGCCGCCCTGAACCTCCTGCACACTCTCCCGCCCTATAAGCCAGTAGGCCAGCACCATGTTGGTGTTCACCACACGAACCACGTTCCCCGGCGCCTGTTCCAGGATGTCCACCACCCGGTCAAACAAGGCGTCCAGTGTCGCCAAAGCGCCCTTCTTTCCAAGTTTACGCATGGCGTTTCTCCAGCGGGTTGATTATGGCCCCAATCAACCCGGTTTCCATTTCGGCCAGCCGCTGCCTTGAGTCCACCTGTTTCTTCATTAGTCCTGCCTGCGCCCCACAATCCGCAGCACAACCGCATTCCTGCTTGATGAATGGAATCATCATACTCCCGGCCAATCAGCAAGAGCCAACATTCTCCCACGCACTGCATGCTGAAGTCGCGCCGCGGCATCTGGGTAGGCCCTGAGGGTGCCGGCAATTTCCCTATGCTCCATCACTCCCATTACCGCTGCGCTGGCGGCGCGTACTTGTCCCGGCCGTCGGTCAGCCATTCCAACGAAAAACGCACGAACACATTCTCGGTGTAGTCGTCCTTCTCAAAGAGCAGGCCGATGTCGCCATTCTTGAGGACGGTCATTGAGGAATAGGCCGAAGCGCCGGGATAGATGGTCTTCCCTTCCGTCCACGTGGCGCCCTCGTCGTAGCTCACGCGAACGGCCATGTTCTCCCGCTCTTTGGCGCTCTTGGGGTTGGAGAACAGCAGGCGGTTCTTGTCGCAACCTTCGGCTGTGGCCGTATAGCGGATGAAACTCGCATTGCAGGCCGGGTCTTGCAGGGGCGGTTCGGGCTTCGTTGTCCAGGTCTTTCCCCTGTCGGCGCTGGTATGCGTGTACCGCATCCCCACTTTTTTGACCCGGCTGTTTACCATCCATGCACCGTCGGCAAGCTCGACGACCTTCGACTCGTCCCCCGGCTTCAGCGGAGCATCGAACAGGGACCAAGTCTTGCCGTCATCGTCGCTCCCAAAGAGGTGCAGGCCCTTGTCGAGATTGACCAGCGTGTGGAGCAGGGTGCCCGAGCGCGTTTGAATGCCGCTGCCGGAGGTGATGAACTGGAAATCGTGCCGCCATTCGGGCTTGGTTGTCTGGGGGGTGATGTCTTCCGGCTTGGACCATGATGCGCCGTTGTCATGGCTCTTGGCCACATGCAGGCGGTATATGCCGTGCGCCCTGTTGTGGTCCATGTAATTGTGAAAGAGGAATAGGTCGCCGGTCTTCCGGTCCACAACCATCGAGGGGTCGGAGACCGCCACCCCATATTCATAATCAATTGCCGTCTCGATAGGTGACCAGGTCATGCCGTCGTCGATGCTGCGCCGGATGACGATGTTGATGTCCTTGTTTTTCCCCAAGTCATTGCCGGAAGGCACCCGCTCGTCCATGGCCGCGACAAGGTCGCCGTTCGGCGCCGTCACCAGTGCCGGAATGCGGTAGCAGCTTACGCCTTTCCTCATGCCGGCATTGAACAGATCCTGATGCGTGACCACGCCGCCGGCAATCACCGGCGCTTCTGCCGCCGCGCAGGCATGGGAAAACGGCAGCAACAACAACAGGGGAACCCAATATCGCATCCCAGACTGCATTTTGTCCTTTCCTTTGCCGCCATTGCGGCGTGGCCGGAGCATGACATAATTCACGTCGGTTGCTTCGCCTGCGGGCACATCGACCCAAAGGGTAACTTGGTGCGGCTGCTGGCCGCAAGCAAAGAACACTGGAAAGAACTGAACCACGGAATTCACGGAATTTCACGGAAAAGGGCATAAGTGAATCCGACATGGATAAACAGGAGGTACAGGATAATCCAAAGGAATGAAGCTGCTCCGGTGGACCAATTGTGGGTGAAAATGCAACGATGTTGGCCGTGTTCCGACAAGGAGATGCTGAAAATGGGATTGGGCATTGCGGTGTGCGTGGTATTTGGCTCGGCCTTTGGCGCGGGCGACGGCCTGCCGGTGGGTGCATTGAACAGTTGGACGATCATCTGCGCGCCTGACGCGACGGCGAGCGAGGCCTATGCCGCGGCGGAGTTTCAAGCGCTTTTCAAACAGGCGACGGGCGCGGAACTGCCCATCTCCCATGACACGACGCTGCAAAGTAAGGTGGTCGCGATTGGACAGGGGACCGCGGGGATTGCCGTGGAGGGGTTCGGCGAGGAGCAGCTCCTGATCCGCATTGGGGCCGACCGCATCGCCATTACCGGCGGTCGACCCCGGGGCGCCCTCTATGGCGTGTACGAATTCTTTGAACGCTACCTGGGCTGTGAGTTTCTCACCCATGACCAGACCTGGTTCCCGCCCGTGGCGGACCTGAAAGCACTGCCGTTGGAGGAGCACGCATTCACCCCCGCGTTCTCATTCCGGTCGAGTTACTATAAGGAAAACTACGACCACCCCGAGTTTGCCGCGCGCCAGCGGATCAACACCATCACGGCGGACGAAAAGCTGGGCGGCAAGACGCCCCAGAACCTGATCGGCCATTCCTACTGCAAATGGATTACGGCGGAGAAGTACGGCAAGACGCACCCGGAGTATTTCGCGATGGTGAACGGGGCACGCCAGTTGCTGGGCGGGGGCGGCGGTCCCCAGCCCTGCGTGTCCAACCCGGAGGTGATCGACATTGTCGCGAAGGCCGTCATCGAGGAACTGGACCAGCACCCGGAACTGCGGAACATCGCGGTGAGCCAGAACGACAACGGCGACTATTGCCACTGCCCGCAGTGCACGGAAATCAACACGCGGGAAGACTCGCCCATGGGCGCGAACCTTGCCCTGGTCAACGCCGTGGCCGAGCGGGTGGAACAGACCCACCCCGGCGTGATGGTGGGCACGCTGGCCTACGTCTACTCGCGCAAGCCCCCCAAATTCCTCAAGCCACGCCCCAATGTGCAGATTCAACTGTGCAGCATTGAATGCTGCTCGCTCCACCCCGTCAACGATCCGGCCTGCCCCTTCAACAGGTCCTTTGGCGAGGACCTGAAAGGGTGGCGCGCCATTTGCGACCAGATCTGGATCTGGAATTACAACACGAATTTCACCTTCTATGACCTGCCCCTGCCCAACCTGAAAAGCATCGGACCCAACGTGAAGTTCTTCTTCGACTCCCACGCAAAGGGCGTGTTCATGCAGGCCAACGGCAACGGAAACTCGGGCGAGATGTGCGACCTGCGCAATTACATCATCTCGAAATGCCTGTGGAATCCGGGGCTGGACAGTTGGGCCCTGACAGAAAAGTTCTGCCGCCTGCACTACGGCCGCGCGGCCGAAGAGATCTTCGGCTATGAAACCATGCTCCACCGCGTGAGCGAGGCGGCCGGGCTTCACCCGGACTGCGGGCCCCTCGCCGAGCGCATCGGCCTGACGCCGGAAGTGGTGCGCGAGGCGCAGGGCTATTTTGCCCGCGCGATGGAAAAAGCCGACGACGACACCGTCCGGGCCCGCGTGGAAAAGGCGTCCATCAGCGTGCACAAAGCCGCGTTGATGACAGCCGAGGTGAAGTGGGAGTACGGGGATGGGTTTGTGAAGCGCGCGCTGCCCCCTTCCTTTCAGCAGGAGTTGGACACGTATGCGGCGCTGTGCCGCAAGCACAACATGACCATGCACGGCGAGCTGGTGACGCTGCCAAAATTCCTGGAAAACACGGACGTGCAGGAGACCCTGGCGGCCACCCGGATTGAAAATGCGGTATGGCGCGTGACGGTGGTGCCCGAGGAGAACGGTGCCGTGGTCGGCCTTTTACACAAGCCCACGGGACGCGAAATGCTGCGGGGCACCCGCATGTGGGATTTCGAGAAGGGCGTCATCGAGACCGAGGTCGAGATTGGCCCCTACCAGCGGGCGCCACACACGGCCTACACCGCCGAGACGACGGCCAACGCAATCACGATGCGCCATGAGACCAAGTTCGGCACCGTGGAGACCCGCGTGGTCCGTCTGCCCGAAGAGACGCCCGAGCAAGTCCGCATCGAGTTCATGCTGGAGCAGACAGGCCCCGGCGCCTGCCCCTGGCGCTTCGACTCACGCTGCGGATTCGACCCCGGCATCGGCACCACGGACGCGGACAGGCTGTCGGTGTACGTGAACGCCGGCGGATGGAAACGGGTCAACAACGGCTGGCTCAACAACGACGGCCCCGATGCGGGCCTGATGGACCATCCCACCGGCGGTGAATTTGCCTTCTTCAACCACGAAGCCAAATTCGGCGCGTTGTTGTGCTTTGACTCAAAGGAGGTCGGCAAGAACAGCCTTTTCTGCTGTCCCGAACGCCCTCTTCTGGTCATGGGAATGCACACGCCAACCGTCTCGGTGGCCCAGGGAGAGACGCTGAAAGTGGCCTACACCATCCAACATATCGCCGACCCACCGAACCATTCGGCATTACGCTAGACAGGGAGTTGTTTGGGTGTGTGCAGGAGAAATCGCTATAGGCGGGCGGAAGATGCCGAAAAAAGAAATGGCGCACCTGGAGGGACTCGAACCCCCAACCTCTTGGTCCGTAGCCAAGCGCTCTATCCAATTGAGCTACAGGTGCGCATGTAAGCGATGTGGGATGCGCCCGTGAGCGCGGAACCTATCTTAGAACAGGAATGGGGGGAAATGCAAATTCAAAATGTGAAGGGTGAAGAGTGAAGGGTGAAAGAAGACAGAAATTCTGGTTGAGTGGTGGGCGGGGTTTGGGCTAGGCTGTGCATCGGTCTTGAATCATAAGGACGGTATCATGTCAGACGCTGAACAGTCTTTGCCCATTTCCGAGCCTTCCCCCGCACCAGTCGCCGCGCCCGTCGCCACCCGCATGATGTCGATTGACGCGCTGCGCGGGTTTGACATGTTTTGGATTTCCGGCGGGGGCGGGCTGGTGTCTTCGCTGGCCGCCCTGTTGTGCCATCCAAACCCCGCGCCCTGGTGGCTGGGTTACAACATGGAGCATGTGGAGTGGACGGGGTTTGTGGCGTGGGATTTGATCATGCCGCTGTTCCTGTTTCTGTCGGGTGTGTCGATTCCTTTTGCCTATTCGAAGCGCTTGGGCGAGACGCACGACTACAAGAAAATCTACCGGCGCATGGCGCGCCGTCTGGTGCTGCTCTGGATACTGGGCCTGATCGCCCAGGGAAACCTGCTCAACGACCCGGCGCACCTGCACGTGTATTCCAACACGCTCCAGTCCATCGCCGTGGGCTATATCATCGCGTCCATTGCCTTCCTGCACCTGTCGTTGCGCAAACAGATCGGCCTGTGCGCCGGACTGCTGGCGCTGTACTGGGCGCTCATGATGTTCGTGGCCGCGCCGGGCACACCGGCCGGATGGCTCGAACCGCACGCCAATCTCGCCCTGTGGATTGATGAAACCGTCATGGGCCGCTTCCGCGACGGCACCCCCTATGCGTGGATACTGCCGGGGCTGGGCTTTGGCGCGTCTGTTCTGCTGGGCTCCTTCGCCGGCCAGGTGCTGCGGGTCAAGGCGTGGACGCCGGGACGGCGCATCGCCGTGCTGTTCGGGTTGGGCGCGGGCTGTCTGCTGGGCGGGTTCCTGTGGAGCTTCCATTTCCCCATCATCAAGCATCTGTGGACCAGTTCGATGGTGCTCTGGGCGGCGGGCTGGAGTTTCCTGCTGCTGGCGCTGTTCTACACGGTCATCGACGTGTGGGGTTTCCGCAGATTGGCCTTCCCCCTCGTCGTCATCGGCACCAACGCCATCGTCGCCTACATGCTTCCCCACATCATCGAGTTTGACGAAATCGTGAGGTGGATTGGTCGGGTGCCCGAAGGCGCGTCTGTCACCGCGGAGTTCATTGTCTGTGTGCTTGCCTTCGCCATGCTGTGGGTGCCGCTGTATGTGCTCTACCGCAAAAAGATTTTCGTGAAGGTCTGAGAAAAAAGCACCCCCGTCATTGCGAGCGAAGCGCGGCAATCTCTTGGAATCGCAACCCAAGGTCCGGGCCATTGCGAGAACGAGATTGCCGCGCTTCGCTCGCAATGACGGTGCGTGTCGATGCCCTTGCCGTGCCGTCCCCCCATTTTTCTCATTCTCCCTATAACTCCCATGCCCTTTCCAGCCCTTCCCCCGCCCCAATTTTCTCCACTTGACTACTGAATCTTTATTCAGTATAATTCAATGTGGTGTTGGGGCCGCGAAAGAGGATGCGGTCCCTGCCGAGGGCTCAAATGATGGATATGATGCAGTTAATCGGATATGGCGCGCCGGACCGGGTGGTGGCGGCATGGCGGGAGAAACAGGGCGACCAACTGCTGCCATTGCAGGCGCGGGCGGTGGGCGAGTTTGGCCTCTTTGGCGGGGGCAACCTGCTGGTGCAGGCGCCGACCAGTTCGGGCAAAACCTTTGTGGGCGAGATGGCCGCGGTGGCCGTGGCGGCGCAGCGGCGCAAGGCGGTGTACCTGGCGCCGCTCAAGGCGCTGGCCTCGGAAAAGCACGCCATTTTTGACGAGCGCTACGCCGCGCTGGGACTCAAGGTCATCGTGTGCACCCGCGAGCGCCGCGAGTTTGACGCCGATTTCGAGCGGGGCGATTTTTCCATTGCCGTGTCGGTCTATGAGAAGTTTGCCCAACTGCTGGCCTGGCGGCCCGAACGGCTCAACGAAATCGGGCTGGTGGTGGCCGATGAACTGGACCTGCTCTGCGATTCCGAGCGCGGTGCGGGCGTGGAAATGCTGCTGGCGCGGCTGCTCGCGGCGGAGCGGCGCATCATTGGCCTGTCGGCCGTCATGCCCGAGGCCGACCGCGTCGCCGAATGGCTGAACGCGCGCCTAATCACCCACGACCGCCGCCCGGTTGAACTGCGCTACGGCGTGCTGCACGACGGGCAGTACCGCTACCGCACGCACAACGACGGCAACGAGGGCAGCGAGACGATGCTCGGCGTTCCCGGCGCGTCCGTGTGGGAATCGCTCACGCAAAACGTGCGCGTGTTGGCCGAAGGCGGCGAGACCTGCCTTATCTTCGTCAAGGCAAAGCACGAGGCCCGGCGCGGCGCCGAACTGCTCGCGGCGCGGCTGCATCTGCCGGGCGCGCGCGACGGCGCCGACGCGCTGCGCGAGCTGCCGCCCACGCGCGCCCGCGACACGCTCATGCACACCCTGTCCAACGGCGTGGCCTTCCACAACACCGACCTCACGCCCGAGGAGCGGGCGGTGTCCGAGGAGGCCTTCCGCAGCGGCGCGGCGCGGGTGATGGTGTCCACGGGCACGCTCGCCGTCGGCATGAACCTGCCCGCGGCCAACGTGTTCGTGAGCGCCGACAAATGGATCTACGACCCGCGCTTCGACCTGCCCTGGAAAACGCCCATCGACCACGGCGAATACGAAAACATGAGCGGCCGCGCCGGACGCTTCGGCGCGGGCCAGGGCTTCGGCCGGTCCATCCTCATGGCGGCCACGCCCTTCGACGCCGACAGTCTCTGGCGCTGCTATGTGCAGGGCCGCCGCCCCGCGCTCGACCCGCCCCTGGCGCACACGCCGCTGGAGGACCACGCGCTGCGCTTGGCCGCATCGCGCTGCTGCCGCACCGCAACGGAGATGACCGCCTTCTTCGACCGCACGCTCTCGGCGCGGGTGAAGTGGCAGGGACGCCATCTGCCCGGCGAAACGGCGCACCGCGTCAAGGCGGCGCTGCACCACTGCCTGGAGGCGGGCGCGCTGCGCCCGCAGTCCGAAACCGAAGCGGGCGCACCGGCGGAGAACAACCCAAACGCGCCGCTGGAGGCGACCACCTTTGGCCGGGCCGTGGCCGCCAAGGGCATCTCCATCGCCACGGCGCTCGAAATCCGCCACTGGCTGCGCGCGTCGCGGCAGCGCGAATGGCTCGATCTCGACCTAATCCTCGCGCTGGCGCTCACGCCCGACGGGCGCATGCGCCACGTGACGCTCACGGCCCGCGAATACGAGCGCGCCGACTACCCAGGCCGGCTCAAGCTGGCCGCCGCCTCGCAGGAAAACGCCGCCGACACGCCGCTCAACCGCATGCGCTCCTGCCGACTCACGCCCTTCTTCGACGAGGTCCGCGCGATCAAGGCCGCGCTCTTTATCAACGCATGGATCGACCACGCAGCCCTGCCCACGCTGGAGGAGGAATTCGACACCGCCGCCGGACAGGTGCTCACCGCGGCGGACCAACTGGCCTGGCTGGCCGACGCCACGTCCGCCATCGCCGACGCGCTCGACATGCCACAACCGATGGCCGCGCGCATCACCGCGCTCGCCGAACGGCTCGCACTGGGCCTGCGCGAAGAGGCGCTGGCGCTGGTCCACGCCGCGGGCGGCCTGCCGCGCACCGCCGCCGTCGCCCTGTGTGAGGCGGGCCTGTGCAGCCCCCGTGCGCTGCTGCGCGCGTCCGACGCCCTGCTGGCGCGCATCGTGCCGGAGGCTGCCGTGCGCAAATTGCGCACCTGGGCCGAACACAACGATCCCGACGCGGACGGCACGGCCAGGAACAGCCCGGTCATCTCCCCGCCCCTGCTCGTCATCGATGATCGCCGGCCCAACGAAATCCGCGTCTTCGACATTGCCGTCACGCTTCAGGACAAGCAGTACCGGCTCATGCGCCTGCTCGCCGCCCATCCCGGTGAATGCGTGCCCTACGAGGAAATCTACCGCGCCGTCTGGGGGGACACCGTCGTGGAAAACAACCAGATGCACTTCCAGAAAAGCCTGCTGCTCAAGCGCATCACCGCCGTTGCCCCCGAATGGTCCGGCATCATCAAATCCGTGCCCCGCCGCGGTTTCCTCCTCGACCTCCCGCCCGATCAGGTTGCCCGCATCGTCACCGTTCCCACGGCGGCGTAAGAAATCTTCTGCTGGGAAAAATGTAGGTCAGGCGCCCCCGCCTGACGCCCCTCCCTGGGACCGCCAATCTCCCGATTGGCATTCTTTCCCGAAGCCAATCG
>CAITNO010000014.1 GCA_903893795.1 Candidatus Hydrogenedentota bacterium | reverse complement strand
GGCGTCCCGCCGGCAAGGTTTTCGCGCAAGTCCTGCCGGCGGGACGCCGGCGCTCCCAGTAAAGGCGCTCCCAGTAAGGCGCTCCCAGTGGGACACTCCCTGTCCGACTTGCACCAACGCCGCCGCAAACGGGATGATGATTGCCGGTGAACGGAATCAACCCTTGTGGAGGCGCAGCCGATGTCTTGGAAAATGCTGGTGTGTGTTGTTGTCCTTTCGGCGGGTGTTGCCGCGGCGGAGGATCGGGTGCTCTTTGATTTTGAGGGGGCCGACTATGCCGGGTGGGCCGTGGAAGGCAAGGCCTTTGGCCAGGGTCCGGCGAAGGGGACGCTGCCGAACCAGATGGACGTGAGCGGCTTTGAGGGCACGGGCCTGGCCAGTTCCTACCACGGCGGCGACGGCACGAAAGGCAAAATCACGTCGCCGGAATTCACCATAGACAAGCCCTGGATCAACCTGCTTGTGGGCGGCGGCGCCTATGCAGGCGAGGCCTGCGTCAACCTGCTGGTGGACGGCGCCGTGGCGCGGACGACCACGGGTTCAAATAGTGAACGGCTCGACTGGGTGAGTTGGGATGTGGCGGCGCTGCAGGGCAAGGTGGTGCGCATTGAAGTGCTGGACAACCGCGAGGGCGGATGGGGACATATTGCCGTGGACCAGATTATGCTTTCGGACGCGCGGAAAGCGCTTCCCGTGGTGACCCAGGAGGCGTACAACGAAACCTGGCGACCCCAGTTCCATTTCTCGCCGCGGCGCAACTGGACGAACGACCCGAACGGGCTGGTGTTCTACAAGGGCGAATACCACCTGTTCTTCCAGCACAACCCCTGGGGCATCAACTGGGGCAACATGAGCTGGGGCCACGCCATCAGCCGCGACCTCATCCACTGGGAGGAACTGCCCATCGCCATGTTCCCCGACGAGCATGGCACCTGCTTCTCGGGCAGTGCCGCCGTGGACTGGGAGAACAGCGCGGGTCTCCAGGTGGGCGACGAGAAGACGCTGATCGCACTGTACACCGGCGCGCCGGTGCCCGAAAAGAAGGACGGGCCCAAGTTCACCCAGTGCCTGGCCTACAGCAACGACCGGGGCCGCACGTGGAAGCGCCTGCCGGAGAATCCGGTGCTGGAGCACATCATCGGCGGCAACCGCGACCCGCGCATCTTCTGGCACAAGCCGTCGAAGCAGTGGGTCATGGCGCTTTACCTCGACAAGACCGACTTTGCCATTTTCGGCTCGCCCAACCTGAAAGAGTGGAAGAAGCTCTGTGATGTTTCCATGCCGGGCTGCGGAGAATGCCCCGACTTATACGAAATCCCCTTGGACGGCCACAAGGACGACACGCGCTGGGTTTTCAGCAATGCCAATGAAAGCTACCGGGTGGGCCGTTTCGACGGCACCAACTTTACGCCGGAAACGGATGTCATCAAGGGCCATTTTGGCGGGAACTACTACGCCGCCCAGACCTACAACGACATCCCGGCCGAAGACGGGCGCCGCATCCAGATCGGGTGGATGAACGGCGGTGCCTACCCGCAGATGCCGTTCAACCAGCAGATGGGTTTCCCCTGCGAACTGATGCTGGTCGCCACGCCCGACGGTCCCCGCCTCCGTCATTGGCCCGTGCGGGAGATAGACAGCCTGGAACACCGCAGCACCCGCCTGAAAGAGGCGTGGCTCAAGCCCGGCGAGAATCCGCTGGAGGGCATCCAGGGTGAACTCTTCGACATCGATGCGGAGATCCTGCCGCGCGGGGCAAAAAGCGTGACGCTCAGCGTGCGCGGCGAGAAGATTGTGTGGAACGCCGAAACGGGGAAGCTCAGCGCCCTCGGAAAAGAGGCACCGGTGGCGCTGGTGGGCGATCGGCTGCGGCTGCGCGTGCTGGTGGACCGCACCACGCTGGAGATCTACGCCCAGGACGGGGCTGTCTTCATGGCCACCTGCTTCCTGCCCGACCGCAACCGGCACGACCTCGCGCTGGAGGCCGACGGCGGCATGCCGCACGTCCGTCAGCTCAATGTGAAGGAGTTGAATTCCTCCTGGGTGGCTGCGCAGGAACTGCTCCCGGCCGTGGCCCCGCTCTTCGACATGCCGCTGCGCGACCCGAGTGTGTGCGCGGTGGACGGTGAATACTACCTCGTCGGCACCACGGGTGCACCCACGTGGTGGCAGACCAACGAGGGCATTCGCCTGTGGAAGTCGAAGGATCTCAAGACCTGGGAGCCGCAGGGGCTGGTATGGTCCTTTGAGAAGGATGCCACCTGGCAGAAGGCGCGCGACGGCAAGCGCGCGCTGTGGGCGCCGGAGATTCATTACCTCAAGGGCAATTTCTGGCTGACCTACTGCATGAACTACGAGGGCACGGGACTGCTCAAGAGCGTGAGCGGCAAGCCCGAAGGGCCGTACAAGGACGTCAAGCCCGACGGGCCGCTGACGGGCAACATCGATGCGTCGCTCTTTCAGGATGATGACGGCAAGGTCTATTTCGTCTGGCAGAACGGGATGATCGCGCCACTGAAAGACGACATGAGCGGTCTTGCGGGCGACCCGAAACTGCTGGCCCCGGCCAACGCGCCGCAGGTGGGCTTCGAGGGTGCGTTCATCTTCAAGGCCGACGGCAAATACCACCTGAACTGCGCCGATTACATCGACGGCAACTACCACTGCATGAGCGCCACGTCGGACAGCCTGATGGGTCCCTACGGCGACCGCTACTGCGCCGTGCCGCACGGCGGCCACAACATGTTCTTCCACGATTTCGAGGGCAACTGGTGGAGCACGATATTCGGCAGCGACCCCAGCGCGCCGATTCACGAGCAGGCGGGCCTGCTGCGCGTTACCATCACCCCCGACGGCCGCATCGCGCCGTTCAACCCGCCGCCGGAACAGCCGAAGGAATCACCATTGCTGCAGGAGGCCCCATAGCGGATCGGTTCCGCTTAATGCCTTGAATCAATCAGCGCGTCCACGGCATCCGGTCCCACCACGACAAAACCCGAAGCAAGGGAATCGCCGCGCAGTTCCGGGTCGTCGGTGATCAGGAGTGCGTCTTCGGCCTTCAGATGGGTCCCCGATTCAAGAACACTTTCGGGATCGCCCAGCAAACCAAGCAGGCCGCACGCTCTTAGACGTTTTTTCATGGCGGCGCGATAGCCCGTAAATGCCATCACCGGGAGGCCCTGATTGCGGCACTGCACGACAAAGGCGACCACCCAAGGATTCGGTTTGCCATCCGGCAGAAAAAAAGCGCTGTCCAAATCGATAATCACGCGGGTGGGGGAGAGGGCGGGCGCATAGCAGCAGTCCAGCGCGCGGTCCATCCGCACTTCCCGTTTCATGGGCGCGATGTCCACATCCAGCTCCAGCGCGTCGAGCGCGGCGAGCAGCGGCAGGTTGACCCCCAAGGCGCGGTGCAGTCCCATGGAGCCGCCCACGCGCGCGGCGACTTCGAGCAGGGCGGGCGTTCCCGACGCGTCCTCGCGGGCCTGAAAATACCATGCGCCGCGCATGGGCAGTGTGCGGTGGATCGCCTGAGCCATGGCGTCGAGTTCGGGCCGGTGCACCAATCGCGTGTCGGTGCTGATGCCGCCGCTGATGCGGAGCCGTTCCCGCGCGCCCACGTAGCGCAACGTGCCGTGGCGGTCGGTAAAACAGTCCACTGTGTATTCGCGGCCCGGCAGATATTCCAGTGTGAGCAGGGCCGGGTTGAGGCCCAGGTGGAATTCCAGTTCTTTGCGGTTATGCACGAACGCGGTGCCGCGGGAGGCTTGGCCGCGGTCCGGTTTGAGGAATACCGGGAAGGGTAGCGTGTCCGCAGGGTTGTCAAAAATGGCCGGCACGCGCAGATAGGGGGCCAGCGCCAGATAGGTGTCCCGTTTGCTGCGGCACAGGGCGCAGGTGTCGTCCCGGGGCGCGACCAGCGGCGCGGCGATCTCGTCCCGACGGCGCGACAGCGTAACCGTGGCGTCGTCATGGGCGGGAAAAACCAGCCCGACCTTTTCCTCCGCGATTACCGCATTGAGCTTGTCGATGAAGCCCGGGTCGGTCACAAAGGGCATGTCCCCGCGGTAGCGGCGGAAGACATAGGGGCCATGGTTCGACACGGGGCCGGAGGCGCCGACCAGTTCAAACTGGGGAGCAAAGCGCAGCGAACGCGCCACTTCCAGGCCGATCTCGGTGCCGCAGGGAAACACGAGCACAGGGACGGGCTTCGCCGCGCTCATGGCCGTGCCGCCCGGTGCAGTTCGGTGATTATTTCACCGATGGCCCCTGCGTCCGCCGCGCCCAGTTCACCGTAGACGGGCAGGCACAGCACCTGCAGCGCCGCGCGTTCGGCGACGGGCAGGTTGGCCGGATCGGCGGACGGGTAGCAGCGGTCCCATTCATAGTGGGAGGTGAGCGGATAGAAGTACTTGCGCGCGATGACATTGAACAGGCGCAGCGCGCCGTAGAGTTCATCGCGGTCGAGACCGAACGCGGCCGCGTCCACCAGTATGGGGAAATAGGAATGATTCAGCGCCACGTTCTTCGGTTGCGGCGGCAGCGTCAGTCCCGGAACGCCGTCCAGCACGCGGCGATAGGCTGCGGTCACTTCGGCGCGGGCGGCGATCTCCGCGTTCACATCGCGCAGGCGCAGCAGGCCGAAGGCCGCCGAAAGCTCGCTCATCTTGGCATTGATGCCCGGCGCGAGCACCGTCTCCTCGTCGGCGATGCCGAAATTCTTGAGGGACCGGATGCGCCTGTCCAGCGCCGTGTCGGCGGTGACGAGCGCACCGCCCTCGCCGGTGGTGAAGAGTTTCGTCGCGTGGAAGCTGAGCGACGACACGTCGCCCCACTCAAGCAGCGGCCGTCCGTCCAACTGCACGCCAAAGGCATGGGCGGCGTCGTAGACCACCGGCACGCCGTGCTGCGCCCCCAGGTCGCGCAGCGCCGCCACATCGCAGGGCTGGCCGTAGACATGGACGGCCAGAATGGCCCGGGTCTGGTCCGTAAACGCCGCCTCGACCCGTTCCGGGCTGATGTTGAGCGTGACCGGGTCCAGGTCGCAGAAGATTGGCCGCAGCCGGTTCCAGTGCAGCACATTTGTCGTGGCCGGGAAGGTGAAAGGCGTGGTGATGACCTCGCCCATGCGCAAATCCAGCGCCTGCAGCGCCACCAGCAGCGACAGCGTGCCGTTGCAGAACAGGCTGGCATGCTTCACGCCCAGGTGGATTTCCAACTCCCGTTCCAGCCGCTGGTGCAGTTCGCCGTCATTGGTGAGCCAGCGCCGGTCCCACACGCCCCGCAGCAGGTCGGTGTATTCCTCCAGCGGCGGCATCACCGGACGGGTGACATGACGCGGTGCGTCAAAACACCGCGCCCGCACCAGCGGTGCGAGTCCGGCGATGCGCGCTTCAAGTGCGGGCGGCAGGTCCATGCTCATGCGTTGTTAAGACTCCGGAAAGCATGGTAATGCAGCGAGGGGAGAAAAGACAAAGGCAAGGGTGAAGGATAAAGACCAAGAGAAGGAGGAGCAATACCTCATTGCGCTAGAATAAAGACATCATCCTAGCCGCCATGGGATTGGCTGGGAATCCATCTGGATACATCAGGAAGTCCACATGGCCGTCCATGTACAGAACATTACAGCCGCCTGGAACATGGTTAAAGCCCAATCCACCAGTGGTATTGAGGGCGATGTAATCAGACGAAACGGGAAGCAAGCTTTGTGCCGTTTTTACGGAACCGAGATTATTGGTGTCAGTGATGAAGAACCGACCGACGCCTTTCTTGAGCCGGTACAGGGCCAGGCTGGAACCGTTCGGCCTTATGTCCTGATCAACTGCGGTGGGGTCCGCGTTCCGCATGCGTTCCGCCAGGTCCAGTAGAATCGAGGTGAAATTGCCCGCAAGCGCTGAAGCGATTCTCGGTTGGTCGGCGAAATATTTTGATATCTCGGCGATTAGGGCTGTCGAATTGGTCGACGTAAAGCTATGCGGGTCGTCAGTGATTCCTGGGACGTACAATGCCCAACCCAGGTAGAAATAATTGCAGGTGGTGACGCTCACCTCGCAGGGGAAAAACAGGTGGTCGGCTTCCGCCGGCAGCGGCTCGAACGCAGTGCCGTTCCAGACGCCGGTGGGGGTATACTTTGCCGTCGTGACCTCAGTAAAGCTATCTCCTAAACCTTTGTTTGACGGTGCGGTCGGACAGAGGAGTATGGCAGGGTCGGTCATGTATTTCGGATAAAGGGCAAACGAATTGATGCAGAACTGCTTGTGTACAGAGCCGTCGCAATCCCGTGCTTTGATGGCAGGGTAGGCACCGCCAGTCTCGTTCGCATACATTTCGCAGACCAGCCACATTTGCTTAAGGTTATTCTGGCAACTTGACCGCCGGGCGTCCCCGCGCGCGCGGGCCAGCGCCGACAGCACGATGACGGCCAGAACGGTGACAATGGCGATAATAACCAGCAGCTCAATAAAGGTTAACTCGCGCTTCGTCATGCTTCCCTGTCCTTTCACACCGTTACGCAAACAGTATACCCCATGCGGACCGTTCCAAGAGCCGGTGGATCAGAGGGAGTCTTTGCTTGTAATAAGGGGGCTAATGGGTGAGAAGATCAGGCGCGACCAATTCCAGGATCTTCTTCTCAAACACCCGACCCAGAATCTCGTTGCCCTCATTGTTGAGGTGGCAGTGGTCCGAGAAGAGCGTTTCGCCGGGGACCTTGTGCGGTTCGGCGGCGATGACTTCTGATTCCACGTCGGCCAGGGGAACGTCAAGATCTTGGCAGACAGTGCGGATGATGCCGTTCTCCCTGTCGGAGGACTGGTGCCGGGGCGAGGCGTTCTTGAGGATGTCGCGGCCCAGCGCCGCGCCTTTTTCCCATTCCCCGGTGGCGAAAAGCGGCAACACTTCCTTCTCATAGCGTGTGCCCTCCGGTCCGGGCAGACTGGGCTTGACGAGATTCGACGGCACGCTGGCGAGGATGACGGAGGCACTGTGCTCGCGGCACAGGCGCACAATGGCGGTGAGGTTGTCGTGGTAGGCCTGCATGCGTCCGGCGATTTCTTCGGGGGTGAAGGAATGCATCCACGACTTGGATGCGTCGGGCAGGGCGTTGGCGAGTCCGCGCTGCGCTTTCTCCCCCTCCAACTGGCGGATGGCCCGTCTGGCGAGCGCATCGCGGATGAAGCGGTATAGCGCCGAATGGGACAGTGCGCGCTGCGTGCCCGCCGCGGGCAGATTGGCCAACTGCAACTGCTGCAGTTCCTCGAATTCATTGTGCGCCTCATAGAAGAGGAGCAGGTCGGGGTCGTACTGGACCACTTCGCGGGCAATGAGCACGAGCCGGTGGCTGCCGTAGGACAGACCGCCGCAGTCGATCACCTCCACGTTGTCGTAGCGTGTCTTGAGGGCTTCCTTCAGCCGGTCGCCCATGCCGTCCAGGTAGACCTTGGCGTAGTTGACCGATGAACCGCCCAGCGCGAAGATGCGCAGCGTGCGCGGTGGCTTGGCCTTCTCGAAGGATTCATCCCGAAACGACACCAGCTTGTCCGGGTTGGTGATCATGCGGGTGCGGTCATTTGGGCTGGGCAGGAACAGGCGGCTCGAATCGTCGAAACCCTGTCCCAAATCGACGCGCATGGGCGGGTTCCACAGTTCCCAAATGCGCGCACCGCTTTCCAGCGCGCCGAAGAGCAGCACCACGGGCAGCAGCGTTACGACCAGTGTCATTACCCCGCGGCGCAATGCGCCGCCCTGGGGCCGGTCTGGATCGGGAACGTCGCTCACCGCTTGATCCTTGGCGCCGTCGCTGCAATCATGCGCTCGATGACCGGCGTAATCAGGTCGGCATAGAGCGCGTGCCCCTTGGGGGTGGGGTGGCTGTCGAGTTCGTAGAACAGGTCTGTCTCAGTGGCGCGGTCAACAAAGCCCTTGCTGACCGTGTAGAAGGGAAGCCCCGCCTTCTCGCAGGCGCGGCGGACGCCTTCGTCGGCGTTTTCCGCCGTCATAAGCTTGGGATCAATTTCGTAGCCGACCCGCGTGATGTTTTTCTGCGCGGCATCATTCACGTACACACCGTCCGGGATGGTGAGCACGGCCACGGTGGCCCCCACATCTCTGGCCGAGTAATCGATGCGACGAAGTTGGCCTGCCATGCGGTCGATGCAGTCCTTCACCCAGGGGTCGTCCAGCACCATGGGCATGATATAGAAACGCGGATTGTCCATAGCCAGCCCCACCATGTAGGGGTTGAACATGCCGCGCATGAATGCCTCGCGCACTTTAAGGTCAATGGCCTCGAACATCACCTTCTTCTCCGGGGTCATCTTGGCGAGAATCTCGTTTCTGGCCGTGTTCTCCGTCCAGCGCCGGTTGTCTTCGGCGGAACTTTTCTGCGGCGGCGCCTCCTGGCTGCGCTTGTCGCCCAGGCGGTTCAGCCGCGCATCGCGCAGCATTCGGGTGATGTTCGGGTACACCGTGCGGGCCAGTTTGACCACCGCGCCGCCTTCCCGCTGCTTCTGCAGTTCCAGTTTCTCCAGCCCCTCCTTGCCCGAGCCGGCCAGATCGTCCCCCTGGTGCATGATTACGAGCACGAGGTCGGGCTGCAGCACGGGCAGCGCCTTTTCGGCGTGGTCGGCATAGGCGGGCGGGCCGGCGCCGGGCTTGCCGAGATTGATTGTCTCGACATTGTAGCCCCGGTCGCGCAGGTTCTTTTCCAGCAGCCGCAGCCAGCTCTGCGCCTCCTCGACACCCCAGCCGTAGGTGAAGGAGTCGCCGATGGCGGCGATGCGGAACACGCCGGGACTGGGCTTGAGTTCGCGCTCGCGCAGGCCCACTGAATTGATGTGCGCCGTGTAGGTAAACTCCACGGAGGAGAAGGTTTGCTCCGCCCGGGGCGGAAAGATGAGTTCCCTCGTGCCGCGCAGTTCGGGGCGGGTGGCGAAGCGGCCCAGCAGCGCGTCGACGGCGAGCGACAGGGCGCAAACCGCCAGCACGGAAGCCAGTGCCAGCCCGATATTCTTCAACCAAGCTTTTGTGCCGTTCACGGCCTTGCTGTTTCCCAAGGTTGTCCCACGCCTTCCCGTTTGCACCGTCATTATGGCAAATGCCATGATCGTGCGCAACCACGTCAGGCAGGATTGTAGATGCCCGAAAACACGACACCCCAGATCGCCGCCGCTTCCGGTCGGCGCTTTTCCATCGCCCACGCTGCGGCCTTTCTGCTCATACTTCTAGCCGGGGCCGGGTTGCGCTGCTGGCATCTGGACCGTGAGTCTATATGGTGGGACGAATTCACCAGTGTGGTCCATTTGGACCCGCCGTCGGCGTGGCAGGCCTCGCCCGACTTTGTCCGCTGGAACCAGACGGTCATCCGTGACACGGCACCGTCGCTGCTGGCGTTTTGGAAGCAGAACCGCTCGATGGACCCGGCCACCATGCCGATGTACTACACCTTCGAGTATCTGTGGACACGGTATGTCAGCAACGATTTCAACACGCTGCGTTACCTTTCCGTATTCATCGCGATGCTCCTGCTTCCCGCGGTCTACCTGCTGGGCCGCAGCTTCTTTGGGCCCGGCGCGGGGCTCATTGCCATGCTGTGCGTGGCATTGTCCCCCATTCACTGGCAGTTTTCCCGCGAAATACGCATGTACGGGCTGATGACCCTGCTCGCCGCCCTGTCCGTGTGGACCTATGTGCGCCTGGTGCGCGGCGGCGGGCGGCGCTGGTGGGCGGGGCACGGCGCGGCGACGTTACTTTTGCTGTGGACCCATCCCTTCGCCGTGCTTGTTCCCTTCACCGAGGGGGTTTTCTGGGTGCTTTGCTTTCCCCGGGACTGGCGGCGAATCGCCCGCTGGGTGGCGCTGATGGCGCTGGCGGCCGTTCCCATTGCCGTCTACATTGCCACCATCCACTTTTGGGGACAGGGCCACACCGACGCCTGGATGAAGGTCCCCTCCCTGGCCGAGTTTGCCGGGGACCTCTTCGCCGACGATGCCGTCGGCATGACCTACCAGTTGAATCCCACGGCGACGCTGTGGGAAAAGGTGGTTGACCCCGAAACGGCGATGCGGCTGGTGCGAATGCGGTACATGGTCGGGCGTTGGTGGATCTCCGCGGTGCTGCTGCTCCTGGGGTTGCTGACGGGCCTGAGTGCCTGGCGCAGGCGCGGCCAGCCTGTTTGCCCCGTCCCGGAAGGGCAGGGGGAAGCCTGTGCGACGGTAGCGGCCGATGCGCCCTGCCGGTGGAACATATTTCTGCTGCTGTGGTTCCTGTTGCCGCCGGTGATACTGTACGGCGCATCGTTGATATGGCGGCCCTGCATCATGCCGCGCTACACGCTGCACAGTTCGATCGCGCTGTATCTGATTATCGCGGGGGCCATAACCCTGATTCGCTGGCGCGCGCTGCGCGCCGTCCTGGTGGTCCTGCTGATTGCCTTTTACGGATACCAGCACATGCTGATTCTCGGCGAGCCGCAGCATCCCGACTGGAAGAGCGCCTGCGCGCGCCTGCGCGCCGAAGCCAATCCGGATGACCTGGTGCTGGCGCACAACTGGCTGTGGAAGCGGGTGTTTGCCTACAACCTCGGCCCCGTGCCCAATGTGGTTTCCTATGGCGCCCATGATCTGGCCGCCTTCGGAAACCAGTACGACGTGCTCGCCGAGGAGTGCGCCTTTTTCGCCGACCTGAACCTGCCCTCCAAATCCGGTGGGGGACCGCGCATTCCCTGGGTGCTTGTGCAGACGGACTACTTCACCGGCGGCCCCATCCCCGATTTCGAGTCGGAACTGCGCACCCGCGGCCTTTCGTTCCAGTCCTGGGAATACGCCGGGATTCAGCATGTCCTGCTCTACCGCGTGTGGCGTGAACCGGGCACCATCGCGCCAGAACACCAGGTCAAGCCCCTTTCCGGAGAACCGGCGCGCGAATTTGGCGATTTGTCTATAGAATATTGGCGTGCGGGCGAATACGGCACCGCCGAAGCTGCGGCGCACAAGGCCATCGACCTGGACCCGAAGTACGCCAAGGGCTGGTCCTATCTGGGTATGGCCCTCAAGGAGGCGGGGAGGACGGAGGAGGCGCTGGCCGCGTTGCGCGAGTCGGTGCGTCTGGATTATTCCAGCTATCCGTGGTCCCACGTGAACATTGCCATGCTCCTGCTCGACCTTGGCCGCCACGGTGAGGCGGCGGACGCCGCCCTTCATGCGCTTGAACTGCTTCCAAACGACGCCTGGGCGCACACCGTGCTGGCCAGCGCCTATCTGGGGGAGGGGCGCATTGATGAGGCCGTCAAGGCGGCGCAGGAGGCCGTGTCGCTGGACCCCGGCGACAGGCGGTCAACGCTGGTGCTTGAGAAGGCCAGGGCGGCCAAGGCCGGCACGGGAGTCGTGCAATGAAGCGCTTCGCCCGGTGGTCGCTCTACGGCATCATCTTACTCGTCTGGGTCGTGCTGGTCCTGCTAGGGCTGGACGTGTGGGAAAGGGTGTACCGGCAGCACGTCATGAAGACCAATCCCTTTGCGCTCGCGCGACAGAACAAGACGGACTGGCCGACAACAAAAGGCACAGACAAGTTTTCGCCGGAATTGAAAGATACGGCGGCGCGCGACCGTTTCCGCGGGGCGGGCCAGACCAGGGAACCCGAGCCCATTCCCGACGAGAAAGCCATGGCCCTCCGTCGGGTGGCCTATTTTACACTGCTGGAAGACTGGGAGCGCTATGCGTTCACCATCGCGCACCATCTCAGGGCGGTGCTGGTGGATGGGCGCGGCATGGTCGTCAAGGCCTTTGCGGAAGTAAACTATGCAGGCGGCAAAAAGCCGGCGGATTATGCCGGGCCCAATGACGCCCCGCGCATAGCGGCCGCACTGCCCGGTGTTGCGGCGGGCGGTCCGCCGGTGCTCATCGAGGGCACCGACGGAACTCCATGGTACTGCATGGCCGCCTGCACGAACCCGCCCCCATTGGGGGCGGACAGCGCGGCAGTACCGCCTTATGCCGTGCTGTGCTGGCCCGACCCGGCGCCCGTTGAGACCGACGACAAGAACCTGTGGGACAGGCCTTTCTTTTCCTACCGTCCCCATGAGAAGCGTGACGCCCTGCGCAACGTTTTGGGCGTTTCGGAGCAGTTTGCCGTCAATAATGCGGGCCTGCGCGACGATGAGGTCGTGCTACCCAAGCCCTCCGGTGTCTACCGTGTGCTGTGCATGGGCGCTTCGACCACGGAAGAGGGCCCGGCCAACGACCTCACCTACCCCAACATCCTGGAATACCTGGCCAACTGCAAATTCGGCGGGCAGCATGTCGATGTGATAAATGCAGGCGTCTCCGGCATGAACTCGCTCAAGCACAAGTTGAAACTGGCGGACTATCTCGCTTTGCAGCCCGACCTGATTGTTGTCTACCTCGCCGTCAACGACATCTGCCACGACCTCTTTCCCATGTGGGTGAAAGACGCCGCCCCGTGGCAGAAGCGCCTTAGGGAATCGCGTTTCATCAACAACCATTTCAACGAATGGATGCTGCCCAATGCGGAAAAGATGGCGCAGGACATACGCAATGCAAAGATGTCCACCCTCCGCTTCATCATCGAGCAGGCACGCGCCGCGGGCGCCGAGACGGTGCTCTGCACTTTCGCCGCGCCTGCCCTGGAAAAACTGGACAGCACCGGCCTCGACTATATGAACTGCTATACCCAGCTCGAATGGGGCGGGCGCTACGTCACTTTCGCCTCCTACCTGCGCGCGCTTGCCCTCTTTAACCGTGAAATCACGGCGCTCGGCGGCGAGATGAACGTGCCCGTGATCGACATTGCGGGGCAGTTGCGCGGCGGCACCGACGTGTTTGGCGACATCTGCCACATGAAGAACAGCGGCATAGAGGCCAAGGCCCGGCTCATCTTCGACCACCTCGGCCCAATCCTTGAAGACCGACTCCACCAGCGCGGGCAGCTGCCCTAGTATTCCGAGGGACTGGCCTCTTTTTTCGGCCATTTTCTCCGCTTTTGCGTTTGTTTTTGCACCGATCTTGAACAGTCCGTCAAAAAACGATAAAATCTAGTTTCTTTGGAAAACATGGGGGAGTGGTCAAGGCGGTTCTGGTATCCGGTCGACAACGCTAAGGAAACGGGCAGTTCCATGGACAGCAACAAGCAAACGATAGTCATCATCGTCGTCGTGGCCCTGCTCCTGGTGGGTTTCATCGCCGGGCCCAAAATCATTTCAACACTTCGCGGGAACGCGGCCGCAGGCGGCGGCGCCAAGCAGGTTCAGGAGCCCATTTTGCCCCCGTTGCTCAAAGAGGCCGACATGATTGGTTCCGTTTGGAACGTCACCATACAGAGTTTCACGCTCAAGGTAACCTTCAGCGCAAACGGACAGGCCCTTGCCAGTTCCGACAACATGATGGTTCGCCAGTTGGCGAAGGCCAGGTTTGGCGTGGATTCACTTCCCGGAAAATGGCGCATCGAGGGGCCCAAGCTCCTGCTGAACACCAATTTCGACGGCAAGGATTACGCCACGGAACTGACCATAAGCGGCACCAAACTCCTTTCCAAACAGGGAGTCCCGGTCGTTCGAGTGCAGTAGAGGGCACTTTCGGCTCAAAAGGGGGCGTGACAGGGTGGAGGTTCTGCGGTATAGTGCCCGGAGACATCTTACGGCCTTTGCACCGACTTTCGGAGGGTGAATGTTGTTTTCGTTCTTCCCTCCAATAATGTTAAACTTATGGGCATGCTCCGGGTGCGGTTTGGTGCCGTGCCGGGGAAGCAAGGCAACTTCCACCTTTTGTGAGGAGAAGACATCATGAAGCATGTGCATTCTGTGACCCGGCCGACCGTGACCTGCGCCCAGACAAGCCTCAACTCCATTCTGAACATTGTGGGCACCGTGCTCAGTTCCGTGGGTGCGCTACTGCTCACCATGGCCCCCCTGCTCAGCAAGGCCGGAAAATAAATCCTCGTCTGCAGGGCGGCATTGCCGCCCTGCCATTGCCAATATTCAGGCCCGCTTCAACGGCGGGAGTACAGGGCGTGTACCATTTGGGGACGTCGCCTCAGCAATTGTGTCAACGGGCATGCCTGTCATGCCGATGGAAAGACAACTCATGAAGCACGTGAATTGCGTGACCCGCCCCGCAGTGACCCGCGCCCAGTCGGGCGTAAGCAGCATTCTGAACATCGTGGGCACGGTGCTCAGCAGCGTTGGCGCGCTGTTGCTTACCATCTCGCCAATTATCAGCAAACTCGGCCGCTAGGCCGGAGCTACTTCTAGCCGTACTTTCGGATTTGACCGCAAGGGTCTTTCCTCGGGTGTGAAAGAAGCGCTGTGCCGTTTGCTCAAACGCAAGAGGGACGGTTTCAGCGTTTTCGGCGCACTCAAATGACATGCATCATGTGCCAAGGAGTGCGGAGAGAAGGCAACCTCACTCACATACGTCTGATGTGAGGGTTGTGTAAACCTTCTCTCGGCCATGGTGCCCTATGGAAGAATGCGGGTTCTCTGTTTGGCTCCCCAGTCATATTCTCTATAGAGTCAGAAAGCGTAGGCGTGTCGGGTGCATTCTGAGAGCTAGACAATCCATGCTTGTTTCAAGACTGCTCACCGGAACATAGTATGGGAAGAATCATCCGAGATTTGGTCGTTCTCGCCAACGATTTATTTCCCTGCGGGCAGTTGACAGCCGTTGTAACTTGTTCGGAAATAGACTGCCGTTCTTTCCGGAATGGCGCATGAAGAGCCTTGGCAGTCTGGAGAATTGGCTGTTATGAAGAATATACGGGTTTTCCTGGTAAACGTTGGTTTGCGAACCAACGTATTCCCGTTGGTAACGCCGCCGGTGGGATTGATGGCGCTGGCCGCATATCTGCGGGATCGACTGCCCGTAGAACCCGTGATTGTAAACCAGCGCCTGGACAACTGTCCACCCCAGGAAATTGTTCGCCAGGCGATGGCGTGTGGTGCGGAAGTGGTTGGTTTTTCTGTGTTTACGACGTCCGCCTACCTGCTGCCAGAGACGGTCCGTCTCATGCGTGAGGCGTTGCCCAACGCCCTGATTCTGGTGGGTGGTCCCCATGCTTCCTCGGCGAAGGCGGCTGTGATGGACGAGGCGGATGTGGATCTGATTGTTCCTGGGGAGGGCGAACTGGCCACTGAGGCGGTGCTGCAGACATGGATGGACGGCAAGACCGATTTCAGCGGCATTCCTGGAATCATCTGGCGCGACAAATCCGGCGAGGTGGTGGTCAATCCCGGAGCGCTTCCGCAGGTCGAGGACTTGGACTCTTTGCCCATGCCTGCCTATGACCTGATTGATTTGCCTGCTTACTGGAAAGTCCAGTCCATAGCGCCCATCCACCGTCGCCGCTACGTGTCGCTGGTTAGCAGTCGCGGCTGTCCCTATTTGTGCATCTGGTGCCACAAGATTTTCGGCAAAGCGATCCGAACACACTCGGCCGAGCGCGTGGTGGACGAAATGTCCTATCTTCTCGGCAAGTACGGGTCGATGGGCATGCGGGATTTTGAGTTTCTCGACGACAACTTCAATTTCTCACCCAAACGCGTAGTCGCCATCAGCGAGAGCCTGCTGAACCGGGGCATGAAGGTGAAAATGGCTTTCCCCACGGGACTGCGCGCCGACCTGCTGACCAATACGGCCATTGATGCCCTGGCCGATGCGGGCATGTACTGGTGCGGGTTTGCCTTGGAAACGGGTTCGCCCCGTCTGCAGAAGTACACATGCAAGGTGATGAATATCCCCAAACTGTTATCGGCGGGCGAACACGTGACCCGTCGGGGTGTTTTTTGCAATCTTTATTGCATGCTCGGTTTCCCAACGGAAACGGAAGACGAAATCCAGCAGACCATCAAGATTGCCTGCGCATCCCCCTTCCACACCGCCGCCTTTTTTACCGTGACGCCTTTTCCGGGCACGGCACTCTATGACATTGTGAAGCAGGCGCATCCCGAAAGGTTGCAGGGATTGCGTTATGATGACATGGATTTCTCGGGCATGCGCGTGAACTTGAGCGAACTGCCAGACGAGAAGCTGTTTTACTACCAAAGATTGGCTTTCCGGCGTTTCTACGGCACACCGCGCCGAATCTACCGGTTGGTGCGCAATCATCCCCAGCCGTGGATGTTGCCAGTTTATGCCCCCATCGTCCTGTACCGCGCCACAAAAGGAATGTTACCCTCGCGCAATCCCTCGCCGGGAACCAATCCTGTATCCTGACGCAATTGATCTTGTTGGGGCATGTTTTAGGCGGAAGGGTACAACAGATTCAGCCGTTGGGGCCATTTTCCCCGAGCACCTGGTCGGTGAGCATTTAACACAACGTCAGGTGTTTTGTCGCAAACATTGTCTCCCCGGGCGGGCGGGAATGGTTGAACAGGACGATGACTGCCGATGGTGAAGGTGCGTACAAGGTATCTTAACACGTGAATAGCCAAGCAATATTATGGCATGTGAGCTGAGGCGGAGCGCCACCGCTCCCCCCCATGGCCGGGATAAACGGGGAGAGTGTGCGTCGGTTTCCAAGAAAACCACCTCGAGTCTCGGGGGAGAACAATGTGGTGCGTCGGACGCATCACATCCCACCGCAAGATTGCCAAATACAACATGACAATCTGGTCCGTCTGCGATGTCCGCCACGGGAAAAGAGCTGGCAAAAGTTGCGCGCGATGAATCCCAAAACATAAGATTGGGTGTGGTCGGACAAATTGGCTGGCGAGGGAATAGCTGTCCCGGCGGGTGCTGGAATGCATTCCCGATGTTTTGCGCCTGGAACGGGCAACTGATGAAAACAAGGTCCGGCGTGCTGTCCGGGACAGGTTGCTTTATGTGGCAAAGAAGGAATGAGCCTCTGACGAAGCGGAAAACCCTGACGGAGCGTGCGCTGCGCGCGGCCTACGCGGTTGCGTCCCGCATTATATACGGCGACTCCGCGCACGCGGACTGGATGTACGAGAAGATGCAGCGCCCGGCAACGTGTTTTGCCATCGCCATAAACGTGGCGTTCTATGCGTTGCGGGTGCCGCGCGTCTATAAAATCACCTCAGCGATGATTGAACCCGTGTTCGGCTGCAACCTGCGCTGCAAAACCTGCTGGGGCGTGCTTGATCTCGAGGGGCATCGACAGACGCTCATGTCTTGGGACCTGTTCTGCAAGATTGTGGACAGTCTTCCCAAGTCGGTGGAAAGCGTGACCTTTGCCCTCTTGGGGGAACCGCTGCTCCATCCCCGGCTGCACGAGATGATTGACTACGTTGCCGGCAGGGGGTTCCGTGCCATAGTCTTTACCAATGGAATGTTGCTGAAGGGGGAGGCGTTGAGTCGGCTTGCACAATCTTCCCTGTCGGTGCTCAATGTCTCCATTGAAGCTGACAACGAAATCGCCGGGGAGATACGAGGGATAGACCTGGACATCCTGCGGGCAAACGTGGCAGCCTTTGTCAAGGCAAAGAGACTCGACACGGAAGTGAAACTTTCGATTGTGGCGCATCCCGGAAATAGGGACAAGCTCCCGTTTATCCTGAAAGAGTGGGGCGAGTTCGCGGAACACATCAAGATATGCCCGCAGATGGGTGTTTCCGAAGAGTCCGGAGAGCCGTTCTTGTGCATCGAGCCCTGGAGGGGGAATCTGAATTTTTTCACGAACGGAAACGTGTCGCCCTGCTGCTTTGACATGTACAATGAACTGGCAATAGGCAATTTGTCTGCTCAGACACTTTCGGAGATCATTCAAGGCGGGGCCTTTCGCGCTTTCTTGCAACGAATTACTCGCGGGCAGGCACCCCCCCGGTGCTTGAGATGCACGGAACTCCCTGTTAAAGGCATTCCGTTGCGTGTGCGCAAGCGCATGCACTCGAAAAAACAGCCTGACAGCGGGCTGCGTGATAAACCAGCACAGGACGGTTCAAACAGGTGAAACATCAGTGGCGCACCCGTCTGGCCCGAAGATTCCGCGCGTGACATGTTACCATGCTCTGTCTTTCGGGCAGCAGAAGATGGTGTGCATCTGTAAGGGATAGGCATATGCGTTTTTTTGCCGCGAATGTGGGTGTCCACAGTTTCCTTTATCCTTTCACGACCCCTCCCATGGGTATCATGTATCTGGGCGCGTACATGAGGGCGAGGTTTGGTGCGGAAGTGTGTCTGACCAACCAGCGGGCCGACAACCTCACAGACGAGGAGGTGGCGCGCCACGCCGTGGATTTCGGGGCGGACGTTGTTGCCTTGAGTTCGCTGAGTGCGATGCACAAACACCAGAAAAACATCTGCCGCTTGATTCGCCAGAAACTGCCCGGAGCGCTGATTCTCCTTGGCGGGCCGCATGTGTCCAGTTTTGGGGCGGCCGCGCTTGAGGGCACCGAGGCCGACGCCGCTGTCGCCGGCGAGGGCGAGTTGCCCCTTGCCGCCATTGTTGAGGCGTTCAAGGCCGGTGCCGGTTTGGATGGAATACCGGGCATCTATTGGCGCGACAGAGACGGAACGGTGGTGAAGAATCCGGGCTGCACGGAGATTGTCCACGATCTGGACTCCCTGCCCATGCCGGCCTACGACCTGATAGACTTGCCGAAGTACTGGAAACTACAGTCCATGACCCCGGTTCAGCGGCGAGTCTATGCCCCCTTGGTCAGCAGCCGCGGCTGCCCTTACGCCTGTGCGTGGTGTCATGAAATCTTCGGGAAACGGTACCGCACCCATTCGGCCGGGCGCATATTGGAAGAGATAGACTACCTTCAGAAGCAATACGGGGTCTCTGAGTTTGAGTTCCTGGACGACATCTTCAACCTTGACCACGGGCGTCTTGCGGAATTCTGTGACGGCGTGCAGCGGCGCGAGAAAAAGATAAAGCTCACTTTCTCAAATGGAGTTCGGGCGGACATTCTGAAAAAAGAGGAAATCGAAGCTCTGGCCGGTGCCGGCATGTATTTTTGCAGTTTCGCGATTGAAACCGGTTCGCCCCGGCTCCAGAAACTCATGGGCAAGAATCTCGACATCGGGAAGTTTCTTGCCGCAGTCGAGTGCGCGGCGCGCCTGAGGGTGTTTACAAACGGATTTGTCATGCTGGGATTTCCGACAGAAACCCGGGAGGAAATGCAGAAGACACTGGACGTGGTCTGCGGTTCGCGGCTGCACACAGCCTCCTTCTTCACGGTAATGCCTTTCCCCAACACAGAAATATACGACATGGCGCTTCGGAGCCATCCGGAAAAACTGGCGAATTTGGACTATCTTGAAAGCACTTATGGCAGCACCCGGATTAACGTTTCCGCCGAGCCGGACGAGGTGTTGTGGCAATACCAGAACCGCGCGTACAGGACCTTCTACCGCCCGCGGCGGATTCTCCGCATTCTGCGAGACTACCCCCAGCCGTTGCGCCTGCTGCGCTATCTTCCCACCATGACCGGTCGGCTTTTCAAAGGTGGGGGACAGGGCCGCCCCGGCGCCAAAACCGGGCATTGATGCCGGGAATCGGCCCTTTTCGCGCCGCAAGTGCGCGCGGGTGGCTGTTGCGTCCGCCGGGAAAAGCCAGACAACCGGCATTTGCACAATGCCCCCCCGGCAATGCACAATAAAGGGTATGCGCGTTTGAATATCGCGAAATGCCTGCCGCTTTCGAAGGATGATTATGTGCGGCGGGAATGTTAAAGATGAACAGTGGGCGGTTATAAGATGCGCCTTTTTCCGGCAAGAAACGGAGCCATAACGCGCTTCAGTAATACGAAGGAATGATCGCATGAAGCGCATTCGGCTTTTCCTGGCGAACATAGGCGTGCGCACGCGGACCTATCCCCTGGTTGTTCCTCCGTTGGGACTGCTTTCCATAGCGGCCCATGTTCGGGCAAAGCTTCCCGTCGATATCATGGTTGTAAACCAGCGCTTGGACAATCTGACCTCCCTTGAACTGGTCAGGCTTGCGGTGGACTTTGGCGCCGACGTGGTTGGCTTCTCCTCTTTTACCACCGCCGCCCATGCGCTTCCCCTGCTCGCGGAGCAGACCCGGGCCGCTCTTCCCAAGGCTTTGATTCTGTTGGGAGGTCCGCACGCCGCGGCGGTTCGCGGCGCGGTTCTTGAGGCAACCTGCGCCGACGCCGTGGTTCCGGGAGAGGGCGAAGTCGCGACTGAAATGATCCTTCAGGCCTGGGCCGGGGGGGGGCGCGATTTCGGCGGCATACCTGGAATCGCATGGCGCAACGATCTCGGCGAATTGGTGCAGAACCCGGGCACACCGCCGCTGGTCGAAAATCTGGACGACATTCCCATGCCGGCCTACGATTTGATCGACCTGCCAAGGTACTGGAAAGTGCAATCGAGCGCGCCGGTGTACCGGCGCCGCTATGCGCCGCTTGTGACCAGCCGGGGTTGCCCCTATCACTGTATCTGGTGCCATAAGATATTCGGCAAAACAATTAGAATGCTGTCCCCCGGGCGGGTGGTCGAGGAACTGGCGCGCCTCCAAAAGACGTACGGGATTTCCGATTTTGAATTTTGCGACGACAATTTCAATTTCAGGCCCAAGCGCGTGCTCGAAATCTGTGAACTGCTCAAAAAGAGCGGCGTGAAGACACGGATGGCCTTTCCCAACGGACTCCGCGCGGACCTTTTGAGCGGCGAGGTGATTGACGCAATGGTCGACGCCGGCATGTACCAGTGCAGTCTGGCGCTGGAAACCGGCTCCCCCCGCCTGCAAAAGTTCACCGCCAAGGTCATGGACATCCCAAAACTGCTGGCGCATGCCGAATACATCACCTCAAAACGGGTGTACACCAACCTCTTCTGCATGATGGGTTTCCCGACGGAAACCGAGGAGGAGATTCGGGAAACCATAAACATCGCGTGCAACTCCGCCTTCCACACGGCGTCATTCTACACGGTGACGCCCTTTCCGGGAACGGCGCTGTACGACATAGTTCAGCGTGACCATCCGGAGAAGATCGCGAACATGCGGTATGACGACATGGACTTCTCTGGGATGCGCGTGAACCTGACGGATCTCCCCGATGCAAGGCTGTTTTACTATCAGCGGCTCGCGCTGCGACGCTTCTACATGAATCCCCTCAGAATCACCAGGCTCATCCGCTGTCACCCGCAGCCGTGGTTGCTGCCCGCATACGTTCCGATATTCCTCTACCGCGCCACCAAGGGTGTGCTGCCCGCCCGTGGCCGCGCGTAATTCACTGAACGCAGCGCAAAATGGCACGCATTAAACCCAGCCATAAAGCAGCGAAGCCACGCGTCAAGGCCGCGAAAGTTTCCGCTCCACAACCGTCCAAGATCCCGTCGCAAAGGTATGTTGTCGTCGGCGTGTGCGTCGCACTGGCTTTCGCCTGTGTCGCCATTTATGGCCAGACGCTCACGCACGATTTCTTGAACCATGACGACCCCTTGGCTGTTACGGAAAACTATGCCGTGCAGGCGGGAATGAGTTGGGCCAATGTGGTCTGGGCGTTCACCAACAATCGCACCACATACCTCGTTCCAATAACTTGGATGAGCCACATGGTTGACTGCGAACTCTACGGACTGCACCCGTGGGGGCATCATCTCACCAGCCTCATTCTTCATTCAATGAACGCAATCCTGCTTTTTCTAGTGCTTGCGCGCATGACCCGCCGTCTGTGGCCCAGCGCGTTGGTGGCGGCCCTTTTCGCGGTTCATCCGTTGAATGTGGAGGCGGTGGCCTGGGTGGCGGAACGAAAGGGCGTGCTTAGCGCACTGTTCTGCATCGCCGCCTTGGGTGGTTATGGCTGGTACCGACGACGCCCCAATCCGGCACGGTATCTGGTGGTGGTGTCCTTGTCTCTTCTGGCGATGATGTCCAAACCATCGGTGCTGACGCTGCCTTTCGTGCTGCTGCTGCTGGATTATTGGCCTTTGGAGCGGATTGACCGGACCCTTCCTGTGGCCGCAATGTTTCGCAGGGCGTTCCGTCTTGCTTTGGGCAAACTTCCCCTCCTGATGCTTACGGCGGCGTTCTGTGCGGTCACGTTGTCGATGACGGCGACCAACAGCGGCAACATCCAAAAGGGCCTGGAGCTCTCCTTTCCGGTGCGGTGCGGCAACGCCCTTGTCGTCTACGTGATCTACCTGGCGCAGATGCTGTGGCCCCTGCACCTCGCGGTGTTCTACTCGAATCCGGGCGTTTTCCCCCTCTGGGAGGTGGCCGGCGCGGCTGCGGTGCTGGCAGGGATAACCGCCTTCTGTCTTTATCGTTTCCGCAGATGCCCCTACCTGCTCGTCGGGTGGTTCTGGTATCTGGGAACCCTCGTTCCCGTTATCGGGCTGGTGCCCACGGGATTCTGGTCTCATGCGGACCGCTATACCTACATTCCGCTCGTCGGCATTTTCTTTATGCTTGTATGGGGCGCGGCCGATCTGGCGGCGGCGCTGCGTCTGTCAAGGCGCTCGTTGTTCCTTGTTTCCGGCGCGATTCTGGCTTTCTTGACAGTCTGCTCGGTTGTGCAGACCACCTGTTGGCGCAACAGCGAAACGCTTTTCCGCCATGCGCTGGCCATCGGAGAGGAGAGCACCTTTGCATATTCCGGCCTTAGCCAGGGTGCCTTGGACGAGCGGCGCTATGACGAGGCAGAGTCCCTGCTGAAGAGGGCGCTGGAACTGGATCCAAAGAACATCAACGCCCTCAGCAACATGGGCGCTCTGGCCCTTGACCGGTGGCGCTATGACGAGGCGGAAACCTGGCTGAAGAAGGCGCTGGACTGCAATCCGGGAATTCCGAACGCCCTGAACAACCTGGGTCTGCTCTATCTGGAACAGCGGCGCTATGACGAGGCGGAAACCTGGCTGTCGAGGGCGCTTCAGGTGGATCCGCGGCCCGGCACATTCAACAACCTGGGCCGGTTGGCCATCGAGCGGGGGCGCCCCGATGAGGCCGGGCAATGGCTCGCGAAGGCGCTGGAGCTGACTCCCGAGAATCCGGATGTTTTCAACAATCTCGGGCTGCTTGCCCTGAACCGCGGGGACTATAATGAGGCATTGTCCTGGTTCACCAAGGCGGCGCGGCGGGATCCGAAAAACGTCAACGCCCTGAACAACCTGGGCACGGTCGCCCTGCGGCAGGCGCGCTATGACGATGCAGAGACCTTGCTGACCAAGGCGCTTGGCCTGGATCCGGAATATGTCAAAGCCGTGTACAACATGGGTGTTCTCGGAATGGACCGGAACCGTTTTGATCAGGCCATCCCATGGTTCACGAAGGCGGTGAAGATGACGCCGGGGAATGCCGTGGCACTTAACAATCTCGGCTGGTGTCTTATGAACGAAGGCCAGTACCAGGAAGCTCAGTACAATCTCCGTAGAGCAGTCGAAGTGGATCCGCAATATACCAAGGCAATGATAAACCTTGCCGACACGCTGACCAGACTGGGACGCAGGGAAGAAGGCGAAGGCTTTCGCAGGAAGGCCGAAGAAATAAACAGGCTGGGACGATCCGGAACGCAACTGTAAACAAAAGAGTTCGGCGCTATTGTTATAAAGCATTTGCTAAAAAAGACTTATGCCTGGCATAACCGGGACGGTAATGTCAGGCTTGGACGCAGGGTAATATTATCAGGGGTCTGGTGTTATTGGTTTAACCAAAGAACTTTTGAAGCAGAGAGTGAGCGCCCTTTGGCCGGTGAAAATGTCTGCTTGACAGATTTTCTGGAAACGTGTACCATATCCATGCAGGTGAAGATAGACGTGCGAAGGCTACCCCTTGGCTCTTGTCGACACAACGGGATGGAAATCCCGCTGGATGACAGGTGCCTTTTGCAGGAATTCGCAAAGAGGTAATGTTTTATCGTGAATGTAGTGAGGCAGAAAATTGGCACAACCGATGGTCACGAGGGTGCCTGTGTACTTATTTTTCTAATGGGATTCGCCAGCCAACAAGGAGACAACACATGAGATTCAGGATGATACGCGTCGGGGCGGTCTGTGCGGCGCTGATGGTCTTAGCGCCATTGGCCGTTGCCCACCCCTATCTGTACAGTGATTACTGGCCGACGCTCAATGCGGTGGCCAGCGATCCCGCCACCAGCATTCAGAAGCAACTGGATGATCTGATGACGACCTACACGGGATGCACCCTCTGGAGCACGGATTGCACGCCGACGCTTCCGGCAGGGACGACCCATTCATTGACAACAGCGATTTACAAGGGTGTCGCAGGTCAGGATGGGCCCAACTGGGCCGTGTCCGACAATGGCGCGAGCGGAACGCCGGGGTGGACCGCCGCCCCGACCGGTGTGTCGGACCTCAAGCGTTTTGCTTTGCTCGAGGCAGTGCTCAGCGGCACCTGCCTCGACGGCATTTCGCAGGCAAACGCCAATGCCATCAAGGCCGCATATGCCGCGAACATTAACGTTGCCATGCCCGAAATCACCATTCACAACGCACACGTGACGGCTGACAGTGCTGTCTACAGCGGCATTAATATTGGCAGTCTCAGCCTGGATATCGCCACCCTGACCACGGGCCGGTCGAACACGCTGACGGGCCTTCCGATCGTTGGCAGCACCACCTTTGATGTGCCGCCCATGGAGGAGCTGTTGTCCAAGAACGCTCCCATGCTCGACGCGGCCCTGCGCAACCTTAGCGCCGCCTACATGACTATAGGCGACAGCCGCGGCACCAATTACTGGTATTCTTTCATGGGCAGTGTGGGTTTCACCCTGGTCAACCAACTGTTGCCCGGCCTGTTGAGCAACATTGGAAAATCGACTGATGGCACGATCTACACCGACACAAACAACCTTGGCGAGGCACTGGCCCAGGTGGTGTTCCATTCACTCGGCCAGTTGCAGCTTGAGCCTGCGGGCGCCAAAGCGGCGACTGCCTGCGCGCCTTGGGGAACGGTGAAGGATTTGGACACGGGCAAACTGCCCACAATCGTTTCAGGCAGCATTACAATTACCAGTGCACGGGTGACGATCCCCGGCGGAGAGATTTGCACCGCGTTGACCAACTGGGCATCGGGCTATCAGGTCGGCCCGGGCAAGTACGCCGGTCTGCCGCAATTGCTGGCTGTCGGCGCTTCCGGTGTCAACGGCGGCGACCTTAACGGCGACGGCACCACCAATCTGGCCTCCTATCAGGCGGCGGGCGGAGTCACAAACGCCTTCCTTCTTAAAGAAGGCGTTCTCCCGTTGACCTCCCTTGTAATTTCCCAGGAGCCTGCGGGCAACTACACCGGCACCGCTCCCGGCAGCCCCGAGACCAACGGTTCCTGGACCTTGAGCACGGCACTGCAGGACACGAGCCGCACATACACCTACCAGTGGCTCAAGGGAACGAGCGCCGGGAGCTTGGCCCCCATTTCAGGCGCCACCACCAATCCGTACACGGTGACAGGCCTGCCCTATGGCGTAACCTACTTCCAGGTTGCGATCACGGGCAACTGCGGCCAGTTGACACAGAATTCCAATGTGGTCCAGGTCAATGTGGTGCCGAAAATCACCATTCAGCAGCAGCCTCCGGCGAAGAACCAGATCCAAGAGGGGCAGGTATGGAAGG
Organism: Candidatus Hydrogenedentota bacterium; assembly: GCA_903893795.1. Taxonomy (GTDB): domain Bacteria; phylum Hydrogenedentota; class Hydrogenedentia; order Hydrogenedentales; family CAITNO01; genus CAITNO01. Next base: position 1,208 of record CAITNO010000014.1, on the reverse strand, counting down.
ATCAATATCCGGCCTTGGGAGTCATCGCGGACAGCTCGGCACTGACCTATCAGTGGTACCGCAAGACCGCAACAGACCCCGACTTTGTGACTTTCGGCGCAGCTTCAGCGGATGGACTGATCAATATTCCCGAGGACCCCAGCACACCGGGCGGCGCGACGGAAGCGGACTCAGGCCAGTATTTCTGCGTTATTTCTTCCAACGTGTGGAGCAACAGCGTCTCCACGACGGTGATGCAGGTTACCGTCACGAGCTTCTCGACGGACGTGTACGATCCCTATGCGGGGCTCGGTCATCAGAACAGGACACTGACGGCCACGGCGGGCGGCGCGCTCGCCATTAACACGGACGCACTGACGCTCAGCTACGGCGGCAACACCTATACGGGCGAAGCCGGCGCAACTACCGTGAATGCCGGGGCGACCCACCCCGGAGTGGCGGTGTTCCGCTTCCTGAACGTCAATGTGACCAGCGCAACGGTGACGGTGACCGGCAGCAGGCCGCTTTCCATTCTTTCGGCGGGTGACATGACGTGGGCCGTGCCAATGACTGTAACCGCAGGCACATTGGGTGGCGGCGGCAACGGTGTCAAGGGCATCGGCGGCGCGGGTGGCGTCGCCGGCACGAACGGAGTCGGGGGAAAAGTGGGTGCTGGCGGCGGCGGCGCAAACGGCGCTAACGGCACGACGTCTGGCAACGCTCCTGACGGGATTGTCGGCACTGCCGGTATTGCTGGCACCAGCGGCGGCAGTGGAACGAATGGCTATTCAGGCACTGCCGGGACCTCGGGCTTTAACGCGTTCAACGACCAGACAAGTGTTCCGGGCGTGGGCGGCGCGGCTGGCCTGAGTGTTCGAGACGTCGGCGGCACCGGTGGTGCGGCGGCGGCGGGAACCTCGGGGGGCACAGCCGGCGGTGCCGGCGCCGGTGGCGGTGGTGGTGCATGCGCCCCCAACGGAGTGGCTGTCGGATCGGGCAGCAACGGCAGTGACGGTTCTTCTGGAGGCACGGCAGCCAACGTCGGGACCAATGGCAATGTCGGGGCTACGGGCGGTGCCGGTATCGGCGCGGCCTATAGCAACGCGGCCGTGGCGGCTGTGAGCAAGCTGTTGGTCGTTGCAGGACCGGGCGGCGGCGGCGGCGGCGGTGCCAGCGGCGGCGGCGGCGGTGGTGGTGGCGGCGGTGGTGGCGGCGGCGGCGGCGGCGGC
>CAITNO010000013.1 GCA_903893795.1 Candidatus Hydrogenedentota bacterium | reverse complement strand
TCGCTGGGCAGACTGCAGCATCCAGGCGGAACGAACCTTATCTTGCACCCAGCCCACGGGCTGAACAAAGTGCGTATGGGAGCCCGGTTCATGCCTTGGAAAAGGGACCAAGATACGCCGGTCGGCCAAGTCCGACCGACAATTTGACTTGGCCTTCTCATGGGAGGCGGGACGCCCGCGACAAGTACCGCAGGCGTCCCGCCTGCCTCGTGTCCCCCTGTGGCTTTCCTCCGCGATTCACAGCCAAAGGCGCCCCGATTCTCGCAATGGCAACGATTCTGGGCTATTCGCATAATCTCCATGGACACCATGACCCCTATGGGCACGAGGGACAGGTGCCCCAGTTGTGGCATGGTCAGGAAACCACGCCAAAGCGGAGGTGGCTGTACCCGGGCTCGCGAGGTTCCGGGGTGTGGTGACTCGGGTACAGGCACCCGTTTCCGATACGCGACAGTGCTGCCGTCCCTTGGCCTTGGGCGGAAACGGGTGCCAGTCCCCCGGCGGCTTTCTGCCGCGAATCGCCGCCGAAGGCGGTCTGAGGCTCGCAATGACGAGGACGCTATGCCCTTGCCGCGTCGCGAATCGCGAGCAGGTCTTTCATCACGTCGAACAGTTCTTCCTGGTGGCCGCGGACGCCGAAGCTGTCGTGCAGGCGTTTGTAGACGGCGAAGAGCTTGCCGTAGACCGCTTCATTTTCGGAGATGGGCGTGTAGACCTTCTCATCCACGCGGACCATGGCGGCCGCGGCGGCGCCGAAGTCCTTGTGCGCCCCGGAAGCAACGGCGCCGGCCATGGCCGCGCCGACGGCGCAGGTCTGGCTGCTGGCGGAGATTTCGAGCGGACGGCCCATAACATCGGCGTAGATCTGCATGAGCATGGCGTTCTTGCCCGAAATGCCGCCGCAGTTGACGATGCGCTCGACGGGCACGCCGTACTCGATAAAGCGCTCCATGATCACGCGCGCACCGAAGGCGGTCGCCTCGATGAGCGCGCGGTAGACCTCCTCGGGTTTGGTGTGCAGTGTCATGCCGAGCACCGCGCCGGTCAGCCGCTGGTCCACGAGCACCGTGCGGTTGCCGTTGTTCCAGTCCAGCGCCACCAGCCCGCTTTCGCCCGGCTTGAGCGCCGCCGCCTTGGCGGTGAGCGACTCGTGCGTCTCGCCTTCGGGCTTCATGCTGCTGACGAACCAGTTGAAGAGGTCGCCCACGGCGGACTGGCCGGCCTCGAAGCCGTAGCAGCCGGGGAGGATCGATTCGGGCACGATGCCGCACAGGCCGGGCACATCGGGCACATCCTGATCGAGCGGGGCCACCATCATGTCGCAGCAGGAGGTGCCGATGATCTTGACCAGCACGCCGGGCCGGATGCCCGAACCGACCGCGCCAAGATGGGCGTCGAAGGCGCCCATGGCCACGGGCAGTCCCTCGGGCAGGCCGAGCTTTGCGGCCCATTGGGCCGTCAGTCCGCCCGCCGCGTCGGCCACGTCAAAGGCCACCGCAGGCAGCGTCTGCTGGATGCGCACCAGGTCGGGGTCGAGCGCGCCGATAAACTCCGCGTCGGGATAGCCGCCCCAGCCGGGATTGAGCATGGCCTTGTGGCCCGCGGCGCAGATGCAGCGCTTGACGACCGAGGGGTGGTCCGTGCCGGTGAGCACGCCGGTCATCCAGTCCGCGTGTTCCAGCCACGTGTACGTGGCCGCGAAGACTTCCGGCGCGGTGCGCTTAAACTTGAGCAGCTTGGACCAGAACCATTCGGAGGAATAGGTGCCGCCGCACTTGGCCAGGTAGTTGGGGCGTATCTTGGCTGCCAGCGCGGTGATTTCGGCGGCCTCGGCGTGGCCCGTGTGGTCCTTCCACAGCCAGGCCATGGCGTTCGGGTCATCCCGGAAAGCATCGGTCAGCGCCAGAGGCACACCGTCGGCATTGACCGGCAACGGCGTCGAGCCGGTGGTGTCCACGCCGATGCCCACCACATCCGCCGGGGTGAAGCCGGGCGTGGCCGCCGCCTGTTTCAACGCCTCGGTCACTGTGGCGACGGTGCCGTCCAGATAGTCCTGCGGATGCTGCCGGGCAAGATCGGGATTCTTCGCCGAGAGAACGACGCCCTTGTCCCCGGTGGGGTAGTTGAACACGCTGGTGGCGATTTCCGCGCCGTTGGCGATGTTGACGATGACTGCGCGCACCGAGTTGGTGCCAAAATCGATTCCGATGGCGTACTTGTCGCTCATTCTCCGGCCTTTCTCCCCGCGCTTCCGCGCGGCCAGCTATGTTGGGGCATGGGTCCACCCCCGTGGGTGGACGTTGGACTGTCATTATAGCCAATCCGCGCGGAGACGCAAACCTCCATGAATGCGGAAAAAACCGGATTGACAAGCGCCGAAACTTGTCCCATACTGCCTGTGGGAACTATTAAGGAGACCCTGTCATGGCGCGCACGATGACCACTTTCGGACTGATCCTGCTGGCGGCATTTTTCTTGAGCCTTTCCGGCTGCACCACGAAGACTCCGACAACCCATCCGACGGCAGAAACCCTGGCCGCGGAGCAGAAGGCTTTCGACATGGTCAACGCCCAACGGACCGCCGCGGGCCTGTCCGCACTGGTCATGGACGAGACTCTGCGCGCCGTCGCGCGCGCGCACAGCGAGGACATGGTGAACCGTGCATACTTTGACCATGTCAACCCCGATGGTAAAGATTCCTTCCAGCGGATGGACGCGGCGGGTCTCAATTACATGTCCGCAGGGGAGAACATCGCCTGGAACAACACCGCCACGCCCGCGGAGACTGCCGTTGCCGGGTGGCTTGCCAGCCCGCACCATCTTGCGAACATCATGCGCGCCCAGTTCAACCACACCGGCATGGGCGCCGCCACCGACGGCCACGGCGCCTATTACTTTACCCAGGATTTCATTGGGACCGACGCCAAGAGCGGCGGGGAGGCGGTGTTTGACTATGGGGAGCCGCTGGCGATTGCGGAAAATTGAAAGGCGCGGGGATGGACAAGAATAGTGGCGACCCTTCGGAAGACAGGGAATCCCTCATCCCGAAGCACGGGGGGTATCGGAATCTGAAGAGTTTCCAATTGGCGCAATTGGCTTACGACGTGACCGTACGCTTTTGCGACCGCTATGTGGGCCGTGCACAGAGGCGCATGCAGGAGCAGATGGTGCAGGCGGCGCGGAGCGGCGTGCAGAACATTGCCGAAGGCAGTCAGGCATCGGGCACGTCGAAGAAGACTGAATTGAAACTGACAAACGTTGCCCGGGCAAGTTTGGAAGAACTGCGTCTGGACTACGAGGACTTCCTGCGGCAGCGGGGGCTTGCCCAGTGGGAAGCGGACCACCCGGCACTGAAGCGGTTTAAGGCCAGGCGCTGCACGTCGGTGGATGAATTCAAGGCTTGGGTGGACGAGGAGCGAGCTTTGGCAAAGGGGGCGCGGACGAACACGGACGAACACAGACTGACACGGACAGAAGCAAAGACCGACGCGGCGACTGAGTCTTCCAGGGAACTTCCGGACAAGTCCGTGTCTGTCCGTGTGGGTCCGTGTTCGTCCGCGCCCCCCTCTTCCCAAATCGCCGCAAATGGTGCATTGTCTTTACTGAATCTCTGCTGCCACCTGCTCGACCGGCAGATTTCGTCGCTGGCAGAGAGGTTCGAGCAGGAGGGCGGTATCACCGAGCGCATCTATCGCATTCGCCGCGACCGGCGCGGCTATTAATCCCGCGAGGTGCGCGGGTCGAGGGCGTCGCGCAGGCCGTCGCCCAGTGCGTTGAGCGCGAACAGGGTCATGGAAAAAGCGATGCTGGGGAACAGCAGCAGCCAGGGGTACTCTTCCATGGTGTCCACGCCGTCCTTGATGAGCAAACCCCAGGAACTCATGGGCGGCTGCACGCCCAGCCCGAGGAAACTCAGAAAGGCCTCCAGCAGCATCACCCGCGGCACGGTGAGCGTGGCGTAGATGATGACCGGTCCCAGGGTGTTCGGGATGATGTGGAACAGCAGAATGCGCCACATGGGCAGGCCCATGACCACGGCCGCCTCGACAAACTCGCGGTGGCGCAGCGTGAGCACCTGGCTGCGCACGATGCGCGCCATGGTCAGCCATTCCACCGCGCCAATCGCCAGAAACAGGAACAGAAAATTGCGGCCGAAAAACACCATGAGGATGATGACGAAAACGGTGAAGGGCAGCGCATAGAGGATGTCGACCAGGCGCATCATCACCGCGTCCATGCGTCCGCCGAGATAGCCCGAGGTCGCGCCGTAGAGCACGCCGATCAGCAGTGACACGGCCGTCGCCGCCAGCCCCACCAGCAGCGACACGCGCCCGCCGTAGAGCATGCGCGAGAGCAGGTCTCGGCCGAGGGGGTCTGTGCCCAGCCAGTTGGCCGTGCTCGGCGCCGCTGCGCCCAGCGCCGTGTCCTGCGTCTCATAGGAATGGGACACCATCCACGGACCCACCACCACCGCCGCGCCCACCAGCACCAGCACAATGAGCCCGGCCATGGCGAGACGGTTGCGCTTCAGCCGCCGCCATGCGTCCCGCCGCAGCGAAGAGCCCTGCTCCGTGTTGTTGTCAGCCAATGTCTTCAAGCGTCTCATCCCAACCATGGTTGACGCATTCAATGTGGGGCAGACATTCCTGTGTGCCCTCCTCTTCCGAAGCGGCAGACAAGAATGTCTGCCCCACATTGAACCCATTGTGAGTTCCTGGTTTCACTGCGCCCGCACCCTCGGATCAAGCAGGGCCAGCGCAATGTCCGACGCCAGGTTCAACGCCACCACCAGCACGGCATAGACCAGCACGGACCCGATGACCATGGTGTAGTCGCGGTTGAACGCCGATTCGACAAATTCGCGGCCCAGCCCCGGTACCTGGAATATGGTTTCCACCACGAAGGAACCGGTGAACAGGCCCGCCGCCGCCGGGCCGAGAAAGGCCACCACGGGCTGCACGCCGCCGCGCAGCGCATGGCGCAGCACCACGCGGGTCTCGCTCAGGCCCTTGGCGCGGGCCGTGCGTATGAAGTCCTGCGCGAGCACCTCCAGCATGCCGCCGCGCGTGAGCCGCGCGATGTAGGCCGCATAGGCTGCGCCCAGCGTGATCGACGGCAGGATCTTGTGCAGCGGCGTGGACCAGCCCGCCACGGGCAGCCAGCCCAGCCACAGTGCAAACACCAGCACCAGCAGCGGACCGAGCACAAAGCCGGGCAGGCAGATGCCCAGCATGGCCAGCGACATGGTGCCGTGGTCGAGCGCACTGTTGGGACGCAGCGCCGCCACCAGTCCCGCCGCCATGCCCGCGGCCAGCGCCACCAGCAGCGCGTAGGCGCCCAGTTCGAGCGACACGGGAAAGCGCAGCGCGATCCACTCGCTCACGGTGCGGCCTGGCTTGCGGAAGGACGGGCCAAAATCGCCGTGCAGCACACCGCCGAGATAGTCGAAATACTGCCGGTACAACGGCTGGTCCAGACGGTACTGGGCCTGCAACTGTTTCAGCACCTGCGGCGACGCGCGCTTCTCCGTGTCGAAGGGTCCGCCCGGCGCGAGACGCACCAGGAAAAACGCCACGGTGATCACCGTCAGCAGCACGGGGATCGATTCCAGGAAACGGCGCAGGACGAATCCGATCATGGCTTCGCTCCCGTGCCCCGGTCGACCCACATATCGGTCCAGCGGATGTAGCCCAGCGGATTGGTCACGAGCCCCTGCACGGCGGGGGATTGCAGGAAGGTCCAGGAATAGTAGTAGATGGGGATGATCGGCCCTCCGTCGAGCAGCATCGCCTCCGCCTGCTGCAGCACATCGAGCCGCTTCGCGTTGTCCGTCTCCAGGTAGGAGGCGCGGATGAGGGCGTCATACTGGGGCGAGGACCAGCCGGTGCGGTTGTTGCCCACACCGGTCTGGAAACATTCCAGGAAGTTCACCGGGTCGGCCACGTCGGCGATCCAGGCCGAACGGGCCACGGCGTAGTCGAGCGTGTTCAGCGCGGTGAGATACACCTTCCAGTCCTGGTTGAGCAGGCGCGCGTCGATGCCCAGATTATCGCGCCACATGCGCTGCACCGTCTCCGCGATGGTGCGGTGGGCGTCACTGGAATTGTAGAGAATCTCCACCGGCCCCATGCCCTGCCCGCCGGGAAAGCCCGCCTCTGCCAGCAGCGCCCGCGCCGCCTCCGGGTTATAAGTGACCGCCGCGCGCGAGGTGTAGCCGCCCGTGTCCGGCGGCACAAAAGAGGTGGCCGGGCGCTCGCCCGCCTTCATCACGTTGTGCGCAATCTCGTCGCGGTTCAGCGCCATGGCCAGGGCCTTGCGCACGCGCGGGTCGGTGAAGGGCGGCCGCGTGGCGTTGATCCGGTAGAAATAGACGCCCATGTAGGGGCTGATGCGTATGAGCTTCGGGTGCTCTTTCCGGTAGATGGGAATCTTGTGCAGCGGCACGCTCGCGGTGAGGTCCAGATTGCCCGCGCGGAAGGAGCGCTCCTCCGTCTGCTGGTTGTCGATGGGATAGTATTCAATCCCGTCCAGCCGCACCTTCGCTGTGTTCCAGTAGTGCGGATTACGGCGCACCCGCAGCACGTCGTTGGGCTGCCATTCGGCCAGCGTGAACGCGCCGTTGCCCACCAGGTTTCCCGCGCGGGTCCAAGGTGTTCCCCGCTCGTCGATGGCGCCGAATTTCTCTATGGTAGCCTGGTGCACCGGAAACCATGCAAAGTGCGTCTGCATGGCCAGGAGATAGGGGGTGGGGCTTTCGAGTGTCAGTTCGAGCGTGCGCTCGTCCACCACGCGCACGCCCACGGTGCTGAAGTCCGTCGTCTTGCCGTCGTTGAAGTCGCGGGCGCCGCGGATACAGTGCAGCAGATAGGCGTATTCAGAGCCCAGCTTCGGGCTGAGGATACGCCGCCAGGCATAGGCGAAATCGCGCGCCGTGACGGGGTCGCCGTTCGACCAGCGCGCCGTGGGCCGTATATGAAAGGTGTACACCCGCCCGTCGGGAGAAATGTCCCAGGATTCCGCCGTGGCCGACACCGGTTTCAAGGTCGTCGGGTCGATGTCGGCCAGTCCTTCAAAGAGCGACGTGAGGATGCGGTGTTCCGTCGTGCCAGACACTTGGTGCGGGTCCAGTTCCTGCGGTTCGGCACCGTTGCCCACGCGTATGACCGACCCCGGCAAGGCCCCCCCGTCGCGCCAGGAGCATCCCGTCGCGAAACAAAGCGCCAGCGCCATGATGACAATAAACCGCATGCCTGTTCCTGTGTTGCGGAACCTTCCGCCTCTGTCCGCGCGATTATCGCCCGTCCCGCGCGGGTGCTGCAAGCGCGCGGCCGGGAAACGACGCGTTTTGATTGTAATAGGCCGAACCGTATCATGGAGGACATGAACATGAACAAACCTTCCATGACACGCCGCGCCTTCATCGGCACCGGGGCGGCGGGCATGGGCCTTGCGGCCACTGCCTCCGCCGCTGAACTTCACCCCCTTGCAAAGAAAGGCCGGGCGCAGTCGGCGCCTGCCAAGGAGCCATCCATGGGACCACGAGATTTGGCGAAAATCACTTTGGTTCAGTTGACGACCGGCAAAGACGTGTCGCCCGCCATCGAGCGGATGCCCGCCTTCTTTGAAAAGGCGGCGGACCTGGGCTCGGACCTGGTCGTCTTTCCGGAATACGTGCTGGGCGACATGATTACCCCGAAAGACGCTGTGGCGCAGCAGTTCTTTGCACTCGCCGCGAAACACAAGATAAACGCCATTACCGGCTGTGTCGAGAGGCAGGGCAAGGACCAGTGGTCCACCAGCGCGTGGGTGGTCGACCGGGGCGGCAATCTGCTCGGCCGCTACCTCAAGTGCCATCCGGCCTCCGGCCCGGCACCGCACTGGTGGCCGCCCAACAGCGGCAACGACCGAGAGGCGCGCGGCATACTGGGCAGCGAGTTCAAAGTGTTCACACTCGATTTCGCGCCCATAGGCATTCTCCAGTGCTACGACGGCTACTTCCCCGAAGCGTGGGGGTGCACCTCCTACATGGGTGCCGAGGTCATTCTGTGGATTAACGGACGCGACGGAATGATCGAAGACTCGCACTGCATGATGGCCGCGCAGTGCTACGGATGCGTGGTCGGCGCAAACATCACACAGGGGGTCAACACCGGTTTTACCGGACCGGGTTGCGTCGCCCCGGCCGACGGTCGCAAGGACGAACCCGAACAGGCGCGGCTCTATCCGCGCATCAAAGAAAGAGGAGACGCCTGCGTCACCGCCGCCATCAACCTCGCCGAACTGCGCTGGAAACGCAAACACCTGCGCACCATGCACCAGCGCCGTCCCGAAATGTACGGCCTGCTCACCCGCGACGTGAAGATGTGGCAAAACTACCCCGACATCCCGTGGGATTTCCCGGAATGCGCCGAACTGGCCAATAAGGCCCAATTGTAGAAGCAGGCGCGCTCAGGTGGTGATTCGTCGCTTGCGCTGATGCCACGCGCATGCAGTTTCCCAACCTGTTACCCGGAGATTACCATCGGAAGCACAACCTATACTGGCACCCTGTTCAGAAAGGTTTTCGGGTTCCGTTTCTGCGGGTCTGTCCGGCAAGAAGGCTGCTGACCGCCACGGAAACAGGGAGAGGCAGTCATGGACATTGACCCCGAATTGATGATTGGCGGACGCAGGGTCTTCAGTGACAACGCGTTTGTCAGGTTGTGTCCACGAGTTCTGCAGGTGCTTGGTGACACATGGGCGGAACAGGGCTTCCCGAAACCCCAACCGGGGGACGATGGCGAAGCGGGATATGTTTTCGGTTTCGGTCAGGGGGTTGAAGTGCGGGTTCATCCATATCGCGCAGGTGAGGAGGTGCAGTTGGACATAAGCAGCACACCTTCGGTTGAATCGGTGCGACTGGAGGAACTTCATGACCGTTTGCAGGGGTTGGACGCCGGTTGGACGCTTTCATGCCCGGAGTTGGATGGGTCCAAGCGCATTCATGTAACACGCCGGATCTGCCGTGAAGACTTGAACCCGACGCAGGTGGCGGTGCTTCGGGACCAAATCGCACGGGCCAGGGAATTGGCGGCTTCTTTCTGTGCGTCCGCACCGGCAGAGACAGATGAATGCCGCGATTGGCACGACCGGCCCGGTGTGCGGAGGAATGTGGACCCAATGCGCCCGGCATTCAGCAGCAACTGGCTTGCAATGGACAAAGGCCTCCGATTCAGAGACGAGCCAACAGCCCGAGCCGTGGCGTGGATGTTAAGAAGCGCCCCGTTGGAAGAACCCCATAGACAGGCCCGCCACGTGGTGGTGCTGGTAATCGAACAGGATGACTCCGGGATGGAGACGTCGCGAATAAAGTTCAGTGAATTGAAGAACACCGCGGCGGAACTCGAACGGCCGCAGAACACCTTGCCGTGGCAGAGGCCTGCAAGGGGCCGTTTCGTCGGGCGGGAGTTCGCAAAGCCCCAATCCCGCATGGCCAAACCGTCCTGCCTGTCTCCGCGCTCCTTTCCGCGCCGCTGTCCCGCGTCCAAGTGAGCTTGGGTATTTTGCAGCCAGCTCCGTCAGGCACGGGTGGCATTGCCATGGTCCACTTCAAAAGGGGACATCGTCGAATTCCTCAAACATCATCTGGACGTCACAATTGATTTCAGGTTCTTCATGCTCGGGAATGTCATCGTCCATTTCGAAAAACAGCTCAACGTCCCCGGTATCGTCAACCTCGATTCCCTGCCGGGCTGCCAACCACGCGTTCAAGAGCTTCATTGTCCCATCGGTAACGGAAGCATTCTTGCGGCCTTTGCAGTCGTCCAGCACCCACACTTTTCTGCCCTGCCGCCATACGGGTCGAATCAGGGCGGTGGAACGCTCCCCGGCATGGGTTACACGATAGGCAAAGGCCATCTCCCGGGCTATCTGGGACCCATAGCCGCCGATGCAATGCTGCTGGCGATCCCCCTCCTCCTGAAGTTCATCAAGGGAGCAAAGGGGGGTAATTTCAGAAGTGCCTTCGACGGGCGGCGGCGGGAAAACGAGTTCTTCAAAGTCTTCCCCGCCCGTCCGCGCTTCATCGCGAAAGACCCGGCCAAGACGCTGATGCAACTGGTGCGTGCTCTGAAGTATGCCGGGTCTCGTGTTGCCGGCCCGGTGCCGTTCAAGCAGGTCTTTGAGGGCGTAGGCCGTATTGGAGGTGTCGTCCTCACTTTTCATACGGCTTACCTCCTCCAGCAGGGCCGGGCCCGCCATCGGCAGGAGATTGGGGTCGGACACAATGCGGACCACGCCACGGTTGACCCGCTCCAGATGGGACAACAGCCTGATGGTGCCCGGGTCGGCCATGGCCGTCCGCAAATAGAGCAGCAGTGGCATGCTGCACTGCGGCGCCGGGACCTTTCGGAGAATCCTTACCGCGGCTTCGGAGGGTGCCGCGAACCGCAGCCATTCCATCTGGCAGCGCTGTCTTTTCCGCAGCAGCGCGCGCACGGAACGGAGCGGCTGGCACACCTTTGGGGCAAAGACCCAGGCGTTGGCAAGCATCAGCGCCAGCGCGGGGGTGGAATGGAGCAGGTCCATTCCACCCGGACATCTTGCACAGAACGACAGCAGGGAGAACTGCCGGCTCCGAAAAGGCGCAATGGCCCTTCTTACCGGTTCCGGCACCAGCCCGTAGAACTCCCTGTGCAGGTGGACCGCCCGCTGGGCCCTTTGCAGGTTGTACACTGGCCAGGGCGTTGCATGACCGGGCCAAAGCCTGGCGTGGTCGGAATTGCCCGCCTCGAACTTTCGAAATTCCGCGGCGGCCCGCCGTTCCTTTTGTACCAGTGCGTGCATCGCAAAATCGATTTCCGGCCGGCAGTGCCGCCAATACGGGCGGTCCGCCGTCTTCACCCATCCGGCCGGCTGGTCCCATATCCGGATGACAGTGACGCCACCGCGTGTCCACAGTACCAGCTTGTCATCCTTGCGTTGCACTCCCGGTCTGAAACCCGTGCTGCCCGGCATTTATCGTTCTCTCCCTTGCCACATGTTCATGGCGCCTCTTTCCCTCCCTCTTTCAGACTAGTCATGATTGTCCTCAAACCACTCTCGAAAAGACGCGGCATACTTCTCGATCCACTCGAGCACGGCCTCCGATCCGGCGTCTTTCTGGAGGCTCTCCGACTTAATCCACTTGTATCGCAGGATTTCCGCGTGTTGCAGTTCCATACTGAGATTAAAGCGGTCTTCCATCCATCTGTCAGCACAATTGGCAAGCCAGTGTTCCCGGGCCTCCTCCAAAGTCACCTCACGCTCCCATAAAGCCCGCAGATGGGCGTGGTGCCGGTGGACGGCGGCGTGTTCCGCTCTCGACGGCACCCGGCCGGTTGTGTTGCCGCGCCGTTCGTCGCTGTCCCGCTCTTCATGCCGCCCCGGATTTCCGTCGTGATTCTTCTTCATTTTGCGCCTCCCTTCTTCATGCCTTTCCGCGGTCCAGGCGCCACGGGTTGCGCGCCCCTTGTCCTGTGGGCAAGTTGCCGCGGCATGCCTCGCATGGGGTTCATCAGGTGCATCGTTTTCTCTCCTCGTTGTCATTGTCTCAGGGTGATTGTTGTCTGCGGCCGTCGCACTCCAGCACGGCGACCGCGCATCCAGGGATTCATGCGCGCAAGTTCAGGGCTCGCAGGGGAGAGACCCACTGCGGCCGCAGTGCCCCCGCATCACGTTGTCTGCACATTCATCAGACATTGGAGGGACTCGCGCGTGCCCGCCTCAAGGGCTTCACGCGCTGACTTGAATTCAGGGAAGTCGGTGGTGTGCCGCGCCACCACATCGAGGCGTTTCATGTTTCCCAGGAGCAGTTTCCACAGGGGCATGGGTCCGTCATTGAGTGCCCGCCACGGGAGCTCGGTGCCGAGGAAGCGGTTGAAATGCTCGGTGACCGAAAGGTAACAGTCCGACGCGTTCCGCGACAGCGCGGCGAACTGTTGCGGTTTGAGCGACGGCAGCATGTTGAGAAGCAGCACGAGGGGTTCATTCTGGTAGGACTCGGAGAAGAAGCGGCGCATGTCGTCCGTAAGGTGGCGCCGCAGGCCGAAGAGGTCAACGCTCAGGCACATGTAGGTGACCTCGACGGCGGACTTCAGATGCCCAAGGCCGAAGGCATCGGCGACCATGAAGGAGAAGCGCTGATCGACGTGCCAGGCCCCCTGAAACACACAGCGCCCAAGCGTGTACAGAAAACCGTCCAGATCATCGCCCTGCTTCATGCCCTCCAGCATGCCGACCTTGTCCCGGAAGGCGGCAAGCCGGAGATAATGCTTTCCGCGTCCGGCGTACATGAATTTCACGAAGCGGGGGTCGTCCAGGGTGAAGTCGCCGGACCGGTGCACATCCTCAACGACCAACCCGTAGGCGCCCCACCAGTCGCGGTGCGTTCTGGCCAGGTAGTAGGCCGGAAAATCGTGCGCAACACGACGAATTTCAAGATGGGCGTCGTATTGGCCGGCCTTGTTCAGGGCTTTTCTGACGCTTTGGGGGGCGTTCAGCGTGGCCTCCGCCGAGCCGTAGGGCCCTTCAATGATGAAGGGCTCGGTGAGCATGCCGGTGAGTGCGCGCAGGTCCGCGACCCGGCCGCCCTCCCGCGCCAGTCGCTCCCGCGCCCTGTCGTAGGCGGCCAGGACCGACACCAACCGTGCAAGACCGGCCGGGTCATACCAGGTCCTGCGCACAAACCCCTGCGTGCTGTGGCCGCCAGTGCCGCGGCCCTTCCCTGCACCGGTGTAACTGCCGCCGTATCCCCCCTGCCAGCCAAACGATGCCTTTCCCGGCCCGTGCTTTGTCGTGTTGGATTTCATGGATCACCCGCCTTTCTGCTAATGGCGCTGTTTGGCCGACCGCCGGCGTTCGCGAATGCACGCCGCCACGTAGGCGGCGACGCTTTCCGCCGCCTGTGCCGGATGGCACAGGGCCTCGGGCCCGAGGACAACCATTTTGTCCACGACGCCTTCGACGTGCTCCCGGCTTTCCCCCCCGAGCGCCACAAGGGTCACATGAAGCCGCTCTCCCAATTCCTGCCGGAACATTTTGAGCACGCCGGCCACTTCCTCCTCGGCGGACTTGGGGGATTCGTGAAGGCACTTGTTCCAGGAACAGTCGGAGATCAGGGTCAGGTAAATCTGGCTGCCCCTTGCCAGGGCAACGGCCTCGTCCAGCATGTATTTCAGGGAAATGGCATCGGACTGCGCCCCCGTTCCCCGGTCGGGCAGGGAGGCCACCGCACGCACCCCCTGCGACGGGTTCATGACAGGTGTCTTGCGCAGATGGTAAACCCACTGCACCAGCGGGGTGTTGCAGAAGTCCTCGCTGTGGTAGAGCGCGGCCAGCACCAGCACGTTGGCGCGCTGGGCACTATCGAGCCATCCCGCCGTGAGCAGTTTGCACATCTTCATCTGGAGCCTGGAAAGCGACCCTGAGCCGTCGGCGGCCACCAGTAGCACCGCCCTGCCCTTCGGGCTGGGCTCTTTCGAAACACGGTACCGGCGGAACGCCGCCTGGCACACGTGCGCCACCGCAAGCCGTTTTGCATCAAGCTGGCCGCTGGTGCGGAGCTTTTCAATTTGGGACTGCTCCTCATCGCTGGGATAGAGGTTTTTTCGCAGCGCCGCGGCAATGGGGGCCGCCTCCATGCGGAGGCTGTCTACCTTTTCCGAATCTTCGCACAGCTCCATCGGGCGGTCCTTCAACTGCCCTCCGACCTTGATGCCGTCAAAGGAGAAATCTACCAGGTGCCCTTCGGTCGGCAAGCCCTCAATGGGGCCTGTCATGAACCCCTTGCCCTTCAGGATCTGCTCGGCGATGTCTTCTCGAATGTCCGCCCAGTCGCCCGTCTGCCCCGAGGCCTTTTCAGCCTCCTTATAAAGTTCGAGCGTCGCATCGTTGATCTCTTTGCTCCAGGGCTGCTTGTCTTGCGGTCCGGTCTTGTCTCCGCCCCCATCCTGGCCCCTGTCAGGGCCAATCATGTCCTCGATGGTCTCCTCCGGCGTTTTGTCACGGCCGTTCTGCACGGAAAGGGTGGGCGGCTGCGGGGTGTTCAGCGGCGGAATAAACTCCTCCCTGCCGCTGTCCGGCGCCGGGCCGTCATTGCCGTATTTGAAATCCCCGGGCGTCCCGGGCGGCGGGGACTGGGGTTCATTGGGGTAACCGCCCTTCGGGGCATCCCCTTCCCTGACCCGTGCGGGCAGCGTCGGCGCAAGCGTGTCAAGCAGATCCAGCGCCCAGTTGGAAAACAGATCGGTGAATTCGTCCGGCGGCGTTGCGGCGAGCACGTCGAAATAGGGGCGGCTGCACTTGGCCAGGCCCGTGAGTATGTGACTGGTCATGGGGTGCACCGGCATCGCGTCAATGGGCGGAAGCACGTCCCCAAAGAGCACGACCATGTCGATGACGTCGCTGAGGCGGGGCCGCAGCAGGGAACTTTGGCTTGCCTGGAAAAGGCGGTAGTGCTCCACGGGGCGCAGCTCTGAATGGCGCGCCGCCTCTTCAACGACGGCACGGTTGCCCAGTGCGCTGATGATATACCCAAGGACGGTCCTGATGGCCGCGGGGTCGTTTTCCGAGTAGAGGTCCACAATCTCTTCCCCGAGAGTCGCGTCCAGAAGCTCCGCGAAACCGGAACTGGATGCCTTGAGTTCGAGGGCGAAGGTGTGGCCGGCCGCCACCAGCGCCGGGTTGGGGTAGCTGGTGTACAACGCCGACAGTTGGGGCTTCACGGCAAAGGGCCGGTCCTGCTGCCCCTCATCGCCCCGCAGCCTGCGGATGGCGTTTTGGCCCACGCGGATGATCGCGTTAAGGATCATCTGCCCCTGGCAGCGGTAGACCCAGGGCGTGTTGGGGTCATGGCAGCGTGCCACCGAAATCCCGCCCCATTCCTCCTTGGGCCGGACAATACTCAACGACGACGTGGAAGAGCAGGCGTATCCGTCCTCACCGTAGTCGTCGTCATAGACAATGGCTCCCGAGCCGTACTGGTAGTCAAAGCTGTTCATAGCAATTCTCCCCCCATGACCGAATCGGCCTGGGACGGTTTCTTCATTCCGAACACATTGCTGAACACGCCCGCCAACTGCTTGCGGTCGGAGGGCGTGGCGGGACCGAAAAGGGTGACATTGGCCACCTCCTGGATGGACAGGCCGGGAAGCGCGTCGGCAAGCCGCAGGAAGGAAAAGTATCCGTAGAGCGTCGGTGGCGGCACGCTCAGCACATTGCCCTGGCTGCGCTGGATGCGGATGTCCCTGCCCAGCCGCACCACTTTTTCGATGAGTTCCCCGTCCAGGCGGGGAAGGTGGCCCTCATCCATCAGGGTCTCGATGATATGCACCTCCTCTTCGGAGGAAAGATAGTAGAAGGGTATGTTTATTGTCGCGCGCCTCGCCAGGGCGTCGTCCAGGGTCACGAGGGTGTGGGTGGCGTTGTCCTCCACGTTGTAGTTGGAATCGGTCACCCAGGCGATGCCCGCGCCGCTGATGAACTGCTCGTCGGGCAGGCGGATCATTCCGCGGGTGATCAGGTTGAGCAGGCCGCCCTGCACGGAGGCGCTGTGCACCCTGCCCAGTTCGCGCAGCCAGATGAGGGGATAGTGCGTGCCGGTGCATGCGGCCGCCCCCCGCACCGCGCGGATCAGTTCGCTTTCCTCGTCGTAGGTGTGCCCGTCGCGGATGGCCCGCTGCTTGTACAGTTCCCCCGGCGTCTCGTAGTTGACCATCTCGATGGCAAACATTTCCAGGGGGCGGTATTCCAGGCCCATGCCCCGGCAAAGGGCCGCCCAGTTTTCCGGCACCAGCGTGATCGCCTCGATCAGCCCCGATTTGCCCGACCCGGTCGGTCCGAAACAGTGCGCAAATTCACCGCTGGAAATTGCCCGGCCCAGGATTTCCAGCACGGTCTTCTTCAGCACCATCGGCGTGTTTCCCGGCACGGGCAGCAGTTCGATGGCCTCGTTGGGCCCTGCCTGTTTGAATTCATGTTCGCGCCACAGGCGCGCAATCCGCTCAGTCATGGCTGTGTCCTTTCGGCTTATGCGGTTTTCCGCAGGATGGGGATGTTGTTTTCGTTCAGGGTGATTTCCAAAGCACCGCTTCCGCCTCCGCCCGACACAAAGGCCATCACGGCACTCGCGGCGGTCTGGCGTCCCAGTTCGAGCAGGCCCCGCGCACCCATGCTCGAGCCCGGCGCGCCCGGTATCGACAGCAGGCGGCGCGCCGCCTCCGTCGGGGCTTCCACGCACACGGCGCCCAAGCCCATCCGCTCCAGCGCCGTGGCTGCGGCGTCCTGCAGTGCCCTGCGGACGATCTCCGCGCGCACCCCATCATCCAGCGGCCCGAACAGGATCGGTGAACCCACGCGAGCCCAAAAGGCTGCGGAAAAGAGCTTGGTGAGCTCCCTGTGGGCGTCCTTCCGGACCTCGTGAATGCTCGGTGCCTGGGAAAATCCGACAGGCTGGAAGATGGACTCGTCTTTTCGATTTGGCAGGTTTAGTGTAAAAATACAGAGTAAACTGGAACAAGGAAACATATGTCCCTTTGCCGACTGCGCCTCGCCCGTTTCCAGCATTTGGAGAAACACATCAGTGATGGGGCCGCGCACCGAGGGCGCCGCGTGATCGGCATCGCTGATCTCGACGACCGCGCCGTTGAAGTTTTTGGCAAGTTGCTCCAGGCGGCCCGCCTGATCGGAATCGATAATCCCCCGGCCGCTGCCAAGGAGCTGCGCGAGGGCTGTGTGGTGGTCCGGCATCGAGGCGCAATCGATGTTCATGAAGGGCATGTCGAGCCATGCAGCCAGTAGGGAGGCCATCTCCGATTTGCCTGTTCCACTCGCGCCCACCGCGCCCACGCGCAGGGGTTGATGCACGGGGCAGGTCAACACCTGGAGGACGAGTTTTCCCACCTGCTCCTCGATGGCCTGATCCTGTCCCAGGAGGCGGCTTTTCAGAAACGGAATCAGGCCGGGATCGGTGAGCCGTTTCTGCAGGTGCTGCTGGATGGCGTCCGGGCGCTGAACGCGCGCCCGTTTGGCAATGCCGCCGAAGGTTTCAGAACACCCCGCGAGGTTCCGCGCGAAGCTCTTGGCGTCGGCGGGTGTTCCCGGGTTCACCCTGCCTTCGATTACCCGCTGCACGGTCTGCTGCACGAGGCGCAGCGCGATGCCCCGTCCTGTTTGCCTCAGCGCTTCCCCCACCTCGTCGCGCACGTCGCGCTGGAACGCCGGGTCCCGGATCGCCAGGCGCCGGCAGTGGTCATTGACCGCAAACGCGGTAAGCTCCTCCAACCCGGCGCCGGGGAAGCGGCACACGGCCGGCCGAAGGGGATCGGGGACGGCGCCCTGGCCGCTGGCGAAGGTTGCCTGCAGTTCGGCATAACTGCCATAAAACACCACCGCGCGGTTTTCGGAGGCCAGTGCGGAAAGCAGATTGCCCGACTCATTGGCGGTCTCGTAGCGGTTGGCCGACATCCGCAGCAGCCGCGCGTGGAGGGCGACTACGCCCGGAGCGCCGGCGACGGCGCCAAGCACCTGTTCGGTGCCCATCGACATCTTGTTGCACCGCCCGAGCGTCTGGCCATTGTGTGCGGCCAGTGCGGTGGCCACCAGACCAAGTGCTACGGACTGCTCCAGCGGCGCCTCGGCCGTGATCCCCACACAGACGCCGCCCATCACCATTTCAGCGACTCCCTCGGCCCATGCGTGCAGTGACTCGGCTCCCGCCGTCCGCACATGCCATTTGGAGACGTATTCAAGCAGCTCCTTGTGTCGGTGATATTTCGCCCGCTGCACCTCCTCATCCAGCACGGCTGCCGTCAGCGGGCACAGTGCATCGGACCAAGATTTGATCTGGGACAGGTCCGCGCGAAGCTGGCTCTCGCGAATCGGGCCAAATTCCTGCCCGGACACGGTTCTGGTCAGATGGAAGGCCCGCAGTTCATCCCCCTCTTCGCACCACTGCGTCCAGCGGCCACCCAGTTTCCACAAGGAGCCGAGCCAGTCCTGTATGCTCATGAGCTGGCCCGAAGTTAGAATCTGCACATCAAGCCGAACTTCGCCGTCTTCCTGCGGGCTGACGCGCAGCTCTACCCCCAGCCGTTCGGTAAAAAGGTACTCGGCGCCACCCCTCTTCGTGAAGCGCCGCGCCGGCTCGCCCAAGGCTGCCCAGACATCGCACACCAGTTGTCTTGCCTGCATGATCAGGCGCTCCGAATTGGATTCATCAAAGACCGCGCGCCCGCTAATGGTTCCTTTTTCCATGGTTGTTCCCGCTCCTCTACGAAAGTGTTGTACGATAAGTGCTGACCTTAAGCTTTCAGCCGGCACAGCGACCGAAAGGCGATGACCATGAAACTTGCAGCATCAGTGTTGCATCAACCTGTCTTGGTCATGAAGTGGTAATGGTTCTGGTAATCAACAGTTGAATTTTCCCCGCGAATACCGAGTCATCTGATGTGAGATTGCAGTCAATGAAACGCTTTGCAGAAATAAGGCCGTGAGCAAAGCAAAATCACCCATTGACAGAATATGTGTTTCGTGTTATTGTACCCAGTGCGTTTGAGACTGCCGGAACTTCAACCATGCGCGTTCTGCGCCGGAGGGCATGTCAGGTGAGCACGATGGGTAAGGGCGAAGAAGGATACTGCAGGGACCGCGGCGGCAAGGGTCAGCTTGTGGAACTGGTCGTGGACGTCGACGGGAATGTGATTTGGTTCCAGGAGAATTGCTATTCGATGCGACGGCGCAAACCGGCCATAGCACTCCTGCTGGAGCTTTGCGATGGGGACCCGAAAAGCGCTGTGACGCTCTACTTCAGGATCTGCGCACGAATTCGCGAGCAGGAGGACCGCACTGTAATCGACCTGAAAAAGCATGCCAGCAACTACGTCAACGTTTGCGTTTGTCACTTGCGCGCCGCGCTTCAAGAGTTGGGCGCGCCGGACATCATTGAACATGTGGAGCATGGCTCGGAATCCTGGTATAGCCTGAAGTTGAATCCCGGGCTTCTCCTGAACTTCGAAACCAGCGGGCCGCAGAAGTGGGAAGAGGCGTCGTTGGAACTGGCGGCGAAACTTTACCGCGCAGGAAACTTTCGCGGTTGCCTGGACATTCTGGAGGGCCGGTGCCTGCGGGCCGGTTTCTTCTTCCGCCACCGTGCAGCGCTGTACTGCTGGATTGCCTGCATGCACGGCGATGACCATGAGGCGACTCTGGAGTATTTTGAGAGCATTCACCCCTGCCTGTTGTCTGAAGACGACAGGCGTCTGTATGATAAAGCGCTTATCGAGTTCTTGCCGAGGCCCAAAGCGGGCTAAAAAGGACGGCCATGGAATCGGACCTTGTGCTTCAGCAACTGCTCATCGCCCAGCAGTCCTATGTCGAGAAAATGACGAGCAATGAGATTGCGGAAGCGAACAATGTGTCTCTGGCCACCGTTTCCCGTCGCCTCTCAGAAGCCAAGGCACTGGGTTTCGTGCAGGAAACCTGCCGCATTGTGCCGCCCGAAGGCTATTCGGAGCCCTTCTACCAGCGTCTCAACTACCACGCTGTCGGCCAGCGGCTTATGCAGGAGCTGAACAAAAAAGGGGCCGGTTTGCGCAGTATGGTCGTCACTCGCGGCGACTCGGACCCCGGGCGCGAAACGCCGGACACGGCAGCCAACCAATGGCCCCGAATCAGCCGGGTTGCCTATCACGCAGCACGGCTCCTGGCCGAACAAATGACGCTCCTGAAAGAAGAGAGGGCCAAGAACGAGCCAGAGAGGCGAAAGCTCCGCATAGGCGTTAATTGGGGATACTCTGTCCAGTGGCTCTGCAAGCGCTTCCATGACTGGTGCGATCAGGACCTGTCTGCCACCAGCCCCGAAGAGATTGAATTCAGCGCCCTGACCGGCCTGTTCTGGGTTGATTCAAAGCAGGTGGTGTTGGCGCGGCGTTCTTGGGAAGTTTCCTCGGCCGCAAACGCACAATTGCTCGCGGGCGCTTTTTCAAGGTCCCAAGAGATGCAGGTGCGTCTGGTGCGGGCGCCCGCATTTCTGAGCGAGGCCCTGGTAAACGAAGATGGAAGCCTGAGAGCGAACGACCCGCAATTGTTGCAGGACTTTTTTAAGGCAGATCCCGGCTACTCCGCCGTGTATGGCACCAAACCTATCTGCCCCACCGGTGAGGAGGCGAGGGCCTATCTGGACGAGCGTTGGGCCATGCACAAACAGGAACCGATGGACAACCGCTTCGGTGATATCCTCAAGCACGACTTCCTCCTGACGTCCATGAGCGCGCTGGAAACCCACGCCAGCCTCACAAGGTTTATGGAGCCAGAGATTGGCCAGGGGGGCCTGGAGAAATTCCGCGACAAGGACGATGCCTGCGGGGATATTGCCAGCCATGTGTTCACCAAGGACGGACTGCTCCCCAGAAGGGGTGATTCAAGGTACAAGAAGATCGGGGCGCTGAACTGCCGCATGCTTTCGTTGTGGCCGGAGGACCTGCGCGATGTGGCGGAGGTGCACCGCGAAAAGAATGCCCAGGCCGGCGGGACCATTCTGATGTCCAGCGATCACAGGAAGGCCCAGCCACTCTATATCGCCCTCACCAAACTGCACATCGCCAATGACGTCATTATAGACGCCAACCTGGCGTGGAAAATGTACGAATTATTAGGAATAGGCGAAAAACAAAGAGTTGAGGATTTTTCCGAGCCCCGTCTCTGACAGCGTGTTCCAGCGGACAGGGCATCACGGTCATTCCAAAGCCCTTCTTCAATGAAAGCGCAGCCTTGACGGAAAAATCCAAGTCTGTGAAGCCAGTGGCTGGAATGTTGGTTTTAAGAAGATGTGCAGCCAACAGGTTTTCGCAAGTTCGGCTTTCCCGTTGAAACAGAACCCAACCGAGGCTACAATGCCCAAAGGATGCCCTCCGCCATCGCAATATTGTGTGCAATTCGGGCGGTCTGGAAAGGGTGTTATCCCGTACTCGTGCGCGGGCGTGCGTTTAACATTCGGTGAGGGTGGCTGATGGGAGCGGTGAGTCCCCGTCCAAGAGCTTTCGTGGAAAGCGCCGCAATAATTGCGGCGGTGCTTTGCGCCCTGATCGTGACGGTGCGGCTGCTCATCGCCTTCTTGAATCCGGGATACATGGACACGGCGGACCGTTTCTTCGCCGATGTCCAGGCGGGTCACTTTGCCCAAGCTTACGCCCGCACCGCATCGGAAACGCGGAGAGACCTTTCCCTCCAGTCCTTTGAGGAATTCCTCCACAAGACGGGGCTTGATTCGTTCGATTCCGCGCGTTGGGAGGATTATGGGGTTCTTGAAAACGGAACGGCGGAACTGCGCGGGGTGGCGGTGATTCGTCCCGCAAAATCAAATGAGCGGACCTTGAGCCGTGCGTTGCGCCTGGTCTTCGATTACAGCAAAGGGCACTGGGCAATTCGGACCATTGAGTGACCCAGGCCCGGGCGGAAATGAAAGATGGAATCGGAAATTCATAACGAGGAACGTTGCCTGGCCCATCCCCGCAGCACCGGGTGGTGGGGAAACCTGGCATTTCTCTTCGTTTTCATCGTCCTTTTGCTGATGGCGGCGGTTGTGCGGTTTGACCATATTGCGGAGACCGGCATTTCGGGAAACGACAATTGGGAGTATGTCGAGAACGCCGTGCAGTGGGCACAGGGCAACCACACATTCAGGCTGGTCGGCGCATGGGAGTTCTACCGGCCCGCCACGTACCTGATGAACGGTCTGGCCATACGGGCGCTGGGTGCAAACGATGCCTCCCTCAAGTTGCTCAATGCGTCGTTGGACCTGCTGAATCTGTCTCTCGTCTTTGTTATTGCCGCCCTGCTTTCCAGGAACCGGTGGGTCGGTGTCGGCACGTTGATTCTTTGCGCATTTCTGCCGGTGATGATCGATTCATGCCGTTCCGAAATGCCCCACACCGGTTCGGAAACCTTCGTGCTGCTGTCCCTGCTGACATTTTCACTGGCATGCGGGAAAAGGGACGACAATCGCCTGCGAACGCTGCTATTGGCGCTCTCGGCATCGGCTGCGGCCCTTGCCGCGCACACGCACATGGACCTCGTTTTGCTAGGTCCCGCATACATCGCGGCCATCATCTGGATTGCCTTCCAGGAACGCGATGCGGCGCCGCCGCTGCCGCGCATGCTGTCAGATTCTTCGGTGTTCACCACCAGTTTCCTGCTTGCCTGCCTGGTGCCGGTGCTCTTCCTGGGCCTGCCGCGGGTCGCGCACCTGATGGGAAAGGAATTGGGCGGCAATCTCTCCGTGATTCAGGGGCAACAAGACCTTGCCTCTTTCCCTGTGACCGCCTTCCATCTTGTTTGCGGTTCGATTGATCGGCTCACGTCCCGGGACTACAGAACTCCAGACGGCGGAGGGTTTGTGCTGCTATTCGGCGGGGCCGTTCTCGTTTCCCTGCTGCGCCTCTTCGTCGGGCCGAAAACCCGGCCCATTCTGCATGCCCCCGTCATTCTTGTGTTTGCCTATGCGCTTGGATACGGGCTTCTGGTGCGCGCCTACGAAGGGGCGGGGCAATCCCGACTCTTCATCCCCTTCATGCCGCTTGTCATGGTCGGTGTAGCCTGCTGGTGCCACAGCCTCTTGGCGGTGTTGGCGCGGAGGCAAGCCGGACTGTTCACGGTGGCCCTGTGCGCGGGCCTTGCGTTTTGGAACGCGCAGCGCCTGCCCGGCCCGGACTCTGCGGCGCATCACGCGGCGCAGACCGCCGAAGGTGACAGCACCTACCATGAAGTGCATGCGGCCCTGGCGGACCGCGTGGACGGGACGCACCGGTTGCTCGTCACCCCCTATGTGGCGCGCCACAATTTCCACGTTCATCTGGCGGCCTTCGGCTTTCGCAGCCCGGTCTATTTCGGCAGGAACGCGCTCTACATGAGCAATCTTCCCCGTTCCCTGGGTGCCCTGACCCCTGAGTCCTTCGCGGGCGCCGTCAAAGCCTTTCAGGTCCGCTACCTGCTCGTGGAGAAACGCAACTACGATACGAAGACCGCTTCTGACCCACAGGCGGGAGCATTGTTTCCGGGGGAGACATACAATTCGGAAAAAGAAACGGAGTTTCTCGAAAAGTATGCGACAGACACAGGGGCAAAACTCCTGGCGAAAGCGGACTGGGGTGTCTTGTACGACCTGCACCCGGACGCCTCTACACACTGACAGGACCTATGTCCGTCCCATGGCCATGATGCGTGGGGTATATCGCGGCCTGGCCGCATGTCCAAGACCGACCTGTCGTTTTCATGCGCCCCTGCAACTAACCCCTTTCATTCTCGTTGGATGAGACACAGAACAAACCAAGGGGCCCTTTGACGGGCCTATTGAGATTCGGCAAAAAGAAGAACGCCCCCGGGTGGTTCACCTGGGGGCGTTGCGTTGCAGAGTTCAGTGAGGTGCGGGGGGCATCAGTCCATTTTGGGAATGCTGGCCGCGCCCTGCGCGAGGAGTTCATCGTCGAGATCGTAGTCCTGCAGATCGCCGCGGAGATAGGCGTCGTATGCCGTCATGTCAAAGTGGCCGTGTCCGCTGAGATTGAAGAGGATGGTCTTGACCTCCCCGGATTCCTTGCAGCGCAGGGCCTCATCGACGGCCGCGCGGATGGCGTGGCTCGATTCGGGCGCGGGGATGATGCCCTCGCACTTGGCGAAGAGCAGGCTCGATTCGAAGCAGGGGTTCTGGTACAACGCCACGGCGTTGATCAGCCCGAGATGCTTGAGGTGGGCGACAGTGGAGGCGACGCCGTGGTAGCGCAGCCCGCCCGCATGGATTCCGGGCGGCATGAAGTTGTGGCCCAGCGTGTACTGCTTCATGAGCGGGGTGAACTGGCCTGTGTCGCCGAAGTCGTAGGCGAAGGGTCCGCGCGTCAGCGTGGGGCAGGCGGCCGGTTCGGCGGCGATGCACTCCGCCTTGCTGCGGCCCGCGATGCGGTCCTGCACGAAGGGGAAGGCGATGCCGGCGAAATTGGACCCGCCGCCGCAGCAGCCGATAACGAAATCGGGATACTCGCCGACGCTTTCGAGCTGGAGTTTGGCCTCCTGGCCGATCACCGTCTGGTGCAGGCACACGTGGTTGAGCACGCTGCCGAGGCTGTACTTGATCGCGCCGCCGCTGGTGGCGGCCACCTCGACGGCCTCCGAAATGGCCATGCCGAGACTGCCGGTGGTGTTGGGATTCTCGGCCAGGAACTTCTGTCCGATCTGGGTGGTGGTGCTGGGGCTGGCGATCACCTTGCCGCCGTAGGCCTCCATGAGGCTCTTGCGGTAGGGCTTCTGCTCGAAGCTGATGCGCACCATGTAGACGGTGCACTTCATGTCGAACATGGCGCAGGCGATGGACAGCGCCGTGCCCCACTGGCCGGCGCCGGTTTCGGTGCTCAGCTCGCGGACGCCCTCGGCCTTGTTGTAATAGACCTGCGCGACGGAGGTGTTGATCTTGTGGCTGCCCGAGGGGCTGACACTTTCATTCTTGTAGTAGATCTTGGCCGGCGTGTCGAGCGCCTCTTCGAGGCGGTAGGCCCGGCGCAGCGGCGTGGGCCGCCAGAGCAGGTACTTGTCCATCACCTCGCCGGGGATGGCAATGTACTGCTCGGGACTCATTTCCTGCATGATGAGGCCCATCGGGAAGATGGCGGACAAATCATCCGGACCGACGGGCTGGCGGGTGCCCGGGTGGAGCGGCGGCGCCATCGGCTCGGGCATGTCGGCGCCGATGTTGTACCAGGCGTCCGGAATCTTCTTGGGATCGAGGTTGATGTTGTACTGTCGCATTTCAGCCTGTTCCTTCCTCATGGTTGACCATACCCTGCCGTTAAGACCGTAAACGGATAACAATTTTGCGCATTTTAGATCAAAGGGCGGGCAAAACCAAAACGGGACAACACGTGGCGTCACGGGGGGTGCCTATGCTATGTTGTTGTGCCGAGATTCATGGGTTGGTACAACCAGTCCGGCCAACTCCATACAGAAATAATTCATCATTCGAGGAACCCAGTCATGAAGAAACGAGGCTTCACGCTCATTGAGCTGCTGGTGGTCATCGCGATCATCGGCATTCTGGCCGCAATACTGCTGCCGGCGCTGGCCCGCGCCCGCGAGGCCGCCCGCCGATCCTCCTGCCAAAACAACCTGAAACAGTGGGGCCTGGTGTTCAAGATGTACAGCGGCGAATCGCCGGGGGGGAAGCTTCCCCCCGTCACCATGACGAGCGTGGACACGGTGGATTGCACCGTCGCCGGTTTCCCGGCCACCGGCAAGCGCGGCGTGCTTGCGGCGGGCCCGTTCATTACGGCCCTCTATCCGGAATATCTGACCGATCCCAAGATCCTGATCTGTCCCTCCGATGCGGGCAACAAAGCCGAAGACGTGCTCAATCCCGTCACCAGGCAGACGGACATCGCCGTGCCCTGCCAGCAGCCGACCCGCGGCCTGCAGTTGGCCGACGCCAGTTACCTCTATCTGGGCTGGCTTTTTGACAAGGCAGGCAGTTCAGACCCACAGGTGAACATGGCGACCGTGCCCATCCCCGGCCTGGCCGTCACAGGCAACGGCCCGGACCAGGTTGTGTCAACCATTCTGCAAATCGCGATGCCGTTCATACTGACCCGGGACAGCAGCAAGGGGGACAACGACGCCAACCTAAACGATTCGGGAAAGCCCACGCTCGGCAATGGCGGCGCTTCGATAGTGTACCGGCTTCGCGAAGGCGTCGAGCGCTTCATGATCACGGACATCAATAATGCCGCCGCATCGGCAAAGGGCCAGAGCGAGATTTGGATCATGGGCGACATGATCGGCATTGATTCCAGCCTCTACAATCACATTCCGGGCGGGTCAAACATTCTTTACCTGGACGGCCATGTGGAATTTCAGAGGTACGAAAAACTCGGACCGGCACCGGTAAATATGGGTGTGGGCAACTGCGTGATGGCCCTTCAGACGGTAAAAAATAAGATAATGCAATAATAGTGCGCAATTCTGGCAAGAGAATTCCCTTGTTTACTCCGTGATTTTCCGCTATACTTCCCAATACTCTACGGGTTGTCTCCCGTGAAGTCTCGTGATTATCCCCATTATTTGGGTATTGGGTTGCAAGACCCGAAAACAGCAGTAAACAAGGAGTCATGATTATGCGTCGAAAGGGCTTCACACTCATCGAATTGCTGGTCGTTATCGCGATCATCGGCATTCTGGCGGCGATCCTGCTGCCGGCACTTGCCCGTGCTCGTGAAGCGGCCCGCCGGTCCTCCTGCCAGAACAATCTGAAGCAGTGGGGCATCATTTACAAGATGTACGCCAACGAAGCGGGGGGCTCCTTCCCGCCGTTGCAGGTCGGTGCCACGATTGCCCACATTGCCTTTGCAGTGGGTCCGCGCGCCAGCGCAATCTACCCCGAGTATCTGACGGACCCGGCCATCCTGATTTGCCCGTCAGACCCGCAGCAGACGGTCAAGGACGTCTACGACGCCAACCACAAGTGCTATCTCGCTCCGCAGGACCCCAGCAATCTCCAGTTCGGCCCTATCAAGCCGAACGTGCTGATGTACAGCTATTGCTATCTGGGCTGGGCGCTGGACCGTTGCGGCGACAGTGATCCCCAGGAAAATGCCAGCGGCATCAGCCTGCTGGGCAGCCTGATTGGCATGATTCAGGGCGGAAGTTCCATCAACACCAACCTCCCGGTTCCCAGCCAGCTCGGATGGACGCTTGCCATGCTTGGCCAAAACTACGTGGCTGCGGCCGCGCAGGGCAATGGCATGTCGGTTGCCGAGCAGGACATTAGTCTTTCCTCCCAGGCCGCGCCCATCAACACGTACGGCAACGGCGGCACCTCCACCATCTACCGCCTGAAGGAAGGTGTCGAGCGCTTCATGATCACCGACATCAACAATGCCGGCGCCTCCAACACGGCCCAGAGCTCCATCTGGGCAATGTTTGACCTGATCGGCAGCGGTCCCAATGTCAGCCTGTTCAACCACGTCCCCGGCGGTTGCAACGTGCTGTACATGGACGGCCATGTGGAATTCATCAAGTATCCGTCAGCAGCGCCCTGCAGCAAGGTGGTCGGCACGCTTCTCTCGGTCCTGGTGCAGTAAAGAGTCTGAGACAGTAGTCCGGCCGAGCCGGACAGAATAGCGTTTGTTGCTCCGCCCCCCGTGGATTCACGGGGGGCGGAGTTCGTTATTGTGGGAACTGTCGGGTGCCACGGACGGGGAGGGCTATAGCCCCAGTGCTTCCAGCAATTCCGGCAGATGCACGGTGGTGAAATCGCGGTGCTGCGCCTGGGTGCGGGCCGCGTAGGGCAGGCTCACGGTGGACGCGCCGTGGAGAATGGCCACGCAGGGCATGCCCGCCGCCCCGGCGGCAAGGAATCCGGAATAGCTGTCCTCGAACACCACACAGCGGGACGGGGCCAGATTCAGCGCGGCGGCGGCCGCCAGGAAAATATCAGGTTCGGGCTTGCCCGGCAGCGTGGGTCCCGGCGTGATGACCGCCGCAAAGAGGTCCTCAATGGCGAGCGCCTCCAGGATCATGCGCGCATTGGGCTCGGGGGCGTTGGACGCCACGGCGCAGGGAATGCGCTGCAAGCGCAACTGCTCCAGAAAATCCATGAGTCCGTCCATCGGCTTCAGGACAGGACGGTACAACTCGCGGTAGATCGCCTCCTTCTCGTCGGCGACATCCTGGCCCAGTTCGGGCAGGCCGAAATTCTTCCGCATGTTTTCGAGGATGACCCCGTTGTCTTTCGAGTGAATATGGTCGCGGTAATAGTCCGCATCGATGGGCAGGCCCCTGCGCCGGCCCAGTTCTATCCAGCCGGCCTGGTGCCAGGCGTGGTTGTCCACCATGGTTCCATCAACATCAAAGACGACACCCCAGGGGGCGCGGGTGAATTCACCGTGTACCGCAGGCGTCCCGCCTGCCGTGGAAATTGGCATGAAAAGCTCCGGAACGGTCTTTACTCTTTAACGATCTCGATAAACAGGTCGAGGAAGTCTTCGGGCTTGCGGTCGGTCCGGCGCTGGCGGTTAAATGCGGCGACCATCTTCACATAGTCGTCCTGGTGCATCTGATCGTTCAGATAAAGGTCGTACAGCGGGGCCGTGTCATAGATGCCGTCCCTGTTGCGCGGACAGCCCACGTCCTTGTGGAGCGCAAAGCCCTTGAAGGTGCCGTCGCGGCCCTCCAGCAATCTGAACGGATAGAGTCGGCACAGGTTGGGCCGGTGGTCGTAAATGCTGCAGAAGCGCGTCTTGCGGTCCAGGAAATGGCAGCCCTTTTTCACGTCGCGCTTGAGCGCCATGATGTACTTCTCGCCGCCGATCTTCAGCCAGGTCAAATCGCCTTTGTCCACCCCGTGAATTTCCTCCGGGGTGAGCCATTCCAGAAAGTCATGGGGGTCCTGCTCCGTGTTCACGGCAATGCGCAGCACGTCCCACGGCGTCGGCAGGCAGACCACATCGGTGCAGCAGTGGCCGCAGTGGTGGCAGTTGAAACTAACCTGGTGCAGGCCCATGACGACTCCTTTCGTGCCGGCGGGTTGTCTTTGGGTTGTCCGGCGACGGGACGCATGTTATACACCACCTCGGGGGGTGTTTTCATTGTGGCCGCATATTGATCGGCGGAAGGTCCGGGCCGATAATGGTTCCGGTAAACGCGCATGCGCCACGAGGGAGATTCTGCATGAAACGCAAGGTATGTCTTGGTCTGTTGAACGGTATGGTTTGTGTGCTCTTGGGCGCGTGGTCGGCGGGGGCGCTGGAGCTTGCCGACCTTCCCGCTTCGCCGCCCGATGACGCCGTGATGGCGCCCAAGGCAATGGTGGATGACATGGCGCGTTGGACCGCGCAGGCCTTTGGCGTTCCTGAAAGTCCCGTCGAGGGAAAGCGCATCGACCTGCGGGTCCTTCGCCAGGACCACAGTTCGCTCTTCTTCGGGCGCTCCTGCATGGACACGCCGTTGCGTATCGGCGAACAGGAGTTCGCTCACGGCCTTGGCACCCACGCCTTCAGCGAGATCCGCGTGGCCGTGCCCAAAGGCGCGGCGGCATTCAAGGCCTCTGTCGGCGTGGACAATAATTACGACACCCAGGGCGGCAAGGGCAGCGTGGAGTTCGTGGTTGAACTGGACGGCAAAGAAGTCGCGCACACGCCGGTGCTCCACGGAGGCAATGCGCCCGTGCCCGTCAATATCGCGCTGGACGGCACCGCGCGGGAACTGGTCCTCAAAGTAACCGACGGCGGCGACGGCCCCGGATGCGATCAGGCCGACTGGGCGGACGCGCAGTTTGTCATGAGCGACGGCACGGTGCGGCAGATCGACGAGGGCCAAAGCCGTTTGCCCTTTGCAAACGCCAAAGTGCCGTTCTCCTTCAAATACAACGGCCTTTCTTCCGAGACCTTCCTGAACGGGTGGAAGCACGACGCAAATCTGGAGGACGGCCATTGCATCGCGCACTGGAGCGACCCTGCCACGGGGCTGTACGTCACCGCCGAGGCTTTCTCGCACAGCCGTTTCGCCGCGACGGAGTGGGTGCTGTACTTCGAGAACCGGGGCACAGCGGACACGCCGCTGATCGAGGACGTTCAGGCCATGGACATCGCCCAGCGGACCGGCGATGCGCGCCAGCCGCTGCTGATGCATGAACTGGAGGGCGACGCCTGCGGCGCCACCAGTTTCCTGCCCAAGACCACGCGGGTGGAAGTGGGCACGACGATTGACCGCGCGCCGACCGGCGGCCGCTCGTCCTCCATCAGCGCCTTCCCCTTCTTCACCACCGAATACAACAAGCAGGGCCTGATCGTGGCCGTCGGATGGACGGGACAGTGGGCCTCGCACATCGAGCGCGCGGAGAACGGCCCCGTGCGCATGCGCGCAGGCATGGAACTGACCCACCTGGTGCTGCGTCCGGGAGAGCGCATCTGCACGCCGCGCATGCTCGTCATGGCCTGGGAGGGCGACCGCGCCAATGCGCAGAACCAGTTCCGCAGGCTTATGCTCCTGCGTTCACCGCAGGAGCAGGGGCGGCCGGTGCCGCTGCCCGTGGCGCTGCAAACCTTCGACCGCTACAACGCCCGCCCCGAATGGACCTGCGAGGACGGCCAGGTGAAGGCCGTAGACGCCGCCCACGAACTTGGCTGCGACACCTACTGGTTCGACGCGGCATGGTTCCCGAAACACTTCCCGGAAGGCGTGGGGAGTTGGTTTGCCGAGCCCAAGGAGTTTCCCCACGGTCTCAAGCCCATAGGGGATCGCTGCCACAAATACGGCATGAAGTTCATTGTGTGGTTCGAGCCGGAGCGCGTGGCCAAGGATACGCAAATCTCCAACGAGCATCCCGAATTCGTCTTTGGCGGCAAAGACGGCGGCCTCTTCATGCTCAACGACCCCAAGGCCCGCCGCTACCTCACCGACCTGCTTTCGCAGCGCATCGAGGAGTACGGCATCGACGTCTACCGCAACGACTTCAACATGGACCCGCTGCATTACTGGCGCGACAACGACGCGCCGGACCGGCAGGGCATGACGGAGATTCGCTACATCGAGGGACTCTATGCCATGTGGGACGAACTGCTCGCGCGGCATCCGGGCATGATGATCGACAACTGCTCCAGCGGCGGACGGCGCATCGACATCGAGATGTGCTCGCGCTCCGTGCCGCTGTGGCGCAGCGACACCAACTGCTCGCGCGGCAATTTCGAGTGGAAGCAGGCCCAGTCCATGACGCTGCCCCTGTACGTGCCGCTCCAGACCGCTTGCATGTGGGCACCCGAGGCCTATGACGAGCGCAGCGCCGCCACGGGCGGCCTGCTGTGCCAAATGGACTATCTCGCCGACGATTTCCCCATGCACCGCGCCAAGGAACTCATCGCAGAGGCGAAGGACCGGCAGAAATACTGGTACGGCGATTTCTACCCGCTTACCTCCGTGTCCAGCGCGAATGACCAGTTCGCGGCATGGCAGTTCCACCGCGCTGACCTCGACGAGGGCATTGTGCTCGCCTTTCGCCGCGACCAATGCCCGCAGGCGGGCATTATCGGTGGCCTCAGCGCCATCGATCCCGCGGCCCACTACGCGGTCGACATGACCGATGAAAAGGGCACCGTCACGACAAGCGAGGTGGCGGGCACCGAACTGCAGAACAATCTGGTGCTGCGCATTCCGGAGAGAGGCCAGTCTCTGGCGGTGAAGTACAGGAGGGTCAAATAAAGGCCCGGAGTCTGCGCCCCTTTTTGAGTGCGCGGCGCCATGCCGCCGCTGTTCTTCGACGGGGCCATGCCCCGGCAGCGGAAGCATGGCTTCCGAAGGATTAGAAAACTTCCCGGAGACATGTATCTTGAGCGACTGGCAGGCACTGAATGACGAAGCAGTTTCTCTCTTCGAACAGGGAAAGTATGACCGCGCGCGGGACGTGGCGCAGCAGGCGCTAGATGCCGCCCAAACGGAATTCGGACCGGTTCATCCCAATGTTGCAACAAGTCTGAACACGCTGGCCAATATCCTGAACGCCCGGTATGAGGAAGAACACGCAGAACCACTTTACCAACGGGCGCTGGATATCCGGGAAAAGGCCTTTGGCGTTGAGCATCCCATTGTCGGTCTGACACTGAGCGACTTGGCTGTTTGCCAAATAGGCCAGTGCAATTGGAAAGACGCCGAGCCTTTTCAGAAACGCGCCTTGGAGATTCTGGAAAAGTCCTCCGGCCCGGACCACCCCGATACGGCCGCGGCGCTCAAGAATTTCGCAACGATATATCGGCTTGGCAAAGATTACGAAAAGTCAGAGATGCTGTTTCAGCGTGCACTGGAAATCTTTGAGAACCGGCTAGGACCAGACCACCCAAAGTTCGCAGAATGCATGGAAGCCCTTGCCTGTCTCCGATGTGACGAAGAACGATACGACGAGGCGGAGGCGCTTTGTCAGCGTGCGCTGGATGTTCAGGAAAAGACTTTTGGCCCGGAGCACCCGACCGTAGGCCTGACCCTGCACAGCCTAGCCGTGTATCGAATGTGGCGAGAGAATTGGAAGAACGCTGAACCCATCCAGAAACGCGCCGTTAAGATTCTCGAAGAAGCTTTCGGCCCAGACCATGTTAACGTCGCCATCGCCTTGGAAGTTCTTGCGGACATATACTCCTCACAATGGGAATGGGAAACTGCCGAGTCCATCCAAGAGCGGGCCGTTGAGGTCTTCGAAAAGCGCCTAGGCCAAGACCACATTGATGTGGCCAACGCGTTGGAAGACCTTGCCTATATTCACACGCGCGAAGATCATTTTGAGCGGGCTGAGCTTTTGTATCAACGCGCGCTCGGAATATATGAACGCGTACTTGGTGGACGGCATCCCCGATATGCCAAATGCCTCGGAGGCCTTGCGGGTGTGCGACATGGTCAGGACCGGAATGCAGAGGCAGAGGCTCTGTACGGGCGCGCCATAAAGATAGCGAAAGAAACGCCCGGACCGCCTACAGAAACTGGGATTATCGAACGGTTGGAAGAAATGGCCTTCTTTCTGTTCTGGAGCTTGAATAAAGCTGCTGACGCGGAACCGTTTTACAAGCAGGCGCTAGCAGAGAGAGAAAATGTCTTTGGAACGGAGAGTCCCAAACTCTGTAACGTCTTGGCAGAACTTGCGAGCATCGATGCGCAGTTTGACCGATATGCCGAAGCTGAAGCTTGTTGCATGCGGTGTGTCGAGATATCGGAGAACTCCTCCGGCCCGGACTCCATGGATGTGGCCCGTGACTTGATCCGCCTCGCAAGAGTTTACCTTAGGCAGAACAAACTTGTGCAAGTCGGCGCGGCATGCAGACGGGCATTGGCTATCGTGGAACAGGGCGTTGAGTGGGAGTATTCTTGGGTTTGTCTTGCCGACCTCTTTCAAGCGCAGGGCAACGTAGCGCAGGCAGAGTGGCTGTACCTCCGTGCCCTTTCAGTTTCGGAGAAGCAAGGCGAGCCAATAGAAATCCAGATTAGCATGCGCAGGCTCGCAGATCTGTACCGGCAAATGGGACGCGAAATGGAGGCAGAAGCGCTGGAGCGACGCATGGAGGCTATCAGGGCCGTCCAAGAGGCAGAAGAATCTCTGGAAAGCGTCGATGAGAAATAGAAGGCCACGGGGTCTTTTCTGCATGGGCATTGCCGCAAGATTCCAGTTCGCGCAGGCATGGTTGCCTCATCAATAGAAGAGCGGCACCTTACTTCCCGAGGCGCAGGCTAGTAAAAAAGCTGTCCGGCGATCCGTCGCATATTGCGCAGGAAGCGCAGCACGACGGTGACATTCTGGTCGATGCGGCCGCTGCCGGTGGCGTTGCGGAATTCCAGCCCGTGGCGGATGATGCCGACAAGGGGAGTGTGCTCTTCGTTGTTGAGGGCGGAGGGCATGTCCACGCCCTGCGGCAGACCGGAGCGGGTGTTCACCCCGCAGAGGGCCCCGGCGAGTTCCTCAATATTGTGAATGCGCGCGCCGCCGCCGGTGAGGATGAGGCCCCGCGCGAGCCGGCCCTGATAACCCCGGGATTTTATGGCGGCGGCGAGTATTTCCATCAGTTCGCGCCCGCGCGCGAAGATGATATGGTCCAGTTCGCTTCTGGGCACCGAGGTGCGCGCGCCTGCCGGCACGTTGTGCAGTTTCACCGGCGCGGTGGCGTTTGCCCCGGCCTTGATGGCCGCCTGCACAATGGCGTCGTCGGAATCGGCCGCGGGCGGCGGGGTCAGGTATTCCTTGATGAGGTTGCTGCTCAGGCCGTATTCGACGAGCAGCGCTGCGGCCTCGTCGAAGGGCACGTTCAGCGCGGCGGCGATGTCGTTCTGAATGAGCGACATGCCCCACTTGAAGGTTTCGGTGCCGACCAGGCTGCCGTCCTGATAGACGGCGGCGCCAACGGCCGAATCGCCCAGGTCGGCCACGGCCACACCCAGGCGCATGTCGTCGGGCGTGAGACAGCCGAGCGCGGCGGCTATGGGCATGTACACCGTGTCTTCGACCACGCAGTTCTGCGCCTCGACGCACTTTTGCAGGTTGTTGACCACGACCAGGGGCACGAGCGCGAAATGGATGCGCGCGCGCAGCACGGAGGCGCTCATGTTGAGCGGCTCGGCCACGCGCATGTCGTCGATGTACCACTCCTGCGCGGTGACGGAGGACAGGCTCTGCATGCCCGCGGCGGAGGAACTGGCGGCCGCCTGCTGGCGGGCCTCTTCCAGATGCTCGAGATCGACCACGCCGCCCTGCACGGGAAGGTTTCCGTCGCGGATGAGCGAATTGACCTGCGGCGCGGACACGCCGCAGAACACGGACTGTATGCGCACGCCTGAGGAGTGCTCGGCCTGCTGCAGCGCCTTGCGAAAAACGTCCTGGGCAGCGCCCAGATTCTGGATCTGTCCGCGGATGACGCAGCCCTGCGACGGGGCCGAACCGTATCCGAGCAGCTTCACCGCGCCGTCGGCGAGCCGCTGGGCGACGAGCACACGCACAAAACGGGCGCCGAAGTCGACTCCCGAGACGATCTCACCTTTTTTGCCCATTGCGATCCTTCCGCGTTTTCCTGCCTCTCCGCCCGGGGCGGTGGCTGACCTTCAACCTGCGGCCTCTTGGCTGCTAGAACAGCAGTTGCTCGTCCTTGGCATCGCCGGACGGTTCTGTATCGCTTTCCTGCACGGGTGTGCCGTTCTCTTCTTCCGGCATTTCGTCATCATCGCCCGAGAGGGGGCGTTCGATGGCCCGCACCGAGCGCTTGCGGCGCTCCACATCGGTGCAGATGGCGGCGATTTCAGCCTCTATACGGATGCGCTCGGCGCGCATGGTGTCGAGTTTGTTGCGGGCGTCCTCAAGGAACTCGCGGGCCGCGTCCTCCTCCTCGTTGAGCGACAGAATCTCGGTCTGAATGAGGCTGTCCCCGGCAACGGCGGCGGCCCGCTCCGATTCGCGCTCGTGCAGCAGGGCTGCCTCGGTGGCGCGGTGTTCCTGCAGGGCCTGTATCTGCGCGTCGAGGTCGGCCACCTCGTCTTTAAGCGTGTGAATCTCCTCGTCGTATGCCGAGATGCGCACGCGGCAGACCTGCGATTCGTCCTCGCGCGCGGTGATTTCCGTTTCGGCATGCAGCACGCGGGCCTCCGCGTCGGAGACGCGGTGCAGCCCCTCGGCAATGGCCGCACCGTTCTTGTCGAGCCGGTCCTGCGCGGCGGCCAGATGGTCCTGGGCCGTGTCGATTTCACGCCGGGCCAGCGATGCCGCCAGGCGGATGGCCAGTGTCTTGGCCTGCGCCACATCCCCGCCCATGATGGCCTGCTGCATGGCCACATTGAGCGCTTCCACCGTTTCTTCCACCACCACGGCCGCTGCGGTCACCGCAACGGGCGCCGGTGCGTCGGGCGCGGCGGCTTCGGGCTCTGGCTCTGCCTCCGGCTCCGCATCCGCCTCGGGCTCGGCTTCGATTTCCGGTTCTTCCACGGCGTCCTCTTCCGGCTCTGTTTCCGTTTCCGGCTCCAGTGCCTCTTCTTCGGGTTCCGGGGAGGCCGACTCAGGCTCTATGGACAGGTCCGGCTCTTCCGGCAGGGGCATTTCCGGCACCTCCGCAGCAGTCTCGACAAGTTCAGGGGCGGTCGCTTCTTCCACGGGGGGATCCGGTTCGGGAGCAGGAGGGGGCGTCACCGCCACCACTTCCGCAGGGCGGACGGGTTCAACCGTCACGGGCACCTGTGGGGTCGAGCCGTCATCGATGAGTTCTATGCCGCGGTTCTTGAGGGTGACCAGGGCACGCGAATAATGGTCTGTCCAACCATAACGGCTCAGGTCGGTGACGCGGTCCAAAATCAGGTCGCCCACCATGAGCGACAAAATGTCGTGCGACTTTTGGAGAAAGGGCAGGCATTCCACGGCGCGGCCCGCGCGCTCATAGCTGGAAAGCACCCGCGCGGTGTCGATCAGCGCCCGCTGCAGACTGACCCAATTCTGGTCCAGGCAGACTTTCAGCGATGCTGTCAGTTCCTGCATGCACTCGCCGGGCCAGGAACTGCTGGGACTGCTCTGGGCGCGCGTGAAATGCCGGCAGAATCGGCCCAGGGCGGAGAAAAGGCTCTGGGTCGGGTCCGTTTGGGCCATTGAATTGTCACGTGAATCGGGCACGGCCATGGCCTGCTCCTCCGGCGTTGGTTCCAGTGGGTTGTTGTCAGGATGCGGTTGCGGGACGGAATTGGCTGTTCCGTTCTGAGCCGGTCCGGTCGCGTCTCCGAAGAGACGCCGCCCCATTGCGGCCCACGCTTTGTCACGCTTTCCAAATCGCACCGATGACACCTCCGCTCGTCATTCTAGCACAAGAATTTCTGGAGCGCAATATATAGTGGCAGGGGATTCTGCCAGAACATCATATAGATGCAAAAACCCGATTGTTGGCCGTGAATTAAATAAAATGCACGGGATTTCGTCCTGTTCGATGTGCTACAAAGTCCATTCAAGGAGGCGAAAGCCATGAAGACGAAATTACATGTGCATTTCCTGGCCATGACCGCGCTTGCACTGGCCGCCCTGTCTGCGGGGGCGCAGGATCTGCAACTGCACGGACGTGTCAGTTACGACTCCAAGGGCGTTATGGTGAAGGGCACCGATGACAAGGACTGGGAACGGGCGACGCTTAACACGCTGATCATGCCGGGAGATGCCCTTTGGGTGGACCAAGGCGGTTTGTCCGAAGTGGAACTGGCGGGCGGTTCCTTCCTGCGCCTGGCCGACGGCAGCAAGGCCGAACTGAAAGCCCTGCCGCCGGCGGCGGATGTGCGCGGCTGGGTGGGTTCCTTCTATGTGCAGCGGGTCAGCCGCAGCCAGGGTTCTTTTGTGGTCACCACACCCTCCTGCCAGGTGGACATTCCGATAGACTCATGTGTCCGCCTGGACATCGACGAGAAGGGCGGCGCGACGGTCAGCGTGCGGTGGGGAGGCGCGGAAGTCCGCACCGACGCCGGTGCGCCCGTGCGCCTTGGCGACGCGCAGCGCCTGTGGGTTGACCCGGGCTACCTGCCCTCGGACCCCACCGGGTTTGACCGCGCTGAAAGCGACTCTTTCGACCAGTGGAACAACGAGCGCGCCACCGTGCTGGCCAACGGCTTCAAAACGCTTCCGAAGGAAGTGGAGATTGCCGCTCCCGTGGAGGGCGTGTCGGACCTGGGCACCTACGGCGAGTGGGTCTATGTGGACAGCAGGCCCTGCTGGCGGCCCACCGTTGTGGTCGACTATGTCCCCTACCGCTACGGCTGCTGGAACTACAGCCCCGCCATGGGCAGCGTGTGGGTGGGGGCCTACCCGTTCTGCTATGTGACCTCGCACTATGGCCGCTGGAACCATGTGGCCAGCTACGGCTGGGTCTGGTCCTATGATCCGGTATGGAGCCCGGCCTGGGCGACCACCGTATGCGCGGGCGACTACCTGATGTGGGCTCCCATGGGTTGGGACAGCCGCCCTGTCATGATTACGGAGTCGGCCCATTTCGGCATTGGCGGCGTGGACTTCTGCGTGTCCAGCACCAGTTGGATGCCCATGAGCTATGTCACCACCGGCTGGGCGCCCGTGTCGGCCTGCACTCCGGTATTCGCCGACGGCATCTGCGCGCTGCCGACCACCCAGATTAACGTCTGGAACATCTACGGCGGCGGGTATCGCGGGCCGCACAACCACCCCTTCGACAACAACGTGTTCCACGTGCGCGACTACAATCCGCCCCGCAGCATCCGCGGCCTTGCCGCGCCGCATGACGGGCCCGCGTTCGGCGAACGGGTACACGCGCTGGAATCGCGCATGGGCCGGGAGCGTTTCTCGGCGGTGGACCACACCGGCTCCCGCATGGAGCGGTCCCTTGCCGGACGGGGCTCCTCGATGCGCAGTGTGCGGCTTGAAAATGCTTCGGCGATGCAGCCCGACACGGCACCCGGCCTTGCCGAGATGCGCCGCGGCAGGACGACGGGCAATGCCGGAACAGGCTCCGATCTGCGCCGCGCACCGGGCGGGCAGGAACTGCGTACGGGCCGGGATAGCATTCCCACCATCGGCGGCGACGGCAGAGCATCGCGCGGCGAGGCGCGCAGCCTGCGCGGCACCTCCACCGACACGACGCCGCGCGGCGGCGCTTCGGGCCGGGGAACCCTGCGTGACATAGATCCCGGCACACCTGCGCCGGGCGGCGCGTCGCGCTTCCCGTCCATGCCGGAAAAGACGCCTGTGCGGGGTGAATCGCGCATGATGCCCGGCGCATCGCCGATGCCGTCATACGGCTCGCGGAGCAGTTCGGGAACGGAGTCGCGCCGCTCTTCAGGCATGTCTGACTCAACCGCATTCCCGTCGTCGCGCAGCGCCCGGCCGTTGTCGTTCGACACAGACGCCTCGCGGACCACGTCGCCGCGCATGAGTTCACCCCGCACGGAAAGTTCCGCGCCCCGCCTGGAAGCATCGACACCGACCGTCGAACGTGCCGCACCAAGCGCCCCGCAGCAGCGCTATGAAGCACCGCAGTCGCGCAGCGAGGCGCGTCAGCCCCGTTTCGGGCAGAGCAACCCGGTGTCGCAGCCGCGCATGGAAGCGCCGCAGTCAAGGATAGAAACCCCGCAACCCCGAATAGAGCGGAGCGCGCCCGTTCAACAGCCGCGTTACGAGGCACCGCAGTCACGGATTGAAACTCCGCAGCCCCGTTTTGATCGGAGCACGCCCATGCAGCAGCCGCGCATGGAAAGCCCGCAGCCCCGCTATGAGGCGCCGCGGGTTTCCGCGCCGTCCGCTTCACCGCGCTCTTTCTCTTCCGACTCAAACAGTTCTTCCAGCAGTTCGTCACGCACACGCGGTGAAATCCGCGGCCGTTAAACCAAAACTGGGAGCGTCGGCATCCCTGCCGGCCTCTTTCGTTGCGACTTGTGCAGTTCACCGGTTAGGAGATTTCTTATGCACCGCTTGATGAAGTCCATCCCCCTGCTTGCGCTGGCCCTGTGCGCGCTGCTCTTCGTGTCCGGATGCCCCGCAACACCCGCCACGCAGGACCGCGGCACCCAGACGGGCAGCGGCAGCGACTGGAACCAGGCCGATTATGACCAGGGCTTTGCTGACGGGTTTCTGGTCGATGACGAATACTGGCGCGGCTTCGATGAGAGCTACGGCACGCAGGATGCCGGTCCCATGCTCTACAGCGGCGGCGACATCCCCTATGTGACCTCGCCCGCCTATGACGCGGGTTACTGGGACGGTGTGTGGTATGCGTACCACGACGGGTACTTCGTCGAGTACGACTACGCGTTCACCATCGGGTTCAGCGAGGGCTATGACTTGGGCTTCCGTGCAAACTGGGTTGATTTCCTCAAGAACGACCAGCATGTGGAGTATTACGACGGTGGATTCTCCGACGGATACAACGACGGCTTCTCCGAGGGGCGCGTGCTCGGGGCCTATGACTACAGCAACAGCCTGCCCTACGACTGGCTCGACGCGATGACCTGGTACCGCCAGGGCAATGATGTCTACCTGGATGCGGTCGGCCTGGGCACGGGGGCCGACAGCCCCGTGGTGCTGTACACCTGGGGTACCAATCCCAACGACCTCGTGTCGGCCAAGTCGGCGGTGGTCCCGGTGTCCGGGGGACGGTCCATCCGCAGCAGTGCCGGTGGAGCGGCCAAGAGCGCCAAGACCACGATTCCCGACATCAGCTACCGCGCCCTGCCGGACAATGAGTGGGCGCATTTCAACATCACCCCTGCCACCAGCCCGCGATCCAACACTGCGCTGTCCATCAACACCACCTGGGCGCAGCGGATAGACGCCTATCTCGCCACGCTCTCGGGAAAGTAGCCCTCCCCCGTAATTGGATTAGGTTCCTCCCGGCCCGGCGAAACTTTTTCGCCGGGCCGGGGTATTACATAGCACAGCTCGGACGATCTCAAAATGTGGTTGTCCGAATGGGGCTGCGTAAGAAATACCACTACAGGTTGTGGTTGTGCCTTGAATTGAACCCACAAGTCCGGTACCATTAACGGGAATAGGTTTCCCCAAACACACCATGTCCAATCGCCTGCCATACGACTGGTTCCGGGACAGCGCCTCGAGCGTGATGGTCCGCATGCTCATTATCTCAGCCGTGCTTCATGTGCTGCTGATCGTGGGTGTTGCCGTATGGTTCAGCCGGCACAAGTCGATGGAACCCAAGTTGATCAGCGTGTCGCTCGTGGCCGCGCCGGGACCCATGACCCCCATGCCCGGTGCCGCCGCTCCGCCCCCACCCCCACCACCCCCAGAACAGCCCAGCCCGGAGCCGCCCAAGCCACCCGAGCCCGAGAAACCGAAGCCGCCGGAGCCGGAAAAGCCCAAACCACCGGAGAAACCCAAACCGGAGAAGCCCGAGTCCGACAAGAAAGCCAAGCCGAAGGCGGAGGACGAAAAGGCCTGGAAGCTCTCCTATGTCATCAAACCGGAGACTGCCGGAACGATTGCCGGGCCGCCCACCATTCCGACCAAGAAGGGCAGTGCGGTCGAGGTGACCGTGACGGAAAACACCGGCTACATGGTGGACTCCATCTCGGCCTCAAACGGCGCGGAAGTCTCCGGCGAGGGGCCCTATGTGCTGAGTAAC
This sequence comes from Candidatus Hydrogenedentota bacterium, assembly GCA_903893795.1. GTDB lineage: Bacteria > Hydrogenedentota > Hydrogenedentia > Hydrogenedentales > CAITNO01 > CAITNO01. Next base: position 19,878 of record CAITNO010000013.1, on the reverse strand, counting down.
GTGACCGCCGACACGACGGTCACGGCAAAACTCGTCAAAGGCACCAAGAAGACCAAGAAAGAGGAGGAGAAGCTCGCCAAGGAGCTTGCCAAGAAAGAAGAGGACAAAAAGAAGGAAGCGGACAAGAAGAAAGAGGAAGACAAGAAAAAGGAAAGCGACAAGAAGAAGAACGCGCTCAAGCCCATGGCGGACCCCACGGACGACGTGCCGCAAAAGACGCCTACACGGGGAAAACCGGCCCCCAAGACCAAGGCGCCAGCCATCGCGGGCTCTGAACCGAGCGACAGCCCGGGACAGTTTGACTCCAATCAGGCCGTTTCCATGTCAGTCGGCAGCGGCGGCCAGAGCGGCCCGCCCACGGCCATGGGAAGCTGGCCGGGGCTCCTGCAGCGCCAGGTCTACTTGCAGTGGGTCGTGCCCAACGGCATTCCCATGAACGATGCCAACTATCTGCCCCAGATCACCGTGACCATCGCCCGCGACGGAAGAATCATCGACCGGCCCAAGGTAACCAAGGCATCGCCCAGCACGGCGCTGGACGATTCCTGCGTGCAGGCGCTGGTCAGCGCCACCATTCCCCCGTTCCCGGACAATTATGAAGAGCCCTCGATCACGCTGGTCGTGCAGTTTTCGCCCATGGGCCGCCAGTCCATGGGCGGCGGCGGGTTGCAGCCTTCCAACCCCTCCCCGTGAACCTGTTCAAGGCAATCTCCCCCCAGATTGACCCCTCCCCCGGCATTTTCCATCGCCAGGGATAAGTCTGCCCAGAGGTATTGTCGTTTTCTTTGTCCATTTTTCCGCTTAACATACTCTGAGAGCAGTATAAGTGATGAGAATTACTATGGTGATGGTTCCGAGGAGGGGAATTGGGTGCAAATATGCCATGATGAGGGGAGTTCTGAGCCTTGAATCTATGGACAGACTTGGTCAACGCTCATGCCCAGGATGGCCAGACCTAATTGTCAAGCCTATAAACATTTGTGCCACAGATGTTTAGATGAATATTGCCCCTCCTCCCATCTTTTTCGCGGCCCATATTCAGGTATTTCATCCTGCAATAGGGGTTTTCCCCTATCCCATTTTTGCGACGTTGGTGGTAAATTCTGAATGGTGCTGCTGGTAGGAGGCGGCACGAATGAAACCTTGCGGCCGTTGGGCGGCCCAAGGAAGCGCAGAGGCGCCTTGGACTTGGAAACGGCGGTTGAAGAGAGGAGAGGTCAGGATCGCGAAGGACGAGGCGGCAAAGATTGGTCAGCAAACCGTTTCAAACAAACAAACAAAAGGGACAGACAATGAAAAAGTACATGCTTCTTGCAGTGATCATGACGGCGATGGTGGGCGGCTCGGCTTGGGCAACGGACCCTGTCACGCACACGGAGTACGGTGGCGCATCGGGCACGAACGCCACGAACGATGTCAAACTGACGATCGAAAAGTACTGTTCGGTCGCAGTCGATGACCTTTACCTGAATGTCGGCTTCACCACGGCCGGCGTGGGAACCGCCTCGGGCGACGCAACCTGTACGGTTCGGTCAAACTTCGCCACCACGGCCACGGCCTCCATTGCCAAGTCGACAGCTTATGACGGTCTTCTCACGCACCCTGGAGCGGATTGGGGTTGGACGGTGACCTTTGACAGCGACAATGTCGAATCCATCGTCGCCGGCACTCCTAATGAGACCCCGGTGCACGTTGCACTCGCGGGCATCACCCTGGCGGATGCGCCCATTCTGTCGGCCGCAAATGTGGCCGTCCTCACCGTGACGATTGCCGCAGCCAGCTGAGTTCGGAAAAAGTCTTGACTCGAGGTTGCAAAGCGGCGAGGAGCAGAGGCCCCGGAGCCTTTCTCCTCGCCGCAGTCATAGATGCCCCAAACTGACTGGCAAAGGTAATCATGAAAACACATACGCTTTGTGCGCTGTTGCTGGTCGGCTCTTTGGGCGGAATGGCATGGGCGCAGGACCCGGACTGTTCGGTGGAAGTCGGCCCCGTCGAAATCAACATGACAGACCCATTCTCCGGGGCAGCCAACGCCAACGCAAGCTGCGTGGTGGTCACAAACTTCGCCGCAATCATCACGCCCACCGTCGAGGCCGAAGCAGGCTTCAAGAATCCCGCAAACAACCATTGGGTCTGGAGTGCCACGATTGACGGCAAGGCTTCGAAAAAGCTCGCGCCGAATGAGGAATCGGTTGCACCGATCACGGTGGGCCTATCGGGTGTCACGTTGTCCGACCCGGTCCTTACAACACCCACAAAGGTGGCCACCCTGACCGTGACCATCACCGAAGACGAGTCCAAATCATTTCTCCGGCCAAAATCGATACAGAAACCGGCCAAGATCGCGTCCAGAGCGGTAAGACGTCCTGTACCGGTGCCCGTTGCACGCAAACGTTGAACGACTTAAGAGTGTGCGCCCCGGCTCAAGTTAGGGGGTTATTGGAAGCCTTCACCACATTTGAGTTGTCTTTCATTCATTAGTAAGACTATTCTCTTGTAGATTATGAAAGATGGGAGTTCTGATGAAAAACATGCCTCTCAGCCTTGCGACTGTTGTGATGGTCACCTTTCTGGGCCTTTGTGCACCTGCGGGGGCCCTAGGTTTTACGGTGAATCCCATGACCGTAAACTGTTCGCCCCAACCGGACACCCACCTCGAGCAAACGCTCACGCTATTGAACACGCAACAGGAGGGGGTGCAGTCCGTTGAGGTGAGGTTGTTGGAGTTGACCCAGAGTCCCGAGGGGGTCTGGCAGGCAGCCGACCCGAAGTCCGGCCCCGCTCCCTCCAGCACGCGGTCCTGTCTGAGCTGGGTCAGCGTGAGCAGTGACGTGGTGAAGGTGGACCCGCTGCAAACGGCCGGGATAACCATCAAGATAGACGTGCCGCGCAGTGCCTTCGGCTTTTACGGCGCCGCCCTTGCCGCCCAGACGCGGAGCGACCCGAATGCAAAAGGGGTCGCCACGGTTGTGCGCTTTCTTATCCCCATTCTGCTGGAAGTTCAGGGACGCTCGGCACAGCAGTTGGTGGAACTGGCCGACACAGGGATGGTCTTTCGGGAGGGGAACAAGGACAAGCCAGGCTCGACCCTGCTGTCCATGACGGTGACAAACAGCGGGATGACGCTCGCGCGGGTGGGGGGGGAGACGGCCCTTTTCCATCTTATTGGCGGCCAGTGGCGGCGCATTTTCAGCGCCACCTTCGAAGACCATGGCATCATACCGGGAATCACCGTAACACGGACCAGCGACCTGGAACGGCGTCTTCCGTCGGGCCACTACAAGCTGGAGAGCACGATGCACGCGGGCGGGCGGCGCTGCAAGCCCTCCACCAAAGAGGTCGATTTTGTGGGCGACACCACCGTGGCCGAGGTGCCCGCCGATGTGCCCTTTGCGCTGGACCCGTCTATGCTGGAGGTTCAGGGCGTTCCGGGCGCAAGAAGAAGCGCCTATATAACGATAGAAAATCCGACGGACGGCCCGCTCGAAATGGTCTGTTCGGTGCTGCAGGTGCCGGAGTTGCAGGGCGTCTCCATGGGTGATACCAAAGGGGACGACTACTCGTGCAACAAGTGGACCGAGATCAAACCGGACCACTTCACCTTCCCCGCACGGGCGAAGCGAAAGATCGCGGTCCTGGTTGCCTTTCCTAAACCGGACGGCAAGAAACCCTATTACTACAGCGCCTTCAAGATCGCCGCGACCTACCCGCAGGGGCAGCTCGCCGGCAGCGCCACCGGTCTGATTATCGCCCAGGACCAGTCTGAAAAACCGGTGGGCCGCATGCAGGGCATGGGCATGTCGCTTGCCCGCGCAGAGGGGGACCAATACTCCGTGCTGGCCACCTTCGGAAACACGGGAGACATGCACCTTGCGCCGAAGCTGACCGGAATCGTGACCGAAATCGCGGGGACCGACCTGCGGACCGTGCAGACCTTTGACTTTGACAAGGAACCCGGTCTGATACTGCCGCTCGGCATGCGCCGTTTCACCGGCACGGTCGATTTTTCCAAGATAGCCCCGGGCGCCTACGTCCTCAGGGCCGAAGTGGAGCACAGCGGGGGCAAGGAGCACCAGACCCTGGGGGTTCGGGTGAGCGAGAGCAAGGAAGAGGGGAAAGTGGTCGATGTGATCAAAGCCGGTGATGAATCACAAAAGGATGCCGCACAATGAAACGGTTGATGCACACCCCCGCAACAGCTCGCTCCATGGACCCGGCCCGGCGGCGCATCCTGACCGGATGGGTGTTTCTGTTGACGACGCTTTCAGGTCTGGCACCGGGCGCCATATGCGCGGCGGAGGATGCGGTACCCGCCCCCCCTGCCATTGTGCGCACCGCGCCCGAAACAAAGGAGGCGGAACCGGTGTCCGGGGAAAAGAAGACAGGCCCCCTCTTTGGCTCACCGTCCAAGAACGGCCTGATCACCAACGCATTCTATGACTCGGAACTGCGCGAGGCGCTCCGGGATGTGGGCGAACAGGCCGGCGTGACCATCATCACCACAGACGAGGTCAAGGGACTGGTGACGCTGCTGCTGGCCGACACCCCCCTGGACAAGGCGCTGGAACTGATGCTGGCGGGCACGGGGTATGTCGTCAAGCGAACCCCCGACTATTATCTCATCTGCTCGCAGAAGCCCGACACGCCCTCCTTTCAGGAAATCAGCGAGACGCGCCTGATTCACCTGAACTACTTCAAGGCAGCGAAGGCCATGCAGCTCCTGCCGCCTGCGCTCAAGCAGTACGTCGGCATGGACGACGAGGACAACAGTCTCTCCGTTTCGGCGCCCCCCAAAGCCCTTGAGAACATTACCGCCTTTATCGACAAACTGGACATACAGCCGCAGCAGGTCATGTTTGATGTGAACATTGTGGTGATGGAAGACCTCAAGGCAACAGACCTGGGACTGCACGGAAAATGGCCCACGCTGCAGGCGGGGAGTTTCTCCGGTTCCGACCTGCACGGGCCGGGCGCCCTGCCCGGCGGCCTGCCCTGGCCCTGGGGAATCCGAATAGGCTACACGCCGGACAAGACCTTCACGGACGCGCTGGCGTTGACGCTCACAACCCTTTCCGAAACGGACCAGGCGACGGTCATCGCCCATCCGCAAATCATGGCGCAAGACGGCACGGAGGCCGAAATCAAGGTGATGACGGAGGAGTACTTCAATATCGTCACGAACAGCACCTATTACGTGAAGGCCGACCTGGAGAAGATCGAGGTCGGCACGAAGCTGAAGATCCTGCCGCGCATCGCGAAAGACGGGAGCATCACGCTCAAGCTGACGGCCGAAGTGAGCGACGTGGTGGCCCGCGGCGCCGACAACCTACCCATCGTGACGCGCCGCGAAACGAGCAATGAGCTGCGCGTGGAGGACGGCGGCACGGCCGTGATCGCCGGCCTGATGAACAGCAGCACGCGGCTGGTGAAAAACGGCATTCCGGGCCTGTCGAAGATTGGCGGTTTGGGCAAGGTTTTCAGCAACAAGAACAAGACCGAGGTGAACAAGCAAATCTACGTGTTTGTCACGCCGCGGCTACTGGCCGTGAAACAGCCCGGTGCGGAGCAGGCCCAGGCGGAGACCGCCCAGGCGCAAACGGCGCAGACCGTCCCGGCGGGGGAGGAATTCAAGAAGGAGCTCGCCGAAAGCCTCAAGCGGCTTGGAAAGGGAAAATCATGAATCAGCCCTGCAAACGGTTTGGAATGGCCGGGCTAGTGGCGCTCAGTCTCTTCTCGATGACGTTTCTTGGATGCCAGACCGGGGCCACGCGCGTGATGCCCGCCCCGGGTGAGCACCACAAGACGCTCTCGGCCGATGATGTCGTGCTGTTGATGCGGCAGTCCGGTTTCGGCGACAGCGACATTCTCCAGTACGGCACGGACCTGCGCAACGCCCTCGCCACGCAGGGAGTGGCCCGCGTGGAGATCGGCGACGTGGTGCGCGCCATATTCTGCGCGCAGGAGGAGTCGGTCTACGTCACCACCAGCATGGGCAAAGCCTTCTTCTATCCCATACACGCGGCGCCCAAGGCAGGCTGACGGCCCGGGCCACGCTCTTCCTGCCCGCCTGAAAGCAACCAAGGACCCGAGCGCTGCCGCCCGGGAGCAATCCATTTATAGTGGAGTGTGGTGTCCCCCCGCACAAGTCCATTCCCCGTCCCCGCGTCGTTCTTGCCGTCACGGCAAGGCCTTCCTCCGCGGGGCTTCTCCAGGCCTTTTTCTTTACCTCCCCGGTTTCACGCAGTCCCTATGACAAAAACACCCCTAACCCGCATGTCTCACCACGTCATTGCGAGGAGGACAACGTCCGACGAAGCAATCTCTTGAAAGGACAAGTCCCGATGGGCGTGTCTATCGCCAGCAAGAGATTGCTTCGCTTCGCTCGCAATGACGGCGTGTCCCTGGGTCTTGGGATACAAGCGCTTCGCTGGCGCAGTCCTGCGCATACCTGGCGTGAGCTGGCGAGATATCCGGGCTAAAATGGCATCAGGGGTGGAAGCTCCCCGGGCGGCTGCATGGGCCGATGAGGAACTATCTTTGCCCAGAAGGTATAATCGTGTCGTGGGCATCAAGCCCCTGGATGAAGGAAGAAAGACAACGACCCCGGCGCCCCGGCGCCATAGGAGAAAGCCCTGTGCCCAGCATGATGAGGTGTGCGTCTGTTCTGGTGCTTGCCGCCCTGGCGGCCTGCGCCGCAACGGCCCAGCAGCCGTCTATGATCACTATCGAGAAGCATCAGGATACGCGCATTCCGGTGGCCGTGCCGCCCTTTGCCACCGCCGATGCGGGATTGCGTGCGGCGTCCGAGGAAATGGCGCAGACTGTGGCCGACGACCTGCTTTTTGCCGGCGTGTTTGCCATCATTCCGCGCAACATGTATCCGGCCAACTTCGCCGGATTCACGTCGGACCTGAAATCGATCGATTTCCCGGCCTGGCGCGCCGCGGGCGCGCAGAATCTGGTCTACGGCCTGGTTTTGCAGGAGGGCGGCCAGTTGGTCGGCCAGTTCCGCCTCTTTGATCTGGTTTCCAACAACCAGGTCTACGGCCAGGAAGTGCGCGTGGCCCAGGGGAGCCAGCGCCTCGCCGCGCACCGCTTCTCCGAAGAGGTCATCCGCTATCTGGACGCGGTGGCGGGGGCGGGCACGTCTGAAATCGTGTTCACCGGCATTTCGGGAAAGACGAAGGAAATCTATGTGGCCGACTACGACGGCGCCAACGCCAAGAAGCTGACCGACCACGGCTCGGTTTCCATCAAACCGAAAGTGTCGCCCGACGGCAACCAGATTGCCTACCTGTCCTACAAAGACCGCTACTCCTTCCTCTACGTGCTGGACCGCCGCAGCGGCAAATCGACCGTGCTGTCCAAGGAAGTGGGGCTCAACTCGTCGCCCTCGTGGTCGCCCGACGGCAAGCGGCTCGCCATGACGCTGAGCAAGGACGGCAACACGGAAATCTATCTGCGCAATCCCGACGGGTCCAACCCCGTGCGCCTGACGCGCAACAAGGACGGCGACACGTCGCCGTGCTTCTCGCCCGACGGCAGCAAGATTGTGTTTGTCAGCGACCGCGCCGGCAAGCCGCAGGTCTTCGTCATGGACGCCGACGGCGGCAACCAGACCCGCATCTCCTTCCACGGTGGCAACGCCTACGACCCGGTGTGGTCGCCCGACGGCAAGCGGATAGCCTTTGTGTCGGAGGTAAAGGGCGAGGGCTTTGAGATTTACGTGATGAACCCGGACGGGTCCAATGCGACGCAGCTCACCAATTCAAACGGCATCAATGAATCGCCGAGCTGGAGTCCCGATTCTCGCCACGTCATCTTCTCGTCGAGCCGGGGCGGCGCCAGCGCGCTGTTTGCCGTGAATGTGACCACCGGTCAGGAAACGCGCATCCCCAAAATGACGCTGCCGGCCGAAGGCCCCTCCTGGGGACCGCGCCGCCGCTAAGCCATTCCTACACAGACTGAAAGATTCATCCATCCCCGGCCCCGTGCCGGGGATGTTTGTTATTGGGCCTGCGCTCAGGTGTTCACCTTGGGCGGGGCGTGCGGGGTGGCCGGGGGCGTGGGCGCCGCAGTCGGCGGAGGCGGGGTGGTGGCCGGCGCGGCCGCAGGCGGCGGGGGCGGCGCAGGGGCGGCATCGCCCGCCGGGGCTAGGGCCGCGGCCGCACTGTTTGCGGCCAGCGTCACGAGTGTGACGTCACAGTCGAGCCCCTTGCCGCTGGTGGTCGGCCGCATGGATTCCATTCGGTACACGGCAATGAGATTGCCGCCGGAATAGAGCCCGTGGAACAGACCGATCATTTCGTCGAAGGAGACCGCCTCCAGGCGCAACTGCACCATCGGCGTGCCCGCCGAGCCGTTGTGCGGCTTGAACTGATCCAGTTGGGCGCGGTCACGCAGTCCCTGCGTGTTGAGCAGTCCGTCCACATAGGCGAAGAGGTCGAAGTTGGCGGGGCGCTTGGCCAGCAGTTCCATCAACTGCTTCTGCCGGGCCAGACGGCCGGCCTCCTCGTCCCAGGCCAGCTTCTGCGTGTTCAAATCCGCGCTCGCCTCATCCAGGGTAATCTGTGATTTGAGGCAGGCGCGCCGGGGACCGGCGGGAATGAACAGCCCCAGCATCACCACCAGGGTGATGGCGAGGATGCCGAGGATGAGCCCTGCCTGGCCGCGCTTGTCATTGCTTTTCTTCATTGGAACTCACCTCTTCGTGGGGCCGTACCGCGCGCACGCGGAAGAAGGTCTTGGCGCCCTGCAGTTTGATATTGGCGTCGTCGGCCACCTTGAACACGGTTGACTTTTTCAATCCGTCAAACACCGAGTTAAAGTCCGCGGCATTGGGCGTTTCACCGGAAATGGCGAGCCAGGGACTCTGCGCGCCGGGCGGCGCGATTTTGACTTCGGTCACGGTCACCTTCTTCTCGGGCATGCGCGCGCCGATTTCCCTGAGCAAATCGATCACGGGGGGGTCGCCAAAGGGGGTCACATCCACATCGGGGCCGAGCCCCGATTTGGACATGGTGTCTATTTCCGCTTTGAGTCCGTCGATCTTGGCGCGGAACTCTTCGGTGACATGGCGGTTTCGGGCCGCCGTCTCGTAGTAATAGAATCCCCAGCCGAACACGAGCACCAGGCCTATGGCCGCGGAGAACAGCAGATGGGGCACCAAACCGGCGGCCGAACTCTCCCAGGTCCGCTCCGCCTGGAGCAGGTCAAAGGAGAAATCCGTTCCCGCCGCGGCGTGGGCCGCGCCCAGCGCCGCCTCCCAGCGGTTGAAGCGGGTGCCGTCGCCATCGCGCCGCTGGATCGCCTTTCCGCCGCGCAGCCCGTCGAGCAGCACCGAGGGAACCACGGCAAGATTGAGCGCCTTGCTGAAAGCGTCCACCTCTTCGGGGCTCAGGTCGGCGCCGGTCAGGTTGAGTTCGGCTATCTCGCCGCCGCCGCGCCACTGTGCCATGAAAGAGCGCAGGGTGTTTTGCACCTCCCGCGCCATTCTGACGGGGCTGGCCGCAAGGGCGGGGCCGCCCATCGGCAGATAGCGGAAGAAGGCCAGGGAGCGCTGGTGCATGATGGCGAGGCAGGCCCCTTTCTCGCGCAGGTGCAGCACCGCCTCCAGTCCCTTGGAGGGGTGGCGTCCGGCGCGCCACAGGGCCGTGAGCCCGCACACATCAAGGTTTACCGCTTCGGCCTCGATGCCCGCCGCTTCAAGCAGCGCGAGCGGCTCCTCCAGGTGCATGCGGCGCATGCCGACGGCCAGCACCTCCGTCTCACCGTTTATTTCGGACACGATTCGGTGGTCGAGTGCCAGTTCCTCCAGCGGGAAGGGCAGATGCGACTCAATCTCGAAGGGCACCGCCTTGGCCACGCGCACCGCCCCGCGGAAAGGCACGGTCAGCGTGCGCACCGTGGCGCGCGAGGCGTCGGCGCAGAAGACGAAGGATGTGGGGCGGTTGCGCACCTTCCCCAGCACCTCGTCGAGCGCCTTGCCCAGCGCGTCGCGCCGCCCTTCGGGCGATTCGTAGACCGCCGTTGCGGCATACGCCTCCAACAATGCGGGCCTTCGCCCGGTTTTCGCCACGACGACACGCACTTCGTCGCCGGCAAACTCCACGGCCGCCACTTTTGCGCCAAACGCCATTGCTTCACTCCGTGGGCGAAATTTCCGCCCGGGTTTTACCGCACCCGAATACTACAGGCGCCCAACATAACCGAATCAGCGTATCACCTTCCAGTCAATAATGCGGAACGGCTCGGCAGGCACCAGCGGCGCGCCGTAGGCGTCCGCCATTGCCTGGAGGTTGGCGTTCCCCGCCGCGCCGGGCATAATGCCTCCCGCGGCCCCGGTGGTGCTCGCCAGGGGCTTGCCTGTCTGCGCCGTCGCGCCACCCTGCATCATTCCGCCGCCGGTGCCCATCATTGAACCGCCCGTACCCATCATGGAGCCGGTCGATGCTTTCATAATGCCGCCTGTGCGCGATTGGCCGATGCCGCCCACGCCTCCCACTCCGCCTACTCCGCCCACACCACCGGTGGTTCCCTGCCGGACGCCGGTGGCCGTGCCGGGAACGGCACCGGCCATAGGATTGGTTGTCGCGCCGACACCGTTTTGCAGTTCCGAAACGTCCAGCGGGGTCCGCCAGACGTAGGCCTCAATCCGCACCAGCACGTCGTCGAGCATGCCGTCCCCGTAAATGCGGAACACATTGCTGTTCACGCGGAACAGTTGTTTCATCTGCTGCTGCTGTTGCTGCTGCTGCTGCAACTGCGACATGGCGGCCGGCGAGGTGTTGGTGGCAGGCTTGGTGGTGCCCGTCAGCGCGGGCTGTCCATAGCCGCCCCTGGCGCCAAGGCCGCCCACGACGCCTCCGAGCTGTTTCTCAGGCTCGCCCATGCTCTTTTGCGTCAGGCCGCCGATCCGGCCGGAACCGGCGCCGAGACCGGACTGCGTGCCCGTGGATCTTGTGCCGGTGGTGCCAAGGCCCTGGCCGGTCGCGGCGGCGCCTGCACTGCCCAGGCCGCCCAGTCGGCTCAAATCTTCATAGGGCTGTGTGCGCGCCTGATCATAGATCATCTGGGCCTGCTGCACGTCCGCACTGCCGCTCTGGACGCCGATGATGGATGCCAGCACCTCCACCGGGGCGGTGTTCACATTGACGCGCCCGTGCGGGTCGCCGTTCACCGTCAGGTATTCAGAAAGGGGCAACTGATTCTGCTCTGAATCGCCAAAATAGACGGCCGGCGAGATTCCCTTGATGAGGAGGAGCTCCTCAATGGAATCCATGGGCCCGTTCTTGCAGGCATATGGATTCTCAAGACTCATGTAATAACTGTTCTCGGCCCCGTCCGGCTCTTCCCCGTCCATGTCGTCATAATCGAGCCAGTCGATGATGGCGTCCACGGGGTCCTTGTCCTTTTCGCTCTGGCTGCGCAGGGCGAAGAAGTTGTGCAGGGCCGTGATGAGTCCCTCGTTGCGCTGGGGCGCGCCACCGTTGGGGTTGGGCTGGATTAGCGCGTTCAGGTTGATCTTCCCGTACTCGTCGGAGATGGTGGTGCGCATCATGGCGTCATTGAGCGGCTCAAAGGGCAGGCCCATGGACCACTGCGACGGATCCATGGTGCTGTCATAGTCGGGTTCGCCGTTCTGGGCCGTCTCAATCTGGTCGTCTGCCAGCAGTGATATGCCGTTGGCCACGGCCGATTTGGCCGCCAGTATGGCCTGGAAGTCGGCCCCCTGGTTCTGGGCGAGGGAGGCCGAAACCTGCATCTCGTAGAAGAAGCCGACAATGAGCACCGTCAGCAGGGCCACAAACACGAGCGCGAGCACGAGGGCCACACCCTCGCGCCCATTGCGCGCATCCATCCCGCGGCAGGGGTTATTTCTTCTTTTTGCTGCTCTTGGTCGACTTGACATCGTTCGACATATCCCCAGAATCGGAATCCACCCTCAAATGATTGAGGTCGAGAAAGGGGCCCTGAAGCCCGGCTCCGGTGGCTACCGTCATCATCACATCCACATCGGCGGCATCGTCCCGGTCGACGCCCGCGGCATTGTCCGCGGCGCGCTCCTCTTCGGAACGGGGAAAGTTGACCCGCACCCACACCGCCCAGGGAAGGCGCTGCTCACTGAGCGAATCCCATTCCTTGGTCCATTCCTGCGTGGTGCCGTCGTAGTATTGAACGTCAAAAGAGGCGATCGGAATCGCCCGCTTCACCATGGGCAACTGATCCGAGCCGCTGACCGAACCCTGGACGCCGTCCTCATAGGCGAGGGGGGATTCGGTGATCTGAAGCGCCATCCCCGGCCGGGACGGGTCACTGCCCGAATAGCCTGTCGCCGCCGCGTCGATGTCCGAGGGCGACACAACCTTGTACTCCACCACCTTCATCACGCCGGGCAGCGCATAGGCGCCGGGCATGGGGAGCGAAGTGCAAAACCGCAGCGAGTCGGCCGGGCCGTATTGGCCGCTCCCGTCGGTGCCGACAAGCTGAAACTCCTCGCGCACTCCGGCCGCGTCGGCATAGATGGCGCAGAGACTGTCGGTCAGATTGCGGTGCAGCGCCATCTGCTGGAGCATGCGGTCCGCGTTTTCGCGCGTCATGGCCATCGTGTCGATGACCGACGCAAAAGTGGCGTACACAATCCCGACGGCGACGGTCATCACCGAAACAGCCACCAGCAATTCCAGCAGTGTGAAACCGCGCGCCTTCATGGCGCGAGGCTCTTCTGGAAGAAAGAGCCGCCGCGGGAAGAGGAGCGCCCGCGCGACCCGCCAAAGGAGGAACCTCCGAACGAACTGCCGGAAGAGCCGCGGGACGAGGAACTTCCGCCCATCTGGCGCATGCTGCCCGAACCGGACATGCCCGAATTCGGCGCGCCACTGCGCACGGACGATTTGCCCGTGAGGTCCGAACGGTTGGTCGACTGGTCAGTCGGCCCGGTGTTGTAATAGAAGAAATCAAGCTTTTTCTCGCCGTCCGGGGTTTGCAGCCGCGCCGTCACCTGATACAACTGCGACTGGGCGTCCGACCCGGCGGGTTGGGCCTCGAAGGCCCAGCCATAGCCGGAAAAGCGCGAACCAAAATCGCCCGACGCGCTCAGGGTGCCGGTCATCACCGCCACCTCAGCGCGCGCCACGGCGCTTTCAAGCAACTGACGCTCTTCGACAGCGCTCTCACTGTCAATCTGCAGCCGCATGGCGGACTGGTGCGCGCCAATCAGCACAAACAGGGAGGTACTCAGGATGCAGAGCGCCACCAGCACTTCGGCCAGCGTGAATCCCGCACTGCGACGGGTGCTCATAGCTCCAGTTTTCCCTGCCGCACAATGCCGCGGCCGCTCAGCGGATCCCAGTATATGGTCATGTATTCATTGTCGCCGTTCACAATGTGCATCGCCGCCATGCTGGTCAGGCCCAGGGGGGAGACGTCCACTTCAACCGTTCCCTTGCTTAGGACTTCGCCGTCGCGCAGCACGTTCACAATGCGGACGCCTTCGGGAAGCTTATGCCGGGCCAGCACACCGCCCTGCTGTTCCTCGGTGGGTTCGTCCTCTTTGAGCTTGAACTTCTTCTCGAAGAGCGGGCCTATCTCGTCCAAGATGCCCTCTTTGGGTTTAACGTTTTTCGCGCGGGTTTCAAGGGACACCCGGGCAAAGCGGCCGAACTTGTCGTTCATCTGCTGGTCCGCCAAATCCTGGTCAAAGTCTTTGGGCAACGCGCCCATGAGGGAGCTGTCCATGCCCTTTTTGTTGGCCAGGAGGTCGGACATCTGCGATGACGACATCTTCTTTTCTTTCTTGGCCTTGGACAGCATGGACATCTGGTCCGCCGGCTTGGATTTTCCGTCGCTGTCCTGCTGCTCGGGCTCGGGATAGATGAGCCGGATGGCCAGGTACTCCTGCTTGTCCAAATCGATGCGCACTTTGATGGAGGCTTTGAACAGCGCCGCCTCGGAAATGGCCGCCGTGCCGTAATTCGCCAGCCAGCGTCCTTCCCCGTCCAGTTCGCCATAGGAGATCAACCCGATGAACTGGGGCGCCGCAATGGCGGCCACCACGCTGATGATCACCATCACCACGCACAGCTCTAGCAGGGTAAAACCGTGAACCGCACCGCGCGGGGCGCGGCCGTATTTGGGCCGGACGTGGTTCATGGTTACTTGAACCGGCTTAGTCCATGTTGGAGATGTCGGCGTCGTAGTCACTGCCGCCGGGCGCTCCGTCGCGACCGTAGGACACGATCTTGAAATCCCGCGACCCTTCCTTGGTGTACATATAGGCATTGCCCCAGGGGTCTTTGGGGATCTTCTTGCCCTGCATGAAGGGCGCCACTTCTTCCAGCGAAGTCGGCAGTTTGCGGTTGTTCTTGAGCATGTAGGCGGTGACGGCGCCGCTTAACGCCTTGATCTCCGTCTTGGCCTTGGCCTGGTCGGCGTCGTCGAGCGCGCCGAGCAGGTAGATGCTCGCCGTGGTGGCGAGAATGGCGATGATGGCCACAACCACCATCAGTTCGACCAGTGTGAAGCCGGCCGTGCCGCGTTTTGCGCGGCGGGGAGTGTCTTTATCGGTCATGGGTTTAGTGCCCTCCTCCGATGTTGGTGCTCATCTGGAAAATCGGCAACAAAATGGCGAGAACCAAAGTGCCGATGAATACGCCCATCACAATAATTATAGCAGGTTCGATCAGCGCCACAATGGCCTCGATGGTCAGGCGCACATCCTCGTCAAAGGTGTCCGCCACCTGCACCAGCATGCTTTCGAGCTCGCCGCTTCGCTGGCCCAGCTCGATCATGTGAATCATCATCGGGGGGAAAAGGCCGGTTTCCTTGAGCGGTTGGGCCAGGTCGCGGCCGCGCCGCACCCCCGCCTTCACCTCGTCCATGGTGGCCAGAATATGCGTGTTGTCTATGACCGTGTTCACCACTTCCAGCGCCGGCAGCATGGTCAGGCCGCTCTGGAGCATGATGCCCAGGGTGCGGGTGAACCGGGCGCTGGCCAGCTTGCGGTGCAGTCCGCCGTAAAGGGGAAAGCGCAGCTTCATTCGGTCCCAGGTGCGGCGCCCCTCCTCGCGGGAGATCCACAGGCGCCAGATGAACAGGATCAGCAGCACTCCGCCGATAATGAGAAACCACCAGTGGCCGATGAAATCGCTCACCGAAATCATCGCCTTGGTGAGTTTGGGCAGTTCCTGGTCCTGCTTTTGGAAGAGCTTGGTGATGCGCGGCACGATGACGGTCATCAGGAAGACGATGATGGCAAAGGCAAAGCAGCCCATGAAGGCCGGATAGGCCAGGGTGGAGAAGATTTGCGCGCGCAGTTTTGCGTTGCGCTCGAGAATGTCGGCGAGCCGGACCAGCACCTGTTCGAGCGAGCCGCTGGATTCGCCGGCCCGCACCATGTTCACATAGAGGGCGGAAAAGATGCGCGGATGCTCGCCCATGGAGTCGCCGAGACCCTTGCCGCTGTTCACCTTTTCGCGCACGTCAAAAATGACCATGCGCAGGCGCTGCTTGGTGGTCTGGTCGATCATGGCGTTGAGCGCCTCGACAACGGGCATGCCCGCGCGCAGCAGCACCGAAAGCTGCCGGGTCATCATGGCGATGTCGCGCACGCCCACGCGGCCACGGGACATGCGGCCCGCGCCGGGGAGCGCGGCGCCGGTGGTGCCGCTTTCCGTGCCCCCGCTCAAGGAGGTGGGGTACAGGTCCTGCTCGCGGAGCTTGCGCCGCGCCGTGGCGGCATTGTCGGCGTCGATGACGCCGCTCACGGTCTTGCCCGTGGCTTTGGAGAGTGCTTTGTATTCGAAGACGGCCATGGTTTACTCGGCGACCTCCTCGACGAGGTCGTTGCGGGTCACGCGAAGAATCTCCTCGATGGTTGTCATGCCGCGCAGCACTTTCTGCGCGCCGTCCTCGCGCAGCGTGCGCATGCCTTCGCGGCGCGCCTCGCGCTTGAGCGCGTTCGAGTCGGCGCCCTTGAGCACCATCTCCTGAATCTTGGGTGTCATCACCAGCAGTTCGAAGATGCCGGTGCGGCCGAAATAGCCGCGGCCCGAACAGACCTCGCATCCCTTGCCGCGGAACAGCGTTCCCGAGCGCGGGTCGGCGGGATTGATGCCTATCTCCCGCAGCGCCGAGTCGGAGGCTGTGCAGGGTTCCTTGCAGTGGTCGCACACATGGCGCACCAGGCGCTGCGCCTGGATCGCGATAGTGGAGGAAGTCACCAGGAAGGGCTCAATGCCCATGTTCATCAGACGGGTCACGGCGCCCGCACTGTCGTTCGTGTGCAGCGTGGCGAAGACCAAGTGGCCCGTCAACGAGGCCTGCACCGCCATGTCCGCCGTTTCGGCGTCGCGGATTTCGCCCACGAGAATGATGTCCGGGTCCTGTCGCACAATGCTGCGCAGGCCGGCGGCGAAGGTGAGCCCGATCTTCGGGCGCACCTGGATCTGGCCGATGCCCGGGATCAGGTATTCGATCGGGTCCTCGACGGTGATGATGTTCTTGTCCGGCGAATTCACCCGCTGGAGTGCGGCGTAAAGGGTTGTTGATTTGCCCGAACCGGTCGGGCCGGTGACGAGCATGATGCCGTGGGAGCTTTGGATCAGCTTGTCCACGAGTTCATGGTCGCGCCGGTCCATGCCGAGTTGCTCCAGGCTGAACAGGAAAGTGCCCTTTTCAAGGATGCGCATCACCACCCGTTCGCCGTGGGCGATGGGGATGATGCTCACGCGGATGTCGATTTCCTTGCCGCTGAGGCGGATCTTGATGCGGCCGTCCTGGGGCAGGCGGTGCTCGGCGATGTTCAGATTCGCCATGATCTTCACGCGGGAAATGACCGCAGCCTGCTGCGAGCGGGGCACGGTGAACTTCTCGTAGAGCACGCCGTCAATGCGGTAGCGCACGCGCACACTGTGCTCGAAGGGTTCCATGTGTATGTCCGAGGCGCGCTCGCGCACCGCTCCGGAAATCACCAGGTTGATGAGCTTGATGATGGGCGCCTCGTTGGCGAGGTCGAGCAGGTCGCGCTCCGATTCGGAATGGTCGAGCGAGTGGATTTTTCCCTCGTCGTCGGTGTTGAGCGTGATGCTGTCCAGCAGTTCGCCGGCAGTGCCGCCTGCCTGCTCGAAATAGCGGTCGATGATGTGCTGGATGTCGTCCTTGCGGCACAGCATCGGGGAGACCTCGCCGTCCAGCAGGAGGCGCAGGTCGTCCAGCGGCAGCAGGTTCACCGGGTCGTTCACCGCCACGAGGTAGGTGTCGTTTTCCTTGCGGTACGGCACCATGTTGTACTCGCGGATGAAACTGATGGGCACACGCGTGGTGAGCGAGGGGTCGATGAGTCCGCGCAGGTCCGGCTCAAAGGGAATGTCAAACTGCTCGCCCATGGCGCGCAGCAGCACGTCTTCCTCAATGTATCCCAGGTCCAGCAGCACCTCGCCGAGGCGCTTGGGGCGGATTTTTTGAAGTTCAACGGCCTCGTCTATCTGCTCCGCATGGATCGATCCGTTGCGGAGCAGAATGTCGCCGACGCGCATGGGCTGTCCGTTATCCATAATTACCTCGGCGCGTCGCCGCGCTTGAATTCCTGTGTGCTGCGCCTGCCCGTGAGTTCTTCGGACTGAATCATCGTCGGCCTGTACTCGTTGCGCAGTTCCGCTTTGCGCTGCACCTTCTTGAAGAACCCGGCGTTGAAGAGCTCCTCAAGGTTCTTGTCGTAGTACTGGTTGACCTTGTTCTGGGTGAGGCGCTCCATGTCGGTGGCCTCTTTGATGATATGGGGCGTCATCAGGATGACCATGTTGCGCTTGGCGCGGCCGACCGACTTGTTGCCGAATATCCAGCCGATGAGCGGAATGTCGCCGATAATCGGCGGGCGGGTCTTCGAGCGGTTGGCGCTGTCGCGGATAAGGCCGCCGATTACGGCGGTCGAGCCGTCCTTGACGAGGGTCTTGTTGGTGATCAGCGACTTGTTGATCGTGGGGCCGACCACATCGACCGTGCCGACCTGCTTGGCGTCGGTGTCGGAGATTTCAATTTCCGACTCTATCAGCACGTTGTCGCCCTCGGAAATTTGCGGCGTGACCTTGAGTTTCACACCGACCTCGGAACGTTCGACGCGCGTGTAGCCGCCGTAGTAACCGCCGCCGCCGCCGCCGACGCCGCTGTTGATGCCGGCCGTGTTCTGCGTGCTGGTGCTGGTGATGAAGGGCACTTCCTGGCCGACCATGATGCTCGACTCTTCGTTGTCCACCGTGACCAGGCTGGGCGCCGAAAGCACCTCCACGTCCGTCAGCTTTTCGATGGCCTGCAGCAGGATCGGGACGAAGGGCACGCGAATCTTTGTCTTTGAACCGTCCGCGTTGGTGACAGTGCTGATGTAATCACTGTAAATGCCGGTGGTGAGGCCCGCGCCGGAACCCTGGGAAAGCACGGCATTGGCGAGCTTGGCGCGCGCGCCGCCCGTGATGGTCGTCGCCGTCGCGGCCGCGTTCTTTGCGATATCGATAAGATTGCTGGTGTCGGTTTCACCGAATCCGCTGCGTCCGTTCAGCGCAGAGGCGTCGACTTCCAGCGAGTAGTCGTTGCTGATGGTCACGTCCATCACCTGGGCGTCGATGCCCACCTGCCGCTGGGGCAGGTCGAGCCGCGCGATGAACGCCTCAAGCAGTTTGTAGTCCTGCGGGGCGGCCACGATCAGCAGGGAGTTGGTCGCGTCGTAGCGGTTGACCTGCACCTTCTGCTCGAAGGGCTGCACATCCGTCGCACCGCCACCGCCGCCGCCGCCGCCGGAAGGCGCGGGCGCGCCGCCCGGTGCACCGCCGCCGCCGGACTGCTTGCGCGGGGCCGTGCCGACGAGCGGTTGAATGGCCTCTTCCACTGTCTCCGCATCCGCGTTGAGCAACTGGTAGATGTGCAGGTTGTTCGCCTCGTAGGGCGTCGGGGCGTCAAGGCGCTTGATCAGGTCGCGCACTTTGGCCATGTTGCCCTCGGAGGCCACCACAATGAGCGAGTTGAGCCGCTCGTCGGGCACCATGCGCAGCACTTCCTGCCGAGCGCCGATAACCTGCGAGGTGGCGCCGGGCTGGGCGGGCGCACGTGTGGCGCGCACGGGGCGCACGGGCTGGGGAGGCATCGGCGGCTGGCCGGGACGGGGGGCACCGCCGCCCGCTCCTGCACCGCCTTCCTCGCCGAGCACCTGGGTGATCTGGTTCATAAGCACTTCAGCCCGGGTGAACTCCAGGGTGAACACTTCCGTGGTGGTGCTCAGGCCGGGGACGTCCGCCTCTCCCAGGAAGGACAGCATGCGGCGCAGGCCGTCGGCCGTGTCGGTTATGATCATCGTGTTCGTGGGGGCGTAAACGTCTATCTGGGCGTTGGTGGTGCCCAGAATCTGCAGTGCCCGCTGGATTTCAGAGCCGTCAGCGTACTTGATGGTGACGATGTGGGTGGAAAAATCGTCAAAGCCTTTATTGGGTTTTGTGTCGCCGTTGATCAGGGGCGTCTTTGCGGATTTGGTCGCATCGGCCGTCGCGATGATCTTGACGAGATGGCCGTCCACGCTTTCCACCATCGAGTAGCCGCGCGTGCTCAGAATCGATTCGAGCACCTGGTAGGCCAACTCGGGCGGAATGCGGTCATGGGTGATCAGCGTGACGGTCATCGACGAGATGTTGGCGTCCACGTCAAAATTGCGGCCCGTCAGCTTGCCGATGGCCTCCACCACGTCGTACAGCGGCGCATCGCGGAAATCGAAAGAAACCGGTTCTGCCGCCTTTTCGCCGGTCAACTCATCGTTGGCCGCAGGGGGCTTGTCATTGGGGGACGGCTGCCGGGGAGGCGGAGCGGCCGCGCCGGGGCCGCGCCGTGCGCCGGGCGCGC
>CAITNO010000012.1 GCA_903893795.1 Candidatus Hydrogenedentota bacterium | reverse complement strand
GGCGGCGGCGGTGGTGGTGGCGGCGGTGGTGGCGGCGGCGGCGGCGGCGGCGGCGGCGGCGGCGGCGGCAGTGCGCAGGCAAAGGTCGGAAGTCTTCCGTCCTTTTATTCCGGCGCGGCAAGCGGCTCGAGCGGCGGCGGCGGCGGCGGCGGCGACAACAACCCCACCGCAGGCGCGGCTGGGGCGACAGCCACAAACTCGTCAAGCACTGCCTCGCCCGGCTATCCGGGCTGGCCGGCCAGTGCCACTGGCGGCGCTGGCTCAACCTCAAACCTCAATAATGCCGCGGGCCTGGGTGGCGCAGGCGGCGCAGGCGGCGTAGGCGGCGCAGGCGGCAGCGGGCAGAATGGCACGCCCGGTGGCGGTGCCGTCATTCTGGGCGCGATGGGCGTCAACTTCTTCCAAGGCACGGTGGACATTTCCGCGGGCGCTCCTGACGCTTCGAGCGTAACGGGCGTTGCAGGCACGGCTGGCGTGGCGGGTACCGCCGGAAATGCAGTACAACGCAACGGCGGCGCGGGCGCAGCCGGCGCAAACAACGGTCACGGCTGCAGCGGCGGCGCGGGCGGCGCGGGCGGCAAGACCGGCGTGGGCGGCAACGGCGGCAGCGGTAGCGCGGGCGGCAACGGCGGCACCGGCGGTGTCGGCGGCGCGGGCGTTCCCGGAACGATAAAACTTCAGGGCACCATGGTTCGCGCGCTTGCGTCGGCAGGCGGTACCGTTGTGGCCAACAATGGCCCCGGCACGGCAGACCCGTCCCAGAAGGGCATGCTGACCTTTGTTTCGAACAACACCAACTACACCTACAACAACGTCACCAACAAGCCCAACGGGATCGGAGCCCGGTGCGTGTTGGGTACAACGACCAACGACGTTGTGCTGACGCGGCCCAATCCCTATGTGATTCAGAGCGGCCAGGAGGCCAATTCGCCGGTTCTCGGCCAGCTTGTTTCCGGACCGGCGGCCGTGTGCGGCTGGTTGCAGCCCAGTTATTGGAATGCCGCTGACTTCTCGGCTGCTGTCGTGAAGAACGGAACCGGCGTGGTGAAGTCCGGGTTGATCAATGACGCATCGAAAAACTTCTCCGGTTATGCCCAGTTGGTTGTGCGCAACACCAGCGCGCAGACCATGACCGGTGTGGGCGTCAAGGTCAAACTCTCCGGAAGCGCAACCTATTCTCCCGCGTTGCTGTTGCAGGGCGAAGGCCAGACTGCGGGCACGATTCTGGCGGGCCAGGACTGGAGCATGGCTATACCGTCACTCTCCGGCGCCCCCACGGCAACAGTCGTGTACTCGCCGACGATAACGGTCACGCCTGGCACGATCACCTCCGAGTGCAGCGTGCCGGTCACGGAAGAGGAACTTCTGGCTGGGGTCGTCGCGACCGATCCGGAAGACGGCACCCTCACCACCAGTATTGTGGTCTCCGGTCAGTGGCCGGTGGACTACAAGGTGCCGGGCACCTATACGGTCCACTTTGACGTCACCGACCTTGACGGTTTCGTGGCTACGCAGGCGACCCGCCTGATCACGGTGCAGGACACCCTGCCCCCCGTGTTCGCTGGCGTTCCGCGTCACCCGAACACCTACAAAGAGACGGCGTTCACGCTTGCCGAGGCGTTGGCCGGTGTAAGCGCCTACGACAACTGCTTCGGCGATGTGGCCGACATCCAGGTGGAAGCGTTCAAGGACTACGGCCTGCCGACGCAGACGCAGGTGACCTTCGACGGTGCCAACGCGATCCTGCTGAACAGTGAGCCGTCCTATCCCTTCAACGTCACGCTGGTATACACGGCGCAGGATGGCGTGTTGCCCACGCCGAACTCTGCATCGGTGATTGACACGTTGCAGATCTTCGACAACCCGCCGCCGGTGATTACCCTTAACGGCAGTGCGGTTGTGACTGTCGAGTGCAAGGGGTCCTATGTCGATGCGGGCGCCACGGCAGTGGATCCGGCCTTCACGAACGACCCGGCTCCGGCCGACGTGACGGCGAGCATCATCACCACGGGTGCCGCGGTTGACACGAGCGTTCCCGGCTCGTACACCGTAACCTACAAGGTGAGCGACCCGGCGACGGGCCTCTTCGACCAGAAGACGCGCACCGTCAATGTGACGGACACGTCCATCCCGGTGATCACGCTGAAAGGCCTGGCCACCATCGGCGTGCAGACAAACACCACCTTCACGGATCCGGGCGCGACAGCGACCGATGCGTGCGTGGGCGACCTGACGGCCAGCATAGTCGTGGGCGGTGACACAGTCGATACGGCAACGATCGGCAACTACACGGTGACGTACAACGTCAGCGACGGCACCAATGCCGCGCAGGCCCTGTCGCGCGTCGTGATTGTGGGCGACTTGGTCAACTTCACGACGAACCCGACCGGTGGCGATCTGTACCAGAACGCCCCGGTGTCCTCGCCGCTCGTGGTAACGGCGATCTTCACCGGTGGCATCCTGCCGACTACCTACCAGTGGTTCGTGCAGGTTGGCGCGCTTGTCCAGGGCGTTGGAAGCCCGGCGGCCATCCCGGTGGACAACACGCTCGTTGCGGCCATCCCGGCAAACGCCGTTCCGGCGGGCACCTATGAAGTCTTTGCGCGCGTGGTCGATGCCACGGGCAACAACGACTCGACACACGCCACGGTCCGCTTCGGCGCACATGTTGTCGTGGACACGGCCCTGACAGATGTGGGCTTCGTCAACGGCGGCAAGTACGACTGGGGCTTCAAGGTCAACGGCGGCATCGGCGGCCTGACCTACCAGTGGTTCAAGGATGACGGTGCGAAGGCCATGGTTCAGATCCATGACGCGGCCCCGGCCCTGACTGGAACGAACACCGACACCCTGCACTTCAACCCCTTCGACCCGACCATGGTCGGCTCGTACCAGGCGGAAGTGTCGGACGCGAACGGCACCATCACGGTCGGACCTGCGGCGATCACGCAGGCAGCCGGCGTGCCGGTGGGCAGCGCTCTGGGCCTTGCGGCACTCGCCGCAATGACGGCCCTGGGCGGTGCGACCTCCATTCGCCGCCGCAAGTAACACAAATCCCGGCCGCGCGCGAAAGCGCGTGAGCCGCGGCCGGTAAAGCGGGCCGCCGATCCTCGAAGGAGGGTCGGCGGCCCAGGCATTTTCCGGAACAGGGAAAGGGCTTTGCCCTTCTTCCCTTGAGCCTGGAGACAGAGCGTCCTGGCTTTGCAACACGTGAATACACCCTGGTTTGACTGGCAGGACGCGCGCCGCTACAATCCGTTCACAGGCCCTGGCCTAATGGGATGGCAACATGAATCTTCTGGGCATTTCCGCCTTCTATCACGACAGTGCCGCCGTGCTAATCAAAGACGGCGACATGACCGCCGCCGCGCAGCAGGAACGGTTCTCGCGCAAGAAACACGATCCCCTTTTTCCCAAAGAGGCGATAGAGTTTTGTCTGTGCCAGGGCCGCATCACGATCGAGGATGTTGACCAGGTTGTCTTCTATGACAAGCCCTTTGTGAAATTCGAACGGCTGTTGATGACCTATCTGGCCAACGCCCCGCGCGGCCTGCTCTCTTTCTACGATCAGATGCCCTCCTGGCTCAAGGAAAAGCTCTTCATGCGGGGCACCATCCGCAAGGAACTGGGCTTCAAGGGACCGGTTCTCTTCTCCACCCATCATCTTTCCCACGCGGCCTCTGCCTTCTTCCCCTGTCCCTGGGAAGAGGCAGCCTTCATCACCGTTGACGGGGTGGGCGAATGGGCCACCACGGCCTACGGTGTCGGTCAGGGCAGCCGCATCAAGATTCAGCGCCAGATAAACTTCCCCCACTCGCTTGGACTGTTGTACTCGGCCTTTACCTACTTCACGGGCTTCCGTGTCAACAGCGGCGAATACAAGCTCATGGGCCTGGCCCCCTATGGCCAACCGCGCTACGTGGACATCATCAAGCGCGAACTCATAGATATCCGCGAAGACGGCTCATTCCGTTTGAATATGAAATACTTCGACTACTGCAGCGGGTCGCGCATGACGAATGCGCACTTCGGCGAACTCTTTGGCGGTCCCGCCAGAAAACCGGAATCCAAAATCACCGAGCGTGAAATGGATTTGGCCCGCTCTGTCCAGGTGGTGACCGAGGAAGTCATGCTGAATATCGCGCGGCACGTGCACCGCGAAACCGGCATGCGCAACCTGTGCCTTGCCGGCGGCGTCGCGCTGAACTGCGTCGCAAACGGTCGCCTCCTGCGCGAAAGTCCCTTTGACGACCTTTGGATTCAGCCCTGTGCCGGGGATGGGGGCAACGCCGCAGGCGCCGCCCTGTTCGCCTGGCATCAGGTTCTGGGCAATCCCCGCGTTCCAGATGCGCGCCGCCAAAAGGCCAGCTATCTGGGTCCGGACCACAGCGACGATGAGATTCAGGCCTTTCTTGACGCCCGCGGCATTCCCCACACCCGCCACAAACCGGAAGAAGTCCCTGGCGTCGTGGCCGAACTGATCGCCTCGCAAAAGGTGGTGGGCTGGTTTCAGGGGCGCATGGAATTCGGCCCCCGGGCGCTGGGGGCCCGCAGCATCCTGGGCGACCCGCGGTCCCGTGAAATGCAGTCTGTGCTCAATCTTAAGATAAAGTTCCGCGAATCCTTCCGCCCCTTTGCCCCCTCCGTCGTGGCCGACAAGGCCGACGAGTGGTTCGACCTGCGCGGACATGAAAGCCCCTACATGCTCATGGTGGCCGATGTGTTGCCCAGGCATCTGCGCACGCTCAGCGACGAAGAACAGGCCGCACGCGGCTTCGACAAACTCAAAGTGGTGCGATCCAGCGTTCCGGCCATCACCCACGTGGACAATTCGGCACGCATCCAAACCGTGCAGCGCGGGGACAACCCCCTCTATTACGACATGATGAGCGCCTTCCACGCGAAGACGGGATGCCCCATCGTCATCAACACCTCCTTCAACGTGCGCGGCGAACCCATCGTGTGCACGCCTGAAGAGGCCTACACCTGTTTCATGCGCACCCACATGGACTATCTGAGCCTGGGCTCCTTCATCCTCGACAAGACCCGCCAGGAGCCCTGGAAAGACGAATTCGACTGGAAGAAAGAATTTGAACTGGACTGAGGTCCGGAGACGGCACGATCATGGTAAAACCTGACACCAGCAGTCGCAGTGAGCAGCGAAAATTTGGCCTAGTCATGGCTGGGGCCTTTTGCGTGCTCGGCCTGCTGCGCTGGGCACTACATCACTTTACCGTCTTTCCAACACGGTTCCTGGTGCCTGCGCTCCTGTTTGGGGTGCTTGGGCTCGTTGCGCCGCGGGTGTTGGAACCGGTATTTGTCCTTTGGATGAAGCTCGCCGAGGCCCTTAACTGGATTATGACCCGGGTGTTCCTGACGGTGGCCTGGTGGCTCATTATTACCCCCACCGGCCTCATCATGCGCCTTGGCAGCAAGGCTGACCCGCTCAAGCGCGCCTGGCTACCCGCCGAAGCAAGCTACTGGGAGGAGGCTGAAGAGATGGGTGAGGGCGTCGAGAGCTTCAAGAACCAGTTCTAGCGTCTGGTCGTCCTTCAGGAGTATTCAAGGACGTTGCGCAGTTCGTCCAGATAGCCGTGCGCGGTGATATCGCGGCACAGCGGCGTGACACTGACGCGCTTCAACTCCACCGCTGCAAAATCGGTCCCCTCCTCCGCATAATGGTCGGGCAAAGCGCCGCCTATCCAGAAATAACGGCCGCCGCGCGGATCCTTCCGTTCGATAATCTCATCCTGGTAATTGCGGCGTCCCATGCGCGTCACGGACAGGCCCGTGATCTCTTCATCGGGACAATCGGGCACATTAACATTAAGCATGACATGGGGGGGGAGGCCCTTTGCCAGAATGTGCGCTGCCACCCGGGCCGCAACGCGGCCTGCGGGTTCCCAGAATTGGGGCTGATAACTCGCGTTGGATATGGAAAAGGCGGGCAATCCCAGCAACATGCCTTCATAGGCCCCGGCCACCGTTCCTGAATAGGTGACATCATCGCCCAGATTGGCCCCACAGTTTATTCCCGAAGCAACCAGAGAAGGGCGCCTGGGCAACAGTCCCCGCACCGCCAGCATCACACAGTCGGTGGGAGTTCCATCCACCATAAACCACTGCGGTGCAACGGATTCCACGCGAAGCGGCCGATGCAGAGAAACGCCGTGCCCGACGGCGCTGTTTTGTCGGTCAGGCGCAAATACCCAGACGTCACCCAACGGCTCCAGCGCACGGGCGAGCGCGGCCAGACCCGGCGCGGTAATACCATCGTCGTTTGTTAGCAGAATAAGAGGTTTTTGCATGAATACGGGGGCCGTTTCCGGGGTTAGTAAACGGGAATGGACATGCCGTTTTCCGATGATGTTCGCACCACGGCAGTCTAACTGACCGTTGGGGAGTGGCGCAAACCGCGTCGCGCACCAACCACATGGTCGGCTTTTCTGACCGATTAGGCAGTAAATCTTATGGTACAATGTATCCATAGGTTTAAGGGTGTTTCATTTTTGGGTATGGGTCGTCACGTTTCATACAGGGGGTGGCACGGTGATACTTATCGTTGATGATGAACCTGCGGTTCGCTTGGCCATGGAACGGTGGATGCGGTTGCGCGGCTTTGAACCCGACACGGCCACAGACGGCATGGAAGCCGTGGAGAAATGCCGTCTCAATCGGTACGAAATCATTGTCATGGACGTTGAAATGCCCCGCATGGACGGCATTGAGGCCATTCAGGTCATTAAGCGGGAGGGTTGCCATGCGCCCATCATAGTCCTTACGGGCTTTGTTCATGACTTGGAAAGACTTCGCGGCATCAGCGTGGAAGTTGTTCTGGCCAAACCCATTCGCATGCAAGAATTGGAAAATGCCATCCGAAATATCATCGCCACAGCCTGCTGACCCGGTTCCGCCCGGAGAATTTAACCAATTCCGCACTTCCGAAGCCCGCAGTATTTTCCTTTTCCCCGCATTTCTGCGAAAAACCGGGCTCACAAAAGAAAATGCTGGACATTTGTTGCAGGGAAGTGCTAAAATCGGCTATAAGGTGGGTGAAACCTACCGTTGCCGTGCTAGTCCAATTACGGCAAGAACTTACGCCGATCGGCTCAACAGAAGAGGGGCCAGAGGATGGAACGGGCGGCCAAGAACAAAGCCGACAAGGCCCGGAACGTGAAATCCGGGACAGGCAAAGGTGACAAGTCCATGGCGGGTGGCGTGAAAAAGTCCAAAGCGCCGATAGAAAAAGCCAGACCTGTACCCAAGGCCGTCACCCCGAAACCCAAAACAGCGGGCACCAAGGCGGTATCGCCCAAGTTGGTTGTTCGCCCGGCGGCTCCCAAGGGAAAGCTGGTTGTTGTGACCAAGAAGGTCGTAAAACCCGAGCCGGTTCCCGCCAAGAAGAAGGCCAGTCCGGCTCCACCAGTCAAGCAGAAACCGGTTGTCAAGGCTGCGGCGGTAAAGGCAAATCCCGTTGCGGTCAAACCAGTGACTCCGGCAAAGCAGCCTTCTGTTCCTTCTCCCAAAGCCAAAGCAGTGGTTCCGCTGGTGGCAGTGTCCCCGCCCAAGCCGAGCGTGGCACCTCTTCCGGTGAAGTTTCTCGCCGACTTGGCCCAGGCTATCAAAGAGGCGGTCGAGCCTTCGGCCCGGGCCATAAAGGGTCGGGAAATCGTCGACACCGCTGTGAGCGGCGATGTGACTTTCCAACTGGACCGCCTGGCCGAAAGGGCGCTGCTCATATTCCTGAAGCGGGCCGGCCAGCCCGTGGCCTATTATTCCGAAGATTCGGGCTACACCACCTTCACCTCTGACAAGCCCAAGCATCTGCTGGTGGTGGATCCCATTGACGGCAGCCGTTCGGCCAAGAGCGGTTTCGAGGCCTGTGTCGTGTCCGTGGCCAGCACCCGGGTGATCGAGCGGCCCACCATGGCCGATGTGGACAATGCCTGCGTGCTGGAGATCATGGGCGACCGCCTCTTCACTGCCGAGCGCGGCAAGGGCGCGCGCATTACGGTCTTGGGCCAGTCCCGCAAGATTAAACTCTCCGCCAATGCCAATCTCGACACACTTACCTGGTCCATGACCGTCCCCGCGCGGCCGGCGGAACTCATTTTTCCGACCACAGCCCGCCTGATTGACGTTTCAAGCCTCAAGGGCGGCTTCTTCGCCTGCAACAGCACGGCGCACAGTCTGACGCGGCTGCTTACCGACCAGCTTGACGCCTGCATTGACGTGGCAAACCGCTATTTCCGCGACATCCCGAACCGGGTGCGTGAAATGTTTGAACGGGCCGGTTCCGGGCGCGTTATCGGCGTGGCTCCCTACGACCTTGCCGCATCCCTGCTTATTGCCCGGGAGGCGGGGTGCATTGTCACCGACGCCTACGGGAAAGATTTTGACGACGTGCTCCTGCTGGACAGCAGCGAGACCAACCACCTCTCCGTGGTGGCTGCGGCGAACCGGGAGCTGCATGAGAAGCTGATGGAATTCCTCAACCGCCGCATCAGCGTGATTGAGGATCGTCTCAGCCGCAAGGCCTGACCCGGCCCAACACCTGAATGTTTCTGTCCTGCCAGCGTCCGAAGGGGGCGCTGCAAAGCAGAGGACGCCGCAGAAATTTCAGGGGTTTCAACTATGGAATCAAGGTGCCGCTGTTGCCTATTCTGTTGTCCGTGCTTGAGCGCGTGCACCAAAATGGCTGCCCGGTGCTCCAGTTACAAGGCAAGTTGACGTTTACCATGGAATCTGACAACCAGTTCGCACGGACAACCGTGTCGGCCTTTTCATTTGTAACGGTGGTTTCAGGACTGCCCCGTTCGGGAACATCCATGCTGATGCGGATGCTTCAGGCGGGCGGAATGCCGGTCTTGACCGATGAGATTCGGGCTGCCGACCCCGACAATCCGAGAGGCTATTTCGAGTTTGAACGGGTGAAACGGCTGGCCGAAGACAAGGACTGGCTGCCCGAGGCGCAGGGAAAGGCGGTGAAGGTGATCTCCTTCCTGCTCGGTGAGCTGCCCTCGAACCGCGCCTACCGCGTGGTGTTCATACGGCGTTCGCTGTCCGAAGTGCTTGCCTCGCAGCGCGCCATGCTGGCCCGCCGGGACATTCCCGTGGCGGACCCGGCCGCCGACGACCGGCGCATGGGCGCGCTCTACAGGAAGCACCTGTGGCAGGTGGAGCGATGGTTGGCGGTGCAGCCGAATGTCCGTGCGCTCTATGTAGACCACCGCGGCACCATTGCCCGTCCCGCAGACACGGCGAGGGCCATGGCGGAGTTTCTGGGCGGCGGGCTTGATATTGACGCAATGACTTCCGCGGTGGACCCGGGTCTGCACCGGCAAAGGGCAGGCTGACAGGGGGACACCAACGGAGAAAACTTTACTTTGCGCGGGCCGTTGTTTCATAGGCGCGCACAAAACCAGGCCGGGATAAACGAATATGACTGACACCCAATCTTGGAAGAATCTGCTGACGACCACCGTGGTGCTGGAGCTGGCGGCCGCACTGTCGGGCATCGTCATGGTGCTGTTTGTTTTCGGGCACCTGGGCGGCAATCTGCTGCTCTTTGCCGGACCCGAACAGTTCAACGCCTATGCGGCGCACCTGCAGGCGCTGGGACCGCTGCTGTCCGTCCTGCGAATGGTGATGGTCGCCTCCCTGCTGCTCCACGTGACGATGACGGTCTGGCTCAAACTGCGCGGCATGGGCGCCCGCGCATCCCGCTACGCGGTCACCGCGCGGCGCGGAAACAGGGGCATCGGCACGCGCACCATGATTTACACGGGACTGCTCGTCCTGTGCTTTGTCCTGCTGCATGTCTATGACTTCACCTGCGCCGACAAGACGGGCGTCCGCTCGATGGTCCACGGCCAGGGCCTGGGCCTCTACGGCGTCGTGTTCAACAGCTTTTCCGACCCGGTGCATGCGGCGCTCTATGTCCTCGCCGTGTGGGCTGTCGGACTCCATTTCAGCCATCTGCTGGCCAGCCTGTGGGTGACCCTGGGCGTGCTGGCCGACAGCGCAACGTCCGGAGCCGATGTCACGGCCCGCGCTGTGGGCGCGCTGGTGGCGCTGGGATTCACCTCCATACCCCTGTATGTGCTCCTCAAGGCGCATAATCTGTTCTGACTTTCACGGGAGCAACACGATGAAGCTCGATGCAAAGATTCCCGGCGGACCCCTTGCGGAAAAATGGACCCGCCACCGTCATGACATGAAGCTGGTCAATCCGGCAAACAAGCGCAAATACACCGTGATCGTGGTGGGCACCGGCCTCGCCGGCGCGTCAGCCTCCGCGTCGATGGCCGAACTGGGCTACAACGTGCACACCTTCTGCATCAACGATTCGCCGCGCCGGGCCCACAGCATTGCCGCGCAGGGCGGCATTAATGCCGCCAAGAATTACCAGAACGACGGTGACAGCGTGCACCGCCTGTTTTATGACACCATCAAGGGCGGCGACTACCGCGCCCGCGAGGCCAACGTGCACCGCCTGGCCGAAGTGAGCACCTCCATCATCGACCAGTGCGTGGCCCAGGGCGTGCCCTTCGCGCGCGAATACGGCGGCTATCTCGACAACCGCTCCTTTGGCGGCGCCCAGGTGTCGCGCACCTTCTATGCGCGCGGCCAGACAGGCCAGCAGTTGCTGCTCGGCGCCTACGGCGCGCTCATGAAAGAAACCGCCAGCGGCCGCGTGAAACTCTTTACCCGGCGCGAAATGATGGACCTGATTGTGGTCAACGGCCGCGCCGTCGGCATCGTCTGCCGCAACCTCATCACCGGCGCCATCGAGTCCCACACCGGCGACGCGGTGGTGCTTGCCACGGGCGGATACAGCAACGTTTTCTACCTGTCCACCAACGGCAAGACCTGCAATGTGTCGGCCGCCTGGCAGGCCTACAAGCACGGCGCCTGCTTCGCCAACCCCTGCTACACGCAAATCCATCCGACCTGCATCCCTGTGCACGGCGATTTGCAGTCCAAGCTTACGCTCATGAGCGAGAGCCTGCGCAACGACGGCCGCATCTGGGTGCCCCGCAAGGCGGGAGACAGCCGTCCGCCGGACCAGATACCCGAGAACGAGCGCGACTACTATCTGGAGGAGAAATACCCCAGCTTTGGCAATCTGGTGCCGCGCGATGTGGCCTCCCGCAATGCCAAGGCGGTGTGCGACGCCGGTCGCGGCGTGAACGGCGGCAGCGCCGTCTATCTCGATTTCCGCGACGCCCTTGCCCGCGACGGCAAGGCCGTCATCGCGGAGAAGTACGGCAACCTCTTCGAGATGTACGAGCGCATCGTCGACGAGGACCCCTACAAGCGGCCCATGCAGATTTTCCCGGCCGTCCATTACTCCATGGGCGGGCTCTGGGTGGACTACAACCTCATGAGCACCATCCCCGGCCTGCATGTGCTCGGCGAGGCCAACTTCTCCGATCACGGCGCCAACCGGCTCGGCGCAAGCGCGCTCATGCAGGGCCTGGGCGATGGCTACTTTGTCATTCCCTACACGATTGGCGACTACCTGGCGCAGGCTGGCCCCGCAAAAGTCACGCCCGAGGCCCCCGAGGCGAAGGCCGCGGAAAAAGACGCCAAGGCCCGCATCGACCGCCTTATGAAGACGCGCGGCAAGCGCACCGTCAACGACATCCACCGCGAACTCGGGCTGCTGCTATGGAACAAGTGCGGTATGGGCCGCAACGACGCCGGACTGCGCGAGGCGCTGGCGAAGATACCCGAAATTTGCGAGGAGTTCTGGAACAACGTCAATGTGCCCGGCGAGCCGGGCGACTTCAACCAGGTGCTCGAGCGGGCATTGCGCGCCGCCGACTTCCTGGAGTTTGCCGAACTCATGGTGCGCGACGCCCTGGAGCGGACCGAGTCCTGCGGCGGCCATTTCCGCGAGGAGTCCCAGACCCCCGACGGCGAGGCGAAACGCGACGATGAAAAGTTCTGCCACGTGGCCGCGTGGGAGTATGCGGGCCCGGACCGCACCCCCGTGCGGAATGAAGAACCCCTCACCTTTGACGAAGTGCACCTGATGCAGAGGAGTTACAAGTAATGGACGGCGGAACGATCAACGTGACGCTCAAAGTGTGGCGGCAGAAGAGCGCCGGTGCCAAAGGCCAGTTTGCCGTTTATCCCGCCAAGGGCGTTTCGAAGGACATCTCCTTCCTGGAGATGCTCGATGTGGTCAACGCGGTGCTGGAAAAGGCAGGCGAGGAGCCCATTTCCTTCGACCATGACTGCCGTGAGGGCATTTGCGGCTCCTGCGGCGCCGTGGTCAACGGGCAGGCCCACGGTCCCCGCTCGGCGACGACCCTCTGCCAGTTGCACATGCGTTCTTTCAAGGACGGCGACACGATCATCATCGAGCCCTTCCGCGCCAAGCCCTTCCCCATCATCAAGGACCTGGTCGTTGACCGTTCCGCGCTGGACCGCATCATCCAGGCGGGCGGCTACGTGTCTGTGCGCACCGGCCAGGCGCCGGAAGCCCACACCGTTCCCGTGCGCCGCGAGTATGCCGAGCGCGCCATGGACGCGGCCGCCTGCATCGGTTGCGGCGCCTGCGTGGCGGCCTGCCCCAACGCCTCGGCCAGCCTCTTCACCGCCGCCAAGATTACGCAGCTCTGCAAACTGCCCCAGGGCCACCCCGAGCGCAACGAGCGCGTGGCGGCCATGGTGCGGCAGATGGACGCGGAAGGATTCGGCAGTTGCTCCAAGCACTACGAGTGCGAGGCCTCCTGCCCGAAAGAGGTGAAGGTGGAAAACATCACCATCATGAATCGGGAATACCTGCGCGTGCTGGCGGGGATAAGGTAACCATCCGCCGCAGACAGGACAATTGCTTTCGCCCTTCTTCCTTTGCCCTTCGCCCTTCCCCCGGCCCGCCTCTGCGCGCCGGGGTTCTTCCTTCTTTATTGGGAAGCGTCCCCCTTTCTCCCCCTTTCTCCCCTTTCTCAACGCTGCCAACCAAGGCTGGACGCTGAAAATGGTGGCTGTACCAGTGTTCTGAGCCTTGGCCAATTTTGCCGTCTAAGAGCTTCCCAACGCGGCCCGGATCGCGGCGGCGTTGTCAAAGATTTCCTGCCGGGGGATGCCGGCCGCCTCGTAGAGGGCAAAGATGTTCTCGTCCGGCGTTTCGGGGGGAATGGTGTGCGAGGCGGCCAGGATGTAGCCACCGCCGTCTGCCGTCATGCCGGCCACCAACCGTTCCGTGGCGCGGCGCACCTCTTCCACCGTGCCGTTGGGCAGCACGCCCTGCGTGTCCACACCGCCCATGAAGCTGAGATGGCGGCCGAATTCCCGCTTGAGGTCAAGCGGCTCCATCCCGGGGCAGTTGCACTGGATAGGATTGAGGATGGTGATGCCGATTTCTATCAGGTCGGGAATGATGTCGCGCAGCGCGCCGCAGCAGTGGTGGGCCACGGGCAGCCCACGCCGCAGCCCGACGTCCGCAATGCGCGCCAGGTGGGGCTTGACGAGTTCGCGCCACAGGGCGGGACTCATCATGAGTGCCTGCTGCCCCGCCACATCGTCCCCCGTCCAGAGCCAGTCCACGTCAAATCGCTCGCAGGCGGCAACGGAGAGCATGACGGAGAAATCGGCGCAGCGGGCAAGCATCGTGTCGGCCATGTCGCGGTTCACGGCCATGTCGAGCATGGCGTCCTCCATGCCCCGAAGCCGCCAGTACATTTCAAACACGCAGGGGGACACATCGACGCCCACAAAATCGTCCCCCCTGTTTTCCAGGAGGGGCAGCATGCGCTGCATCAGGAATTCCATGCGGTCGGCGGGAAAGCGGTAACGCAGCACCTCCTCCGGCGGAAGGCCCGCAAGGGGAAAGCCCTCGATCTGGTTGAACTCGCCGCGCTTTACCCAGTGCACGCCCCATTCATCGGTGTGGCTGTCGCCCTCGTTTTCATGGACGATGCCCTCCATGGCGTAATTGTTGTTCACCCAGGTCTGGCGGATGTCGTTGCCCATGGCCTCGGCCACGCGGTCCACCGGGATCTCCAGCAGTACGGCCAGCCGCTGCGCCGTGGAGGGGTGAAACCACATGAACACGGGCACACGGTCCGCCGCTTCGCGCCGCAATGCGGCCAGGGTTCTTTCGCGTGAGGTCATGTCCGGATTCCCGTGGGTTGGGTCTGGGATTTCATTCGCATCGTCCGTATACTATACCAACTTTGGCTGTGGAAGCATGGGACAAATGGGACCAACGTAATGGATATTCTGGCCACCCTCCTCTTGGGAATCTATCTGTGCACTTTCCTCGTCGGTGTGCTGCTGCCCGCGCTTCCCGCGAAGCTGCGCTTCGAACTGCTTGCGCTTTCCTGCCTGCCCACGGCGCTTGTCGGCCTCTATTACCTTCATGTAGTGGACAATGCCCCGCTCTACTACAGCTTCCGCTCCCTTCCGTACATCGAACTTTCCAGCGGACTGCTGGGCTTGGGCACCGGCATCGTGGTGCGGGAAATGCACCGGCGCAATTTGAGGCTGCTGGTCGCCGTGCTGGTTCCGTCGATGGCGGTGGCGGCGATGCTCCCCTATGCGAAAAATGTCTTCACCCCCCTGGACATGGCCCCGCTTCAGGAACGCTGGGATGGCCCCTATTGCCTTCAAAGCACAGCGCACACCTGCGGCCCTGCCTGTCTCGCCACCTTTCTGAGTCTGGCCGGAAAGAAGGAGACCGAACGGGAGGTCGCGCGGATGAGCCTGACCAGCGCCAGAGGCACCGAAGCCTGGTATTTGGCCCGCCATGCCCGGGAAAGAGGGCTGGAGGCGCACTTCGAACATGCGACCCTGGAAGCATTGAAAGGGAAACGCGGCATCATCGGCGTGAAACTTGGCGACGGTGCGGCGGGTCATTTTCTGGCCCTGCTGGGCTGCGATGGCGAAACGGTGGACTGCGTGGACCCCTTGACCGGGCACAAGACCCTGCGTTTGGACGAGTTCCGGAAGGCCTATGAATACACCGGGTTTCTGATGGCGCTGCAGTAGGCCGTCGCAAAGGGGCGGTGAAGGGTGTCTGATCGGTATAATCCTGCCGTTATTTTGCGGAAGACAGCGGGCGGAAAACAGGAGAGAGCAATGTTCTGGAAAGCCTTTGGCATGTTGGCGGTTCTGGCGGTAGCCCTGTTGGCGGTGTCGGCTTCGGCGCAGGAGAACTGGCCCCAGTGGCGCGGCCCGGACCAAAACAACATTGCCGCCACAGCAGACCCGCCGGTCACCTGGAGCGAGACGGAGAACATCGTCTGGAAGACGGCACTGCCCTCCTGGAGCGGCGGTTCACCCATCGTCTGGGGCGACAAAGTCTACCTCATGTCACCGTCCAAGCCGGGCGAATCGAAGGAGGAGCAGGATGCGGGCGGGGCGAAACTGCTGCTGCTGTGCATCGCCAAGGCCGACGGCAAGGTGCTCTGGGAGCATGAACTGGCCGAAGGCAACAAGCTCGGCAACAAGCAGAACATGACCTCCCCCACGCCGGTGACCGATGGAGCCCATCTGTGGGCCATGACGGGGTCGGGCATCCTGACCGGCATGGACATGGACGGCAAGGAACTGTGGAAGCAGGATATCCAGAAGTTGTACGGCAAGATTGGCCTGCAGTTCGGCTATGCCTCGTCGCCGGTGCTCTACCGCGGCAATATTATCATCCAGATGCAGCATGGCTTCTTCACCGACGACCCCTGCTACCTGGCGGCCTTTGACGGGTTGACCGGCGAGCCGCGCTGGCGGGTGGAACGGCCCACCACGGCCGTTCTGGAGGGGCCCGACGCCTACAACACGCCGACCCTCCTTCCGGTCAACGGCAAGATGCAGATTATCCTGTCCGGCGGCGACTGTGTCACCGGGCACGACGCGGACACGGGCCGCGAAATCTGGCGGGCCTGGGGGCTCAATCCGAAACACGGCCAGTACAACCGGATCATCCCGACCGTCGCCGTGTGTGACAACATGGTCTATGCGGCCTCGCGTGTGAAGCCGTTGATCGCCGTCCGCGCCGATGGAGAGGGCGACGTCACCGAAACGCACACGGCATGGAAATGGGACAAGGTCGGCTCACCCGATGTGCCCACGCCCCTCTGCGACGGCAAGTATTTCTACATGATTGACGACAACGGCCGCGCCACCTGCGTGGACCCCAAGACGGGCGTTCCCATTTGGGGACCCGAGCACGCCGGGTCGGGCACGGTGAGCGCGTCGCCGGTGCTGGCGGGCGGACGCATCTACTGGACCAACGAGGAGTCGGAAACCACCGTCATTGCCGCCGGGCCGGAGTACAAGGTTCTCGCCAAAAACAAACTCGACGGCGGCAGGACACTGTCCACTTTCGCGGTTTCCAGCAACCAGCTCTTCCTGCGGACGGCCACGCATTTGTATTGCATTGGGAAGAAGTAGGGGGTAGGGTGTGCGGAGTGAAGCGAAGCGTAACGGAGCGCCCCATCTTCGCACGTGTTCCGGGGCGTGGTGCGTTACGCGGCACTTCGTGCCACTTCACGCACCCTACTGTATCCAGGGCCAGGACAATGGGAGCCAATAGGCAATGGTCCACGCCAGTATCACGGCCGATGCAGTCGCCCCGGCGCGATAGTCGCCGGTGCGCGCTGTCACCAGCGCATGCGCGGCCGACAGCGTGGCGAAGATAAACGCCCAGATGCACAGAATCATGCAGCCAAAGGCTGCCTTTGGATTGACAACAAACAGCACTACGCTCAGCAGCAAGAGAGGCATGCACCGGGTAAGCGCGGACAGGGCGAAGCGCTGCCACCCATTCCTTGGACCCACCCGCTCCAGTGCCGATGCACCCGCCATGAATGGAAGCAGGAGGATGGGGGCCAGGATGCACCAGACCCCAAAACGGCCCGAATGCCAGAGTTCACTGGTAAACATGTGCGCATCCAGCACCTGCGACAGCAGCCATACCAGAATCACACTGAAAAAGATCCCTTTGTCGAATGCGGAAAAGAAGCCATTTGTGCGCGGCGATGCCTGGGCCCCTTTGCAGCGCAGCAGCCAGCCCGTGAGCCGGTACGGATTGACGCTCCACCTGCGGGCGGTCGTTTGGGCCGGTGCGGAGCAGTCCGACCGGGACATCATGCCCGCCGCAAGTCCGGCCAGCCAGAACGCGGCCACCGTTCCGATCACCGTGCCCAGCAGCGCGCAGGCCCAGCAGGTCCAGGGGAATTGCGTGGCGCCCGAAAAGCCCAGTGCCCCGTCCACCCAGGCAACGATGCGTCCGACCAGCACCGGGTCCAGCGGCTCCAGCGAGTGGTCGCTGAAGGGGCTGATGATGACATCCGCCGCAGTGCCGACTTTCGCCCGCGCCTCATCGCCGGAAAACAGCTCCTCGAAGCGGCCCGCGGCAACCAGCGTCTTGCAGGGCGGACACTTGCCCGGAAGGGCACCCAGGGATACGAATGCGGAGACCCCGGAATCTTCCTTGGCCAGCGCCTCGGCCCCCGAAAACCCACCCATCGAATGCCCCAGATACGCCACGGGCAAATTGCCGAGCTTGTGCGCCCAGGCAAACCACGCCTTAAGTTGGGCGGTGTTGGAGGTCCAGTCAAAGCGCTCATCCGAGCGGCCGTGTCCCCAGAAGTCCAGAGTGACCGCCGTGTAGCCGTTCGCGGCAAAGGACTTGGCGATGGTTGCCATGACCCCCTGGTTGGACGTCACGCCATGGCCGATCAGCATGACCGCCTTCGGCGAAGGCGCCTTCCACACCGTGCCCAGGCAGGGCTTGCCGTCCGGACCGGAGATGCTGATCCGTTCCAGGGTCACCCCGTTTGGAATGGACAGGCGCATGAGCGCCAGCGCCAGCGCAAAGAGGCACACCGCGGCAACCACGGAACGCCAGGGGCACGCGGACTTGCCCGCAACCGGAACCATCTCTTCAGAGTCCAAGAATGTGTTATCCATGGGCGGTATCATCCTCCGTTAAGCACGGTTCATCAATACGCCAAATCGCACTTGTGAACCGGCATGCCCTATAATAACGCAAATCAACCGCACCGAGGTGACCCCATGGCGCGCATGCTTTTTGGTCTTTGTGTCCTCACGATTGTCTTCAGCCTTGCCCCATCCACCGCCCGCGCGGATTTTCGCGCCGACGTGGAGGCCGACTGGCACACCCAGTTGGTCAACCGCGAGGCCGGGCCTGAATCGCCGGCCACGACCCTGACTGACGCCATGGGCGGATGCGACGGGATCAAGGACGGCAAGTGGGGCTTCCACACCCAGTTGGACAACAACCCCTGGTGGCAGGTGGACCTGGGCACGGCGGTGGCGGTGGACCATGTGACACTCTGGAACCGCTGCGACGCCGCCGCGCGCAACGACAAAATCATCGTGCAGTTTTCACTCGACGGCCGGGAATGGAAAGACGTCTACGCCCACAACGGACCGACCTTCTTTGGGTTTCCCGACGGCAAACCGCTGGTGGTGCCCACACCGGGCGAATCGGCCCGCTTTGTCCGTGTCACGCTGCGCGAAAGGGCCTATCTCCACCTCGACGAGGTGGAGGTGTTCGGTGCCGCCGACCCCGTAAAGAACCTCGCGCTGAACGCGCCCGCGCTGCAAAGCAGCATTTCCCCCTGGTCGAAGGACCACCGACCCGACCCGCCGAGGGATTGGGCGTGGAGCGACCGTGCCCGGAAACTGCTGCAGCAGTGCCGCGCGCTAATTCTAGAACGGGCGGGGCAGGGCATGGACGTGGCGGCGCAGACCGCGGCGTTGGACGCCTATGAGCAGAAGCTTGGCGGGCTGGCCCCGGCCGCTTTGGATGAGGCGGCGCTCAACGACGGCCGCTGGATTCGCCGCGAACTGCTGCTGAAGGACCCGCTGCTCAACTTTGACAGCATGCTTTTCGCCAAGCGCGTGCCCGGTTCCTACAACCACATGTCCGACCAGTATTACGGCTGGTGGTCGCGGCCCGGCGGCGGGCTCTTCCTGATGACCGACTTCAAATCGGGCACGCCCAAACTGCGCTGCATCTCCGACATGTTCACCGAGCCAGGCAGTTTTATGCGCCCCTCCCTGTCCTTTGACGGCAGCAGGGTGGTCTTCGCCTGGTGCAAGTACCATGAGGGGCTGGCCGGACAGCCCGACAAACTCACCAAGGGCAATGTGCCCGAGGACGCCTTTTACCATGTCTTCGAGATGAACCTGGACGGCACGGGGCTGCGCCAGCTTACCCACGGAAAATACGACGACTTTGACGCGCGCTATCTGCCCGACGGGCATATTGTGTTCCTCTCCACGCGGCGCGGCCAGTCCCTGCAGGTGGGCGCGGACACGGCGGCGGAAACGATGAAGCAGCCCGCGCTGCCCGACTGCTACGTGCGCTGCGGCGGCGGCCCCGAGCGGCCCGTGGCGGTGTATACGCTGCACACGATGGAGGCCGACGGGTCGGGCATCAATGCCATTTCCCCCTTTGAAATGTTCGAGTGGACCCCCAGTGTCGCCTCCGACGGCTCAATCCTCTATTCGCGCTGGGACTACGTGGACCGCTGGAACATGCCCTACATGAGCCTGTGGTCCATGCATCCGGACGGCACCAACTCGCGGCTGGTTTATAAGAACTACACGCTTGCCCCGCACTGCACCTTCGAGCCCCAGTGCATCCCCAATTCAAACAAGATCGTGTTCACCGGGTCGGGGCACCATGCGCAGACAATGGGCAGCCTGGTGCTCTTTGACCCGGCCGCCGGGCTGGAGGGAACGGACCCGATCAAGCGCATCACGCCCGAGGTCGTTTTTCCCGAGATCGAAGGCTGGCCGCGCACCTTCTACACCAGCCCGTGGCCCCTCTCGGAGCGCCTGTACCTGACCGCCTGGGGCATGGTGCCCCTGGCCAGCGAGGGAAGAACACGGCCCAACAATGACATGGGCATTTACCTCTACGACGCGCAGACCAGCCAGTTGGAGCTGCTCCACCGCGACGCCGAATTTGGCTGCGAATGGCCGCTGCCCGTGGCGTCCCGCCCCGTGCCGCCCACGCTGGCCAATTCTGTCCGCGCCGACGCGCCCAAAGAGGGGCGCTACCTCGTCACCGACATCTACCGGGGGCTGACCACGGTCCGGCGCGGCGACGTCAAGGCGCTGCGCATCATCGCCATTCCCGCCAAAACCCAGCCCACCATGAACACCCCCCACATGGGCGTCACCAACGACGACCCCGGCAAGTGCGTGCTCGGCACCGTGCCGGTGGACCCCGACGGCTCGGCCTATTTCCGCGTGCCTTCGGGCGTCACGATGTTCTTCCAGGCCCTCGACAGCCGCGGCGCGGCCATACAGACCATGCGCGGCGCCATCCACGTGCAGCCCGGTCAGACGCTGAGCTGCATCGGCTGCCATGAAAACCGCCTGCTGGCCCCGCCCGCCCAATCGCCCGCCCTGGCCGCCGCCCGCGAGCCGTCAAAGATTACCCCGGGGCCGAACGGCACCTGGCCCTTCCGTTTCGACCGGCTGGTGCAGCCCGTGCTTGACGAAAAATGCGTCCGCTGCCACAATCCCCAAAGCGAGTACAAGAGGGGCATCGAATTTGACCTGACCCCCGAGCACGCCTGGGACACGCTGTGCAACTACGGCAAGCCCAGCCTGGCCGACAACGTGCACGGAGCCTACGCCCTCGGCCATTCCGTCGAGGGCACCGGCGCGGCCATCACCAGCCCGCTCCTCGCCCTGCTGACCGGGTCGGAAAAACACTACAATACAGCCCTCTCCCCGGAAGAGGTCGAACGCTTTACCGTCTGGCTCGACACCTACGGCCAGCGCCTCGGCGCGTTCAGCGACGAACAGGAGCGGAACTTGGAAGAGTTGAAAGCGCGAAGCGCGGAAATCCTAACCGCCCGGCAGTAGGGTGCGTGGAATGCCGCGAAGCGGCATGTAACGCACCGGCCCATACCACAATCAGCATAGCCCTGCCCGCGGACTGCCCCCGGCAGCCATGACGGTGCGTTCCATGCCGCTTCGCGGCATTCCACGCACCCTACCGTAATAGCCCGCTGCCTCAGTTGAACCAGGAGGTCAAGTCGATTTTGGTAAAGGGACGGTCGGTGGCGGTGACGGGCGGGTTGTTGCCCGCGTTGGCGGCGTAGATGGTCTTGTTCTTGGGATCCATGACCCAGGAATGCAGCGTGGCGTCATCGTAGACCGGGCCGGTGGAGAGGATGCGGATGGCCTGTTCGATGTCAATCTTTCCGGGCAGGCTCTCGACACGCCTGCTCAGCCATTCGTAACGCTGCCAGGAATCCTGCGTTTGCATCAAGGGAACAAGCAGGGGAATCTGGTCCTTGCTGTCCACGGTGAGTTTGAACTTGTCGCCAAAGGCGTGGGCAAGACGGAACAACTGGTCGATGTCGACGGGGTGGTTGGTGCGGCGCACGCAGTCCACCATGCCCCAGTGGCCGGTGAGGTCGCTTTCCTTCGGGTCCATCGCGGTGAAGACATTGCAGTATTTCCAGTCCGTTTCCAGGGCGCGCCCGTCGGGGAGCTTGCCGTCGCCGATGATGAAGTTCCAGCCGGTGGTGCGCTTGCAGTTCTGGAAGAACTTGACCGCCTCGTCGATGGTGCCGGTCTTTTCGAGCATGAGCCGCATCTGCAGGAACAGGGGCAGACCGTCAAAAGTGGCGTCGGGCGAGGGTAGGGTCATCTCGCCGAGCGTCATGCCCTTGGCGTTCATGCCGCTGACGCTGCCCACGCCGCCGGCCCAGCCGACCATCATGAAGGGTGTGCCGCCCTTGGGCCGCCACACGACGATGGCGGCATCGTCCTGGGCGCCGCCCTGGATGCTCCAGTCGAGGTTGCGCCCGTGCAGCAGGCGCCCGTCAGTGGTCCATTTGCCCCAGCAGGCAAAATTCGAGCAGGACGGCGGGGAATTGGGCGGGAAATGGAGTATCTCGGCCTGGGTCACGCCGAGCCGCACCTCTTCATAGCTCAAATTGTCGATACCCGCTTTCTTGAGCCCCTCCACGATGCCGTGGAGTTCTTCAATGATTTCGGGGGGGAAGTGCTTCTCCATGCGCTCGGACTGGGCCGTCACATATTCGGCGCTGTACCCGCGGCCAAAGAGCGCCTTGGTCATGTAGCCCGCCTTGATCATATGGGTGATGCTATTGGCCATGAGGCGTCCGTGCTGAAAGCCCATCTCCCTGGGCGTGCCCTCCATCACCAGCACGGGCCATTCGCCCACCTGGTACAGCCGTCCCGCACCCTCCTGGTCCATCAACTTCGCCGAGGCGTCCGAGATAATCGTCACCGGCCGGTTGGGGTCGGGGATTGTCTCGGCAAAGGCGGGCAGCAGACCCAGCAGCAGTGCCGCCAACAGCAGCAGAAAGGTCAGCAGACGTTCGACATTTAGCTTCACCGAAGCGATGTCTCCGAAAACGCGGGCTTTCATCGTGCGCACCCTCTCAACAGGAAGTGGTCATTGTTTGTTCGCCGTTTTGACTGGGAACAGCATCTTCCGGTTTCGGCGGCGGTCCAAGGTGCTCCTCGCATTGTTCCTGAGGCGCACAACTCTTCTTATTGAACCACGAAAGCACGAAGAGGAGAAGGACAAGAATTCAGTCAGCATGCGCCGCCGGGGGACTGCCACCATTTCCAACCAAAAGCTCGATTTACTCGAACAAGTTGCTGTGTTGGAAATGGTGGCTGTACCCGGGCTCGCGAAGTTCCGGGGGTGGTGACTCTGGTACAGGCACCCGTTTCCGATACGCGACAGTTCTGCGGTCCCTTGGCTTCGGGCGGAAACGGGAGCCAGTCCCCCTGCGGCTTTCTGCCGCGAATCGCCGCCGTGGGCGGTCTGGTGCCCGCAATGACGAGGTGATATGCGCGTTCCCATGGGATTGCCGTCCCGCCGTTTCCGTTATTTTACGGCGGCGACAGGTACAGCGTAGGGGATGCGGTCGTGGAGACCGTTCAGGGCAAACTCCGTCTGGAGGCGTGACGCTTCGACGTTTTCGCGGGAATCGTTTTCGGGCGGGGGGATGGCGGGGCCAATGAGCACGCGAATGCGGGCGAAGGGCAGGGGCAGGGGAAATCCGTCCCAGGATTTCAGGTGGTGGACCGGCTCGACGCTGAAGGCGATGGGCACCACGTGGGCCTTGGTGCGCGCGGACAGGATGCCCACGCCGGGCTTTGCCTGACGGCACGGCCCCTTGGGGCCGTCCAGCGTGATGATGATGTTGCGTTCGTGCCCGAGAACTTCGGTCATGTCATGAAGGGCGGCAGAACCTCCGCCCGAAGAGGAGCCGCGGATGGCAGTGTGGCCAAAGCGGCTCATCAGGCGCACCGCCATCTCGCCGTCAAAACTCTTGCTGGTAAGGGCGCAAAAGCCATCCTTGCGGAAATAGTAGGAGGCAAACGCCGCAGACTCATGCCAGATGGCGATGATGACGCGGCCGTGCTCGGCGATGGCCGCATCCCAGTTTTCCCTGCCGTGCACCTGCCATTTGCAGGAAAGCAGGAGCGACCGGATGGCAACCGCAGCCATGGAGGGGAGCAACGCGAGGGTCAAACGTTGTGACCGAGAACAGGACTTCAGTGAGTATTCCAAGCAGTCTCCAAGTCTCTGACGGAACAACCGGAGGCTTTCCGCCATTCAGTACGACGTCAGTATAACGTTCCGACGGAGGCTTAGGTTAACCTCCGACGCAGACTGGCGAACTACTCCGTATTGTAAAAACCGGGCCGACAGGCCATTATATTCCTCACAACAAGACCGAGGAGACCGCCATGACCCTTCAGAGCCGCAGAAGTTTTCTCAAGCAGGCCGTTGCCGCAACGGCAACATCAGTGCTGACGGTGCCGGGGCGCGCCGGTGCCGGGGATGATGCCGTGAAACGGCCGCCCAATGTGGTGTTTATCCTCAGCGACGACCAGGGCTACGGCGATTTGGGCTGCACGGGCAATCCCGTGATCAAAACGCCGCGCATCGACTCCCTCTGCCGGGATGGGGCACGGTTTGCGCGGTTTCATGTGAGTCCCGTGTGCACCCCCACGCGGGCCAGCCTGATGACGGGCCGCTACAACTACCGCACCCGCGCCATCGACACCTACCAGGGCCGCGCGATGATGGACCCCGCGGAGGTGACCGTGGCGGAAATGCTGTCGGCGCAGGGCTACCGCACCGGCATCTTCGGCAAATGGCATCTGGGCGACAATTACCCGATGCGCTCCATGGACCAGGGCTTTCAGGAATCGCTGGTGCACAAGGGCGGGGGGCTCTGCCAGCATTCGGAACCGGACAATACGAGCTACTTCGATCCCATCCTGGTGAAAGACGGCAGGAACTTCCAGTCGAAGGGCTACTGCACCGACGTGTTCACCGATGCGGCCGTCACTTTTATCGAGGCGAATGCGGAACGTCCTTTCTTTGCCTACTGCGCGACCAACGCGCCGCATGACCCGCCGCAGGTGGATGAGCGGTATTGGAAACCCTATGCCGACCAGGGAGTTGATGAGCGGACCGCCCGCATTTACGGGATGATCGCCAACCTTGATGAGAACGTGGGGCGGCTGCTCGACACGCTGGACCGTCTCAAGATTGCCGACAAAACCATCGTCATTTTCATGACCGACAACGGGCCCGCATGCGGCAAGACACCGCGGTACAATGCAGGCATGCGCGGCGAAAAGGGGACGGTCTACGA
This sequence comes from Candidatus Hydrogenedentota bacterium, assembly GCA_903893795.1. Lineage (GTDB taxonomy): Bacteria > Hydrogenedentota > Hydrogenedentia > Hydrogenedentales > CAITNO01 > CAITNO01. The sequence continues at coordinate 1,839 of CAITNO010000012.1, read as the reverse complement.
GGGCGGTTTGCGTGTGCCCTGTTTCGTGCGCTGGCCCGGCGTCATCACCCCGGGCAGCGACATTCCCACGCTAGCCGCGCACATCGATCTGCTGCCCACGCTGTTGGACGCCTGCGGTGCGGCGGTGCCTCCGGAGGTGAAACTGGACGGACGCAGCCTGTGGCCGCTGCTGAAAGGCGAGCAGCCGGAATGGCCCGACCGGACCCTGTTCTTCCAGTGGCACCGCGGCGACGTGCCCGAAGCGTTCAACAACTGCGCGGCGATCACGCAACGGTACAAACTGGTGAACGGCCAAGAACTGTACAACCTGGAGACAGACCCGGCAGAGAAGAACGACCTTGCCGCCGAACACCCGGACATCGTCCAGCGTCTGCGCGCTGAATACGAGGTGTGGTTCAAGGAGGTAAGCGCCACGCGCGGTTACGATCCACCCCGCATCGTGCTGGGCACGACCCATGAGAATCCCTCCGTGCTCACACGCCAAGACTGGCGCGGCACGGAAAACTGGCATGACGGGCAGGTCGGCTGGTGGGAGGTCAGCGTGGCCGAGGCGGGCAGCTATCGTGTCACCGTGCAGTTTCCCAAGGATGCGGCGGGGGGCAAGGTCGTGTTCAGGCTGAACGGTGTGGAGGCCAAAGATAAGTTGGATAGGGGCGCGAGCCGTTGCACCTTTTCCGAAATACAACTGCCCGCAGGTGATGGACGGTTGGAGACGTGGTTGGCGGCAGGTGACAGGCGCGACGGCGCCGAGCGGGTTTGGGTGGAACGGGTGTAATGAATATAACAGTACCGGAGTTAGGCGTATAGGGCGGTTCCACGCCCAACGAGGACAATCGCATGTTAACAAAGGTTTGCGCCAGATTGTGAGTGATGTCCCCGGTTGCTGCACAAGAAGCAACCGTCTGCACGTCCAGCCCTGCGGGTGCCCATTGTTTTATACCCCAACGGGGTTATGGAGCAAAGCCCAGGGTTGGCCGAAGTCACGCTTCAGCGTGACAAGGCCTACCCTGGGAAAATGGCATTCCTATAGACTCTCCTTACCCTGCAAGGGTTGTGTCCCTTATACCCCGAAAGGGGTTGTCAAAGGAGCGTTCGGCCATGTCTCAATCCTTGTCCATGGTTTACATTCATGCCGTGTTTTCCACAAAGAACCGGATCGGCTACCTCAAGGACGGGAACCTTCGCGACGCCGTCTGGCGCTTTCTGGCGAACACCTCTGCCGAATTGGAATGTCCGGCGCTCGAGATTGGCGGGACTGCCGACCATGTCCATGTCCTCTTTCGCATGGACCGCGAAATCACCCAGTCAAAATGGGTCAAAGAGCTAAAACGCACCTCCTCGCTGTGGGTCAAGGCCAAGGCCCGCACCCTCTATTATTTCCATTGGCAGGCAGGCTATGCCCTTTTCTCCGTCAGCCCGTCACAATTGGATACGGTCCGCAAGTATATCCAGAATCAGGAGACGCACCACGCGAAGAGGGACTTCAAGACCGAACTGAGGGCGCTGCTCAGGAAACACGGATTGGAATGGGATGAGCGCTATGTTTGGGAGTAGGACTTCATGTTGCGCTGTGCGACCCGGAAACCCTTGCAGGGTTAGGAAGAAAACCCTTACAGGGTAGAGATGATGGGCACTGCTTTCCCAGGGTAGGCCTTGTCACGCTGGCGCGTGACGGCGGCCAACCCTGGGCTTTGCTCCATAACCCCGTTGGGGTATAAGGCAAAAGGGGGTTGCCATCTGCCCGGTTGAACAAAGGGTGCCCATGTGTCCGGTTGAACAAAGGGTGCCCATGTGTCCGGTTGAACAAAGGGTGCCCATGTGTCCGGTTGAACAAAGGGT
>CAITNO010000011.1 GCA_903893795.1 Candidatus Hydrogenedentota bacterium | reverse complement strand
GTCGTTCCAGAAAGGCCCGACCGAATAGAGCCCCGCGCCATAAAGCGAAGACCCAAGGAATACGACCGGCTAAACAAGCCAAGGAGCATCATGAAACAGCGCCTAATCGAGCAAACCCCTTAAGTCAGTGCCATTCGTGACACTCCCTGAATTCCGTGGTTAAGAACTCTTTAACCTCCCCTGCTTCCTCTGTGCCCCTCCGTACCCTCTGTGGTTCAAACCCTCCCTGTGCTCTGGTCATGGCCAAAAGCGCGTGCCTGTTCCACTCCTCGAAGTGATGCGGCGATTCCCTCTATAATCATCCCGTGATTGACCGCATCCTGCGCGTAACATCGGGAATCTCTTTTCTGACCGTTCGTGCGATGCCTGCGGTCATATACCCATGCACGGGAGACGCTTCAGTTTGGCCAAATGGATTCGCAAAGGACTGGGAACGCTGCTGCTGCTGGCGCTGGGCGTAGCCGCAGGCTGGGGCGCCCTGGAGGCGGGCGGCCGCATCCTCACGCGCGATCAGGAGCGCTCCATGCTGGTGTCGCCGCACCTGAACTGGAGTCCGTCGCACCGATACGACCCGGAACTAATGTGGACGCTGCTCCCCAACATCGTAAACGGCGAACAGCACATGGACATGAACGGGAAGCATGTGTCGTGGACCGTCAACACGAACGCCGAAGGGCTGCGCCAGGGCCCGCTGGGCCCGAAGACGGCGCGCAGGCGTATTCTCTGCGTGGGCGACTCGCGCACCTTTGGCGTGGGCGTCGGCGACAGTGACACCTGGCCCGCCCAATTGCAGCAGGCGCTGGACGCGCGGCGACCGGGCCGCTTCGAGGTCATCAACGCGGGCGTGACGGGATACACTTCCCGCCAAGGCCTGCGCTACCTGGAACTGCACGCGGCCGCGCTGCAGCCCGACCTGGTCATCGCCTGCTTTGCCTTCAACGAAGGCGCCGAGATTCCGCCGCCGGGCATCGGCGACTGGGAATGGGAAAACCTCCGTGACCAGTCCGGACTGCGGGCGCTGCTCAAGAAGGCCGCCTATGGCGCCGGACTGGAGCGCCCCTCCCCCGCCGCCCGCCATGCCACCCGGCTCAGTCCCGGCCAGACCCTGGACACGCTGGTCGGCATCAGCCAATACTGCCTGAAACAGGGCATCGCCCCGGTGCTGCTCTTCTGGCCGTCCCTGCCCGAACTGGTGGATGAGAAATTCCTCCAGCCGAACATTTCCGGCCTGGCCATCGAGGCAGCCCGTCTCGGCGCGGCCTCGCTCATCGACGTGTCGCCCGTGCTGCGGCCCGAGATGACCTCCATCTTCCTCGACCCGATTCATCTGACGGCCCCGGGAAACCGGCTCGTAGCCGGGCGCGTCGCCGATGCCCTGCTGGAGATGGGCGCGCCAGACGCCTTTACGGGCAATGCGGGCAGCGTGAAAACGGCCCAGCCCCAGTTCAACCCCCCGGCTGACCGCGAAGCCCGGATTGAACGGCTGATTCAGTGGATGCAGTCCGACCCGGGATGTTTCATGCCCTACTCCCTCGCGCAAGGTATTTTGGGAACCATAAACCAGCCGGATTACGCCGCGCAGATTTGGCAGCGGGTCACCGAGGCCTGCCCCGACGCCTACCGCGGCTGGATGGGGCTGGCCGGTGTCTTGCAGCAACTGCGCCGCGATGAGGAGGCAGTGAACGCCTACCGCCGCGCCCTCTCGCTGGCAACCGACGATCCCATGCTCTGCCGCGATGCGGGACTGTTCATGGCCCATGCGGCCCCCGCAGAAGCCATGCCGGTGCTCACCAAGGCCCTGTCGCTAAAACCGGAGCTTCCCGAAATACGTCCTGTGCTGACCCGCCTCCTGCTCGACGCCGGTCAGCGCGACAACGCCCGGGCCATGGCCCAAGAATGCCGCCAACGCAATGAGGCATTGCCCGAAGCGCTTCAAGAGGAATTGAAACGGTAGCATCCCGGCATGGCACACGTAAGAACGCCGTACCAGGCGTTCAGTCGGGATCTGTCATCCCGTTCACAACCGGCGGGGCGGGCCTTTCATTGACGGTCAGGCGGAAGATGTCCGGACGGCTGTAATGCCCGACCACATCGAAATCAAACTTGCCGCGGCCGATGTCATTCAAGTCCAAATCCGCCGTCAGAATCGTTTCGCCGTGGAAGTGCGGTCCGGCCAGCACCTCGCCCAGGGGGCTGATGATGGCGCTGCCGCCGCGTATCAACTCGGCATCAGGCCCGTCGCCGAGCGCCACGCGCATGTCCTCCGGCAGGTCGCCGCGGCGGAGGTATTGGCAGGCCGTCAGCACAAAGCACCGCCCCTCCAGGGCAATATGGCGCATCGAGGGCAGCCAGGCATCGCGGTCATCCACCGTCGGCGCGCAGTACAGTGCGACATTCTTTGCATACATGGCCATGCGGAGCATGGGCATGTAATTTTCCCAGCAAATGACAGAACCGATCCTGCCGTAGGGACTCTCCACCACCGTCAGCGTGGAACCGTCCCCAGCGCCCCAGATGACCCGCTCCATGGCCGTCGGCATCAGTTTGCGGTGCTTCCCCAGCAACGCGCCGTCGGGGCCGAAAAACAGAGCCGTGCAATAGCAGGTCCCGAATTCCCGCTCCACCACGCCAATCACCAGATAAACACCGTGAACCGCCGCTGCCTCGCCAAGGCGCTGCGTGAAAGGTCCGGGAACCGCGATGGCCGCGTCAAGGTAGCGTCGAAACTCCTCGCGCCCGACGGCATCCCGCGCACCGACAACAACACCATAGTGCAGCCCCTTGGGGTAGCCCGGTATGAACGCCTCCGGAAAGAGAACCACTTTGGCCCCCGTGGCGGCTGCATCACCGATGAGCGACAAGGCCTTGCTGACACAGGCCTCCGTGTCAAACGGCACCGGTGCCGCCTGCACCACCGCCACGCGGACATTCGAAATCGGGGATGTGAAGATCATGCTGCGGTCCCGCCTTTGGACCCTGCCTGCCCGAAAGATTGTCGAAAGGACGCTGCCGCCTTAATCTGTCAGTCCGCGCAGTTGCCGTTCAAGCAGCACCACATGGCTGATCTCTTCCCGGATGATCTCGTCGATTTTGTCATTGCCCAGCCGGGCCGGCACCATGTCCCGGATGCCTGCGTAAAACACCACGGCGTCCTTCTCCCGCTCCAGCGCCAATTCCAGGATATGCCGCAGGCTCGGTTCCGGCCCGAAGAACTCGTCCGGCTTCATGTCGTCCGTAAAGACCGTCCTGTCCGCCATGGATTGCAGATAGAGTGCTATCTGGTCTTCCGGGTCAAACACCGTCGGCATCCGCTCCTCGGCGGTCAACTCATTTCGCATCGCCGTAAAGATGTGAACATGGGCCACCTCCCACGACGAGAGCCGGCGCAGCAGCACCTTCGCCTCCGGGTCCGAAACGGCCTCGCAACCCGCGGCGTAAAAAGCCACCCCATTCTCCTCAATTCTCTCCGCCGTGGCCAGTATCTCGTCAGCACTGAACTGTAGGGACATAAGAACCTCCTTCGGTCCAGCCGCGCAAGCGGCTACCTTGTTTTCCGATAGGATAACACACTGCGTTTGATTTCAGAATTATGACAAAAACAGCCTCGCTTGCCAAAAAAGTTCCCTGCCTTGTAAAGGCTTGCCGTGGCACATTGCGCATCCTTGGGGCAGCCGATGCCATTGGTGCTGGTTAGGTGCTGGTTAGGGGAACAGGAGGGAAGGAGTGCGTCTTATCCACCGAGAGAAAAGAGGCTGTGCCTTATGCTCAGATACAGAAATGGCGGAGACGACGGGACTCGAACCCGCGACCTCCGGCGTGACAGGCCGGCGTTCTAACCAACTGAACTACGTCTCCGCATAGACAGGGATTGACTCCCCGTAAGGCGGTGGTAATATAGCAAGCGGCGGTGGGGCATTTCAAGTTTTATTGGGGATTGTTGACCAAGAAACGCTGGATACGGCGCGTTCGCACCGCATCCAACGCGGGAACCCAAGGTCGGCACATGGACCGCTTTGCCAGGGTCCTAACCCCGCCGTTTCAATGCGCCTGTGTGCCGGAAAAATCTTTCGCGATTCCGGGCTTATGATGGGTAGGTCACGGCGCCGTCGGCGTCGATGGCCAGGCCTTTTGCCGCATCCCAGGCGCGGCCGCTGCTGCAGGCCAGGAACTCGTCCTCGTCAAGGGCAAAGGCGGGGCTGATTTCGATGGGCACGGCCACATCGCCGGTCGCGTTGCGGGGCACGGCGCAACCGGCCTTTTCGAGCCAGCCGCCCCAGAGATTTGACATGCTCTGCCGCGCCGCGACCACGCTGTTGTCGCCGTCAAACTGCTTGGTGGGCGTGTATTCGCCGATGCGCTCAATCTCGAGCGCCACGGGGGGATGGTTCACGAAACGGAGCGCATCGAACACGAAGGTTTCAAACTTGTAGCCGTTGGGCTTGTCGGGCTTGACAAGATTTCCCGCCCCGTCCAGGAAGGCGATCTTTTTGTGGGCCAGGTGCCAGGGGAATTCGTCGAAACGGTCGTAGGTGCTCTGGACAAAGTCGGTGGACAGAATGTGTATGGCGGGGTTGCCCGCATAGTAAACTACCTGCCCATTGGCATCGGTGTCGAGCAGTTGCGGGTAGATGTCGAGTTCGGTGTATTCGATGACCTGGTAGACGCCGTCGCACAGGCAATGCACGCCAACGGCCTCGCGGGGCGAGTTCTTGCGGTGCACCTTGGACGACATGGCCGCGCCGCGCAGGGCGTGGTAGCCGATGAAGTAGGGGTCCGCCACTTTCACGGCCCAGTTGTCCACCTGGAAGTAGCTGAGCATCTCCACGCCCCGTTTGCGGGCGTCATCCAGGATGCCGTTTTCCACCATGGCCGGAATGCAACCGCCGTGGCCGTTGGGGTTCATGGCGAGCCTGCCGGGAGCCTCCAGCATGAAGCGCCCCTTCTCATCCATGCAGGGAACCATCCGCTGCCTGAGGAAGGTTACCGCCTGCGATGAAAGGCCGAAGTAGTGGTTGGCCTCGAAGTATTCGCGCGTGGCCGCCTCGTTGGTGTCGCTCACCATGATGTACCAGGGGATCACGCAACTGTAGCGGCGCTCCAGATTGCTGATCTTCTCCGCATGGTACTGAAAGATGGTCCGCTCTGTGATGGGCGCGATGGGATAGCAGCCTTTGGGTCCGGGAAATCCGAGCCGGGTGCCCTGGCCGCCGGCCACCAGGAAAATGCCGACCCGCCCCTGCCGCAACTGTTCCTCGCCCGCCTCCCAGGCCTCCCGCGCGGCGGGGTCGCTCTTCGTCGCAACCGGCAGGGCCGGCACGGGAATCACGTCCTTGAATTTCTCGGCGGGAGGCTGGTCAAGCACCCACTGGCGGGCCAGCCGGTCCATGAGCGGAAAATCCACCTGGTCCAACTGCGCCAGCAGCCCGGCGCGCTCCTCCGTGCTCAGTTGCCCCCAAAATGCAAACACATGCCCCTGGCCAAATTCCTCGGCCAGCGCGCGCAGCGCAGCCTCATCTTTTTTCATGCAGCACGCTCCTTGATTTGCCGAACTTGTCCCGCTCCTGCCGTTGCCTGTAATTGGGTATGAGCCCCGGTTTGGTGCCCTCCACCAGTTCAAATTTGGACCCGCATCCGTCGCAAAGACCGTAGTCGAATCCGGGCTGCTCCAGCGGCTCCTCACAGCGCGGACAGGCCGGCTGTATCTGCCTGTAGAGCAACGCGGGATTTTCCAGCGGCTGGCTGCAGCAGGGACAGACCGCCATCATGCCCGCGCGCCGCCACATCTTGGTGAAAACCTTTTCGCCCTTGCAGACGGAGCAGTGCACTTTGCGCGGTGTCAGCGGGTAGGTGGCCTCCTTGGGCGGCGCCTCCTGCTTGTCTTTGCCCATGCCAAACAATGCCATGTTGTAATGTCTTTCCTACGGTTTCGTCTTGGCGGCGGGGCCGGTAAACATCCGCACGTCGAACAGTTCCTCAAAGGACCGGTCCCCCACGCGCAACCGCGCCCGGACCCGATCGTCGTGCCTTCCGGCCGCAAGACCGGCAACCGGGGCAAACACCAATGCCATGCCTCCGGGGCTCTCCTGGCCGGTCACTGTAACTGTACCACTTTCGGCCACGGCGCTTTCAAGGGACACCGGCGAGCCCGCCGACACCCTGACCCGCGCATCGGCCGCGGTGGCCTGAATCACGACAGCGCGCAGGTTGGACGGCATCTCCAGTTTGTAGGGTGCCTCCACCGTGCCGTGCACGGGAATCCGCAGAAAACGAAAGCGCGCGATGTCGGTGGAAATATAGGCGTTCATGTCGAACGCACCGGGCGCCAGATTGGCACTGAGGGAGGCGCGCAGGACATACTCCACGCGCCCCGGCGTTTTCCATTCGCCCTCGGCCACGGGCACCAGTTCCAATTGCAATCCTGCGGGCGCCTCATCCTTGCTCTCAGGCTGCACCGGTGAAATCCCGGTGATTTTGAAAGGTGTGTCGATGCGGGAGGTCAGGTGAATCTCTTTTGCCGCAGCCGTGCCCTTGGCCACCGTTCCAAAATCAAAGGTCCCGGGCTCAAGGCTGAACTCGGGATCAATCTTCGCGGAAACGACCACCTCCAGCGAGGGCCGCACCGGATCATTGCTGAAGAGGGTGAGCGTTTTCTTCGACTCAAACCCGTAGATGCGTTTCGGGTCAACCTTGATGTTCAGATCGGCCGAGGCGCCGGGAGGAATGGGCAGCGCGCCGGGCGAAAAGGCGCCCGCCGTGCAGGCGCAACTGGAGCGCACCTCGTCAATCCTGAGCGGCCCCTTGCCCCGGTTGTGAACAGTGAGTTTTCCGTGGCCCTCGCCGGTGTTTGGAATGACGCCCAAATCCACTACATTCACGTCCACGGCCATGGACGGCACCAGGTCCTGCGCGCTGTCCACGGGGGGCAGCGCCCCCGCCACCTGGTCTTCGCCGCCCGAACCGGACGAACCCATCCAGACGGCCAGGACTACAAAAAGGGTAACCAGCACAATGATGGCTATGGTCACATGTCCGGCTCTCAGGCGCATAATCAGCTTACTCCGGGCGGAATCGGACTCCGAAACGTTCGGCGGCCCCGTCAAGGTCCGCCTCGAGCACCGCGTATTTCTCGGCATTCATTTCGTGGTGCAGTTCCACGCCGAGCAGCATGGCCCCCACCACAGGCTCAAACAGGGCGCGCACGGGCCGCGCATTGGGGCACTGGCGGTGCACCCGCGCGCTCATGGCGTCAATCAGCACGGGGGACGCGCCCTTGAACACGCTGCCCGTCATCACCACGTCAAACGTGTCGCGGCTCATGTCCAGATGACGGGCCACGGTGTTGACCATGTCGGCCAGGTAGCGCCCGCCCCATTCAAGAATGTCGCACGCGGCCTCATCCCCGTCGTAGGCGGCGTCGAAAACGAGCTTGGCCATGGGCTGGATGTCATCGTACCACAGCTTGCGCTTGTAGAAGGTGTAGAAAAGCTCCTCGATGTCTTTGCATCCGGCGCGCTCGATAAACAGCTTGGCCATCTTCGTCTCGCCGATGATGCCGTCGCGGTAGCGCCACACGGCCTTGAGCCCCTCAATGCCGATGCTGGAACCGCTGACCATGTCGCCAAACTCTTCGCTGATGCCGCCGACACGGGTGTCCTTCCCCTGCCGGTTCACCCCGGCGCAGACACATCCGGTGCCGCAGGCAATCACGATGCCAAAGGGATCCTTGGTGCCGCCGCGCAGCCCGCCCATGCTGTCATTGCGGAAGTTGCGCGGGATGGCGCCGAACATGGGCGTGAAAATCTCCCGCTCGATGTCCACATAGTTTTCGGGAAGGTCGGCCCCGGCGATGCCCATGCCAATGCCGTCAATCTGGCCCAGCGTGAGGCCCGCCGTCTCCAGCGCGCCGTTGACGGCCTTCTCAATTTCTTTGTAGGCCGCATCATAGCCATAGCACTCGTAGTTCCCGGCTCCGGCCTTTCCAAAGCCGAGCACGTGCCCGTCCGCATCGCCGATAAGCACGTGGGTCTTCGTCCCACCCGCATCCACACCCAGATAATACTGCATGAGCACCGCTCTCCTTCACGCTCCGCCGCGCCGTTCCGGCAGGGCCGGACCGGCATCCCTTGACGTTAACAAAGCGGCGCGGAACCCCAGGGGTTCCGCGCCGATAATAAACGGCCCTAAACAGTCGCCATCGCGCTTACTGCTTGCCCTGCAGTCTCTTGAGATCGGCCTTGGCCTGCTCGGCCACGGGCGACATCGGATACTGGTCAATCACGGCCTGCATCAGCCGTTCGGCCTCCGGAGCCTGCCCCAGGCGGGAATGGGCCACCGCCTGGTTGTGCATGGCAAAGGGAATCTTCGAACTGGTCGGATAGGTCGACCGCATCGCCTCGAAGGCCTTCACCGCATCGGCATACTTCTCGGTGTTCAGAAGGCACTTGGCCTTCCAGAACTGGGCATTGGCGCTTTGATCACTGTTGGGATACTGCTTCAAATACTCGTCAAACTGCTTCAGGGCTGTCGGCCAGTCGTTGTTCGCATAGCTCTTCTGCGCCAGCCCGTAGATCGCCTTGGAGTCGCCGGCCGCCGCGGGTGCGGCGGTCGGAGCGGGCTCCTCGGCGGGCTGCGGCACGGCCGGTGCGGCGATCGGCGCGGCCTTTTCGCCCGTGGGCAAAGGGGCCGAACCGGAAAGCTCATTGCGGCCGGACGTCGTCGGCGCCGGAGCGGGGGCAACAGGAGTCTGGACGGGCGCAATCGCCGCAGGCGGCGGAACCACATTGCCACCCTGCGTCTCAATGGCCACGCCGCTGGTCTTGATATTCGGAAGCGTGCTGGGCGTCGAGGTCTGGCCGGGGGTCAAGCCGTTCAACCGGTAGTAGTCGGCCTTGAACCGGTTGAAGTCCTTCGCCAGTTCATTGATCTTTGCGTTCGAGTCTTCCATGGTGGTGTTCAGACTGCGGGTCTGCTGGTCCATGCCTTCCACCCGCGCATTGAGCGAAGCCGAGGTCTCATTGAGCTTGGTGATGGAATCGCCAAGGTCTTTGTCGAGCTTCACGATGCGCCGGTGCATGTCATAGATGGTAGTCTGCGTCTGATTGCCGCCCATGGTCTCGCACCCGGAGACTGCAAGAATGCAGGCCGCCATCGCGGCAAATCCCAATGCGCGCTTGAACATGTCCAAATCCTTCCGATTGACAGGCATACTGAATACAGTCTGTTTCGCGGGTTACTTGCTGGCAGCGTTGAATTCGGCGCGGCGGTTCTGCGCCCACGCGGCTTCATTGTTGCCCTGGACGGCCGGGAACTCTTTGCCGTAGCTGATCGTCACCAGGCGGTCGCCGGAAACGCCAAGCTGGATGAGGTAGTTGCGGACGGCCAGCGCGCGGCGCTCGCCAAGGGCAAGATTGTATTCCTGGGTGCCGCGCTCGTCGCAATGTCCGGCAACCTGCACGATCACGCCCGGGACCGCCTTTATCTTCTCGGCGTTGTCCTTCAGCGTGGACATGGCATCGGGCCGCAGGGACGAGCTGTCAAAGTCAAACATCACCGTCTGCAGGCCGTACTTCGAGCCCTTCTCAAACAGCAGCTTGGACAGGTCAACATTGGGCTGGCCGTCGCCGCTGGTGCTCTCAACCTTGTTCGTCACATCGGTGTTCAGGGGGGCCGGCTTCTTGTGCTTGCAGCCGGTCATTCCCAGCACCAGCACCAGGCACAGCATCACGGTCATAACTCTCAACATACTCTTCGCGTTCATCTCAACCTCCGCATTTCAGTCGATTGTGTTGTTTGGACTCACCTGCGCCGCTCACGATGCCGCGGCAGGATTGTACGCAAGGCAATGTAGGTGTCAGGAGAACACCTGCAAGCATATATACCATTCCTGTGTGAAAAGTTGCACCCCAACCCCCTTTTGTCCCTGAATGGCCCAACGGCTGCCCGTCGCGGTTATTCGCCGACGAGATTGTGCCCGTTCATGACGGCCGTGTAGCCCACAGAAAAACCCACACCGTACATAAGGCTAAGGTACACCGCACTCAGGATTGCAATAATAACGTTCCAGAATGACATCATGCATTCCTCCACGTTGCCAGTTTCGATTGAATGAAGTGAATTATAACCAAGGTCCAAAGCAAAAACAAATTTTCATCCTGCGTTTTTCTTCTCTTTCGCATATATCGTGCATGGTCTCCAGTAAAACATGCAGGTATCTTTTCAGGCAACTCTTTTATCCGAAAGACGTTATGACAAATAAACCAAACAGTCCAAAGTTGCCAGGCAACACGTTTGGAGACCGTACTCGCCTGGCGCAGAATGCACATTTCATACTCATACCCGTCTTCCCAACTCCCTTTAATCCAAGCGGCCAATAGATGACCCCTTTCCAGTGTTTCTCGCCGCCCGGAGGGCATGATTCCGCCAATGTTTTCCTCGTGCCCCACAAATCCTCTATAATTCAAACAAGAGGGTGCGCCGCCCCGCCTAACCCGGGCGCGCCGGGGCAACAGGGGAAACCATAACGGAGAGTTTTGTTGATGCCTCGAAAAAAGAAACAGGTCCAGCCTCATCCCGCCGAAATCGCGAGCCTGCCGCTCCTTCCCTTGAAGGATGCGGTTGTGTTTCCGCGCATGGTCGTCCCCCTTTTCGTGGGCCGGCACGCATCTCTCGCCGCCGTGGATGACAGCGTAAAATCTGGACTGCCGCTGTTCCTTTGCACCCAGCACCGTGCCGATGATGAAGAACCCGATGCGGAAGGGCTCTACAGAATCGGCACGGCGGCGAAAATCATCAACGCGCTGCGCATGCCCGACGGAAGCATGAAAATCGTGGTGGAGGGCCTGGGCCGCGGACGGGTCCGCGACTTCGAACTGCAGGGCACGCCCTGGCGCGCCGTGGTGGAAAAGATAGACATCCCCGAGCCGCAAGGTCCCGAAGTGGAAGGCCGTGTGCGCGCCGTGTCGCACCAGTTTGAGGAATATGTGCGGCTGACCCAGCGCATCGCGCCGGAAATCTACCTTGCCATACAGGGCATGCAGGAGCCGGAGGCTTTCTCCGACACGGTGTGCTCTTTCCTATTCGTGAGCGTGGACGAGCGCCAGGACCTGCTGGAAACCCTTGACGTGCGCAAGCGCCTCGACAAGATGACGGCGCTGCTGGAGCGGGAAATCGAGCTGGCACAGATAGAGCAGAAAGTGCGCAACCGGGTCCGCGAGCAGATGGAGCGGGGCCAGCGGGCGCACTACCTCCAGGAACAGATGAAGGCCATCCAGCAGGAACTGGGCCAGCGCGACGAGGACAAAAACGAATACGCCGAACTGCACGACCTCATCAGCAAGGCGAAAATGCCCAAGGAGATTGAGGAGCGCGCAAAGCGCGAGCTGGCCCGCTATGAGCGCCTTCCCTACATGAGCCCCGAGGGCGCCGTCGTCCGGGGCTACCTGGAATGGCTGTGCGACATGCCCTGGTCAAAGCGCACCCGCGACCGCATTGACGTCACCCGCGCGAAGCGCGTGCTCGACGAGGACCATTACGGCCTGGACAAGGTAAAAGAGCGCATCCTTGAGTTCCTGTCCGTGCGCAAACTGAGCAGTTCGGCCAAAGGCCCGATCCTTTGCCTTGTCGGCCCTCCGGGAGTGGGAAAGACCTCCCTGGGCCAGTCGGTTGCGCGCGCCATGAGCCGCAAGTTCGTGCGCGTCTCCCTTGGCGGCGTGCGCGACGAGGCCGAAATTCGCGGCCACCGCCGGACCTACGTCGGCGCCCTTCCCGGCCGCATCGTGCAGGGGATCAAGCAGGCGGGCGTCATTAATCCCGTGTTCATGCTCGACGAGATCGACAAGATGAGCGTGGACTTCCGGGGCGATCCTTCCTCGGCGCTGCTCGAGGTGCTGGACCCCGCGCAGAACAAAAACTTCAGCGACCATTTCCTGGAAGTCGGCCTCGACCTGTCGGAGGTCTTCTTCATCACGACCGCCAACAGCGAATACGACATTCCCTACGCGCTGCATGACCGCATGGAAATCGTGCGCCTGCCGGGCTACACAATGGAGGAAAAGACGCAGATTGCGCGCCGGTTCCTCATCCCCCGGCAACTGAAGGAAAACGGCGTGGGCGCGGTCCACGTGGAGTTCGAGGCTTCGGGGCTGGACACCCTCATCCAGCGCTACACCCGCGAGGCAGGCGTGCGGGAACTGGAGCGCACGGTGGCCGCCATCCTGCGCAAAGTGGCCCGGCGACTCGTGGAGGGCAAGGTGAAGGGAAAGACCAAGGTAAACTCGGAGTCGGTGCTGGAACTGCTCGGCCCTCCCGTGTACACGGCCATTAACCACGAGGCGCAGGCCGAAGTGGGCGTTTCCGTGGGCATGGCCTGGACCCCCACGGGCGGCGACATCCTGCGCATCGAAACCAGCGTGATGCCCGGCAAGGGCGGCCTTATTCTGACCGGTCATCTCGGCGACGTGATGAAGGAGTCGGCCACGGCCGCCTACACCTACCTGCGCGCCCACAGCAAGGAACTCGGCATCAAGCCCGACTTCAACCGAAAATCGGACATGCACGTCCATGTGCCCGAAGGTGCCATTCCCAAAGACGGTCCCTCCGCCGGTGTGGCCATGATTGTGTCCATGCTGTCGGCCCTGTCCGAACGCGCCCCGCGGGCTGCCCTCTCGATGACCGGTGAAATCACCCTGCGCGGACGGGTGCTCCCGGTGGGCGGCGTCAAGGAAAAGGTGCTCGCCGCACGGCGGGCGGGCATCACACGCATCATTCTGCCCAGGGAAAATGAAAAAGACTTCCCCGACCTTCCGAAGGAAGTCAGGGACGATATTCAGTTTGACCTCGTGGACACGGTGGAGGCGGCGCTGAAAGTCGCCTTCCCCGCCCCGGCGGAAAAGCAGGCCCGCAAAGCGGCCGCAAAGAAAGCGCCCGTCCGGCGCGGGACCAACAAGCCATGATGCGCCCGACGTCCGCACAGTTTCTCCGCAGCGCCATGAACCCCGACCATTTCCCGCGCGACGGCAAAGCGGAAATCGCGTTTATCGGTCGGTCCAACGTGGGCAAATCCTCCCTGTTGAACGCGCTGCTGGGCCGCCAGGAAATGGCGCGCACCAGTTCCACTCCGGGCAAAACCCAGTGCATCAACTTTTTTGAGATTGATCGGCGCTACTATTTGGTGGATCTTCCGGGATACGGCTTTGCCAAGGTGCCCAAGTCCATAAAGGCGGCATGGAACCACCTTATGCACCAGTACCTCTCTGATCGCGAAACGCTCCGTCTGGCCGTGCTGCTGCTCGACGCGCGCCATGCGCCGTCCCAGGCCGACCTGGGGATGATGGAGATGCTGGAAGACCACGCCATACCGACCCTGATCGCCGCCACCAAATCGGACAAGCTGTCAAACAACCAACTGCAAAACAGCCTGAAGGTCATGCGCAAGGCGTTGGAACTGGACGCAGAGGCTCTGGTCGTGCCCTGCTCCGCCGTGACAAACCGGGGCATCAAAGAGATTTGGCAGATCGTGCTGGAGCAGATCGCCCCGCGTGAATAAGCCCGGGCACCGGGCGCCGGAATTTGAAATCTGAGATCTCAGAGTTGAGATTGAAAACAAAACAGTAACGCTGGGCACGAACGCCATCAAAGGAAGATACTGCATCACAGGACCGCACAGACCAATGTTTCCCGCTCCTCTATGCCGCTCTGTACTGCCATATCTCAAAACAGATGCAAGAAGCGAAGATTCTGGTCAATGTGGGGCAGACATTCTTGTCTGCCGCCTTTTCCTTTTGTATTCTGGATGCTTTGGTTGCGACCAACGGCCGCACCAAGGTTCATCATTGGACAGTGAAAAGTAGCCTGGAAAGTACTGCATGCCGGACATGAACAAACAAATGGAAGCGCTTGAAGCGGAGAACGCAAGGCTTCGCGAGGCGCTTTACCGGCCGGGCGCCGCCGCACAGCAGGCGGTGCCTCCCGCACTGTCCCCAGGCCTTCTGCAACAGCCCTATTTGGAATCGCCTGCGGCGGCCTTTCTCTGGCTCGGCAAGCTGGCGCTGACCCTGGTGGTGGCGGCCTTTATCGCCGGCTTCTTCCTCTTCGTGCACCGCGCCCCCGACCCCATGATTCATGTCTATGGAGAGATCCTTGCCCTGCTCCTTCTGGTCTGGGGCCTCTACACAGCCGCGCCGGAGCGCCTCGTGTCGCAGGGGGTGCTTGCCTGCGGGCTTGGGGCCGGTTTCCTTGCCGCCCTGGACCGGCTGGGTGCTTCCCCTTCGCCAACGGCCAGTCTGGGCATGCTGTGTTTCATTGCCGGGGCAGTCGCCGCGGTACGCTGGAAACAGAGCGAGACCGCGTTCAGCGCGGTCGCCGCGCTGGCCTGTGTCTGCGCCATACCGGATGCGGGACTGGCTGGCGCGGGCGGAACGGCCATGTCGGTCGTGCTGGGCCTGTGCGTGCTTCTCATCGCCGGGCCCCGTTCGGGCACCTTTCCCATTTGGACTGCCTGCGCGGCGGTCTTTGCGCAACTGGCCCTGCCCATGATGCTCACGGTGACCACCGCGTCACCGGCGCGGCAACTCACCGCGCTGCTGCTGATTCAATCGCTGATGACGCTCGCCTGTCTGCGTTACGTGCTGCGCGGCGGTCCCCGGCTGTACAACGCGGCGCTGATGGTTTTCGTCAACTCCCTGCTCTGCCTGGTGGTCCTTTCTTCAGTGCTGGACAACGCCAAGGGCGGAACCTATGCCCTCGCAATGGCCCTGGCCGCGCTGCTCTTCGCGTTGCTCGCCGCAATCGCCTACCGCTGGCGGCCCGCCGCCAATCTCCTCATGGCCTGCCTGGCCACGATGGCAACAGTCGCCGCCGCCATGGGCGTATGGTCGGGCCTTCCGGAAGAACTATTCGCCCCGGCACTGGCGGCGGGTGCCGCCCTGCTGGTGCTGGTTTACCGGCAGACAGCTTCGCCGCTCCTGCGCAGACTGGAAGTCGTCTCCGCCATCGCGGCTTTCGGCTTCTGCCTCTTCCGCCTGCAGTTGGGCGGACTGGCCACCCTGGGGCCGCTGACATTGCCGGCAAACTGGCTCAATGCGCTGGGAACGATGTTCTTCCTCTGCTTCGCCGCAACGCTCCATGACAAGTGCTTTCCCGGCGGCCCCTGCCGCGAACCGCACCACACCCAGTCGATGGCGCATGCGGCGCTCGCGGCACTCATCCTGCTGACAATTACCGTGCTCTCCCGCGGCGCCGACACGGCGCTGCCCTTTGTGCTTGCCGCCGAATCGCTGGGCATGGTGGGGTTGGGCCTCGTCCTGTTCACGCCGCAAATCGGCGTGGCCGCCATGTTTCTGCTGGCCCCGGCGCACCTGTGCTGGCACGCCTTTCTGTGGCAGCCCCTGCCCGGATTTTCCACACAACCCGAATTCACAGCCAACACGGCCGGGCTGATCGCCTTCACCCTCGCCGGGGCCATTGTCTGGGAACACTACCTGCGCCGCTTCCACCGCTCCACCACGGAGTGGGACCACTACGCCGTGGCGGCGCTGCCTTTCCTGGCGGCCGCATTCCTGTCCTGGGTCGTTCTCCGAGATGAGCTGCCGGACGCGCTGCTTCCGGCCGGCATGGCAACGCTGGGCGTGCTGTGCCTCGCGCCCTCGCGCCTGCTGCACCTCGACGGGCTCATCCTTGCGGCGGTGTTCTGCCTCGGCACGGCCGCTGCGGCCTTCGGGCTTCAGGTGCAGCCCGCACTGGCAGGCACCCACCTGGACGGCCTCTTTGTTCCCGGGGCCACCGGCATGATTCTGATGTTTGTGATGGCGGAACGGCTGGCCGCGGCGCTCTATCCCGGCACTGCGGCCGCGCCGAACCGTCCCGCCGACGCGGTTCGCCTGTTGTTGCGCGTGCTCGCCGTGGCGGCAACCGCCGTCGGCCTTTATGCGGCGGCAGCGGGGGCAACGCTTGCATGGGGACTGACCGGCGCCTCGGTGCTGTTTGTCTTTCTTGCCTGGACCAGCGCGATGCCGCTCTACGGGTGGTGCGGAGTGCTGATGCTGCTCGCCGTGCCGGTGCTTTCTTTTGCAAGACTTCAGGGCATGGCACCGGGAAGGGAAAGCGTGGCGGCGCTGGGCCTGGCATGCGCACTGACCGTCGCCCGTCTGTGCTTTGGGCTGGGCCGCGAGAACGGGAATCAGGACGATGATGACGCCTGAGCGCGGGCCAAAGGAGCAGGCGGCGCGGGACATCTGCGCCGTGCTCCGCAAGGCGGGATTTCGCGCCCTCTTCGCGGGGGGATGCGTCCGCGATTTGCTCATGGGCGTGGAGCCCAAGGACTACGACATCGCCACGAACGCCCTCCCCGAACAGGTCATGACACTGTTCCCGCGCAACGCGCCCGTGGGCGCGGCTTTCGGGGTGGTCATGGTCATTCGCCCCGAAGGACTATTTGAAGTGGCCACCTTCCGGACAGACGGTCCCTATCTCGACGGCCGGCGCCCGGCCGAGGTGTCCTACTGCGCCGAAGAGGAGGATGCGGCCCGCCGCGACTTCACCATCAACGCCATGTTTCTCGACCCGGAACGGGACGAGGTGATCGATTCCGTCGGCGGCCGCGACGACCTGGCCAGCCGGGTGCTGCGCGCCGTGGGCGACCCGGCGGCGCGCTTCCGGGAAGACAAACTGCGGCTGCTGCGCGCGGTGCGCTTTACCGCGCGGCTCGGCTTTGCCCTGGACCCGGACACACGCGCCGCCATCCTTGCGGAGGCGGACAGCCTCCACGCGGGCGTCAGTGTGGAGCGGGTACGCGAAGAACTGGTCAAAATGTTCACCGAAGGCCGTGCGGGCACTGCACTCGCGCTGCTGGAAGAAATGGGACTGCTCGCCGTCGTGCTGCCCGAGATACAGGCGATGAAGGGCGTGGAGCAGCCGCCCGAGTATCACCCCGAAGGCGATGTGTTCACCCACACCCGCATCATGCTCGAACTCCTGCCCGAGGATTGCACCCCAACCCTGGCGATGGGCGTGCTGCTCCATGATGTGGGCAAACCGGTGACGCAGACTTTTGAGGACCGCATCCGCTTCAACAACCACGACAAGGCCGGCGCCCATATGGCCCGTGAAATCACCCAGAGGCTGCGCTTCTCCAACCAGGAAAGCGCACGCATCGCGTGGCTCGCCGAAAGCCACATGCGCGTCGGCGCCATTCCCCAGATGCGCGAGGGCAAGCGCAGGCTCTTCGTGACCGAGCCGGGCTTTGACGAACTCCTGCAACTCTGCCGGCTCGACTGCCTGTCGAGCCACCGCGACCTGAAAGGGGTCGAGTGGGTGCAACAGTACCTGGCTTCTCTCCCGGCGGACGCCCCGCGCCCGCCCCGCCTCTTCAATGGCAACGACCTGCTCCTGCTGGGTTACAAAGCAGGACCGCAGTTCTCAAAGATACTGGCCACGGTGGAAGAGGCGCAACTCGAAGGCACCATCTCCACCAAAGGGGAAGCCGCCGAATTCGTCCGCCAAAACTTCCCGCGCGAGTAAGTCATCGCCCTCCCCGCTCCCATCACTTTCATACTTCCCATTCTTCCCACAACTCCCATTCCCCGGCACCTCCCGAAAAAGACATTGCATTGCCGAACCACTGATGGTATATTCAGATATTCCACAACAGGAACAGGGCCATGAATGTCGCGCAGATGATTGACCGTCTCAGGCTGGACAGGGACTTTCGGTATAACCTGACGGCATGGCGCACCCTGCCGCAGCGCCCGGCGAGGTTTGCCGATTTCCCCCCGGAAGTGCGTCCCGAACTCCGGGAAGGCCTGGCGCGCAGGGGCATCGAGCAGCTCTACAGCCATCAGGCCGAAGCGGTCGGCGCCGTCCTTCGCGGGGAAAATGTTTGCGTGGTCACCCCGACGGCCTCGGGCAAGACGCTCTGCTACAACCTGCCCGTGCTGAACCGGTTGCTGGTCAATCCCAATGCGCGCGCGCTCTATCTCTTTCCCACCAAGGCCCTTGGCCAGGACCAGGTGAAGGAACTGACTTCGACCATCGAGACGCTGGACGTCAAGATAGGCACCTACACCTTTGACGGCGACACCCCCGCCAACGCGCGCAAGGCGGTACGCAACGCCGGGCACATCGTGGTGACGAACCCGGACATGCTGCACGCGGGCATACTCCCCCACCACACCATCTGGATTCGCCTCTTCGAGAACCTGGAATTCGTGGTCATCGACGAGGTCCACCATTACCGGGGCGTCTTCGGCAGCCATCTGGCAAACGTGGTGCGGCGGCTCAAGCGGATCTGCGCGTTTTACGGGGCCCATCCGCAGTTCATCTGCTGCAGCGCCACCATCGCCAACCCGAGGGAAATGGCCGAAAAGATCATCGAGGCCCCGGTGCACCTCGTCGAGGACAACGGCGCGCCCGCCGGGGAGAAGCATTTCCTTTTCTACAACCCGCCCGTGGTCAACGCCGAGCTGGGCATCCGCGCCTCCTCCGTAAAACGGGCGAGCCAATTGGCGGCACACCTGCTCTCCCGCGACGTACAGTCCATCGTGTTTGCCCGAAGCCGCCTGCGCGTGGAAATCCTCACCACCTACCTCAAAGAGGCCGTGAGAAAAATGGGCAAGAGCGACAAACTCGTGCGCGGCTACCGCGGCGGCTACCTGCCCACGGAGCGCCGCGACATTGAGCAGGGCCTGCGCGAGGGCAAAGTAATGTGCGTGGTCAGCACCAATGCGCTCGAACTCGGCATCGACATCGGCTCGCTGGACGTGTGCATCATGACCGGCTATGCCGGCAGCGTGGCCAGCACCTGGCAGCAGGCGGGCCGCGCCGGACGGCGCAACACGGTCGCGCTGGTGGTGCTGGTGGCGTCGAGCGCGCCGCTCGACCAGTACATCATCGCCCACCCCGAATATTTCTTCGAGCAGACGCCCGAAAGCGGGACTGTCGACCCGAACAACCTGATTATTCTGGCCAGCCACATCAAGTGCGCCGCCTTCGAACTGCCCTTTCTGGAGGGCGACAGTTTCGGTCTCGACCCCCATTCCACGGCGGAACTGCTGGACTACCTGGCCGAGTGCCGCGTGCTGCGCAAGGTGCGCGACAGGTGGCACTGGAGCGCCGAAACCTATCCGGCCTCGGAACTAAGCCTGCGCACCGCCGCGCCCGGCAACGTGGTCATCCTCGACACCACCGACAACGGCCGCGTCATCGGCGAGGTGGACTGCTTCGCCGCGCCGGTGGAGGTCTATCAGAATGCCGTGTACCTCCACGAAAGCCGCCAGTACACCATCGACCGCCTCGACCTGGAGGACAAAAAGGCCTACGCCCGCCCCGTCGAGGTGGACTATTACACCGACGCGGAAATGAAGGTGGACCTGAAAGTGCTGGACCGGTTCCGGGAAGAACCGACCGCCGACGGCCTGCGCTGCACCGGCGAACTGAGCGTGACCTGGCTGCCCACCATCTACAAGAAGATAAAGTTTGGCACCCACGAAAATGTGGGCTGGGGCGAGATACACCTGCCCGAGCAGACCATGCACACGACGGCCTACTGGATTGAGTTCCCCGAAGACGCTGCGGAGCGCTTCGCCATCGGCAAGGAGCAGTTGGCCTCGGCCCTGCACGGCCTCGCCAACGCGCTGCGCCAGGTGTCGCCCGTGCATGTGCTGTGCGACCTCGGCGACATCCGCGCCCACGCCATGCTCCGCGCTCCCGAATCGGAAAAGCCCACCGTCTTCCTCTACGAAACCTATCCCGGCGGTGTGGGCTTCAGCGACAAGCTCTTCACCCACCACGACAGGCTGCTCGACGCGGCGATTGCCCTGCTGTCCGGCTGCCCCTGCCGGGAAGGCTGCCCAAGCTGCGTTGGTCCGGCCATAGAAACAGGCGGCTACGGAAAACAGGGTGCCCTAACTCTGGCCGTCGCCGCCCGCTCCCGCACCGGAAGCGCAGCCTCCTCCACTGGGAGCGCCCGTCACTCCCGCGAAGGCGGGAGCATCCCTGCCGGCTCCGGATCACCACCATGACCCCCGACGACAAAAGAAAGGCCCTCTTCGAAAAGCTAGGCTTAATCACCGGCACAGACTACGCAAAAAAACGCGCCGAAGACCCGCCCCCGCCGCCCCCCTCCCCCGCATCACCGCTGTTACCCGCGGGCGGCACACTGGAAAACGACTCCGCACGGCGCCTCCGCGAACGGCTGGGCCTGATGAGCGGACTCGAATGGCGGCAGCGCCGCGACGCCGAAGACGACGCCCGTGATCACGGCGCCTTTGAGGTGGACAAAGTGGTCGGCGGCAAACTCGTGGACGGCCGGGACGGACAATTCCTGCTGCTGCGTACCGAGTACCCCGTGGAGCACCTCCACGGCCATACCGAACTGGGCGCGGCGCTCGAAAGTGATCCCGAACATCTGGCCTTCTTCGGCAACGATGAAACCCTGGTCGAATGCAATCTGGAGAAAACCTTCTTCGTCGACACGGAAACGACCGGACTTTCCGGCGGCGCGGGCACGGTGGCTTTTCTTATCGGCGTGGGACGTTTCCAAGACGGCCTCTTCGTGCTCGACCAGTGTTTTATGCGCGACTATGACGACGAGGAGCCCATGCTGGAGTACCTGGCCGAACGCTTCGCCGACTGCGACACCGTCGTCAGCTTCAACGGCAAGAGCTTCGACCTGCCCCTCCTGCGCACCCGCTTCGTGCAGAACCGCCAGTGCTTCCGGCTCGACGGCGCCATGCACCTCGACCTCGTGCACACGGCGCGGCGCTTCTGGAAGCGGCGCCTCGCCAACTGCAGCCTGGGCAACCTCGAACGGGAAGTGCTCGGCGTGCGCCGCACCGGCGACGTGCCCGGCGCGCTCATCCCCCAGTTGTGGCTCGACTACCTGCACTCCCGCGACTCCCGGCCGCTCCAGGGCGTGTTCTACCACCACCGCATGGACATTCTCTCCCTGGTGACGCTCGTCGGCATGCTTTCGCGCCAGTTGCGCCGCGCCGACGGCGCCCAGTTCGACCACGTCGAGGACCAGTTGTCGCTGCTGCGCGCCCATTTCCGCCAGCGCCAATACGAAAAGGTCATCGCGCTGGGCCGCGCCTTCCTCGACCAGGACAGCATCGCCGACCTGCGCCGCGAATGTCTCGAAATGATGGCCCTCGCCTGCAAACGCGCCGCCCGCTTCACCGACATGCAGGAGGCGCTCGAACGCTGGCACCGCGAATTCCCCACCGACGCCCAAGCCGCCGTCGAACTCGCCAAACACCACGAGCACCGCACCCGCGACCTGCGCCGCGCCGAACAGGTCTGCACGGAAACCCTCGAAAGGCTCCCCTCCCCCGCCCGCCAGTACGCCGCATCCGAAACATCCCCTTCCCACACCCTCATCACCCGCCGCCTCGAACGCATCCGCATCAAACTCGGCAAGAATCGACCAGGCACAGAAGCGATATTCGAAGACGAATAACGCCCTCTTTCCCTTGCGGTCCAACGCTGTTTGCGTATTCATTGTCAATTGTCCATTGTCAACTGTCAATTGCATTTGAACCCATCCCCCGGCATGGTGTAATGTATGGCTCCCCTTGTCGGGGCGTAGCGCAGCCCGGTTAGCGCGCCTGGTTCGGGACCAGGAGGCCGGAGGTTCAAATCCTCTCGCCCCGACCATCTTTCCCTCCCACACAAACATATTCGTGTGCTTGGAATCGGGAAACACGCTTATCGAACATCCCTCAAGACCTCGCCATTGTGAATGGTCTTCCCACGCTGTCCTTTCTTGGTTTCCAAATCTCCTCGTTGCAGAGATTTTCGTCGTCCCACCCGATTCCGCTCCCGCCCGTCCACCGGGAGCGTTCAACAACCCTCCCACTGCTGCACTTTGCGCCGCATCCAGCCCCCTTCCCATCTCCCATCCAACGGGAATGAAGGGAAGCACAGACCCCATGAACCCTGTTCGGAATGCCGTCCGGGCACTTTTGGGCAACACCTTCCGTTTGAGCGCTGTGTGGGCTTTAGCCTAGAATGACCGTCCAGTCCGGTCCGCGAGGAGGGTTGTGGCCGTTTCCGCATGCTGACCGGGACTGTTAACCGCCCGAAATGCCCCGCTTTCGGGTTTCAGGAGTGCTATATGACACGCTTGCACTTTCCAAAACACACCGCGATGCGGTGCATCTGTTTTGCCGCTTCCCTGCTGTGCCTGGCCGTTGCGGCCGGGGCGCAGCCCGTGCCTGCCGGCACGGGCGAACTCAGCGCGGCCGTCAAGGCGGCCGTGGAGAAGGTGAATCCCGCGCTGGTGCGCATCCTCGTGGTGGAGACCTACTACGAGGAGGGCCGCGAGATGAAGAGCGAGGCCTCCGGCAGCGGCATCGTCATCCGGGCCGACGGGCACATCATCACCAACCACC
This sequence comes from Candidatus Hydrogenedentota bacterium, assembly GCA_903893795.1. GTDB lineage: Bacteria > Hydrogenedentota > Hydrogenedentia > Hydrogenedentales > CAITNO01 > CAITNO01. The sequence goes on along the minus strand of CAITNO010000011.1, from coordinate 21,738 downwards.
ACGTGGCGGGCCACGCCAAGCACATGAAGTGCACCTTCTCGAACAAGGAGGAGATTGAGGCCGAACTGGTGGGCACCGACCCGCTCACCGATATCGCGGTCATCAAGCTGAAAAACACCAACGGCCGCGTCTTCCCCGTGGCCTCCTTCGGCGACTCGTCGTCTATGCGCGTCGGCGACCAGGTGCTGGCCATGGGCAGTCCCCTGGCGCTGTCGCAGTCGGTGACCCTGGGCATCGTGAGCAACGCCGAAATGACCATGCCCGAATGGATGGGCAAATACGGCGGCATGGAGCAGGACGGCGAAAACGTGGGTTCGCTGGTGCGCTGGCTGGGCCACGACGCGGAAATCTTCGGCGGCAACTCGGGCGGACCGCTGGTAACGCTCGGTGGCGAGGTGATCGGCATCAATGAGATCAAGCTGGGGCTGAGCGGCGCCATTCCGGGCAATCTTGCCCGCGAGGTGGCCGAGGCCATCATGGCCAATGGCCAGGTGAAGCGTGCCTGGCTGGGCATCGAAGTACAGCCCCGTTTGAAGTCCGACGGACACAGCACGGGCGCGCTCATCGGTGGTGTGGTGACCGGCTCCCCGGCCGACAAAGCCGGGTTCAAGGCAGGCGACTATATCGTGGAACTGGCGGGCACGCCGGTGGACGTGAAATTTTCGGTGCAGTTGCCCGACTTCAACCGGCTGGTGGCCGGCCTGGCCACCGGCCAACCCGTGACGGCCAAGGTCGAGCGGGCAGGCGCAGTGACGGAACTCACCGTAACGCCCGCCGAACGCGAGCCGGTGCGCTTGAAACAGTTTGAGCAGCCCCAGTGGGGCCTGACCTTCCGCGACATCTCCTTTATGATGGCCCGTGAAATGAAGCGAGACAGCACCGACGGCGTGCTGATCACCTCCGTGCGGCCCGGCGGCGCCTCCGGCGAGGCAAAACCCGCCCTAGCGGCGCAGGATGTGATCCTCGAAGTGGCCGGCAAGCCCGTGAAAAGCGTGCGCGACCTCATGGCGGCCACCGAGGAAATCACCAGGGGCAAGGAGGAACCCATGCCCGTCCTGGTCACCTTCGAACGCAAAACCGAGCGCTTTGTGACCGTCGTGCGCGTCGGCCTGAAGGAGCTGATTGACCCGGGCCTGGAGGCCAAGAAGGCATGGCTGCCCGTTGAAACCCAAGTCATTACCCGCGACTTGGCCGAGCAAATGGGCGCAACCGGCCTGACCGGCTTCCGCGTGACCCGCGTGTACCACGACAGCACGGCCGCCAAGGCGGGTGTCCAGGTCGGCGATCTGATTCTCGCCGTGGACAGCACCAAAATGACGGCCAACCGTCCCGAAGACGGCGAGGACCTTGCCGCCTTCATCCGCCAATACACCGTCGGCACCGCGGCGGAACTTCAGATTCGGCGCGGAACGGAAGAGCAGAGAATATCGGTGGAACTGGTCCGGGCCCCCAAACTGGCCCGCGAGATGAAGCGCTTCCGCGACGATGTGTTTGAATTCACGGTCCGCGACATCACCATGTTCGACATCGCCTCCGAGCGCTGGCACGACGACCAGCAGGGCGTGCTCGTCGAGCAGGTGCGGCCGGGCGGCTGGGCCTCGCTAGGCATGCTCCAAAACGGCGACCTGCTGATGGAGGTCAACGGCACGGCCATGGGCGACGTGACCGCCGTGAAGGAGACCATGGCCAAGATTGCCGAGAGCATGGCCGACTCGGTAGTGTTCAAGGTGCTGCGCGGCATCCACACGGTCTATATCGAGTTGGAGCCGCGGTGGGACAAGAAACAGGGGAACTGAACTGAAATGACCGACCGCTTGGTGCTGGCAGGGAAAACGGCGCTGGTGACCGGCGCAGGGCGCAGGTTGGGCCGCGCCGTGACCCTGGCCCTCGCCCGGGCGGGCGCAAACGTGGTCCTGCACTACCGCTGCTCGGCCGCCGAAGCGGAGGCGACGGCCGCCGAGGCACACCTGCTCGGCGCGAGCACTTGGCTCCTGCAGGCTGACCTGTCGACGCCGTCCGCAGCAGCGGATCTGGTGGAAAAGGCCGCCGCCGAAGCGGGCAGGTTGGACCTGCTGGTCAACAACGCCAGCATCTTCCATGAATGCGGCTTCGCCGACAGCACCTCCGAAGCGGTGCTGGAGAATGTGAACATGAACGCGCTGGCCCCCATGTATGCCGCCCGCGCCTTTGCGGCGCAGCAGCGGCCCGGCGCCATTGTGAACATGATCGACGCCATGACCGCCGACTACGATCGCAAACACGTGCCCTACCACCTGGCCAAGCGGATGCTGCTAACCCTCACAAGCATCATGGCCGTCGAGTTCGCGCCGCTGGTGCGGGTCAACGCCGTTGCCCCGGGCCTCATCCTGCCGCCGGAAGGCGAAGACACCGCCTATCTGGAAGCATTGAAACACTCCAACCCGCTGAACCGTTACGGTTCGGAGGACGGGGTGACCGACGCGGTACTCTATCTGTTGCGCGCCGAATTCGTGACCGGTCAGACACTCTACGTGGACGGTGGCCGCCACCTGCGGGGGAACATGTATGGATAAAATTCACATCCGGGACCTCCAGCTCCGCTGCGTGGTGGGCATTTACCCCGAAGAGCGCACGGTCAAGCAGGACATTATTATTAACGTTACCCTCCACGCCGACTACCACGACGCCTGCCTCAGTGACCGCATCGAGGACACTGTGGACTATAAACAGGTCAAGAAACAGATTGTGGCGATGGCCGAGGCCTCCGAATTCTTCCTGGTGGAACGGCTCGCCGAGGCGATTGCCGCCATCTGTCTGGAGAATCCCCGCGTGGCCCGCGCCGATGTCACGGTGGACAAGCCCGGGGCATTGCGTTTCGCGCGCAGTGTGGCCGTGGAAATCTCCCGGACCCGGCCGGGGTTGACTTAGCAAATGTCCGGCACGGTCTGCCATATTTCCGTGGCGGGAAACTTGGCGCCGGAGGCAATTCTGCCCCGCGCACTGGAGTTCTTGCGGGAAAAGGCGGAACTGATGGCGCTGTCGACCTTTTACCGCACCGCCGCGATGGGCCGGCCCGAACAGCCCGACTATCTCAACGGCGCGGTCATGGTGCGCTTTGACGGCACCGCGCAAACGCTCAAATATGGTGTGCTGCGGCACATAGAGGATAAACTGGGACGGGTGCGCACCGACGACCGCTATGCGGCCCGCCCGATAGACTTGGATTTGCTGCTGTTTGGAGACGCTGTTGTCGACGGGGACGACTTGCAGCTGCCCGACCCGGACCTGTGGCGCCGACCCTTTGTGGCGGCCGCCGTGCTCGAACTGGACCCGGACCTGATGGTGCCGGGCACCGGAAGACCCCTGCGGGATATGGCCGATCTGGAGGCTGTCGCGCGGTTGGAACCGGCGCGGGAATTCACCCGCGCGACCTTGGAAAGGCTTGGATTATGAATGTTGAACGCGTCGCGGGACTCATCCGCGAACTGTTGCTGGAAATGGGCGAAGATCCGGAGCGAGAGGGGCTGCTCAAAACCCCCATGCGCTACGCCAAGGCCTTGGACTTTCTGACCTCGGGCTACCGCAAGGACATTCACGAAATCATTAACGGCGCGGTGTTCGAGGCCGAATCGAACAACATGATTATCTCCCGCGACATCGAGCTCTACAGCCTGTGCGAGCACCACGTGCTCCCCTTCTTCGGCCATGTGCATGTGGGATACATCGCCCGCAAGAAAGTGCTCGGCCTGAGCAAGATTGCCCGCATCGTCGATTTCTATGCCCGGCGCCTGCAAATCCAGGAACGGCTCACCGCGCAAATCGCCCGGGCCATCATGGACCACACCAAGGCGGAGGGCGTGGGTGTCGTGGTCGAATGCCGCCACCTTTGCACCATGATGCGCGGCGTGGAAAAGCAGAATTCCGTCATGACCACCTCGTCTGTTTTGGGCAGTTTTCATGATGATGCGATCACACGCACCGAGTTTCTCCAATTGATAAACCGCGATGTGAGCCGTTAGGTCGCACGCACACGGAGATTGTTTTATGCGCAAGATTGCTTGTTTCTTTTTGTTTTCGTCTGTTTTTGTCTTTTTTTCATCTATGGCCGATACCCAATCCCTGCCGAAACCACCCCGCCAGGGCGGCGTCTATGTGATTGCGCACCGGGGGGCCCATCTGGGCATCCCGGAGAACACACTGGCCGCCTATGCCAAGGCAATTGAACTGGGCGCCGACTTTGTCGAAATCGACACCCGCGCCACCAAGGACGGCCACATCATCAGCATGCACAACAGCACCGTCGATGGTTACACCAAAGACGCCAAGGGGCCCGTGTCCGGCTTTACCCTGGCCGAACTGAAAGCCATGGACATCGGCAGCCGCATCGGTCCCGAATGGAAGAACGAGCGCATACCCGAACTGGGCGAGATCATGAACCTCTGCAGGGGCAAGATTGGCATCTACATCGATCTCAAGGCCGCGCCCGTGGACCAGATCGTCAAGATGCTGCGCGAGCGCGGCATGGAGCGTGATGCCGTCTGGTACGTGGGCGGGTCTGAAATCACGGACCTGAAGAAGTGCTGTCCCGAATGCCTGCCCATGCCCGAGCCGGACACGGAAAAGGAGCTCCAACGGATGCTGGACACGCTCAATCTGCCCGTCATAGCGTCCAGTTTCAAGAGCCTGACCCCGGCCTTCGTGGAGACCTGCCACAAGAACCATGCGGCGGTCATCGTGGACGACCTGGGGCCCGCGTCCTGGCTGCCCATGCTCGAATGGAAAGTTGACGGCATCCAGACGGACAGTCCCGCAGAACTCATCAAGCAGCTCAAGGAGCGCGGAACCAAGTGAGCGAAACCGGCCACACATACACCGAACGGGTGCTGGAGGCGCTGGCCCTGGCCTTTGAACTGCACGCCGAACAGCGGCGCCGGGGCCCCGAACGGGTGCCCTACGTCACCCACCTGGTGGGCGTGGCCGCCATCGTGGGCGAATACGGCGGCGACGAGGACCTCTTCATCGCCGCGCTCCTGCACGATGCGGCCGAGGACCAGGGCGGGCAGGACACGCTCGACCGCATCCAGGACCAGTTCGGCCAGCACGTGGCGGCGCTGGTACTCGCCTGCAGCGACACGCTCGAACTGCCCAAACCGCCCTGGCGCGAACGCAAGGAAAGGCATCTGGCCGAAGCCGCCACGGCCGCGCCGGAAGCCCGCCTCATCATGGCGGCGGACAAGCTGCACAACATGCGGTCACTCTACAGGGCGCTCCGCCAACACGGCGAAGACACCTGGAAAGCCTTCAAAGGGGGTCGCGACGGCAGCCTCTGGTACTACGACTCCATGTACGAGGCCCTCTGCCAGGGTTGGGACCACCCCATATTGGAGACACTGAAAGACCAACTGGACGCCCTGAAAAAGCTCTCGGCATAGAGCCATTTGCTGGTGTCTCCGGCGCTTCGGTTATCCCGAGGGGATTGCTGAGCAAAGCCCGGACTTGACCAAATGCCCCCATAGCAGCGTGACGAGGACCCACCCCAGGCAGCCGGCAGAAGCGCCGGCATCCCGGTTATCCCGAAGGGATTACTGAGCAAAGCCCGGGGTTGGCCGAAGTCACGCATCAGCGTGACGAAGGCCTACCCCGGGTCATAGGCAGCTCCCCTCTCTTCCCTACCCTGCAAGGGTTCGCCCTTACACCCCGAAGGGGTGATTCCCAAGCGCCGACACAACGCATTCAGCGTGGAAAACAGGCGGGAGACCGCCCCTTGCCCAGGCAACGCTTCCGGCCACGCTTCACGCCGCTGGAACGGCACCTTTCCCGCATTCTATAGTGAGGAGCGCCTATAAACTGAAAGGGTTCCCAATGCTTCGCTATGCCTCGCTCCTCTTGGGCGTCTTCCTTATCCTCGACAGCTCCGCCCCGGCCCAAACAGTCAAATGGACTTTCAAGACCGACGGCACGGCCGCCGCGCCCACCCTCTACCCCTGCGCGGAAAAACCGGAAGGTGTGGTGATTGCCGCAGGCAACAAGGTCACACTGCTCGAAGGCAACGGCGCGGTCCGATGGACAGCCGAACTCGCCGCGAAGGTGACGCAGCCCATCACGGTGCTGGGTTCCCTTCCCGCGCGCGACGTCGGGGAGGTCCAGGACAGCGGCTCAAGCACGGACCCCTCCAAGGAGCCAAAAGTGGTCATGCGCCCCCCCACGCCGGAGGAACTGGACCGGGGTAAGCGGCTGTTGCTGGCGGTCCTGGAAGACGCCTCCATCGTCTGCCTGGACGACAACGGAAAGACCAACTGGACCGTTTCCCTTGCTGAAAACGGCTGCCCGCTTTCCTGCATCGCCGCCGACTTCATGATGAACGAGGGCATGCGGCAGATTCTGGTCAGCCGCATGGACGGCTCGGTCTACTGCCTGTCAGACGAGGGCCAAATCCGCTGGCGTTTTTTCGGCGACAAGTTCCGCGCCAGTGTGCCTGCCATCGGGGACGTGGACGGCGATGGATTCTCCGAAGTGGTCTACGGCACGGACAACGGCCACGTGTACTGCCTGGACCGAAACGGCGCGGTGAAGTGGCGCTGGACGGGAAACATGCCTTTCGGGCGCTCGGGGATAAACCTGGCCGACCTGAACGGTGACGGAACCGTGGAGGTGCTGCTGGCGCGCAGCAACGCCGGGCGCGACTGCGGCCTCTTCGCGCTGGAAGGTGCCACGGGAAAGCTGCTTTGGCATGCGCCGACGGAGATGCAGGAATACCTGTCGCTGGCCACCGTCGACCTGGACGGCGACGGCCGAATGGAGACGGTTCATGGCGACAAGGGCAACTTCCTTTACTGCACCAACGCGGACGGCACGGAACGCTGGCGGAAGGAACTGTCGGGCCGGGGCATTTTCACGGCACCGGTCGTCGGCGATGTGGACGGCGACGGCAAACCGGAGATCCTGGTGGGTGTGCGCGACAATGACCCCATCACCGGCGCGAGCCACTTCCTGGTGCGTGCCGACGGGTCGGAGGCAACCCCGATAAAGCTGGGTGGCGGCGGCGGCACGGCAACAGCCATGGGTGACATGGACGGCGACGGCATCCTCGAAGTCGTCGCGGCGACACCCGGTGCCGTGCAGTGCCTCACCTGGGGCGGCATGGGCAGGGCACTCTGGGGTGCGCTTCGCGGCAATTCGGCCATGAACGGCCGGGTCAACGCACCCTTTAAGGCGGCGTCAAATGATTTCAACCCGCTTCAGGACCACGATCTGGCCGTCAACGCCGGTGACTGCTACTGGGGGGAAAATACCGTTCGGGTTTCCTGGCCGGCGCCTGCGGCCGGCGATGCCTTTCTGTCGGTGAGCGTGCAGAGAGGGTTCAATTCAAAGGACATCAGAATCGTGCCCGTTGATGAGGGGGCCACTTCCGCCGAGGTTCCTGTGACGCTGGCTCCCCCGACGGAGAGGACAACCGTGGTCTTTGAACTCTTTGCCACCGGCACGCTTGGTCCGCTGGGAAGAGTCACCCATACCTTCACCGCCGGGGTGCTTTCACACGAAACGGTCTATGAAGAATTCAGACAAGCCTTCGGAAAACTCTCCGACCCGGGGCACCGCGGACCGCGGCCCATATTGAAGGCCATCAGCGGAGGGCTGGAGAATGCGCTGTATGAGGCCGAAAATACCGGATACTCCGTCCATGCCCGCGACAACCACGCAACGGACAATCCAAACGCCCTTTGGGACCTGTCGCTTTCAACCGCAGGCAAGTCCACCGAATTTCGCAGACGGGCCGTCCAGTCGCTGTGCCTGCTCAACGGACTCTGCCAATTCTGGGACGCGGGCGGCAAGGGCAGTTTTGTCTGCTGGCAGGACCTGAACCCTTGGGACAACTTTGACCCGCACGACGTACCGGAGAAATTTGAGACAGCGCCGCCCATCACCGTCACGGCCTTTGGCGACGAGTTCGAGGACGTGGCGCTCAACCTGCTGAACATCACCGACCGGCCCGTGGGCGTGCGCTGTGTGTTCTCCAAGCCGAAACTCTCGGGCGGCGCCCCGGACAAAGACCCCGAACTGGCCAAACACATCACGCTGCGGCGCGGCGTGATGGTGCCCGACGCGTACGGCGTCCTGGTGCCCGATGCACTGCCCGAACTGGACTTGTCGCGCACCATCACCCTTTCCCCGCTGGAGGCGTCGCAGTTGTGGCTGGTCGTGGACACCCACGGCCTCGAAGCAGGCACGCACACGCTGACCCTCTATCTGGGCTCGCTGGAGGAGACCTGCACGCTGCGCGAGATTCCGGTGACCATAGAGGTGCTGCCGACCCGACTGCCCGAAGGCGTGTACGCGCAGATGAACTGGGTGGGCACAGACGTCGCCGAGACCTCGGACCAGCAGTTGAAGGACATGCTCGACCACGGCATCAGCGTGGCCTATGGGCCGCGCCTGCCCCTGGTGCCGGTGGACGCGCAGGGCGCGGCAACCGTTGTACCCGACTGGACCGGCTTCGACAAGTCGCTGGACCGGTTGCCCAAGTGGTTCCAAGTAACCTTTGCCGGCCCGCCCGCGCTGCAATGGCCCGAAGGCAGGACGCCTGCATCGGACAGTACCGAAGCGAACACGGGCTTCGCCACGGCCGTGCGCGCATTGGCGTCGCATCTGGCCGACAAGGGCTGGGGCTATGACCGCTGGGTGTTCTACCCCTACGACGAACCCTGGCTTACGGGTCATACAATCATTTCCGACCTGCGCAAATCCTGCGAACGGGTGAAGACGGTCGATCCCAAAATTCGCAACTATGCCGATCCCACAGGCATGATGCGCGTGCCCCAAGTGGCGGAATTCAAGGACCTGATTGACGTTTGGCAGCCCGAGGTTAACGTGCTCAAACGCGACCCCGAACTGTTGCAGTGGTTCCAGCAAAACGCCAAAACGCTCTGGGCCTACGAGGCGACCGACCCGGGCAAAAACATGCTTTCGCTGGGCTATTACCGCGCCTATGGGTGGACCGCATGGAAACTGGGACTGAAGGGTGCGGGATTCTGGTGCTACAAGTATCATGACGCGTGGTGGCCGCTGGAGACGACCGACTGGTCGGTGGTGTACCAGACCGGCGATCAGGTCACGCCGTCGCGCCGCTGGGAAGCCTGCCGTGACGGGCAGGAAGACTACCGCGCGCTTTATGCGCTGCGGGCGGAGGCGGAAAAGGCGCGCACCGCAGGCAGGACGGCGGCCGCAGACCACGCCACGGCGGCCATCAGCGAGATGGTGGACCGGGTGGTGGGTTGGCAGATGAAAAACATTGACGAAATCACGCGGCAGACGCGCGATTATGAAATCGACTTCAACCTAATCAAACAGAACCGGACACGCATCGCCGCGGAACTCGCGGCCCTTCAGAAGGAGGAGGCAAAATGATAACCACAATGGCGATACTTGGACTGGCCATGATGCACGCCATGGAACTGCCGACTGGCCCCACCCCGGAACCCGTGCCTCTCCCCCATTTCCCCGACCGGTTCCACGCCTTCGTCTGGTTCAACTGGCCGCTCGTGCCCGTGGAGCGCATGGCCAAAGTGGTCGGCGCCGAACCCGCACAGGTCACCGATATGGCCAAGAGCATGGGCCTGCCGGAGCAGACACCCATTTCGGACGCCGTCAAGCAGCGCGCGTTTATCACCGTCATCCGCCGCAACTGGCACCTGCTCAATTATGACCAGTTGCTGCAACTGCTCGACTGGACGCCCGACCAGCTTGCCTACACACTGCGCGAGGATGATTTCCTCTACATCAAACTGGGCAGCCTCAAGCCCAAGTGTGAGCCGCTGCACTACGCGACGCCCGAGCCGGACGTGGCCAAACGCGCGGCGGAAATCGCGCAGCTCATGCGTGAAGAGTTCCCGGACGGGCTGGGCAGTGCCAAAGACCCCCTGTTTGGATTCATCGACCGCCTGTCCGCGCCCCTCCCGCCCTCGGAAGAGAAAGCGGCGGCCAACATTTTCAATCCGCGCTTCTGCTCCTCCTATTTTGCCATGTACGGCGACCCGCTTCTGGACGGCGCAGCCGAGTCCTGTCCAGACGGCTATCTCGCCCAGCTTGCCCATGCCGGTGTCAACGGCGTCTGGATGCAGGCCGTGCTCTACAAACTGGCCGAGTTTCCCTGGGACCCGTCCATGAGTGACCGCCACGAGGAACGGCTCCGCAACCTGGCCAACCTGGTGGAAGGGGCCAGGCGATACGGCATCGGCATCTATCTCTACCTGAACGAACCCCGCGCCATGCAGCTCTCCTTCTTTGAAAAGCATCCCGACCTGAAGGGGGTCGAGGAAAGCGGCTTTGCCAGCATGTGCAGCAGCGCGCCCGAAGTGCGCGACTATCTCCGCAACGGCGTGGCCTCCATCTGCAAGTCCGTTCCCGACCTCGCCGGATTCTTCACCATCAGCGCCTCCGAAAACCTGACCAACTGCTGGTCCCATTTCGGCGGTGCCAACTGTCCGCGTTGCGCAAAGGAAGGCGGCGCGGCCGTCATCGCCGACCTGCACAGGACCCTGCAGGAGGGCATCGACGCAGGCGGCGGCAAGGCCCGGCTCATCGCGTGGGACTGGGGCTGGAAGGATGAGTGGATCAAGCCCATCGTGACCGCGCTCCCCAAGAGTGTGTCCATGATGAGCGTCAGCGAATGGAGCATCCCCGTCACCCGAGGCGGGGTGGAAAGTGTTGTTGGCGAATACTCTGTATCCACGCCCGGGCCGGGACCGCGCGCCACCAACAACTGGGCCGTGGCCAAGGAGGCCGGGCTGAACGTGCTGGCCAAGGTGCAGGCCAACGTCACCTGGGAACTGGCCTCCGTGCCCTATATCCCCGCGGTGGGCCTGGCGGCGCAGCACGCCTCCAACCTGCGGGGCGCGGGCATCGACGGACTGATGCTCGGCTGGACCCTCGGCGGCTGTCCCTCGCCAAACCTGGAAGTCTTCGCGGAAATGGGCCACGACGCCGCGCCCAATGTGGACGAGGCGCTGCGCATCGTTGCCAATCGTCGCTTCGGCGTCGACCTCGCCCCCGCCGCCGTGGAGGCATGGAAGACCTGCAGCACCGCCTTCGCCGAATACCCCTACAACATCGGCACGGTTTACTCGGGACCGCAGCAGATGGGCCCGGCAAACCCGCTCTGGGGCAGTCCCACGGGCTATGCCGCAACCATGGTGGGCTTCCCCTACGACGGACTGGTTGCCTGGCGCTCGGTCTTTCCGGCCGAGGTCTTCATCGCACAGTTTGGCAAAATGGCCGACGGGTTTGACCGTGCGGTGACGGGACTGCGCGCCTCACTCAAAGACCGGACCGCGGAAGACCCGAATGCCAAAGCGCTGCTGGAGGAGGCAGGCATCGCCGAAGCCTGCGCCGTTCATTTCCGCAGCGTGGCCAACCAGTCCGCCTTCGTCTCGGCCAGAAACGCGCTGGAAAAGGCGAAGACACCGGAAGCAAGAACAGCCCTGCTCACCACCTTGGAAAACGCGCTGCGCAGCGAACTCGCCCTGGCAAAGCGGCTCTACGCCCTCCAGAGCGCCGACTCGCGCATCGGCTACGAAGCGTCAAACCACTACTTCTACGTGCCCATAGACCTCGCGGCCAAGGTAATCAACGTGCGCTATCTGCTCGACACCTGGTTGCCGTCACTGGGAGCGCCGGCGTCCTCGCCGGCATCTTTGTCCCCACTGGGAGCGCCGGCATCCCTGCCGGCTGACCCCGCAGCACAGACCCCGACAAAATAACATGGACTCGCACAACGAGGAACAAAGCAGAAAGGCGGAAGAAGCCGGCAGGGATGCCGGCGCTCCCAGTAACGCACCCGGTGACATTCACAAGGGCTGGTATTCCCGCAGCTATCTTCCCCACTTCGACGAACCCGGCCTTCAGCAGTTCATCACCTTCCGCCTCTTCGATGCCCTGCCCCTGACCCTCCTCGAAGAATGGAAAGATGAGCTCGGCTGCCTCCAAACCCTGCCTGCAACCGACCCGCGCGTCATGGAGTTGCACAACCGCATCGCACGCTACGAGGATGCCCACCACGGTGCCTGCTGGCTGCGCCAACCTGCCATCGCAGAAGTCGTGGAGGACACACTCCTGCATTTCGACGCTGCGCGCTACCACCTGCTTGCGTGGTCCGTGATGCCCAATCATGTGCACGCGCTCATTGAAACACGGGAAGGTTGGTCTCTGCCGGACATCCTGCACACATGGAAATCATTCTCCGCCCAAGAGGCCAACAAGGTGCTTCGTCGAACAGGCCCATTCTGGTTCCGCGAGTACTTCGACCGTTTCATTCGCAATGAAGAGCACTATCACAATACGGTGGACTACATCATTAACAACCCCGTCAAGACAGGATTGGTGGACAGCGCCGAAGCATGGCGCTTCAGCAGTGCCCACAGACTGGGAGCGCCGGCATCCCTGCCGGCTGACAATTGGAAAACAGACAATCAGCATGAAACACCCCCCCCGAAACACAGCCTGCCACACAGGGGAATCAAACATGAATGACCGCAGAAAAAGAACACCCACTCCAGAGTGGATGCACAATCTGCTGATTCTCACGGCCGTGTTGCCTGGTGTGCTATGCGCCCCTGCGCTCCCGGCCGCACCGCTCGAACCGCCGACCCACGCAACGCTTGCCTCCGGTCCGGCCCGCTGCATTCCTGTGCAGGGCCGGCCTTTCTGGTTCACCCTCGGCGGCGGCGGCGGCAGCGCGCCCCATGCGCGCACGCTGGAGAAAACGCCCATCGCCGACCCGGAGCCCGTCCAATGCGGTGTGGGCGAATGGGAATACTCCTTCCACAACCTCAAGAACGGGCAGCCCGACGGTGCGGGATACAAACACTTTGGCGGCTATCCCGCGCCCCCCCAAAGCCGCGCCGAAGCCCTCGACTGCGTGCGGCGTTATTACCTCCACCTGCGCGAGGACGCACTGGCAAAGGCGACCGCGGAGCAACGCGCCTGCTTCGTCTCAGTCAACGGCCACTACTGTTACCAGCACTACGCCTGTGAATGGGGCTGCGACGTGGTGGGAAGCGAGGTCGGCGAGAACATCAACAGCATCCAGATGCACATCGCTTTCACGCGCGGCGCCGCCCGCCAGTACGGCAAGCCCTGGCTTATCGACTTTTCCTCTTGGTACGGCCCCTCCATGTTTGACGAAAACCCGAACCGCACCTGGGGGGACAATTCGGGACCGAAACACGGCCATTCGCTTAGCCTGCACACGCGAACCTATTACACGGCATACATGGCCGGGGCAAACGTGGTGGTCGCCGAAGGCGGCTGGCTGAACTGTTTCAAGTCGCAGGAACCGGGACCGGACGGCACACTGCCCCTGTCGTCGCTGGGGGAAAAGGCGGCCCAATTCTACCGCTTCACCCGCCGCCATCCAGACCGGGGAATTGCCTATGCACCCGTTGCCCTGCTGCTGCCCTTCGACCACGGCATCTACCCGGGTTTCGGCAAGAAACTGTCTTGGGACGCCTTCCCCTACACGCCGGGCGACCAGCGCATTCTGGACGCGTTAAACGTCCTGTTTCCAGGCAGTCTGGGCGACCCCGATCAACCCGAACGGCCCGACCGGCAACCGGGAAATCCTGCCTGGAAAGACCCGGAATACATGCACACCGAAGCGCTCAGGCTGGTGGCCTCCCCCTGCGGCGATGTCGCCGATGTTTTGCTCGCCAACGTATCGGCCGAAGTGTTGCGCAGCTATCCGGTCCTTGTTCCGGTGGGCGAGTTTGCGCCCGACAGCGGGCTTGCGGAAAAACTGGGCCAATACGTTTCAGGCGGCGGCACGCTTTTGCTCGACGAGGCAGACAAGGCGCGCGGGCTGCTTCCGAAGGAAATAGCCGGGAAGCTGGGCACACCGGCGCCCAATGGCGAGGCGCGGGTGCCCTATGGCAAAGGCGAAGTGTTTGTGCTGGCTTCATCGAAAGCGGAACAGCCCACCGCGGAGCGCCCCCTGTCCAAGGCACTGGCGGCGCTAACGCGCGACCTCATCCCTTTCACGGTTTCCGGCCGTGTCGAAACCCTCTACAGCCGCACGGAAACCGGATGGGTAATCACGGTGGTGAATAATGAGGGTATCACCAAAACCTTCCGCGAAGCGCCGGTCATCGACGCGGCCGCCGAACAGACCGTCACCGTGGAGACCCGCAGCGGGCACAAAGTTATTCAAGCCGTGCTTTGGGGCGCGGACTCCGACCAGGAACTGGACCCGGCCCAAGTCACATTTTGCGTGCCGCCCGGTGAAGTGCGGATACTGTGTCTGAGCGTAAGTGCCGCAGGCGGAATTATCCCTCCTGCCGGCTGAAAACAAACAAGAGGATGAGCGAAAAATGACAGACAAACAAATCGATGAAATGTCAAATGCCCTGCACGCCGATTTGAAAAAGGCAACAAAACAGATGCTTCAAGGTCTGACCATTGAAGAACAGGTGATCGTTGCGGAAATCATCTCACTGCCCAACATCATCAAGGCGATTAAGCTGAAGGGCTCCTGAGAACGCGATCGTCAAAGCATGCGCCACCGGGAGCGCCCAGTTTACAGCTTCGCGAGGATCTTGGCGAGGCGGCGTTCGGTCTGGATGGCGCTGCGCATGGTGTGGTAGTTGATTTTCCAGGCGTGGGCCATGTGCGTCCAGAGGAGGGTGTTGTTTTCGTCGAAGAGGGGCCACCATTCGCCGACGGGGTGGTTGATCATGACGTCCATGACGAAGCGGTGGACGTTTTCGTAGGCGTCCCAGTACTTTTCCTCGCCGAAGATTTCGTAGGCGTCGGCCAGGCCGATGAGACATTCGGCCTGCTGCCAGAATTCCTTGTTGCGCTCGCGCGCCGGGCCGTCGTTGGGGCCTTCGCAGTAGACCCCGCCGAGCTTGCGGTCGATGCCGTAGGCCACGCAGTGGTCGACGAGCTTGCGGATTTTGTCCCTGTAGTCGTCGAGGTTGAGGCCGAGGATGTCGATGGTGTGTTTGAGCAGCCAGGCAAACTCGACGTTGTGGCCGAAGGAGGTGTTGTTGAGCGGACGGCCCTCATCCTCTTCGACGTCGCGGTCGGCGCCCCAGACGTTCTTGAAGAGGATGGCGCGCAGGGGCGTCCAGTCGAAGGCGAACTGGGCCTGGCCGGTGCCGTATTCGGGGTGGATGATGCGCTTGAAAATGAGGTCGACGATGCGCTGCGTTTCCTCGCGGTGCTTCAAATCGCCGGTGGCCTCGTAGAGGTTGGTGAATGCCTCCATGAGGTGCATGTGGCAATCGTAGCCCTTGCGGTCGCCGCCGTACACGCCCGGCCGCTTGGGGCTCCAGTCCTCCTCGAAGAAC
This sequence comes from Candidatus Hydrogenedentota bacterium, assembly GCA_903893795.1. Lineage (GTDB taxonomy): Bacteria > Hydrogenedentota > Hydrogenedentia > Hydrogenedentales > CAITNO01 > CAITNO01. The sequence continues at coordinate 6,418 of CAITNO010000011.1, read as the reverse complement.
TCGCCGAATCCGCCATACACCACGTCGGCCGCCTTGATCTTCAGCGTGTTGTAGGTCTCGACGGCGTAGTCGAGGCCGCGCCGGTCGCCGGAGGCCATGGCGTATTCGGCCATGGCATAGACGCCAAAACACTGGCCATACATGATCTTCGCGCGATCGGCGGGGGTGCCGTCCTGCTCGGTGGTCCAGAACCAGCCGCCGTGCTTGTCGTCCCAGAAGTTGTTGATGACGAAGTCGACACCCTGCTTGGCGTAGCCGAGGAAGATGCCCTGCGGGTCAAGGTTGTTGCGGACGATTTCCGAGGAGGTGAAGATCATGCGCAACTGGCAGACGAGCGTCTTGAGGGTTTCGCCCGTCGGGTTGCCGTCCTTGTCGAGGTAGGTGAGGAAGCCGCCGTATTCCTTGTCCACGCCGCGCGTGGTCCAGAAGGGGAGCAGTTCGTTGAGCAGGTGGTCCTGCATTTCCTTGTGGGCAAGCGCCACGCGATCCTTGATACTCATGGTGATATCTCCTCTCCGGTGTTTTCGGGGCCGGTGGCGGCTTTTTCCGGCCGGACCTGCTGCGCGCCCGCGGCGGCAGATGTGATTTTGTCCCAATAGGCGAAGGCGATCCACAGCAGGAAGGGCAGCGTCAGGAAGAACTGCACGAACGCGGTGGGAATCTCGCTGGCCTTCATCAACTGCTGCTGAAAGCGCATGATGGTGATGATGAACACGGCGTGGCAGACGAACAGGATTGCGGTGCCGTAGAACAGGATGCGCAGCCTTTTCCACAAGCCCAGCCCGGCGGTGGCCAGCACCAGCGCGAGATAGGGGGGGATGTTGGTGACGAGGTGGGCAAGCGGCACGGCGGGGTGGTGGCCCCCGATGGCAAACACGAGGGCGGTCTCGGTGTTGAGGAGGCCCTTCACCTCGATGGTCCCGCCCTCGATGGGCACGCCCATGACAAACTTGAGCATGCTGCCGGTGGCCTGCATGAGCAGCCAGCCGTAGGCGGGCATCACCAGCCACCACCACAGCAGCATGAGCGCGCTGACGAAGACGAGGAATTTTACGCAGAACCAAAGCAGGCCGCGCCCGTGCCGCTTGCTCATTCCGGCTCCCTCCGAACAATGTACTCAACCCAGGCCAGCCAGACCGCCACGACGAAGACGATGTACACCGCCTGCCACACATATTCGTGGGCGAATTTGAACCATTTGCCGTCCTGGTCGAGGGCGCCGATAACGCCCAGCACGGAGAGACGGAAGATGTTGACGGCGTACATGAGCGGCAGGCCCGTTGCCAGGCCGATAATCCGTTTCCACCACGATGCGGGAAAGGCCAGCACGGCAGCCAGAAAAATGGCCATGACCTCTATGGCGCCGCATTCAGAAATGACTATGAAGGAGAACTGGCGGGTTTTCTCGTCGCCTGCCGGGCGCTCGCCCCGGTAGATGGCCTGCTGCTCCTTGCGCAGGTCCTCCATGTGCTTCTGCAGCGCGGCCTTTTCGGGCGTCATCTCCGCTTTGCCCGGCGGCGCATCGCCGGCCCTGCTGTCCAGTTGCTCCTGGAGTTCGTCTATCTCGCTGGCGATGCCGGGGAACAGCACGAAGGAAACGCGCGGACCGTTGACCGAAGCGGCGTCGTGCCGATGGTCCTGCGATTCTTTGAGCGCCGCCGCATCGCGCCGCCGGTTGTCGGTGCTTCGGTAGAACCATTTTTCCCAGGGAGTGAGCGGATCGTTGGACGCCGCGGCGATTTCCTCGGGCGTGGCCGTGTCGCGGCCGGCCCGCCACGCCTGCAACGTGGCCCGCACCTGCCGCGGGGCAAACTCGCGCAGGGAGCGCTTCTCCAGCGTCGAACTGTGGCCGATTTTGCCCAGCACCCAGGAGGTGTCCCGGGCCACGTGAAACAGATACCAGTCGTTGTAGGGCGTGGGAATGGCGTAGCGGTAGGCCGTTAGCAGGAGGAGCATGGTGGTCACAAACACCCCCACAAAGCCGACAATGCGCCGCCGCGACTCGCGGCGTTCGGCGTGCGTTTCCTCGCTATGCTGGGGTGTTTCGGACATTGGGGAATCCTGTGGAATAATCAGCCCCCAAGGATAGCAAGCCGCCACGGAGTGGCGCAAATCAATGGGTCAAGGGTCTGGGGTCTTGGGTCTGGCAAGGCGCGGCAACAACACAGGCATAAGTCGGGGTGGGAACGAATCTGGGAGCGGGGGGATTGAAGACGGCATCGGACACGGACAACGGCGCTGATGGTAGAATAGTCTCGTTGCCTGCTCTGTGAATGCCTCATTTGCCCCCTGGGAATTCCCATGTTTCAATCGTTTCTGCCCAAACCGCAACTGGATGAAGCTGACATCAGCCGGGGTCTTTGGACCCTGGTGCTTGATGCCGTGTTCAGCCAGACCATGACCGTGCTGACCTCGGGGGCCTTTCTGGTCGGCTTTGCCCTGGCCCACGGCGCGTCCAACACGGTCATCGGTCTGCTCTGCGGGATGGGTCCGCTGGCCATGGCCGTGCAAATACCGGCGGTGTGGATTGTCCAGCGCATCCGCCTGCGCAAGGCCATCGTGGTGACCACCGCGTTCATGGGCCGCGGCGCGTGGCTACTCATCGCCTTTCTTCCCCTACTGGTCCCGGACAAGCATCTGCTCCCCATCCTTGTGGTCGTTCTTTTCCTGAGCTACGCGCTGAACAACATCTGCGGCTGCGCGTTCAACTCGTGGGTCCGCGACCTGGTGCCGGAGCGGCGCCTGATCAACCTGTTTTCGCGGCGCATGTCCTATGCCACGCTGGTGGGCGCACTGATCAGCCTGGCGGGCGGCTTCGCCGTGGACTATTGGAAACGGGAGCCGGGACTGCCCGGCGGCGCGGGCGGCAGCTACACGCTCATCTTTCTCGCGGCGCTGGTCTGCGGCATGCTGAGCAACTACTACCTGCTGCGCACGCCCGAACCCCGAATGCCCGAACCCAACGGCGAAGGCTTTTTCAAGGCGCTGCGCGCGCCGCTGCATGACCGCAATTTCCGAAAACTGCTCGTTTTCCTCACCTCGTGGAATCTTGCGTTCAACTTTGCCACGCCTTTCTTTTCGGTCTACCTGCTCCAGCGGCTGGGCATGAGCATGTCCTGGGTCATTGGGTTGGCCGTGTTCAGCCAGTTGGTCAATGTGGGCTTCTTCCGGTACTGGGCGGCCATGGCGGACCAGTTCTCCAACAAGTCGGTACTGCTGGTGGCCGTGCCGCTCTTCACCTTCTCCCTGCTGATCTGGCCGTTCACCACCATGCCCGACCGTTATATGCTGACCATCCCGCTGCTGGTGATTGTGCATGTGGTCGCCGGCATCGGCACCGCCGGGGTGACGCTGTGCGGCGGCAATCTGGCGTTCAAGCTGGCGCCCTACGGGCAGGCGGGTGCCTATCTGGCCGTAAACGGGCTGGTCACGGGCGTTGCGGCGACGGTGGCGCCCATCATCGCCGGCTTTGCCGCGGACTGGTTTGGCGCCAGGCACCTGGTGCTGTCGATGAAACTGTCCTTCATCACTGGAACGGACACGGCGCGGGAAATCCCGACGATGAACGTGTCGGGGCTGGATTTTATTTTCTTAATCGCCTTTGTGCTGGGGTTGTACTCCCTGCACCGGCTGTTGTCGGTACGGGAAAAGGGCACGGTGAAGGAGTCGGAAGTGCGGCAGGAGGCGCTGGCCGAGATTGCCCGCAACCTGCGGCAGATATCCACCGTCGCAGGGATACGGCAGATCTTCTTCTCGCCCTTCACGCTGCTGCGCAATGGGGGTGACAGGAACGCGGGGCTGGGAGACTGAGCCGGAAGGAAGCCAGAATCTAGAATCCAGAAGGGAAGACCGAAACATATCAAGTCTTAAACAATGGGACCAGGTATCGGTGCCTTGCTTCTTGTCGCCTATTCTGGATTCTGACTTCTGAATTCCTCGACTTTCTACTCCTCCAGCATCACTGCCGACAACGGGGGCAGCGCCACCGGCAGCGTGCCGTCCTGCTGCACGGTCGCGGGCGTGGTTTGTTCGCCCGGGGCGGCGGCCGATATCACGCGAAGACCTTTGGTGTCGCCGGAAACCTGCACGCTGACCTTCTGCGCTTCGGGAGTGTAGTTCACCAGGAACTGGGCGGTCTTTCCCTTGTATTCCCAGCGTGAGGTGGACACGGACCGGAAATGGATCTGCTGGTTTCTCGGGGTCTGCATGGGAATGTCATGGTCGCCGGTGACCGGCCAGGGCTTGAGCATGCGGCCGTAGAGCAGGTAGGGCTTGCCCGCGCCCTGGCGCCAGGCGTTCAGGTTGCGCATGAGCGTGACCACCGACTCATGGTCGGGCCCCGGCGTGTCCCAGGAACTGCCCCACTCCCAGCAGAGTTTGCCGCCGCCCTTGAGTATCGCGGTGAGCAGGTCGCCCTCCACAAAGGACATGGCCACGCGCTGGTGCAGGTTAAGGGGGGACTTGGCGATGTCCACAAAGGCCCCAACGGCGTTCTGGTTGCCCATGAAGTTGTTGAGGTATTCGTGGTTTACAAAGGCGTAGGCCGGCACGGGCGTGCCCGCGTGCAGGTTCAGGTGGAAGCGGTTGTCGTTGAAGAGCAAGTAGGGGATGAAGGGTTCGGCGGCGGCGGCCTCGCACCCGATGAGCGTCTTGTGCCCGCTGCGCACGACCAGTTCCTGGAGCCTGCGGTAGATGTCGATCATGGCGTGATTCTGCCAGATGCCGGGCCCGGCGGGATGGCCGTGGGTCTTGGCATAGCAGCGGCAGCAAGAACCGCCCAGATTCTGGTCGAAGTACTGCATGTAGTCCACGCCGGAGGGCAGCACCTTGGCCACCTCGTCGGCGACGACGTCCTTGACCCATTCGTTGGCCGGGCACATGTCGTAGCCGATGCGCTGGGCGTTGGGCCCGGCGCAGACGCCGTTGTCGGCGGGCTTGCCGTCGGGGGCCTGCGTGACGATGTCGACGAGGTGCTTGTCGGCGAATTCCTGCTCGCGGTTGAAGGTGGGGTCGGTGTTGCTGTGCAGCGTGTATCCCGTGCCGCTCGCATAGACGCCTGCCAGGTTGCCCTTGGCGTGCAGGGCGTCCACAAAGTTCTGGAAATCCTCCGCGCCGCCGTAGGGCGGCCAGCAATAGGGCGGTGCCCAAGGCGCGCTGCCCTCCCAGTGCATGAGCAGCGCCAGCACCTTGCTGTCAAACTGCTTGGACAGGGAATCGAGCACGGGCAGCGCCTTGGTGTAGGGGAAGTATTCGTTGGGCTTCATGTCGCCCAGGTCTTTGGTGCCGCGCACGGGATAGGTCACGATGATGGGCGACTGCTCAAACCAGTCGGGACGCGCGGGATTGTCCTCAAGTTTCTTGGGACGGGGCATGGCGGAATGGTCGAGCCAGGTGCGGTAGCGGTCGGCTGCATCGTACCAGTCGCCCTGGAACACGCCCACCACCATCTCGTAGGGCATGGCGTAGTGCTTGTCCCAGACGGGCCCAGGAAAGAGGCGGTAGTCGAGGAAGATGCCGCCAGCCGGATGGGCGTGGTACTCGATGCCCTTGGGGTTGGAATCGACGTCATGGGCGGCGATGTAGAGGCCCGCCTGCGGCGTGTAATAGGCCATGAACTGCATGGGGCAGGCGGAGGGATAGAGGCCGAGCCAGCCCATGGCGGGATGCTCAATGGGCCGCCATTTCCACCAGAAGCTTTCGCGCAGGGCCATGTCCTCCACCTCGACGCCTTCCATGCCCGGCCAGAAGAGTTTTGCATCGCCGCCGGTGCCTTTCAGGTCGTTGGGCGTGACTACCGTGGGAAAGTCAATGTGCTCCAGCGGAAGCCCGGTGCCGTTGTCCACGGACAGGGACCAGTACGTGTTGGGGTCATCCTTGGGGCAGCGCACGGTGACGCGAACCGAGACGGGCTTGCCGTCTATTTCGCTGTAGTCGAGCACGGGCCGGCCGTCCAGTTCTCTATAGTCGAGATGGAGCACGGTCTGGCCCTGCTTGTCCTGTACCCGCTCGGAGGAGAACGACTTGGCGCTCAACGCGTTCAGATCCAGCGTCCCGGCATCTGCCAGGTGAAAGCGCAGGCTGAACAGCGGACGGGGAGCCGAGCCTTTCTGGACCAACTCGCGGCCGTTCGAGCTGAGGGAGACGAGGTCGCCGTTGGTGCCGTCCAGTTCCATGCGGTAGTGGGAGTTGGTCACCACGAGAGGCACATGCTGCTGGGCATGGGTGCCGGGCATGAATGCGGCCAGGCAGGACATGGCCACCAGCGCTGAAGTGTGTCCGAGGTTCATGGGGTATTTGCTCCTTGTGCTTGAGGCAATATGATGGAGGTATTGGGGGGACGGGTCAAATTGCACGATGGTGCACGATGGTGCAACGAAAGGATGCGGCACTGTTCCACAAGGTCCCCCCTTGAGGGGGG
>CAITNO010000010.1 GCA_903893795.1 Candidatus Hydrogenedentota bacterium | reverse complement strand
GGCTTCATCAAGAAGGGCACTGAGTCGGCCGGAGTGAAGCGACAGTACTGTGGCACCGCAGGCAAGGTCGAGAATTGCCAGGTCGGTGTCTTTCTATATTATTCCGCACCGGGAGGTGGGGGAGCCTTCCTTGATCGGGAACTCTATCTGCCAGAGGACTGGGTTGAGGACTGGGAGCGTTGTGACGACGCCGGCGTTCCCAAGGACACGCCGTTCCGGACCAAGCCGGAACAGGCCCGCATCATGCTGGAACGGGCGCGGGCGGCCGGATTTCAGCCGGAATGGACGCTTGGGGATGCGGTTTACGGCAGCGATCCGGGGCTCCGCCGGGCGTTGGAGGACTGGGAGTGGCCCTATGTCATGGCCATCAAGACCACCGAACCGGTGCGCACGCGGGCGGAGCGGGGCGTGATCAAGCGAACGGCGCTTGAGGTGGCTCGTGACCTTCCCGCAGAGTGCTGGCGCCGCCTCAGCGCCGGGGACGGCACGAAAGGCCCGCGCGCCTACGACTGGGCGACCGAATCGCTGATTGTGCCGGGAACCAAGGCTGGCAACCATACACTGTTGGTCCGGCGCTCGCTGACAGACCGAGATGACATCGCCCTGTTCCTGGTGTTCACTACCCGGCCGACGCCGCTGGAGGACATGGTGCGGGGCGCCGGCCTCCGCTGGACCATTGAGGCAGGTTTCGAATCCGCCAAGGGCGAGGTCGGGCTCGACCATTATGAGGTCAGGCAATGGATTTCCTGGTACAGGCACATAACACTGGCTCTCATCGCTCACGCTTTTCTGGCGGTGATCATGGCGCGGTCCGCGCCAGCGGGAAAAAAAGAATCTTGACGACATCGCCTCGGACAAAGTTCCCTTGAGCATCCCTGAAATCAGGGTTCTGCTCGGGCATCTCGTCTTGGCACTGGCACGCTCAATCGACTACCTCATCGGATGGTCAAACTGGAGAAGATGGCGCCAAGCCATCGCGCGCAGGTGCGATATCAAGCGGAAAAATGCCAAAATCCAGAAAGTGCCACTGTAGTACTATCGGAGTGACCACCATCAACACAGCTTTCTTTCCGCGTTAGCAGCACAGTCAGCTCAACGGCAAGGCGAACCGTCATTTGTCAAATGTCTGTGCCGCGAGAAAACGGCGGCCTGTTCCGTTTTACGGCGAAACAAACCGATGATTCGGTCGAAGGACGCGATCACGTGCTCGCCGAGTTGCCTGCGGGTGCAGGGACGGTGTGCGACCCGGACAGTGCGGCCCCCAGCAAGAATCCGATCGTGCAAATCAGCGCGCCATAGACGTTAACGCCCAGATCGAGGGCATAGCGACCGGAACCCAAGGCCAGTTCCGGCGGAAAGATATGGACTTTGCCGAAAGTCTCGATCGTGCGTAGGACGCCGACGATCAGGCCGGGCCAGAATGCCAGATGGAAGCTCAACGCACCCGCCGGGCGCAGCCATGCCAGCAGGAAAATTGGCGCCAGTCCCATTACCATGGTGCCGCTGATGGTGGTGGCCGCGATGACGGCGGGGCCGACCTTGTCGCCAAGATAAATGGTCAGCAGCGGCAGATTGCCGAGTACCGCAATTACCAGGACGGCGATGCGGCCGATGCGG
>CAITNO010000009.1 GCA_903893795.1 Candidatus Hydrogenedentota bacterium | reverse complement strand
TTGTCGCTCAAATCCAAACCCACGATCATGCTATACTCTTTCATGCCGGTTCTCCTTATGTTGTGTGCTTCGCGCACTGTTTTGCAGACGACCCTATCGTACTGCGTTGGGGAACCGGCCTTCTCATTTTATCTGCCCTGTCTTCCCCGCCACCACCGGGGTGCCCGAAACCGAAGCACAAGGCAGGCAGGACGCCTGCGGTACGAAAAACCTGCCTTGCCCGCTGCCATCACCATTCACCCTTCAGCAAATATCACGCAGATGACGGGGTGAAGAGGAGACCTGCGGTCGGAAGTGTGGCGTGGTCGGGAAACCACGCCACAACCAGGACACGTCGCGGCACCCCCTTCAAAGACGGGGAGGACATAACGGCTTAGATCCCCCCTGCGAGGGGGGTGCTGCAAAGCAGCGGGGGGTGTATGCTTCCGCATGCTTCCAAGTGGAACGGCGTGGATGAATCGTGCGACCAACTACCGGGGGCTGTATTCTCCGCAATATGGACGGTTTCAATGCCGCAGCAATATTCAATACCCACCCATTTTCGCCCCACGCGCCGAAGGCGCACAAGAAGACAGCCCGGGGCAACGCCCCGGGAAAAGGGATTACAGGGAAAGACAAGCGCTGAAAGTGCGGAACAAACACGTTTTCGTTACGTCAACGCCATGGGGCGGCGCCTCACCCTTCCCTATCCGCCCTCATCGGCTCCGATGCGGGGATTTCCTTTGCCGGAGGACCAGAACAGACGCGGTCAGGCACACCCCGAGCGCCAGCCCGGCAGGGCCAGCCGCAGGCACTTTTTCGTCACTGACGGCAACGGGTACGGGGTCAGCGGTGAAAACAACGCCGTTCTCGTCCGTGACCTGGCAGGTGTAAGAACCAGCATCGGCCAGTGCAATGTGGTCAACATGGTATGTGTCCGTGGTGGCGTATTGGATGGCTGTGCCATCTTTGAGCCATTGACAGGTGATATTGTCCGGGAAACCCGTTGTCGCAAGTTTGAGTGTAAGGGCTTGCCCTGTGTGTGACAAGGGGGTGCGGTCACGGGTAATGGAGACCGTAACCGGGCTCAAATAACCGATCGTGTTCTCATCAGCGGGAAAGCCAGCAAACCAAAGTTTGCCGTCCAAGAGGCCAATAGGGCGCGCTGAAAAACTCAGCGGCAAAGAGCTGGCTTTCCAGTCGGTTCCATTTGTTGAACAGTTGTACTCACCCAGCGCAACTTGGTGGGCACCCCTTCCCACACCCTCGGTATACCAACCGCCAAAGGCCCACAGAGCGCCGTTATATCCTTCAGCGGAGACATCCATCCTCGGATGCCAGGCCTTTGGGCTCGCGTTGACCCAGGTCGCGCCATCCGTCGTGTACCATACATCGCCAAGCTCGGTCGAATTGCCAAAGCCACCCATTAACCACATTCTGTTGTCATAGACAGCCAGGGCGAAACCGCCGCGGGGCGACCAGGCGGCGTGCTGGGTCACACAAGTCCAGGTGGTCCCATCAGGGGAAGACCAAACATCGTTCAGGTATGGGAGTGGTCCATCGCCGCCCATAATCCAAAGCTTGTCCTGAAATACCACGGCTCTGTAATTCGCACGGCCCGAGTCTGCCTGCCAGGGGACATCTGAAATCTCCTGAGACCAGGATACTCCATCAGAAGACGACCAGATGTCCCCCCGAACTGCCGAATTGATTTGCGGCGTCCCTAGCCCTCCTAGAAGCCATAGTTTATCGTTGAAGGCTAGTGCTGGGGCGCTTCTTGCCGCCCATGGCGCGTGCTGCACCTCCTGCGTCCAGTGAACGCCATCGGGAGTGCTCCAGACGTCGTTGAAGTAACGTATCAGACCGTTAACGCCTCCAATAATCCATAGCTTTCCATTAAACGCGGCCAAACCGGTGTCCATTCGAGCTGGACAGGTTGCATCGGATACGCGATGCCAGGTCGTCGTTGGCTGAAATGCGGACTTTGGCTGACCTTCAGGTATTGCTTCTGCAGATGCTTGACACAAAGCACGGCCATCAAGAAAAACCAAAAATATGAGAAGAAGACCGTGTTGAATGCGCATCTTCGCGCTCCTTTTGGTAGTTAGACAACGCGCCGATAATCTGGTGGTTCCGTCACCCATTGGAATAATCATCCCCTGAAATTCAGGGACATTGTGAAATTCAGGGACAGACCATTCAATTCCCTGCCTTCTCTCCATCCACCGAAAGTTTGCTCCGGGTTTGAGAGGGCTGTCGCTGAATTCCCACGTGCCATGACCATTCCCTTCTTCATGACCTTGTCCTGTCCCGCTACGCCAAGCGTTTTCGGCATTCCCCTTGGGAGAAATCCGCCTTCGCAGGGGATTAACCTTTGCCCCTTTACTGCCATGAACAGCGATTCCATGGCAGGCAGCATGCCAATGTTGGAGCATGCGCACACCGCCAGACAGAAACCACTGGTAGGATAGGGGTTTCGCATATCGAAAACAAATCTTGGCCGCGCCCCATTCGGCCGGCGCATCCGGAAGTGTTCAAATTCTGGACGCACAAGTGTTCAGAAGCTGGATGCGCAGGAAAAACGGCTGTCCGAATAAACGGCGACGCTTCCGAAGGGCACGGACGCAACAAAATCGCGGGTGTTGTGCACTTTCAGTGCTTGTCCTGCCCTGTCATCCCTTTCCCGGGGCGCTGCCCCGGGCTGTCTTCTTGCGCGCCTTTGGCGCTCCGGACAGTGATGCGGGATTCGAGGAGGTTGCCAGTGCCCCTGCCACGTCGACTCGGTCCGGCCCCAACCAGCCGGCCTGTCCTGTAAGTCAGTGCCATTCGGGACGCTTCGCCGTGTCTTCTTCCAGCCCCAGCGTATCGGTTCCGAAAGTGGGCCCGGCAGCGGCAGGGCGTGCCTGTGCTATAATTGCCAATGATGGACATTTGGGCACCCTATCATGACCATGCTGCTGAAAAACCATAAAGAGGTCATTGAACGGCTTTGCCGCCTCCATGGCGTTAGCCGACTGGAGGCGTTTGGCTCTGTGGCACGCGGGGATGCCGTGCCGGGAAGCAGCGATGTGGACCTGCTCGTGGCATTCCAGCCTTCAACTCCCGAAGAGCACGCGGACCGTTATTTTGGACTGCTGGCAGCGCTCCAGGATGAATTTGATTGCCCGGTCGACATGGTGGAAATGGGCGCGGTTCGCAATCCCTATTTCATGCGCGCCATAGAAGAAGAGCGGACGCTTCTCTATGCTGGATGAAGCCAAAGCACCCCTGTTTGACATGGTTCAGGCGTGCGACCTGATCCTGGATTTCACCGCAGGCAAAGATTTGGCCGCTTACAGAAAAGATACCTACTGCAAGTCTGCGGTGGAAAGACAGTTTCAGATTGTTGGCGAGGCGTTGAACCGCCTTGTGAAGAAGCATCCAGATATGGCGGAGCGAATCCCCTCCTGCCGGACCATCATCAACTTTCGCAATATCCTTGTGCACGGTTACGACCGAATTGAGGATGAGGTCGTTTGGGGTATTATTCGAGCCCATCTGCCTGCATTGCGTTCCACGGTGCTCCAGATGCTTCAGGAGGACGTCGGCAGGTCGTAGTGCTCCATTGACGCCCTCAGGCGTCCTCATTGGCTTTCTGGAGGGCCCGCTCCCAACCCTCGGGCATGACGCCCCGGTCGTCGAACACCAGGCGCCGAGCGTCGCCGCCTTCATGGGTCAAATGCACGTCCAGCCGCTTGGGCGGCAGCAGCAGTCCGGCCCGCTCGGCCCATTCCACCACGCACACACCGTCGGGCTCGAAAAGCTCTTCGTAGCCCAGATCAGGCAGTTCTTCGGGGCCACCGAGCCGGTAGAGGTCGAGGTGGTACAGGACGGGGTCGGCGCCGTACTGGTTGACGAGGGTGAAGGTCGGGCTGTGCACCGGCGCGCCCCCGGCGTGGTGCGCGGCCATGCCGCGCACAAGGCAGGTCTTGCCCGTGGCCAGATCGCCAAAGAGCGCCACCACCGCACCGCCCGGCAGCAGCGCCGCCAGGCGGCGGCCAATGCGCTCGGTCGCCTCGGGGGTTTGGGTGATGAGTTCCAGTCCGGCCATGCTCACAACACCCTGCCGAGGGTCTTTCGGTACAGCGCCTCGTAGGCCTCGCAGGACCGGCCCCAGGAAAAGTCGCGGGACATCCCGGCGTGCCGCAACTGCCGCATGGTCTCCGGTTCCGCGTAAAGCGCCACGGCGCGGTCGACGGCCCGCGCCAGCGCGGCGGAGGTCTTCGGCACAAAGGACAGCCCCGTGGCCCTGTTGCGGCGCAGGTTGGCCGGCGTCGCATCGACAACCGTGTCGGCCAATCCGCCGGTGCGCCGCACGACGGGCACCGTTCCGTAGGCCAGGGCGTACATCTGCGCGAGCCCGCAGGGCTCGTAGCGCGAGGGCATAATGAAGAAATCGCTGCCCGCCACCACCTTGTGCGAAAGCGCCGCGTCGTATCCCAGGAACACGCCGACCTGCCCCGCATGGCTCCGCGCAACCCCCTTCAACTGGCCTTCCAGGGCGGGGTCGCCCGAACCGAGCACCACGAACTGCGCATCGTGCGCCGTGAGCCGGTCCATGGCATCGAGCATGAAGTCGAAACCCTTCTGCCAGTACAGGCGGCTGACCGCGCCGAAGAGCGGCACATCGCGTACCGGCAACCCGAAGACCCGCTGCAGCGATGCCTTGCAATTCGCCTTGCCCTCGGGCGCCTCCACACTGAACTGCCCGGCGATATACGGGTCGGTGGACGGATTCCACACGTCATAATCGACGCCGTTAAGCACGCCGTACAGGTCGCCTGACCGCGTGTTCAACACGCTGTCCAGCCCGCATCCGTACTCATGGCTCTGAATTTCCTTGGCATAGCGCGGACTGACCGTGCTGAGCGTGTCGGCAAGCACCACGGCGCCCTTCATGAAATTCATATCCCCGTCGAAAAGGAGGCACTCCGGCGTCTGCAGCGCCGGATCGCACCCGGTGACCGGAAAATGGGAGACACTGTAACGGCCCTGGTGGGCGAGATTGTGAATCGTGAACAGGCACGGAACCCGGCCCCAGACGGGGTCGTCCCGGTACCGGGTCTTCAGATATATGGCCATCGGGGCACCGGGCCAGTCGTTGCAGTGAATTATGTCGGGCGCCCAGCCCGTCTGCGGGATGCCATGAAACAGCGCCTGGCAGAAGAAGCAGAAGCGTTCGGCATTGTCTTCAAACTCGGCGGCACCCACGCCATAGGGCGCTTCGCGGCCAAAGTAACCGTCGTGCTCAATAAGATACAGCGGGATGTCCGCGTCCGGCACCGAAGCCACCCGCATGGCGCCATGCACGGGGTTGCCCCCCATGTCAGCCACCACCATGCAATACTGTTCGCCCCGGAATTTGGCATCGATCTGACGGTAACAGGGCATCGCCACGCGCACGTCATGCCCGAGCGCGCGAAGCGCGCGGGGCAGCGCCGCGGCCACCTCGGCCAGTCCGCCGGTGCTGACCAGCGGCGCCAATTCAGAGGTTACATAGAGAATCTTCAGGGGTTGCGCCACAATAAAGGCTCCTTTCGCCCGCACCATTATAAACGACCGGGACGGTCGGCCACACATCGGAGGGGAAAAGAGAATACTTAACCACGGAAATCACGGAATTGAACGGAGCAGCAGATCCGCAACCAATGGAACAGCGAGTCGCAAGCTATAGGTCCCCCCTTGAGGGGCGCAGCCCGAAGGGCGGGGGGTGTATGTCCCGTATGAATGGTTCTACGGCCCGCCGCATCCTCCGCGCCTTCGCGCTACGCTTTGCTTTTTCGGTGCCTCACATCCGCTCGTCGTACTCGCCAAGGTTCAGTGGATAGTTGCCATATTCACGGACAAGTTTAACGATGTAGTTGTAGACGTTGCCAGACACGGCGCTGCTCACCGAATGGTCGGACTGGAAGATGAGACCGCCGCCCTTGGCGGCGTTGAGCTTGCGCAGGACCTCGTTGCGCACCTTGTCCAGGTCGCCCTCTTCCCACACCTGCATGTTGCTGTTGCCGCAGAAAGCGATTTTGTGGCCGTACTGTCGGCGCAACTCAACCACGTCAAGCCCCGCTTTGGCCTCCAGCGGATTGTAGGCGTCCAGTCCCATTTCGATGAAGTCGGGCAGGATGGACACGACATTGCCGCAACCGTGGTAAATCACCGGCAACCCCTTGTCATGGCACAGCTTGATCATCTTTTCCACGCAGGGCCGGTAATAGGCGCGCCAGTAGTCGGGCGAGAAGAACATGTTGGCCGCATAGGCAACATCGCCCCATATGACGATGCCATCAAGCAGGCCGCTTCCCGCGTCCAGTTGCGCCTTGAGGCACTCCACATAGAAATCGCCGATGCGCAGGATCTGCTCGCCCAGCCGGTCGGGATATTCGCCGATCCAGTTGAGTGTGTTCATCTGGCCGATGAGCCGGGTCAGGCATTCCGACGCCTCTATGATGCTGCCGTACACGGCAAAGTCGGGACGAATGGACTTGACGGTGTCAATCCATGCGGTGCAGTTGCGCTGAAACCCGTCCCCCACACCGCCGATCTGATGGTCGCCGTCATCGTAATAACGGCGTTTGTCCCATGGGTCGTCAAATTGAAAAGCTTCCAGCTTTTCGATGGTGTCGGTTTCCCAGGAGCGCGATTCCGGCATGGGGATGTTGTACCGCTTGTGCAGCACGGCCTCGAACCCTGTCCGCAACACCACTTCCTCACTGTTCTCGAGGAGAATCTCAAAGGGCTTGATGTGCGGGTCCATGTTTGGCACCGTCACGATCCAGTCCAAGTCGTAGTATTTGTAGGGATTGGTCTCCTCCGGCAGACTCAATTCGGCGCGCCAGCGACGCAGGAAGCCGCCCCAGTAGAATTCGCCCATGGGCACCCGGTCCGGTTCCTCGTGGTGCATGGCCGCGTTCATGCGCGCCACTTTCGCCAGCGCGCTGGCGGAACGGTCGTTTGGTGTGTCTGTCATCAACTGCACTCCTTATTGCCCAAATTCTCAAGTTTCACTTGAGAACGCTTCTGGCCGTGAAGTTGCACGGCTCGCTTTCGTGGCATGGGCATCTTGCCCATTTTCCTGGATTGCGGCAAGTTCCCGGAACACGGGCGAGACGCCTGTGCCACAGGCAGGGTCCTTGCCTCACGCACCTAAAACAACCCGACGACTTCCGTTATTCTACCATTGGGCGGGCATAAACTCATCCACGTCAGCCTTTGTGATGAGATGCTTGGGCAGATAGACCACGGGGTCGAGCGCCTCTCCGCTGAACCACCGCGCGGCAGAATGGACCGCAATGGCACCGTCGCCCTCGGCCGACTGGTAGGTGACGGCGAGCGCGTCGCCCGCCTTCACCGAGTCCATGCCGGTCTTGCTGTTTCCGGCGGCAACGATGACCACATCCGTGCGGCCGGCCTTCTTCAGCGCCTCCAGCGTGCCCGTCATGGGGAAATCGTCGCCCGCCAGGATGAGCCCCTTCAGGTCTGTTCCAAACTTCGCCAGCCATGCGCCCACCAACTGCATGGACACCTCGGCCTCAAGATTGGTGGTGTCCATGGCAAGCAGTTTCATGTCCGGCGCGTAGGCGCCCAGTTCGGTGATGGGCGCAAAGGTGCGGGAAAAGAAGGGCGAACTGCCGGGCATGTGGCGGATGATGGCGTATCCCCCCTGCCTGCCCAGCTTGTCGGCAAAGGCGCGCGACAGCATGCGGAACTGCCCCCAGTCGTCCGGTCCCGTCCAGGCGATGCAGTATTTCATGGCCTCGTCGCAGGGCGTGGTGTTCGACGTGATGCAGGGAATGCCCGCCTGGTGTATTTTGCGCAGCAGCGGCGTGCAGCCCGTCGCGTCCACCGGGGCGAAGATGATCATGTCGGGCTTTTCGTTGAGCGCCTGGTCGGCCTGCTGCGCCTGGAGGTCCATGTTCCAGTTGCCGTTGAACACCTTGATGTCCATGCCGTAGAACCCGGCGATGGTGGTGAACCCGCGCACATAGGCGGTCCAATAGGGATGGTCACCGGCCTTGAGCAGGATGACCCGCTTGCCCTTGGGACCGTCCTTGGGCGATGCGGGCATGGGCGCCTTGTCCACCTTCCATCCGGCGTATTCAATGTCCCACCAGTGCAGTTTGTCCGTTTCCGGCAGCGCCTTGGGGTCGGCGGGCCGGGCCGGTATCTGCATTTTCCCGCCGTCCGGCGGGAACAGGTAGGGCTGGTGGTCCGTGCCGCGCAAAGCGTATATGTCCAAAGCGGGTGCTGCGGTGCCTGCCGCAGGGACCGCTCTTCCTGCGGCAATGACCTGCGCCTGCAACGCCGCCTGGCGGAAATACATGGCAGTGATGGCTGTAATCGCCACGATCGCAACCAGCGTCACGCAGACCAGTGCAAAGCGGTTCTTGTCGCTCATCTCACCTTCTCCTGTATTCTCATCGCTTGCTTCCTTCTGGATTCTGAATTCTGAATTCTGGATTCTTTCAGCCTCTTCCATCAACTCCGGCCGCGGCCCGCGCAGCAGTTCGTGGCGGTGCAGCGTATATGCCTCATACAGCACCACGGCGGCTAAGATGAGGCCGTTCACGAAGATCTGCACCTCGAAACCGAGCCCGAAACAGCCGATGCCGTTGAACAGCATGGTCAGCATGAGCACGGCGAAGTAACTTTTCAGGATGCTGCCCTTGCCGCCGCTCATGAGCGTGCCGCCGATAATCACCGCCGCAAGCACGGTCATCAGCGTGCGCGAACCGAGCACGGCGGAGGAGGTCATGGAACTGAGTCCTGCGGCGAAAAGCGTGCCGCCCGCCGCCGCGCCAAGGCCGCAGAGCACAAACCCCGCCATGAGATAACGGTCACGGTGAAGTCCCGCAAGCCATGCCGCATCGGGATTGGCGCCGACCATGAAGAAATTGCGCCCGTGCCGCGTGCCCTGGAGCAACAGCGCCGACCCCACCACCAGCAGCAGCGTGATGATCACAATGGGCGGCAGGAAGGACAGGGCAGGCCGGTCGAGCCAATCGGCCAGGCGAAAGTCATCAATGGATTTCGAACCGCCGTCGCTGTAAAGATGGGTGAGACCCATCACGATGGTCATGGTGCCCAGCGTCACGATGAAGGCGTTGATGCGCGCCCGCACCACGAGCCAGCCGTTGACCAGGCCCACCAGTCCGCCCGCCGCAAGCGACACGGGAAAGGCACCGTACCAGCCGAGCCGGGGTTGCAGACCGATGACCAGCATGCCGCAGAGCATCACAACCGCGCCGATGGACAGGTCGAGCTGGCCAAGAATCAGGATCAGCGTGAAACCGATGGCGACGATCGCGTTGAGACTGGCGCCCTTGAGGATGGTGGTCATGTTGTGGACAGACAGGAAGTTGGGCGCCCATGCCGACAGGCCCGCGAACAGGACCAGCAGCATAAGCAGGGCCCTGTGCTCGTTGAGCAGGCGCGTGATCCGGGTGGCGCTACGCATAGTCGCGCCCTTTCGCCCGAAGCTGGTATTGCTGCAGACCCACCACGGCGATGAACACCAGCCCGGTGACGATGTTCTGGCGGAATGCCGTGATGCCCAGGAACTGCATGATGTTGGACAGCAGGCCGATGACCAGCACGCCGCCGAGAACACCCGACAGACGGCCCCGGCCGCCGCTGAGCATGACCCCGCCAATGACCACCGCCGTCACAGCCTTGAAGTCGTAGCCCTGGCCCAGGTAGAACACGCCGAGCTTGTTCATGGACGTGAGAAAGATGCCCGCCACCGACGCGGCAAAGGCGGCAAAAAGGAAATTGAGGAAGACCACGCGCGGCACGCGGATGCCCGAGGCGCGTGCTGTCGCGCGGGAAGAGCCGACCAGTTGGCTTTCCCGGCCAAAGCGCGTTCTCGTCATGATGAAATGGGCCAGCAGGAACATGAGGAACATGACGACCACCACCAGCGGCACAGTGCCTGATCCCCCCTGGAGGGGGGTGGTCCGAAGGACCGGGGGGTGTATGCCGACGCCGATCCGGAAGATGCCGATGAATGCCGCTCCGGGCGTGCCCGGTGCGCTGTCGGGGTAGAGCTGGTTGTTGCTCCAGGCAAAGCGCATGAACCCCTCCATGAAAAACGCCACGGAGAGGGTCCACAGGATGGGGTTGGCATTGAGCCTGCCCACGACGAATCCGTTCATCGCGCCCACGGCCAGCCCAGCCAGCACGCCCAGCGCAAGCGCCGCGGCAAGACCAAGCGGCAGTGAGGCCACTGCAATGATGCCCGAGAAGGCCATAATCGACGGCAGCGACAGATCGGCCATGCTGCCCGAGTAGGTCACGAAAGCCATGCCTGCGGACACGATGCCCAGCAGCGCCACGGCGGCGAGAATTTCCAGCAGGTTGTCGCCGGTGAGGAATTTGGGCGAGACAAAGGTCCCCGCCAGCAGGAGCAGCGCGGCCACGGCATAAATGCCCGCCGTCTCCAGCGCGGCGGACAGGATGTTTTGTTTCCCGGAGTCATGCCTTGGCATGGCAGTCCTCCAGATGGCCGTTGGCCGCCAGCAACAGCGCCTCCTCGGACAGTTGCGCCTTGGACAACTCGCCGATGAGGCGGCCGTTGCGCATCACCACGGCCCGGTCGGAAAGCCCCGCCAGTTCAGGCAGGTCGGAACTGATCAGCAGCACCGCCGCGCCGCGATCAGCCAGCGCCATCACCGCCTCGTGAATCTTGCGCTTCGCGCCTACATCCACGCCGCGTGTCGGCTCGTCTAGAATCAGCACACGCGGGCCGGTCGCGAGCCATTTGCCCAGCAGCACCTTCTGCTGGTTGCCGCCCGAGAGCGTGCCCGCGTCCACTTCCGGCGACGCGGAGGCAATGGCCAATTCATCGAGACAGCGCTGCACAACGCTCCCGTTCCCGCTCCGCCCGCGCAGTCCGGCAAGCAGATTCACGCTGACCGGCAGCCGCAGAAACAGCCCGTCCACCTTGCGGTCCTCGCTGAGATACACGAGCCCCCTGGCGGCGTTGCGGGGATAGTCATTCGGGATGAGCGGCTCATCCAAAAGCAACGCGCGGCCCGCGTACAGCGGGTCGAGCCCGCACAGCGAACGGGCCAGTTCTGTCCGGCCCGCGCCGGACAGCCCCGCCACACCGAGGATCTCCCCGGCGTTGAGCGTGAAGGAGACTTCATGGAAGAAACCATAGCGCGTGAGTCCCTCGGCGCGGAGCACGGTGGCGCCGACCTTCGCCTCACGGCGCAGATAAAACTCGTCTATGCTCCGGCCCACCATCATCTGCACCAGCGACTGCGGCGTGACCTCATGGATTTCCTTCGTGGCAATTCTGCGCCCGTCGCGCATCACGGTCACCCGGTCGGCAATCTCGAAAATCTCAGGCAGGTGGTGTGAAATGTAAACGATGGCCAACCCCCGGTTGCGCAGGTCCCGAAGGATCTGAAACAGCCGCGCCACCTCGTCCCGCGACAGCGAGGAAGTCGGCTCGTCCAAAATAAGAATGCAGGGTTGCCCCCCCAGCACCTTGGCAATTTCCACCAACTGCGCCTCGTGCTGGCTGATTTCGCCCACCGTCAGCAGCGGGTCCAAATCAAGGCCCACCAAGCCCAGGCAGGCGCGCGCCTCGCGCAGCAGTTGCGGCCGGTCGATGAACCCGCCCCAACGCACGGGCAGCCGCCCGACGAGCAGGTTTTCCGCAATGCTGATCGGCCGGGCCAGGCTCAGCTCCTGGTACACCATGCCAATGCCCTGCTCCTTGGCGGCGGCGGGCGAGTGGACACGCGCCTCCCGTCCGCCGATGCGGATCGTGCCCTCATAGTCATCAAAGGAACCGGTCAGGATGCGCATCAGCGTCGACTTGCCGGCGCCGTTCTCCCCCATCAGCGCATGCACCTCGCCCGGCATCACATCGAAGTCCACACGGTCCACCGCCAGCATGCCCGGAAAGCGCTTGGAAACGCCCTCCATCGCCAGTGCTGATTGTAAGAATCCTGCCGACATCGCCCTCTCCACGGGGACCCGGCACTGCGCCGCATCCCGCGGAGAATAGTGTAGCACATGAGGAGGACGCCGAGAACGGGGAAGAGACGCACCGCCTGCAACACACCGTTGTGCGAGAAACCCCGGCCGGCATCGTCATTGCGAGCGAAGCGCGGCAATCTCGTGTTCGTCATGACCAAAGTCCTGGACTGTGGCTTCAAGAGATTGCCGCGCTTCGCTCGCAATGACGATGCTTCCCCTCCACTCCCTATTCTCCCGTCCAATCTGCTAGTCTGGTCCCATCCAACACAACGGAGGACCTGGTCATGGGACGCATCTGGACGGCAGCCGCATTAATCCTTGCTGTAACGCTTCTTGAGAACATGGCACCGGCCGGGGCGCAATCCGTCGGTTCCGCGGTGGTCTCGCTGGTGGGGGATGGATGGACCGTGGCCCCGGACCCGAACAATGTCGGCCGCGACCAGGCTTGGTGGAAAACACCCGCTCCGGATGCCAAGACCGCGCGTGTTCCGGGCATCTTCCAGGAGTCGTTGCCGGGCTACCACGGGGTGGCATGGTATCAGCGCGAATTCACCGCGCCCAAAAACCCCTACAGTGGCGGGCGCTGTCTCATCCGGTTCCATACGGTGGACTATCTCGCCGAGGTGTGGGTCAATGACATCGCCGTGGGCGGCCATGAGGGCGGCGAGACGCCCTTCACACTGGACATCACCGATGCGCTGAAAGCCGACGGGCCAAACCGGATGACGGTGCGTGTGCTCAATCCTAAGGCCGAAGCCATCGACGGCATCGTGCTGGGTGAAACGCCGCACCGGAACAAAGTTCCCTCGGGCATCGGCGTGGGCGGTTCCTACAACAGCGGTGGCATCACGGAGCCGGTGGAGGTTTTCTGGACACCGCCAGTGCGCATCGACGACGTGTACGTCCGGCCGGACTGGCAGACGGGCAAGGTGAAGGTGCAGGCCACGCTGACCAACACGGGCGCAAACAGCGCAGACGCGCGGATCGAGTTTTCCATCGTGCCCGCCTTCGCCAATGAGCCCGTGGCCTCGCTGACGCTCCAGCACGAGGTCCCCGCGGGCACCGCGCCTGTCCTCTGCGAAATGACCGTGAACCATCCCCGCTTGTGGCAGTTGGATGACCCGTCCCTCTACCGTCTCACGACGCGCGTCATCGCCGGGGAGGGCAAAGATGTCGCTGAAAACAGCACCCGCTTCGGCT
The DNA here is from genome assembly GCA_903893795.1 of Candidatus Hydrogenedentota bacterium. GTDB lineage: Bacteria > Hydrogenedentota > Hydrogenedentia > Hydrogenedentales > CAITNO01 > CAITNO01. The sequence continues at coordinate 22,092 of CAITNO010000009.1, read as the reverse complement.
TTCGCGAACTGCGCGTGGACAAGGGCTACTTCCACCTTAACGGCAAACGCATCTTCCTGAAAAGTTCGCATACGGGCAACCACTGCCCCTTCGGCGCCATCCTCCCGCCCGATTCCGCGCCCGATCTGCTGCGCAAGGACCTGCTCTACATGAAGTCCTGCGGGTTCAACACGATTCGCTTCATTGCGGGCATCGCCCATCCCTACCAGTTGGACCTGTGCGACGAGATCGGGCTGATGGCCTATGAGGAGGACCTGTCTTCCTGGCTGCTCGGCGAATCGCCCAGGATGGGCGAACGTTTTGACGCGACTCTTCGGGAAATGGTGCTGCGCGACCGGAACCACCCGAGCGTGGTCATCTTCGGACTGGTCAACGAAATGGGCAACGGCGCGCTGGCCAGGCATTCGGTGGCCAGCCTGGGTCTAATGCGGTCACTTGACGATTCGCGGCTGGTGCTCCAGCAGAGCGGGCGCTGGGACGGACAGTACAACATCGGGTCCGTCTGCAATCCCGGCAGCGCGCAGTGGGAGTACATGTGGGGCGTGGAGGGCCCGGACTACACAGGCACGGCGAAGAACGGACCCTGGGGCGGCTACTTCGAGGGCGCGGGTGACGCGCACGTCTATCCTGGAACGCCGCACACCCCCGCCATCGAGGCGGGCATCCGCAGCCTGGGCAAGGACAGCAAGCCCGTATTCATTTCCGAATACGGCATCGGCAGCCTGATGAACGCCATCCGCGAACTGCGCCATTACGAGGAAAACAACGCCAATCCCGAATGGGACGACACCAAATTCTTCAAACAGACCGAAGAGAAACTCACGGCGGACTGGATGCGGCTCGGCTTTGACGGCGTCTATGCCTTCCCGGAGGAAATGCTACGCGACAGCCAGGCGATGCACTGCCGCCAGCGCACGCTCGGCTTCAATCTCATTCGCTCCAACCCCAGGATTTGCGGCTACAACCTCACCGGTCTGCTCGACCACGGCTACACCGGCGAAGGGCTGTGGACCTTCTGGCGCGAATTCAAGCCAGGCATCATGGACACGCTCCAGGACGGCTGGGCACTCCTGCGCTGGTGCCTCTTTGCCGCACCCATGAATGTCTATGCGGGCCGCCCGGTCAAGCTGGAGGTCGTGCTGGCCAATGAGGATGTGCTGGCCCCCGGCAGCTATCCCGCATGGCTGCGCGTGCTTGGACCCAGCGGCGTGGCCTGGGAAAAGAAACTCGATGTGGTCATTCCCAAGCCTGCGGAAGGCGAAGAAGGACCGTTGGCAGTGCCCGTGTTCGCCGAGGATGTCATCCTCGCCGGTCCTGCGGGCGAGTACACCCTGAACGCCACGTTGGAACACGGCGGCGCGCCCATGGGCGGGCGACTCAGCTTCCACGTGTCCGAAGTGCCGCAAAGTGTCGCGCCAATGACCGTCGCCGTGGCGGGCATCGAACCCCGTGTGCAGGATTGGCTGAAATCACGGGGGGTGACGATCACGGAAAAAGGCTTTGTCATTCTGGTGGGTGACGTGAAGCCCGAAGAGCGGGCAGGCCTGATGGAGCGTGTCAATCAGGGCGCCACCGCCGTGTTCCTCAATCCGGGCGTGTTCACAGAGGGCGACGATGAGACCGCCTTGCTGCCCATAAAGAACAGGGGGCGCCTCACCCACTTCTCCGACTGGCTTTACCACAAGGAATGCGTGGCGAAACGGCATCCCCTGTTTGCAGGCCTGCAGAAACCCGGCATCATGGACTGGGACTACTACGGCCCGGTGATTTCCAACCTGTTCTTCGAGGGTCAGGACACCCCGGACGACACGGCCGCGGCGGCCTTCGCCGTATGCCATTCGAGCCGCCCAGATGGGTATGCGGCGGGCACCATGCTCAGCGCGTACAAAGTCGGCGAGGGCCGCATCGTGCTGAACACCTTCAACATCCTCGACAATGTGGACAAACACCCCGCCGCAGACCGGCTGCTGCTGAATTTGTTGGAGTATGCGGAAAAGTGAGGCAATCACTCCATTGAAAACAATAGACCAGGAAAGCTTGGGATTCAGCCTCAGCCGGGTATCCTTTGTTTTTCGGCGAATCGCCGGTGGGCTGTCACCCAGCCCTTCCACAGCAGCGCGGCGTCCTCGCCCCTTCCAGTGAAGGTCCACGCAACCCGGCGAAGCGCCATCCATAGCGCATTGCAGACGGTAAACGCAGCCCGCATGAGCGGCGTGTCGGCGTAGAACTTCAGCATCGCGTAGGTGCTGTTGTGTTCCTGCATGCGAATTTCATCGCCGTGCTTGCCCGTGTCCCCCTTGTGGCGAACAATGGCGTCGGCCACGTACCGGAACCGTGCCCCGGCACGGCCCAGTCGGATGCACAACCAACTGTCCTCAAAGCAGTTCGGAATCTCGGGGTCAAATCCGCCGACGCTGTCAAAGAGACTCTTGGGTATGGCCATATTCCCCGCCCCGCCCGTGTTCACCCGCTCCGGCCTGCACCGCAGGCTCTTGCCGAGGAAGGTGGCGCGGCGCGGACCGTATTGTACCGCCCCGGAATTGTAGTCCAACACCTTGCCAATCAGGACCGACTTCCCGTCATCGGCCGCCGCGAGTTGCCCCAGCCACCCCTCACAGGGCACCGCGTCGGAATCAACAAATACCAGCAAAGCCCCCCGGGCAGTGGCTGCGGCAAGATTACGCGCGGGACCGGGTCCCACATTCGTTGGGTTAACGACCACCCGCACCCAGGGAAACTGAACCGCCAGCATCTCCGCCGTGCCGTCCGTGGAGGCGTCATCCAGGACAATGACCTCACCACCCAGCACATCGAGCCTTTCCGGCGTGAGCGGGGTGAGACATTCCGCCACATCGTCACGGCGGTCGCGCGTCGCCACTATGACGCTTATCCGCAGTTCATGGCCTTGTATTTCACTGGAAGACACGCTGGGAACACCCCCAAAATGGGTTTGCGGGACGGGAACCCTGTGCAGACAAACGGGATTATAACAGGCCGGAAGTCCCGGCGCGAAGGACCCGCAAAGCCGCCAAAAAGTTGACTCGTACGGGCTTATGGATTATGTTCAAGCTGCAAGCACGGGCTTTGCGGAGTCCGTTTTGGCTTGCAGGAACAAAGATCCGCCGGTTTCGCATTCACCGAGCCCTGCGCGGTCGTTTGGAAAGGTATCCCATGGCTGAAACAGAATCGAAGGTCGAACCCGGCGTCACAGCGCCGGCGACCCTGCCGAAACGGCCGTTGCTGGTCGTCACGCTGCTTGCCATTGCTGTCGGCTTCGCTTTTCAGGGCACCCGGGGACTCTATGAATCCACGGAAGGCCGCTACGCCGAATGCGCCCGCCAGAGCATGGAACAGGGCACCCTGGACGAACCGGTGCTCAACGGGGTGAACCACTGGACCAAACCGCCGCTCACCTATTACATGATCGCCGGGGGTATGGAGGTGCTCGGTGAAAACGCCTGGGGGGCCCGCATCGGCCAGTCCTTCGCCTTTGTTCTTACGGTCATTGCCGTCTACTACCTTGGGTTTCTCGTGTGGGGGCCGCAGGCCGCCTTTTACTGTGCCGTTGTGTACGGCCTGTCCCCCTTCCCCGCCGGCGCCTCGCACAGTCTGTCCACCGACACCCTGCTGACCCTGTTTGAAACGCTTACCCTGCTGGCCTTCTGGTGGGCCGTGCGCAGGAAGCAGGGCTATTGCATCGTGCTGATGTGGGCCGTGTTTGGATTCGCCTTTATGACCAAGGGCTTTCCGGCGCTGCTCTGCCTCATCGGCCCGGCCATCGTGTTCTTCTATTTGCGCCGTAAAGGCGAAAAGGTGCCCCAGTTCTTCAATCCCCTGGGTCTGCTGGTCTTCCTGCTGGTCGGCTTTTCCTGGTACGCCGAAAAGGCCTGGACCCACCCGGGTCTGATGCAGAACTGGATCTGGAAAGAGGGGATTGCCCGCAATGTGACCGACGAGGCCCACCGCAACGCGGAGTGGTACAAGCCCTTCACGATGTATCTGCCCATTGTCCTATTTGGCCTGGTGCCCTGGGTGTTCATCATCCTTGCCAAAAAGGACCATATTCCCTGGCCGAAAGGCCTGTGGAAACGCGTAACCGCCTGGCCCCACCCGACGGAATGGCTGTTTATCACCACCACATTCCTCATCCCGTTCATCGCGTTTTGTGTCGTCAGTTCACGCCTGCCGCTCTACCTGCTCCCCCTGTTTGCCCCCATGTCCCTGGCCGTCGGCAAGGGAATAGAGTGGCTCGTTTCACAAAGCCAGCTTCGGTTGCGCACCGTGATGCTCGCCGCGCTGGCCGTGGCTGTGCTGGTCGTCGTGGGCAAGGGTCTCTTCCTGTTCAACATCCCGGCCATCGACTCCTCCAAGGACATGTCCATTCTGGCGCGGGACGCAGGCGCCATTGTCGCGAAATATCCCAACCGCGACATGTATGTGCTCAAGCAAGAGGCATTGTTGGGCTTGCAGTTCTACCTGCACTGCGGCCCGGTGGTCAAGGCGGAACTCGAAGACGCGCCCGGCGTGCTGAAGAAGGCCAAACTAGACGGCAAGAACCAGTTGGTTTTCGTGCGCAGGAAAAAGCTCGAAGCCTTCGTCGAGAAAATAGACCAGCGCGTGTACAAAGTGGAGCCCATAAACGACGACTGGAGCCTGATCGTCATCACGCCGCCCGAGGCGGGAAGCACCTCCTCCTGACATGGTCGTTGCGCTGTTCAGATGGATTGACCGTTACGTCGGGGTGCCTGTATGTTTCCTGTTCACCCTCCTGCGGCGTTTGGTTGACCGCATCTTCCCATCCGACACCAGTGCGCCCCCGCGGCGCCTGCTCTTTCTCAAACCTGCCGAACAGGGTGCCGCGGTGCTTGCCGTGCCCGCATTCGAGGCAGCCGTCAAACGGTTGGGCCGTGAAAACGTTTTCATCTGTGTTTTCGCCAAGAACCGGGAGATTCTGGACATCCTCGGGGTGGTCCCTCCGGAGAACATACTCATCATCCGCGACGACCGCATGGGGGCGTTTGTGCTGGGTGTCCTGAAAATGATCCGGGACGTCCGCCGCGCCAATATCGACACGGTGGTCGATTTTGAACTCTTCGCACGCTTCACGGCTTTGCTGTCTTATCTCACCGGCGCGCGCCGACGGATTGGCTGGCACCGTTTCGCCAGCGAGGGCATGTACCGGGGCGACCTGTTCACGCACCGTGTGCAGTACAATCCTTACATCTCAATGGCACAGTCTTTTCTGCTCCTTGCCGAAGCCGGCTGGATGGATCCGGCCATCATCCCCATGGCAAAGGCGGTGGCTCCGGTCATTGCGCCGGACTATCAACCGCCCGCCTATCAACCCAGTCCCCGGGAACTAGCCCATGTGCACTCGCTTCTGGAGGCGGGCGGCATCGTCGGCGACCATGGCCGTCCAAGACTGGTGCTTAATCCTAAGTTTCTCGATGAACTGCCGGTGCGGCCATGGTCCCTGGACAATTTCGCCGCCGTGGCCCGGCAGTTCCTGGACGCCTTTCCGGAGGGCAGTGTCATCGTCGTGGGTATTCCCATTGAGGTGCAGGTCGCGGAGATGTTTTGCGCCGACTTGGGCGGCAAGAGGGTCGTGAACCTGACAGGAAAGATCAATTTGCACGAACTGGTCGCACTGCTCGGGCTGTGCGACGCGCTCCTCACCTCGGACAGCGGACCGGCCCACTTCGCGGCGCTGACAGACATAAATGTCTATGCCCTCTTCGGCCCTGAAACCCCCGCCCTCTTTTCCCCGCTCACGCCCCGCACCCGCGTGTTCCACGCCGGTTTCGCTTGCAGTCCCTGTTTCAACGCGTCCAACTACCGCCTCTCCACCTGCCTAGACAACCGGTGCATGAAGGCGATCACGCCCGACAACGTGTTTGAGGCCATTCGCCAGGACTTTTCCTGACCCGCTGACACGGTTATGCGGGCACCGGAAACATCTCACGCGAACTGCGGCGCAACAGTCAGTATCCCAGTTCGTCAAGAAGGCTTCGCGCGGACTTGGCGGACGGTCTTCCGTAATAGTCCAGTAGCGCATCGCAACGGTTGGTGAAAAGTCCATCCACGCCGAACCACGCCATCAACCGAAACTGCCAGGGTTCATCGAGGGTGAAGGCATGCACGGTCAACCCGTGCCGGTGTGCGCTGCCCACGTTCCAGGGCCAGCACAGCGTCCCCATGGGGCCAATACCCGCCCCAATCTGGGCGGCCCTGTCCAGCATCGGCGCCCAACCGCCCTCCTTCTTCAATACTTGCGACTCGACCAGGTAGATGCGGGGAATGTTGGGGGCCAGTTCCTTTAGTTTCATTAAACTGTCCGAATAAAAAGACTGGAAGATAACGGGCGGCAACCCGCCGTCACCAGGCTCCAGCCAGCCCTTCTCCCGCAAGAGCGCCACCAGATCCCTTTCGATGCCGGGATAATGGTCCGCTGACTTGGTTTCAATGTACACTGGGCATTTTCGTCCCTTTGCCCCGGCGATGTCCAAGATCTCCCCCAGTGTCAGAATTCTCTGACCGGAATAGGAGCTTCGCGCCAGCCCGGGGTGCTTCCGGTTGAACCAGTAACCTGCATCCAACTGTTTGAGCTCGGCCAGGGTAAACTCTGAAATGGTTTGTTTTTCCCGGCCCGGAAAAAGTTCGGCCACGTTGGTGGTCCGTTCAAGCGTGTCATCATGAATGGCCACCAGCGCGAAGTCCTTGGTGCGCTGAATGTCCATTTCCAGATAATCGGTGCCCAGTTCCCGCGCAAGCTCATAGGCGGGCTGTGTTTCTTCCGGCGCCCAATAGGACGCGCCGCGGTGGGCGATCACCAGATTATGCGGCACCGGGGGATGGGTTGCCTCCAAAGCGCGCAGGGGCAGCACCACCCAGCCCAGCCAGGCAATTAGAAGCGCCAAGACGAATATGCCCGAAACTCCAAGCAAGAACTTCTTCCAGCGTGCCATGAATCATTCCCATCCTTGTCCGATGAATTATGTGAACTTAGCATATGAGAATACTGCATCGTGAGGGAATTGCCAAATCGGCGACCCCAGGCAAAGGCAAAGGCATTGCGGTTTCGATTGGACGGGCACAAAAAAAAAGAAGCGCCGCAGGCAACCGAACGGCTCGCTGCGGCGCATTTGCTGAAAGAATTACTTTCCTTTTTCCTTGTCTTTCTCTTCCCAGCCATAGGTGGCGCGCGGAATGGGCTTGCCGGTGCGCTGGAGTTCGCGCAGTTCGCGGTAACTGATGCGCTGGATGCCCTGCTCGTCCATGAACTTCACTGTGTTCGGGTCGGAGAAGAAGTCCGTGTCGGCGATGCGGCGCTTGGCCGAACCGGTCGTGGAAAAGATTTCCTCGCTGGGCACGGCGCAATGGATGTACAGCTCGCTCACTTTGCCCGGTTCAAGCTTGCTGAGCAGGTCTTTGAAATAGGCCGCAGTGCCTTCAATGCTGTCCGGACCGTTCATGTACAGCACTTCGGGGTGCAGCACGCCCATGGCGTCCGCCTCGTCGATCAGGAAGCCGCCGCCGGCCTTGTCCATGATGTCATGGCCGGCCATGCGGCAGGGCATCTTGTACTCTTTGGCAAGCTTCAGGTACAGCTCATGGTAGATCGGGTTGTACTGCATGGTGCCCATGTGCGAGTCGAAATGGGTGATGTCCACGCCGCTGGCGATGGCGCGGTTGAGCTGGGTGCGGATTTCTTTCTCCACGTCCTCAATGGTTGCGCTGCCGTAGACCATGACCACATCGTCCCACATGTAACCTTCGGGGGTGCACAGGCTGGGCACGCCGCCCACACCAAGGCAGGGGCCCCATTTGTAACCGCCCCACTCGCTGGTGAGGGTGGTATGCACGCCGATGGAGGCCTGCGGATGGGCCTTGGCCCACTTGAGCGCCTCGACATTCCAGCCGCAGGGCATCATCACGGTGGCCGAGGTCAGACCGCCGCTCTTGAGCGCCTTGATGGTTCCGTCATTCGTGGCGTGGTTCATGCCAAAGTCGTCCCCGTTCAGGATCAGCACTTTGGCATCTTTGGCAAAGCCCAGCCGCTCGACCAGCGACGGCTTCGCGGCGGCATCCTGGGCGGTACAGACGGGCATGGCAAGGGCCAGGCAGAACAGCCCGGCCACAACGGCAACGGCGACTCTCTTCATGAAAATGACTCCTGTTGAAACGGTTGATTGGTTTCGATTGGACCGGGCATTGCGCCCCGGGGTTTCTCTTGATTAATTACTGGGCCGGTTTCTTTCGGTAAAGCACGGCAAGCAGCAGCATCACCGCCAAACCCGCCAGCGACACCACCATACCGATGCGGAACGACGCCGGATAGTACCTGAACACCACCTCCCGCGCCCCCTGCCCCACTTCAACACCGCGAAACACGCCGTCCACGGCCAGCACCGGCGCGGGGTTGCCGTCCACGGTGGCCTCCCAACCCGGATACCACATGTCTGCCAGCACGAGCACCCCGGGCCGCGTTCCCTCGGCAATGTGAACCACCACACGATCGGACTCATGGGGCTCGGCAATGGAGGCGGCTGCGACCGGACCGTCATCCTTTTCGGGCAGGGTGCCGCCCTCTATCTGCGGTGGACCGTCCAAACGCAATGCGCTGGAATCAAACTCGTCCACTCTGCGCGCGGCGTAGATCATTCGCGCCCGGGGCCGAACGTCCAAGTCCTTGAGCAGGATGGCGCCCGAGGGAAAGACCTCCAAAATATTAAGTGTCGGCCGCAGCACGGCGAACTGCCCTTGGATGTCCTGGCGCGTGAGCAGCAGCGCTCCGGCGGCGCCCAGCCGCATCAGGCAGGGGTCCGCCGCGGCGCGTTTGATGAATTTCTCGTAGCGCCGCAGAGTAACCCCGGAGGGGTTGTACACCTGGGCTATGCCATTGGCCGCCAGCGGCCAGCGCTTGATCACTCCGCTGCCCGTCACCCGGTCATGGGCGTCGCGCAGGCGTGTGATGAAAGAAGTCTCGGGAAAGACCGCCTCCGCCGGGGTCCAGGCACGGGCGGGGCCATAGGCCCACAGGCCGGACAGCGCGGCGATGGCCGCCAGTCCACAACCCATGATCCACCGTTTGGGGCGCAGCAGCGTGACCAGCAGAAGCGCCGCAAAGAGAATCGCCAGCCCGGCCTCCACGAGCGCACACTGCGCCAGCGTCTGCCATGCCACCTGACCGCGCAGGGCAATCCCCGCCACCACCAGCCCGCCTCCCCACAAGAATGCCGCCCACGGCACGAAACGGCGCAGGGCCGCCTTGCACCCGTCAATGTCCAGTTGCAGCCATTCCTCCGCCGAGGCGGTGGCGAGGAAGCTCAGGGCCAGCGGCCAGAACAGATAGAAATGCTCCGTCCGCGGCCAGGGCCATTCCCGTGTCTGCTCCAGCAGGCTGCCCAGAAAAAGCGGCGCCAACCCAAAGGCCAGCGCGGTGAGCAGCAGCCCCTCCAGACGGCGGCGCCGGTTCTTGCCCGCCATGCGGCGCACCGACATCCACAGGGCGAGAATCAACAGGAACAACCCGCCCACGTGCATGCAAAGCGCCGCGCGCGACGCCCCTCCGGCGGACGCGGTCCGCAGCACCGGATATACCAGTTGGGACAGTTCGGACCAGACAGGCGCGGTGCCGGTCTTCTCCAGCGCATCCGGGTGTTGAGCTTTATATTCAATGTATGGGAAGAGCTGCACGGCGATGATTGCCAGGCACCCCGCAATCGCGGCAAACAGGGCCGCATGGGCGCCCATCAGATGCTTCAGCCGCCGGTCGCGCAGCCGGTACACCGACAGCACCAGTAGCAGGAACGCCATGCCCGCCACCATGGCCTCGGGCGAACCGCCGAGGCCTGCCAGCGCCATCACGAGCGACAGCAGCGGCCAGACGTGAAAATCGCCCTGGAGGAGACGGTAGGCCCATCCCAGAAGCAGGGGAAACCAGGGCAGCGCATCGGCAAGCGGTTCCAACGGCTGGGCAAACAGCGGCGCGCTAAACTGGAATACCACCCCGGCCAGCAATGCCAGCGGAGGCGCATAGTTGAACCGGCGCGCCACGGCATAGGCGCACACCCCCGCCACCAGCAGTTTGAGAAAGATGCTGACAATGAGCGCCGTGCCCAGGGGAAACAGGTAGAACGGAACCGAGAACGGCGACAACGCGCGTGTGCGCCAAAGCGCCAGGAAGGGCGTGCCAAATCCTTCCAGGGGATTCCAGAGCGGCAGTTCGTGGGAACGGGCGCTCTGCCCGAGGAAGGAATACCACGGATAGTAGCGCAGCACAAGATTGCTTTCCGCCGCACCATCGGGAATAACCGCGCCCGCCGGCCGCGCCTCCTGCCATGGAGCCAGGGATAACAATCCTTCAAAGGAAGCGGGGGCGCCACCCTTCGACAGGGCTGGAAACAGCAGAATCAACGGCGCCACGCAAAGCAGCGCCATGCAAATCATGCCTTCGATTCGTGTTAATTTGGGCAAGCGCACCAGTGTCAATCCTGCGGTTCGTCCATTCCCTCGCGCAAATCCTGTAGGACAGGCGCCCTCGCCTGCCATCCAATGGCATTCGCTGCAAGGTGACAGCCGGGGGCAGTTGTCCTAAATCCCAAGCAAGCCAACAGTATAACGAACGAACAGCCCCCCGCGCATCCACGCACGGAGGACCGGATGCGCAGGGACGCTGCCCTTAAATGCTGCTTCTCTGTCCGGAGCGCCGAAGGCGCGGGATTCGTTCATCCTCCGGAGCGCCAAAGGCGCGGCATTGATTAGCCTGGGCCGTGAGGCCCAGGTTGGCATCCTCCCCCCGAAATGAGCCCCGAAGGGGCGACGCAACCTGATTGGGCCTTATGTCAGTCCCAGCCGGAAGCATCCCCGCTTCGCCAGACAGGCCCATCATTCACGCGAAAAAGGTGCCAGTATGCTAAACTCGAGGTTGTTCAACAGGTTTAATGTCCCCGTCTCTTAAGCACATGAGTTCCGTGATTACAAGGATGGAAAGGAAAAAGTGGTCTGTCCCTGAATTTCTCCAATTAAGTATGAATAATGTGTTTAGCAACCGTCAGCTCCCGTCCATACGCCCCGCCGCCTGAAGACCGTGCTCCGCAATGACGGAATACAGGAGGAAATGGCGACGATTCCGCAGGGCACGAACCCAACGAAAACGCCTTTGGCACTCCGGGCGTTAATGCGGGGTTCGCGAAAGTTTCCATTGCCCCCGCCAAATCAACTCGATCCGGCCCAAACCAGTCGGTCCATGCCGCACGTCCGTGCCGTTTGGAAACCTCCCCCTGTTTGCCGGGGATTGCCCTGCATGGGCAATCGCATTAAACGGGGTCCTATAGAAAACTTTGGAAACGCACGTAACCTTAAGCTGGGTGGCGTCTTAAGTCCCCCTTTGAAGGGGGATTTAGCGGGATGTTGGTCTTGGTTTTGGCTCCACATCCCCCGCCGCTTCGCGGCACCCCCTTCGAAGGGGGACCTAAAACAGACCGGTACCTACGAGAGTGAATAGAATATCCCCTGTATTCGTACTTCCTCCGCGATGCAGACTCCGACGGCCTCAAGGACCTGCCTCCATTTGCAGCGGGATTTCAATGCGATTGCCCTGATTGCCCTCCTGGAAACTGTGAGGGCCGACGCGCAAGCCGCTATACTACGCCCGTTCGAAAAACAATTCCCGTGCTCCGCGATTCGGTTGAACGGACCTGGACTGCTGCTTATGGAAGATGACCCACTCCCCCGCTCCCTGGCCGTGGCCGGAGGCTGGGGCTATATTGGACGGCATTTTGTGGACGCCGCGGTCGCGCTGCGCATTCCCGTGTATGTGCGGGACCCCGGCCCCATTCCGACGGGCATAGACCAGGACCGGGTGCGGGTGATTGGGACGGATGAGGAGTTCTACGGGCTGCCCGCGGACTTCTACCACATTGGGCTTCATCCGCGGGACCGGGGCGCCGCATTGGGTCGGCTTGCCGACCGCCTGCTTCAGGGTGACCATTTCATGGTGCTCAACGAGAAACCGATGGCCGCGCCCGAGTCCCCCGGTGAGTGCATGGAACTGCGCCGCCTGGTGGAAAGGGCGGGCATGTGCATGCTCTTCGATTTCCCCGAACTCTTCGACCCGATGACCCTGCGCGTGCGCGCTTTCCTGCGCTCTTTCAACGAGGTGCGCATCGACGAAATGCGCATGACCCGGTCGAAAGATCGGGAGGACCCCGCCAACCCGCGCAATTACAAAATCATGGTGCCCATCCAGCATCAGGAAACGGTGCACTGCCTGGCCTGGGTGTTCACCTGCCTTGCCGAAACACGGGGCGGTTTGGACGGCGTCTGGGATCAGGGCGTCTCCGTGGAGGGCGTTTCCGCCCCCTATCATCCCCCCAATCCCCAGGCCTACCCCCATCCGGTGGACGGGCGTTTTGAGGGTTCGGTCCGCTTCGGAAACAGTGTGGTCCGCCTGCTGACCGATTTCACCGCCAAGGCCCCCCGCTCCAAACGACGCACCGTGCATGGCGTGGGCGACGGAAATCCCTTTGTCATTGAGGCGGAATATCTGGAGGGCCACAAATTCCTCGCCATCGACGGCAAGGATATCGGGTTTGCGCAGGACGCCAATGTTTACCAAGCTGTGATCCGGCAGGGTTGGCAGTGGTACCGTCATCCCAACCTGGCCGAGGCCTCCCTCTACCTCACCCCAAGCTTTGCCCATCGTTCCTACCTGCTATCGGCCATGCTTTGGGACGCCTGCCATCTTGGCGGGCCGCGCAGCGTGGACAGTCTGGAAGCCTTCTGGAACTACACGCCCGGGTTTACCACCTCGTAGCAGGCATTCCCTTCCGCCTGTCTCTACCAGAACCGCTGGCAGCAGGTGCCTCTCTGCTTCCTCGCATCGCTGATATGGCTGATGTAGTAGGCAAGCGGGCTGTCCGTGATGCTCCACAGCCTGTTTCGGAATTCCGCCTTGTCCACATTGAGCGTCACATCGGTCGCCTTCACGAAGGTGGGGTCTTTGCGCATCGCCTCCACCCCGCTCTTCTCCAGACAAATCACCGCCTTGGGCTGGTCCTTCATCACCACGGCGGTGCCTTTCCGATTGTCCCAACCGGTCACGTCGTAGAGGGAGACGCCGATGATCTGCACGGCGACAGACCAGAGCAGCGTGACGCCGAACAGCGCGCGAAAGGCATTCTTGTTCCAGAAAGATTCAAGCGTGGGAATCAGCAGGAGCGACAGGAACACCGTAATGTCGAGCACATGGCGGTAACCGAAGGACCATCCCCCCCACCAGTCGAAATGCTTGGCCTCGACGCAAAGGATGATGAGCGACGCCGCGAGAAGCGGACGCAGCGCGGCCAGCCTGGCACTGGTCCAGACCCGGACCATGCCCGGAAGGGCAAGCAGCAGGAAGGGGGAAAAGACAAAGAGACCGCGCGCGGGGCTCGCGAGCAGGCCCAAAAGTCCCTGCCACAGGGGCGTCTGCCAGACCACCGGCGAACCCGTCTTGGACGCCGCAAGGGTGCGCGCCCCCACGACCTGGCCGAAGGCAAAAGGCGACCCAAGATAATGATAGTTATACAGGACCAGCAAGGCGGCAAAGGGCAGTCCCGCCAGCACATAGGCCGTCAGGGCGCGGCGGTCTTTCAGCGCCAGCCACAGGCCGCCGCAGACCACCACAATGGCGCTCGTGGGACGGCACCACACGGCCATGGCCCAGGCCGCGGCGCAGGGCGCCGCCAGCCACCAGGACCGCTCAATCCGGACAAAGAGGCACGCGCCCAGGGCGAGAAAAAACACGTTGGGGCTCTGCTGCCAAAGTCCCTGGCTGCAGGTGCTCCACACGCAGGTGCCCAGACCGTAGGCAAGGGCGACGACCAGGGCCTTTCGGCGGTCGGTCAGCGCCAGCGCGGCAAGATAGACAAGCACCGCCGACAGCGCGACGAGCAGTGCGCCGATTTCCCGGCAGGTGAAGTACATGAGCTTGAGATGGTCGGCAAGCACGGGAATGAACTGCTCCATCACCGCATAGACCGGCAGGGCCATCAGCGCGGCCCCGATGCCGAAAAAGTTCACATAACGGCCGGGGGTGGTGCTTTCGACGAGGTAATATTCAGGCCCCTCCAGTTTAATCGTGCCATCGGCGCGCTGCTGCCGCAGTGCCGGGGTCCACTCCTTGATGTCCACCCTGCGCCCGCCCTCCTTGGTGGATGTCCACAGGAACATGAAGGGGTGGCTGTCCGCCGTAAAGGTCATGTTGCCCCGGAGCATGTTCAGGGGCTGATGCACGTTCGCCATGCTGTCCGTCACAACGAGATAGCTAGGATTGAGACTGTACACCACAAACAGGCCCAGCAGCAGGAATCCCACGCTTTGCAGCAGGAGCCGTCTCTCCTTTTTTGCCTCCGAGGAAACTGCGGTATGTTTGCCGCCGCCGCGCGGAGCCCCCTTTCGTTCCCGTGATGTCGCAACTGTCTTACTCACTGGCAAAACCCCTCTTCACGGTTGCTTCACACCCCAGGCTGACACGGATGGGACCCATGGGCGGAATCAGTGCCCCGGAAGGGGCTCGCCGTCGATGTCCTGCGCCTCACCCGGTTTTGGCTTCTGTGTTTGTGAACAGACCTTGACCTCATTGGCCAGCATGTCTTGAAACACTTTGCCCCGCTCGATGCGCGCCTCGCGGATGTGCGTCAGGTAATAGACGAGCGGACTGTCCGTGACGGCCCACAGCCTGCCGCGGTATTCCTGCTTGTCCACATCGAGCTTTACAGCCTGGGCGCGGTCAAAATCCTTGTCCCAGCGCATGGCGTCAACCTTGTCCTTCTCCAGCACGAGAATCGGATTGGGCTGGCCCTTCTTGTAGACCTGTGTGGCCTGCCGGTTGTTCCAGCCGATTCCGTCATAGACGGTCACGCCCAGCACCTGCACGGCAACAGAGCACAGGAGTGTCGCGGCCAGCACGATGCGGGGAACCAGGCGTCCGCAGAGCGCCTCGATCTCGGGAATGAGCATGAGTGACAGGAATACGGTCAAGTCGAGTATGTGACGGTAGCCGTAAGACCATCCGGCCCACCAGTCAAAATGTTTGGCCTCAACGCACAAGACCAGCAGCACGGCCACGAAAAGGGGGCGCAGCACGGCATGCTGCGGCTTGGTCCAGATCCGAACCATGCCCGGAATCGCCAGCAGCAAAAAGGGCGAGTAGACAAAAAGCCCGCGCGACGGACTGAGCAGCAATCCGAGAAGCCCCTTGTACAGCGGCGTTTGCCACATCACGCTGGAGCCGGTCTTGGCCGTTGCGATAAAGCGCCCCCCCACGTCCTGCCCAAATGCAAAGGGGGAGCCCAGATAGTGATAGTTGTAGAAGGCCAGCGCCGCGGCAAAGGGCAGCCCGGCCAGTGCGTACACCAGAAAGGAGCGCCGGTCGCGCAGCAGCAGATAAACGCCGACGCACAGTACCACCACGGCGCTTGTGGGCCGGCACCAGACCGCCATGGCATAGGCCACGCCGCAGGGTCCCGCCAGCCACTTCACCTTGTCAATACGGAAGAACAGGCAGGTGCCCAGCGCCAGAAAGAACACGTTTGGGGTCTGCTGCCACATGCCCTGGCTGCAGGTGCTCCACACACAGGTGCCCAAACCGTAGGCAAGGGCAATGAGCAGCGCGTAACGGCGTCTTGTGAGGGTGGCCGCAGCCAAATAGAGCAGCACCGCCGAACCCGCCACCAGCATGGCGGCGCTTTCCCTCCCCAAGAACCAGATTAGCCAGGCGTTTCCGGCCAGGTCGTGGACAAACAACTTGGCGACCGTATAGAGGGGCAGCGCCATCAGCGCCGCGCCCACGCCAAAGAAATTGACGTAGCGGCCCGGTGTGGTGCTCGCCACAATGAAATAGTCGCACTTCACCGGCTTGACGGTTCCCGCCGCATACTGCGCCCGCAACGCCGGGTCCCACCGGAATATTCGGGAGTCGCTCTTGCTATCCTTTCCGTCGAAGTGCCACTTGAACAGGAAAGGATGGCTTTCAGGGGTGAAGGTCCACTCGTGCCCGTTCAGCATGTGCAGCGACTGATATACGCTGGGCTTCATGTCGCCGATGATGGTGAAATTCGAATTCGCGCTGTAAATGCCGAACAACAGGAGGAACAGCAGCACCGGCGGCCACAAAGGCAAATACTTGCCCAGACCCTTTCCCCCAATGAGGGTTGCTTGGGCGGATCCGACTTTCGATTTTCTGCTCTGCTTGCTCATCTATTGTTGCATGCCTCTGTCCTGGAACGGTCACTCCGCATTGTACCATCCGCCGTAAACGAAGCCGAATACCCCTTGGCTCCTTCAAAGATGGCATCACGAGTGGAATGGACCCGCTCCAAGTGTTGCAAGTCCCGCGAATTCGTGATCTTGACCATGAAGTAAAAAGAGCTTACAGGTCAAAGTTGCGCCAAATCAATTGCGCGTCTGGGGCTCGGTACATCACCTCGGCCGATGCGGTGGATTCGCTGATAGGTTGCAATTCCCATTGATCTGGCCGGGACAACGAACTATTATCTCCTACAAATCACCGGGCAATTCTGGTGTTATAATGTCCATGTGACTTGAGGTCGCGCTTGGGGCCGGTGCCCTGGAACAGCGTGTCAGCACAGAGCAGGCGGCGAACAGCCAACCGGCAAATGGACGGCGGCGCGGCGCGCCTGATGAACTCCATCAGCGTCGATGATGGCAAGAGGGACTACAGAACGGTCAGGACGGAGTCATTGTGCGTTTCTCCTGTCACAACCCTGCCTGTGTGCATTAAGACCGGCCAATGCGGAGAAAATACCGTGAGAATAATGATTCTGGGTGCGGGCATCTTTCAGGTGCCCTACATCAGACTGGCACAGGAAATGGGGCTGGACACGGTCGTTGTCTCCATTTCCGGCGACTATCCGGGCATCCCCATGGCGGACCATTATGTCGAGTTGAGCACGACAGACACCGTGGGTGTGCTCAACGCGGCGCGCACCTGGGAAATCTCGGCCATCTGCACCGGCGGTACCGATGTTTCAGTGCCCACGCTGGCGCAGGTCGCCGAAGCGCTCTCCCTACCCGCCGTTTCACCTCAGGCGGCTGTCACCATCTCTTCCAAGGCGCTTTTTCGTCAGTTTCTCCATGACAACCAGCTCCCGTGCCCCAAGTTCTGCTCTGGCCGGACCTTTGAATCCATCGCATTCGAATTGGAAACCTGGAATGCGCCGATGGTCTTCAAGCCCGAAGACTCCTCCGGTTCGCGCGGCGTCGGCATTCTTGATGAATGGAACGCCGCCGAAGCCAGGAAACGTTTCGAATATGCCCAAGGCTACTCCCGCTCCGGTGTGGTGTGCGCCGAAACCTTTGTGGAAGGCGTCGAAGTCGGCGGGGACGGTTTCATGCAGGGTGGCCGGCTTGCCTTTTCCGTCGTCACCCACAAACACATGGACGGTCTGCTGGTGCGGGGGCATTCGCTGCCCACCAACATCACGCCCGAACAGGAACAGCGCGTTTGCCAGGCCGTTGAACGGACCTGCGCCGCCCTGGGCTATCCCGACGGACCGGTCAATTTTGATGTGATCGTGAATGAACGCGAGGTGTTCATTCTCGAAATGGGCGCGCGCACCGGGGGTAACGGAATTGCCGACCTCATCGAATTGGCGACGGGCGTGAACGTGTACAGGGCGGTGCTGGAATTCGCCACCGGCCAAACCGTTTCCGTGTCCCCGGAGCCCACCCGCAAAGGCTGTGGAACGATGGTGTTTGGTTCGGCCTCGGGAGGCATACTGCGCGGCGTGGCCAGCCTGGACACGGTGCGCCGCCATGTGCCCGAAGTGTGCCGCATGCAGCTCGCCGTGCCGCCGGGCGCCCGCATCGAACCGCTCATCCACAACGCAAACATCATAGGATATGCCGCATTCCACTGCCCCGCCGCGCAGGACTATGACCGGATATGCCGTGCCCTTTCTGACTTGCTAGAACTGGAGGTAGAAGATGACAGAGCGTCCTGACTATTCCGTGATTATCCCGGTCTACAACAGTGGGGCCTGGCTTCCCGAACTCGTTGGCCGCATCGCGCGCGCCATGACCGGATTGGGCAAACCCTTTGAGATTCTGCTGGTCAACGACGCATCGCCCGACCGGTCCACCTGGCCGGCGATTCAAAAGATTGCGGAGGAGGAGCCGTCCGTCCGGGGCTTTGACATGCTTTACAATGTCGGCCAGTTTCGGGCCTTGCTGTGCGGGTTTGAGCACGCCCGCGGCAGCCTCCTTGTCACCATGGATGACGATCTCCAGCATCCACCCGAAGAAATACCCAAATTGATCCAGGCGCTGGAGGCGCACCCGGAAATGGACTGCGTCATGGGCCTGTACAAGAACAAACAGCACGGCCCCCTGCGCAACGTAGGCTCTGAACTCGTCCAAAAGGTGATGGACGTCCTCTATGACAAGCCGAACGACATCAAAACAAGCAGTTTTCGGGTCCTGAGAAAAGAGGTGGCTGAAATCGCCGTGCTCTACCGGACGGCCTCACCGCAGTTGGGCCCGCTGATTGTCCGGATAACGAGGAAGATTATGAATGTGCCCGTGGTCCACCATCCCCGGGTCCGCGGGAAAAGCGGCTATGGGCTCCGCACCCTGGCCCGCGAAACCCTTCGCAGCGTGGTCAATGCCTCGCTGGCACCCCTGCGGCTGGTCAGCGGCATCGGCATGTTCTTTGCGCTGGCGTCTTTTGTCTACGGTGCGGTACTCATCGTTTACCGTTTGATGGGAGACATTAAGGTGGCCGGCTACACCTCCCTCATTGTGGCCATCGCCTTCTTTTCAGGCATGATCTTGTTCAGTATCGGCATACTGGGCGAGTATATAGGGCGAATCATCAATGAAATCACCGGCATGCCCCGGTACACTATTCGCACACAAACCAGGGAGACTAAACCATAATGGACTCCATCCTGCAGGGTGAATGCATCTATCTGCGCCGCCTCGAACGCGACGACCTGGCCCGCACCTGGGAGTGGCTGCACCGCCCCGACGTGTATGAGCGTTTGGGCGTAAACATTCCCTTCTCCCACACCCAGCAGGAGGCCTGGTTCCAGGGCTTGGAGCAGTCGCGCGACAAGATTGTGCTCGCCGTCTGCCGAACGGAGGATGACGCGCACATCGGCAATGTTTCGCTGGACTCCATTGACCTGCGGCACCGGAATGCGCGCCTGTCCATTTTCATCGCGCTGGAGGAAACGCGCGGAAAGGGTCATGGATCCGACGCGCTGCGTGTGCTGCTTCGGTATGCCTTTGAATTCCTGAACCTGCACCGGTTGTGGTGCAAGTCTGATGCGGATGACCCTGGAATTGTCCGGTTTTATGAACGCGCGGGTTTCCAGCGTGAAGGAACGCTCCGCGAACACGAATTTCACGGCGGCGCCTATGTGGACAAGGCTGTTTGGGGCATCGTGAGGCACAGGAATGGGGTTCCGGAATGAAGCTGGTCTTTACCGGTGACCTCCTGCTGGGAGACCAACCCCTGCTGCTCGGCATGGGCATCCAGTCGCGCTATCGAAGGAATTACAGCCCCGTATTCGACGACTTCTGCGGTTGGTTCAAGACACTCGGCGCCGATGCCCTCGTTGTGAATTGTGAAGGTGTGCTTGTCGAGGATGTATTGGCATTCCCCCCATATGAGCGCGCAACGAAAGCTCCGCTGGAGGCGCTGGCACTGCTCCGCGGACTTGACACTCCCGTGCTGGTGTCCGTGGCAAACAATCATTCCATGGAGTACGGTCCGGAGGCGTTCGCCAATATGCGGCGCCTGCTGGAGGCGGGAGGCTTCCGCGTTCTCGGACTCAAAGACCGCCCGGCGGAGTTCATTAGAACGGCGGAAACAACTGTCGGCGTTCTCGCCTTTTCCACGGTGCCCGCTCTTTACGGCTGTGAACCCGGCTATCTCTACGTGCCCCCGGAAGACGGGGCCTCCGTCGAAAAGCTGCTGGAGCTGGTTCGGCAGTCCAGGTCGCAATGTGACTATCTTGTGGTTTACCCACATTGGGGCACGGAATTCATGACGGAGCCGAACCGGACACAGCGGGAACTTGCCGCCCGGCTCGTGGAGGCGGGAGCGTGCATGATCGTGGGAGCCCATCCCCACGTCACACAGGCGGCATACCGCGTTTCCGAAGCGCCTGTCTATTACAGTCTGGGCAATTTGGTCTCCGATTATCCGCTGAAGGGAATGAACAAAAGCGCCGTGGTCGTGGCGGAATTCGGCAAAGACAACTTTACGTCCATGACCCGCCCCTTCGATGCCGATGCGGCGTGCCGGATACGCTGCTGCGGGGAAGAATCCATGGTGCTCAGTTCGCCGCGAAGCGACTGGCCCGATGACGAATCGTATTTCAAAGAGGGCAGTACCAGGCGCAGGAATGTCCGCAATGAAATGCTGGCGTATCTGCTCCGGCACCTGCCAAAGGCGCTCTGCAATTTCCCGCTGATTGCCTGGATGGCAAGACGGGCATGGTTTCTGGCAGTTAACCGCAGGCAATTGTCGAGAGACCCCAATAGCATCTACTCCGGTCCCATTCACTGACCCGCCTTGCGGGAAGATGCAATACAGGAAGTTTTGCTGCCGGCACTGTGCGCAAACCGACCCGCTGCGGGGCTGCGCATGATCTTCCGGGTCTATGCTACAATCCCGTTTTCCGATCACGGGCGCTGTGGTTGTTTGGAGGCCTCAATGGCCTCCGGCGCGGACTGGAGGTCTGGACCGTGCCGCGCTCTTGCACAGCCCTATCCACCGTGAAAGTTCCGGTTATGGGGGGCGGCGAATTCCCGCCCAATGAGGCCCTGATGATATCCCGTATACGCCTTCCATTCTTCTGCATTGTCCTGTCCCTGCTCTTTCAGACAGGGGCGGTGGGATGCTGCAAGCAGGCGGCCCTTACTGTCCACGCATTCTCCCTTTGGGCCGTGTTCACCAATCCCTTCTACGTCATGTCCATCATTTTTCTGGCGGCACAGGCGGTCACCTGGCAGATTGCCCTGCGGGCCTATCCCCTGTCGTTTGCCTACTTTGTCAAAAGCGGGATATTCGTGAACATCCTTCTGCTCAGCCACTTTGTCTTCCATGAAACCGTTTCTACGGGAAACATGCTGGGGGCCGGGCTTATCATTGCCGGAATTCTGGTGCTTACCCGGACAAACAATGGAGCTCAGGGCAATGTTTAAGTACTATGCCATTGCGCTTGTCGGCGTGTTCATCACAGCCTTTTCCCAGGTGCTGCTCAAGCAGGGTGCCATGCAGGGCCATCGGCAGGACAGCCTCCTCAAGTCCTATTTCAATCTCAGCACTTTTGCGGGATATTGCCTGCTTTTCTCTGTCACTGTTCTTAATACTTATGCCTACAGCAAGATTGAACTCAAGATGGCAGTCGTGCTGCTGCCGCTGATCTTTGTGTCCGTGGCGCTGCTTTCCTACACCTATCTGCGGGAGGAGTTCTCGTGGAACCAACTGGTGGGATCTGCCATAATCGTCGCGGGCATCGTTGCATTCAACCTGTGAGACGGCAATGGGGCGCTGATCCAGGCAAGAGAGCGGAGAAAAGCACCCGGCATGAACAGAGGCATCACAAGCCGCATGGAGTACTTCCTGCGCGACCTGCGTTACAGGGCGATGTTCAGCACCCTGCGCCGGTATTGCGGGGGGCACGTGCTTGACGTGGGCGGATGGGATTTCTTCCTGAGGGCGCGCGCAAAGAATGTCCCCTTCACACGGTGGACTTCCCTGGAATTTGACCCCGCCCATGCCATGAACCTGGGCGATAACCGTTATGCGATCGTTCAGGGGGACGGCTGCAATATGGCCTTTGAAGAGGACTCTTTTGACACCGTGCTGAACATCCAGGTGCTTGAGCATGTCGTCGAACCCATCCGCATGGTTGAAGAGTGTGCACGGGTGCTCAGGGCAGATAAAATGAGAAGGCCGGTTCCCCAACGCAGTACGATAGGGTCGTCTGCAAAACAGTGCGCGAAGCACACAACATGAGGAGAACCGGCATGAAAGAGTATAGCATGATCGTGGGTTTGGATTTGAGCGACAAG
>CAITNO010000008.1 GCA_903893795.1 Candidatus Hydrogenedentota bacterium | reverse complement strand
TTGTCGCTCAAATCCAAACCCACGATCATGCTATACTCTTTCATGCCGGTTCTCCTTATGTTGTGTGCTTCGCGCACTGTTTTGCAGACGACCCTATCGTACTGCGTTGGGGAACCGGCCTTCTCATTTTATCTGCCCTGTGCTCCGGCTCTTGCGAAGGCATCCAAGAGCTTCACTTTAGTTCTTTGGATGCACCGAAAAGGGGCGTTTCCTCCAAGCCCCAAAAAAGAGTCGGGGGCCGGCTCCCGAAGCAACCGACCCCCTGGGGGGGTGTCCTGAGACAAGGACAGACTAGAGGTTGTAGCCGGTTTCGCCGTGCTCTGTCTGATCAAGTCCGATGGTTTCAGATTCTTCGTCCACGCGGATTCCGATGGTGGCCTTGAGGATGCTCAAGAGCACCACGCTGATGAATCCGCTCCAGCCGATGGTGATCAGCACGCCGACGAGCTGCGCCACCATCTGTGAAGGAATGGAGTAGTCGCCCGAATAGTCGCCGTTGACACCCAGGCCGCCCAGGAACGGTGCGGCGAAGATGCCGGTCAGCAGGGCACCAAGCGTTCCACCGACAAAGTGGACGCCGACCACGTCGAGCGAGTCGTCGTAGCCGAAGGCGTGCTTGAGGGTCGTGGCGCCAAAGTAGCAGGCAATGCCGGCCACCGCGCCGATAGCGAGCGAGCCCATGGGGCCCACCCAGCCGGAGGCGGGCGTGATGGCAACGAGGCCAGCAACCGCGCCGGACGCGATGCCCAGCACGCTCGGCCTGCCGTTCTTTAGCCATTCTATCGACATCCAGGCCAGGGCCGCCGCGGCCGTGGCCACCTGCGTCACGAGCATGGCCATGCCGGCGCGGCTGTCCGCCGCCACGGCGCTGCCCGCGTTGAAGCCGAACCAGCCGACCCAAAGCATGGCCGCGCCGGTGACCGTCATGGTCAGGTTGTGCGGGGGCATGGGCGTGTTGGGGTAACCTTTGCGCTTGCCGAGCATGAGCGCGCAAACCAGCGCCGCGATACCGGCGTTGATGTGCACCACCGTGCCGCCCGCATAGTCCAGCGCGCCCCAGGTGCTGCCCAGGAACGAGCCGTCGCCTGCCCACACCATGTGGCATATGGGCGCGTACACAATGACGGACCAAAGGGCCATGAAGATGAGCATGGCGCTGAACTTCATGCGTTCCGCGAATGCGCCGATGATGAGCGCGGGGGTGATGATCGCAAAGGTCATCTGGTAGCAAAAGAACACCGACTCGGGAATGGCGTGGGTGTCCGCCGGCAGAGCGAAGCCGGCCAGACTGCTCACGGTGATGCCGGCCCCGAAGAACTTGGTGAACCCGCCGATGAACGAGTGCAGGTCCGTCACGCCCTTGGCCATGCCGGTTGTGTCAAAGGACAGGCTGTACAGCCCGATCAGCCACATGATCGTAATCATGCAGGTGATCGCGAAGCACTGCATCAGGATGGACAGAACGTTCTTGGCACGGACCAGGCCGCCATAGAACAGAGCCAAGCCGGGTATGGTCATAAACAGCACGAGGGCGGTGGAGGTGAGCATCCAGGCGGTGTCGCCCGAATCGAGCACGGGCACGGCCGCATCGGCGGCGGCCGGGGCGGCCTGTGCAAGGCACAGTCCTCCCTGCAACAGCACCAGTGCGGCTATCCAGAGCATTGTGAGCCGGCGCTTTCGCGCCATTCTTGTCGTTTGGGCATGCATGTTGGGTCTCCTTGTCTCAGGTCTTGAGCGCTGTGCGCCCCGCGGTTGGTGCGCTTCCTTAGAGAGCGCGGGTTGTTTTGCTGTTATTCCACCACAATGTCGCCGGTCTCGCCGGTGCGGATGCGCACGGCGTCTTCCACGTTGATTACAAATATCTTGCCGTCGCCGATGCGCCCGGTGGCCGCAGCCTTGCTGACGGCGGCCAGCACACCGGGGAGCTTGTCGTCGGTGATGACCACTTCCAGCTTCACCTTGGGCAGGAATTCGACGACGTATTCAGCGCCGCGGTACATTTCCTTGTGGCCCTTCTGCCGGCCAAAGCCCTTGACTTCGGTAACGGTCACGCCCGAAATACCCTCGAGGGCCAGAGCGTCCTTTACCTCCTCCAGTTTGAATGGTTTGATTATCGCTTCAATCTTTTTCAAGGCTCTTACCGTTGCCGGCTCCTTTCTCTGGTTGCCCGCGGCGCCTGGGACGCCTTCTCGGTTCCGAAAAAAAATACACACCATGTAAACCACCGCAGATTACGATCGTTCTTGGTGGTAACGGGCAAGCGCCGTGCCAAACGCGGCATGAAATTCATTTCACTTGGAAAAGGAAGGCGTATTGCGTTGTAAGTCTTGTTGGAACAGATGGATAACTCAACCCATGGACTGGAGTGAAGCCGCCGGGCCAGGTGCGCGGGCAGGTGCCGGACCATGACCATGCCGTGCGTTACAGGACCTCATCCTACCTGGCTGTAGGAATTAACGGCGCGCACAAAGGCCTCCCGGTGCGCGCCCCTTTTATTGCCAATCTGCTATACTTTTCTTCCAAGGCACGATGCGGGTGCCGCCACGTTTTTATCCGAACCGTCAAGATGACAGAAGGAATGGTCCCATGAAGAGCATGCCGAGCCGCCGCGAATTCGTCAAGCAGTCCCTGCTGGGTTCCGCAGTGGCTGGGGGGGCGCTGGGATACGGCCGTGTGGCGCTGGCCGCCGACGAGACGGAGGCCCTGCCGACGGCGATGGAGTTCACGGTCAACAAGAACGGGCTCGGCCAGGGAAAGATTGGCAACCTCTCGGTGAGCCGCATCCTGCTTGGCGGCAACCTGCTGACCCATTTCACGCACAGCCGCGACCTGAAATATGTCTATGATCTGTGCGCGCACTACAACACCGATGAAAAGATTATGGAGACTATGGCGCTCGCCGAGCAGAACGGGGTCAACACGCTGGTCATCCACACCAAGCCGGAGGCGATGGTGATTCTGGGCCGCTACCGCAAGGAGCGCGGCGGCAAGATGCAGTTCATCATCTGCCCCACGACGCAGGTGGACAGGGACCCCGCAGGGTACACCACTGAAGTGAAGCGCCTGCTGGACATGGGCACCGAGGCGGTGTACCTGTGGGGGGTGACGGCGGACCGACTGGTGAGCGAGGGCAAAATCGACGCCATCGCCGAGGCGGTCGAGATAGGCCACAAGCACGGCATGCTGTCCGGCGTGGGCGCCCACGACCTGCGCGTCGTTCAGGCCTGCGAGGAGCACAAGATTCCCGTCGACTTCTATATCAAGACTTTCCACCACCACAATTACCCCACCGCGCCGCGCCCGGACGAGATTAAGGGCATCACGGAGGAAGTGCCGGGTTATTGGTGCAAGAACCCGCAGGACGTCATTGACGTGATGAGCAAGGTGGAGAAGCCCTGGATCGCCTTCAAAGTCATGGCGGCCGGCGCGATTCCGCCGGAGGACGCCTTCCAGTATGTCTTTGACAACGGCGCCGACTTCTCGCTGGCGGGCATGTTCGACTTTGAGATCGCGGAAGACGTGGCCATCGCCCGAAAAGTGCTGGCCAAAGTGAACCGCACCCGGCCCTGGCGGTCATAAAACAATATTGAACATGGATGGACAGGATGGACAGGATGAAGGCAATTGTCTGTCCTTAGTGCCTTCCTGGTTCAAAACGGCATTCGTTAATTGTCAGGAGTCATTGCCATGAACATGACACGTGTATTGGCGCTTGGATTAATCGGGCTTTCTGCGGTTGCGGCTTTCGGCGCCGAGAAGGCGCCCTTTCCCTTCTTCGCCTACTGCATCGACACCCACGACAGCAAACACCGCACCCTGCCGGAACAGGCGGCCATGGTTAAGGAACTGGGCTACGACGGTGTGGGGCACCTGTGGCTGGACAATGTGAAAGAGCGGGTGGAATCGCTGGACGCCGCCGGACTGAAGCTGTTTCAGATCAGCATACGGGTGACCATAGCCTCCGACAAGGAGGCCTATGACAAGCGGCTCAAAGAGGTCATGCCGCTGCTCAAGGGGCATGACGTGCAGGTCTGCCTGCTGATGGAGGGCCTGCCCCCGTCGGAGGTGAAGGGCGACGAGCGGGCGGTGCCCATCATCCGCGAGATTGCCGACATCGCCCGAGACTCGGGCACAAAGATTGTGCTTTATCCCCACGCGGACATGTGGCTCGAAAAGGTGTCCGATGCCGTGCGGCTGGCACAAAAGGTGGAACGGCCCAATGTGGGGGTCATGTTCAACCTCTGCCACTGGCTCAAGGTGGACAAGGAGGAGAATCTAAAGCCGGTGCTGACCAGCGCCATGCCCTATCTGCTGGCGGTCAGCATCAACGGCACCGACCATGCCGACGCCATCCACGCCAAGACGGGCAACTGGCTGCAGCCCTTGGACAAGGGCGACTACGACGTGCTGGCCGTGCTCAAGACGCTGAAGGAGCTGGGGTACAAGGGGCCGGTGGGACTGCAATGCTGGGGCATCGAAGGCGACGCCCACGACCATTTGACCCGCTCCATGGAGGCATGGAAAAAGTACGTGGCACGGCTCGGAAACTGAACTTTCGGCAGTCCATTGTTGCACCGTGCGCGAATGCGTCTTCATGCAATGGAAATGTGTGCCTCGCTAACGCATCACCTTCTTTGTGAGCCTGATCAACAACGCCTGTTCTGGGTTCACGTTTAGTTCCAGCGTGGCCGGGGCGCTCCAAAGTTGCTCGGTGTCGCTGATCATTTCCCGCAGCGGGAGGTTCTCATCCTTCCAGCCCAGCCCAGCCAGGTCCACCGTGAGGACCGTCTTCTTCGGCTGATCCGAATCATTGAGCACGGTGAAATACACGGTGCCACCGTCCGGTTGGCCGAAACGCTCCACATAGATCTTCGGGGTGTCGCTGCTGGCAAGGGTGACCGGCTCCCATCCCGCCCGGGCGATGGTCTGGATCAGGGGCAGGTATTTCCTGAACAGCGGACGGGCGGGTTCATACCAC
Source organism: Candidatus Hydrogenedentota bacterium (assembly GCA_903893795.1). Taxonomy (GTDB): domain Bacteria; phylum Hydrogenedentota; class Hydrogenedentia; order Hydrogenedentales; family CAITNO01; genus CAITNO01. The sequence goes on along the minus strand of CAITNO010000008.1, from coordinate 2,404 downwards.
TTGGGCGTGGCAAAGTAGCAGTTCGTGGAGGCGTTTTCGGAGAAGAATCCCGGGAACATGCCATAGGCCAGCGCGCGCTGCATGTAGCGCTCCGTAAGGTCGAGCGTGAAGTCCTCGTAGTGGGTGTTCATCAGGAAGCAATAGGGCTTCTGCGCGCAGAGCGCGCGGCGGTAGCACAGTTCCGTGTCGGTCATGGGCTGCCATTTGCCCTCGGGCATCCAGTTGGTCTCGGTGCCGAGCACATCGAGACAGGCGGCGGGCATGTCGTAGTTGTTTAGGACGCCGTTGGCAAACATGAACTTGCCCTGGGTGTGCATGCGCCGCGCCAGTTCGCGCTGGAAAGCGAAGGTGGAGAATACCGTCAGCGCTCCCACGCGGCAGGACTGCGCATCGAACACGAGCGGAATCTCCACGTTTGCGAAATGGGCCGAATTGTAGTCGATGCTGTTTGCCCAGAACTCATAGGAGTCGATGTAGACGCCGTCGGCGGTGGCCCCGTTTACCGGTTCAATCGCGGCCTGCTCCAAACGCTTCAGTTCGGCCTGGCCCCGGTTTACGGGAAGGACCTCAGTGACGGGCAGCATCGGGTCGGCGTTTAGGGCAAAGACCACCCCGTCGCACCAGGGCGCATTCACCACGGACAGCACGCTTCGGCCCGTGCTGTCGAGCACGCTGGATGCGGCGATTACGGAGGCACTGTCATGGAGCGGGTCGACTTTCCTGTCCAACAGCGCGTGCAGGTAGGCGACCGCGCCGTCGTAACTGCGCGGCACTTCGGGCGCGAGTTTAAGCCAGGTCGTCATCGGTTCGGTGTAGGGGAAACTCAGGATGTCGTGCTGCTCGTCCCAGGCCACATTGGACGCGCCCTCCTGGTAGGCGAAGCCGAAGTCTTCCGGGTTGGGCAGCGTGCTGATGTCGGTGAAAGCCATCCACAGGCCCTCGCGGGGAATGCGCTTGGCGAAGGCGTCGGGGAAGAGGCGGTAGTAGCGCGCCAGCGCGCCGCGAAAACGCCGGGCCGGGTCGCAGGCATACAGCATTGCGTGAAAGTCCGCCGCGCCGTCGGACCGCTTCACGGCCGGGCTCAGGCCCAGGTCAAAGGCCGCATAGAACAGGCCCCGATCCGCATCATGGGCCAGGCGGTGGTGGCGCGGGGCGTCAATGGGCACGGCCAGCGCCAGTCCGGCATCGGGACGCGTCAGCACAGCCAGCGGATAATAGGAGCGGGAGCCGGTGGCGCCGACGCCGTTGCGAAACGCGTTGATGGACAGGCCTTTCGCAGGTGCGTCGCGGCGCATGTCGGCGGACCAGGTCCAATCCCCCGTCACGGGCAGCGGCACATAGACTGTCACCGCGCGGTCCGCGCCGCGCAAGTCTTTTACGGTTCCCGAGAAGTCGACCGTCCCGTCCTTTGCCGTGATGTTTAGCGTCAACCGCAGTTGCAGGCCCGTCACATCGCCGGTAAGCATCAATCCACCGGCGGTTTGTGCGACGGCCCAGTCGGGCGCGATGAAGTCGCTGTTGCCCGCAACGTCCCGCACAAATACAGGGAGACCCACTTTGCCCAGCGCGGTGTCGTTTAGGTGCAGCGCCGATATCGCTCCGGTCTTGCGGTCTACCGACAGGTTGAGACCATCTCCGGCGGCGACATCAAAGGCCTCGTCCGCACTCTCCGCAACCGCCGTTGGGCCAACGAGCACACCCTCAAAGACCCGGCTGCCGCTGTCCGCCTCGACCAGCGAGAAGTCGTCGAACCAGACGGTGCCGTTGTGTCCACGAAACAGGGCATGAACCGTGAGCGATGCCACCGCTTTCTCCGGCACCAGCAGCACCAGCCGCTGTTCCCAGTCGTGTGTGCCCACGGAGAAACAGCCCGTCTGCCCCCAGAGATGATCGCCGTCGGCATAGTTCACATCGACATAAACCGAATACCCATTGTCCGCCGCGCCGTCCACATGCTCCGCCCGGCTCCAGCCGGATGCGACAATCGGCCGCGGCTCGATCTGGTTGAGGGTGACCAGTTGCCCGGCACCATGCTGGTCTTCCGTCTTTTCCGCTACGCATCGGATCCCCTGCGAAGCGCCCCGCCCTCCGCCGTCGGCGGTCTCAAAGCCCTGCATCCAGCCGTTCCATGCCTCTTTGCCCGACTCGAAACCAGGGTTCGTCAGCCGTTGCGTCCGCGCGGCAGTGTCGGCCACGGCCTTGGGGATGACCGTGAGGTCCGCGTGGGCGGAGAGGCAGACCGCAGACATGGCCCAGAGCCAGAGACCATAACGAGGGTAACTCATGATTGCATCCTTCCTGCTTCGCGGCCTGCCGCCGCGTCAGTACCTTATCGGTCAGCATCCGTCAAAAACAACCCGAAGTCGGAATTGCCTTCACTGGGAGCGCCGGCGTCCCGCCGGCT
>CAITNO010000007.1 GCA_903893795.1 Candidatus Hydrogenedentota bacterium | reverse complement strand
TGTCGGGTATCCCATGGCCTGCTCCTTTGGGTTGGTATACTCTAGCATATATGCTAGAGTATAGTTTAACACGAACCAACGCAAAAAGCAAGGGGTTTTACAAAGACCGTCTAAAATCTAGATAAAGGCCAAACACCAGGGCCACCCCAAAGTGGGTGGCCGATGCGGGCGCAAAGGGGTACAACTTCACGGTCGGCAAGGGGGTGGACGACAATGGCCCCTTCTGGGAACCGGACTACAACGACCCGATTTTCCTGGACAAACTGGACCATTTTCTCGCCGCGGCAGCGGCACGCTATGACGGCAATCCAAACGTGGCCTTTGTGGATGTGGGCTCCTTCGGCGTGTGGGGCGAGGGACACACCTTTGCAAGCACCCGCATTGCCTACCCAGTGGAAACCATAGAAAAGCATATAGATCTGCACACCAAACACTTCACGAAGACGCTGCTTGCGGCGAATGACGATTTCGGATTTCAGGGCAGGGCCTGCATCGACTATGCGCTTTCCAAGGGATTGACCCTGCGGGACGACAGCATTCTGGTGCAGCCGCCGCCCAACTCCTACTTCAATGCCGCAATGGCACAGCCCTTTTGGCCCAAACACCCCGTCATCCTTGAACACGAGCATTATCAATCCTCCATCCTGCGCGGCGCATGGAATCCGGACCTGTTCATGCAGGCCATAGAGGACTATCATGCCAGCTACATGTGCATCCACTGGTTTCCACGTGAATACCTGGAAAAGGAGCGCCCACTCATCGACCGGGTCAACCTTCGCCTGGGGTATCGCATCCAACTGCGTGAGGCATCGTGGCCGACACAGGCCACGCTCGCCGAACGCCCCGAATTCGTTTCCCGCTGGGCCAATGCCGGCGTGGCGCCGTGCTATCCGGGCGGATTTGTTGCGTTTACGCTCAAGGACGCCAAGGGCGGCGTTGTGGCGGTGTTCGTCAATGAGAGCCTCGATATGCGGACGCTGGACGTGGCGCCGCCCGGGGCGGCACCTGAGCGGGAGACGCGTTCGGCCCATGGTTTTGCGCCCAACCTGCCCGCCGGAACCTACGACCTGTTCGTTTCCGTGGGTCTCCGCGACGGCACGCCGGTGATTGCCCTGCCCCTCCCCGACGGGGAAGGGCACCGGCGTTATCGCCTTGGAAAAATGGAGATTCTTCCGGCCCCCTGACTTCCCTGCGGGGCGGATTTGGCCCGGATTCGGGTTGAAAGCTCCGCGCGCATCAGGCATACTGCGTGCAGTCTCAACCCTAGGAGCTTTTCATGATTCCGCCCCTATCCCTCCCGTACTCGACCTTCATCGGCCGTTTTTGTCTGTTCGTTCTGCTGGGCCTTGCCTCCGCCGGAGCATTGGCGGCAACCCCGGGTGACGTGTCGCAGGGTGGCGTGGCCGGCGCTGTGGCCGCAAAAGAGCAGGCGGCGACCTCCGTGACGGAAGGTGAGCCGAGCATCGCCACCGAAGCGAAGAAGCAGGGCATGGAAGCCTACGAAAAGGGCGAACTCCCGAAGGCGATTGAATTCCTCACCGCCGCGCACACGCTGGACCCGAAAGACGCCGAAGTGACCGGCCGCCTGGGTTTTGCGCTGAAAGAGACGGGCGCTTATGAAAAGGCCATTCTAATTCTGAAAGAAGCCACCGAGTCCAAGGCGGATGACTATTATTACTGGTGGTGGCTGTCGGACACGCAGCGCCTCATGGGCCTGTACAAGGAATCGCTCGAAAGCATGGCGAAGTCGCGCGACGTGGCGCCGAAAGACGTGGCCAAGGATCTGCAGCAGTACGTGGACTACACGGCCGCCCTTGCCGACCGCAGCGCCTCCTGGGAAAACTTCGCCCAGCACATCGACTTCGCCGAACGGCACCGCAAGAACCGCCGGGTGCGCAGGCAGTTGGCCGAATATGCCACGGCGCTGGACGTTGCGCCGCCGGTCACTGACACAAACACGGACGGGCTGAAACGGCTCCTGTGGATCAACCAGGAAATAGGCACACAGTACAACTATATCGAAGAGCCCGATGTGGCGGTGGACTACTTCCTGGCCGCAATGGACTGCGCGAACCGCGCGGGGCTCAGGCAGGACGTGATGCGCAACCACCAGAATCTCGCCATCGCATGGCGGATGCTGTATGAGCGCGCGCCCGAGAAAAATGCGGCCATTCTGGAAAAAGCCATCACCGAATGGTCCGCGTCACTGGCGATTGCGAAAGAAACATCGGACACGGTGTATCTCCGCTACACGCAGGGGCGTCTGCTCGACTGCCTCGCACTGGCACGGCCCATGACCGACCCGCTGCTGGTGGAAACCCGGGCGGCCAACGACAAGGAAGTGCCCTGGAAGGGTCCGATCAACGAGTTCTCCATCGCCGATGCGGTGGCGGGCGAAATGGCATGCCGCCTGGCGGAGGGCGATTTCGCCGGTGCCCGCGTGCTACTGGAAATGTCCCTGCCCTATTTCGAGCAGTCCAACTACCTGAGCGACTACCAGCGCAGCGTGGAGCTGTACCTCGTGCAGGCATGGCTCTACCAGAAGCAGGACCATCCGGAAGAGGCGCTGAAAGTGCTGGAAAAGGGCGACAAGAAGGCGGTGCAGGCCCGTGAGTTCGTGGATTCCGACGCGTTCAACCGGGGCTCGGGTGACCGGATGCTGCGTTCCCTGGCCGTTGCCAAGGCCCGCGCGCACGCCGCGCTGGGCGAAGGCGGCGCCGCGCTTTCGGCCATCGACGTGTACAAATCAGCCCGGTTGCGCAATCTCCTGGGCGGCAGAATCACCGACGATGCGGCCCGCACGGACGTGACCAGCGAGCGCGACGTCATCCGGAGGCGCATCTCCTGGCTGGAAGTGCGCCGGGACACGGCCAAGGATGCAAAAGACGCGGAGGAGACGGCGCGCATCGAAGGGCGCCTTGCCCGTGACCACAGCCGCCTGGCATGGCTCGACCGCGAGGTCAGTTTCCCCGCGCCGGACAAGGTTAAATACGAGGGTATCCCCGACATCGCGCCGGACACGCTGCGGGCCGCCCTTTCCGAGGGCACGGTCGTGCTCGACTACCTGTTCGACAACCGCGGCGGCGTGGGCGTGGCGGTGCAGCATTCCGCCGCGACAGCGCGTCTGATCGACATGCCGGACACCGCCGTCCGCGCGGCGGCGGCAAAGATAGTGCCCTCCGACCTGGCCGCATCCGTTCCGCTTCTCTCGGAACTGGGCGCGACACTGGTCGGGACCTTCACCAAAGAATGGACCGGAGCCGCGCGGACTATCGTCTGCACCGACCCGGCCACGGACCATGTCCCCTTTGACGCGCTGCAGAGTGAAGGCGCCGCGTGGAACGGTTCGGCAACGCTCAGTTTTGCTGAAAGCGCCGCGGAGTACGCAAACCTTCTTTCCGGCCCGGCCGCGAACCCCACCCGCCTGCGGGCCGTGCTGTCCCGCGAGGATCGCGCCAACCTGTTCTCCGCACCGGTGGATGGAATGCTGCCGGTGGAGCGCAAGGTCGGCGCTGAAGCCACCCCGGAGGCATTGAGCGCAGGCGCCCAGCCGACCGATGCCGTGCATGCGGCCTGTCTGATTGATGCACGCCCGATGGATGTGACGCTGTGCGCCCTTGTCTTTGCCGGTGAAGCCGGCGCCGGTGAGCTGCCTGTGGCGCAGTTGCTTGGCAAACTGGTACCCGCAAACCTGCTTTCCCTCGACTGGGCACCGACTGCGCCGGACGCGGAATGGCGCGGTGAACTGCTCTCCGTCCTGGCCGAAGCCTTGCGCACCGGCGGCTGCAATACTCTTGTGACGACGCTCTGGCCGGTCAATCCGGCCGTTTCGACAGCCTTCTTCGACGCCTTTTACGCCCATGTGGGCGCGGGCAACAAGGCCGGCGCGGCGCAGGCCGCGCGCGAGGCCGTGCGCAGCGCATTCCCCAACACGCTCGACAGCGCCGCCTTTGTGCTTCGGGGCGACCCGCGCTGAGGCGCAACCGCCGTGGGAAAGTTTGGCGTCACCCCCGGAAAAGAGGCCGAGTTGGCCGCCCGCATGGAGCGGTGCGGCCTGCTTGAGGGCGACTTGAACGAGTCGTTTATGCGCGCCTCCGGTCCCGGCGGTCAAAAGGTTAACCGCACCGCCACGGCTGTGCGGTTGCTGCACCGGTCCACCGGCCTTGAGGTAAAAGCGCAGGAGGCCCGCTCCCAGGCGCTCAACCGGTTTTATGCGCGCCGACGCCTCTGCGAACTCCTCGAGGAGCGCGTCTTCGGCGCTGAAAGTCCCGAAGCAAAACGGCTTGCCCGTTTGCGCAAGCAAAAAGACCGCCGCAGAAGAAGGCACTCCGGGGAGGGCGGTTTCTAACGCGACCCGGGGAAGAGTCTGACCGGACCATGGTGTTATATACTGCCAAGAGGGCGGAAGTCTCAAGAATTGTGGACGGCGGCAATGCAGGCCCAAACCGGGTTTCTGATGCCAACCTGCGCCAAAGTGGAAATCGAGGGAAACCGCGGTCATGGAATCACAGAACAGGATAAGCGAGTCGGCCTTGAACGACTGGCTGGAAGCCTTGGACAGCATTCTTCAGGACGAGGGTCCGGAGGTCGCCGCCAGCCTGCTGCACGCGCTGCATGAACGGGCCCGACGCGGGGGGGTGCGCGAGACCTTCACGGCCAATACCCCCTATGTGAACACCATCCCGGTGGAGGAAGAGCCCCCCTACGCTGGCGACCGTGAACTGGAACGCATCATCAAGTCGGTCATCCGCTGGAACGCCATGGCCATGGTGGTGCGGGCCAACCGCGCCTCCGAGGGCATCGGCGGGCACATATCGACCTATGCCTCCGCGGCCACCTTATACGAAGTGGGTTTCAATCATTTCTTCCACGCCCGCACGGCGGAGCACGGGGGCGACCAGATCTATTTCCAGGGACATGCCGCGCCGGGCATTTATGCCCGCGCCTTTCTGGAAGGCCGCCTGACCGAAGACCAGTTGCAGCATTACCGCCGCGAACTTGCGCCGGGTGGCGGGCTGTCCTCCTACCCGCACCCCTGGCTGATGCCCGATTTCTGGAGTTTCCCCACGGTGAGCATGGGTCTGGGCCCCATCACGGCCATTTACCAGGCGCGGTTTAACCGCTACCTGGAGCAGCGGAGTCTCAAGCCCGCCAACGGCGGGCATGTGTGGGCTTTTCTCGGTGACGGCGAAACCGATGAGCCCGAATCGCTCGGGGCAATCACCCTGGCCTCGCGCGAGAAACTCGACAACCTCATCTTCGTGATCAACTGCAACCTGCAACGGCTGGACGGCCCGGTCCGCGGCAATGGGCAAATCATTCAGGAACTGGAGGCCGTCTTCCGCGGCGCGGGATGGAACGTCATCAAGGTGCTGTGGAGCAGTGAATGGGACGAGATCTTCGCCCGCGACACATCGGGTGTGCTCGCCCGCGCCCTGGGCTCGCTGGTGGACGGCGAATACCAGAAGTTCAGCGTCGAGTCGGGCGACTACATCCGCAAACGGCTCATCGCCCACGAACCCCTGCTGGAACCACTGCTGGCCCCGCTGACGGACGAGCAGATGCGCAAGATAAAGCGCGGCGGCCACGACCCTGCAAAAGTTTATGCGGCCTTTGACCGGGCGGTGAACCACAAGGGCTCGCCCACCGTGATTCTCGCAAAGACAATCAAGGGTTACGGCCTCGGGGAAAGCGGCGAGGGCAAGAACATCACGCACCAGCAAAAGAAGCTGAATGAGGACGAGCTTTGGGAATTCCGCGGCCGTTTCGGCATTCCCATCTCCGACAAGGAGATCGCCTTCGCACCGTTCTACAAGCCCCAGGAGGATGCGCCGGGCATGCACTACCTGCACGAGCGGCGCGAGGCGCTGGGCGGCTATCTGCCCAGCCGCACCGTCACCGCGCCCCCGTTCCAGATGCCGGATGATTCGCTCTTCAGTGAATTCTCGACCGGCTCCGACCGGCCGGTATCCACCACGATGGCCTTTGTGCGCATCCTGCTCAATCTCCTCCGGGACAAAGAGCTGGGGCGGCTGGTCGTGCCCATCGTGCCCGACGAGGCCCGCACCTTCGGCATGGACGGCCTCTTTCGCCAGGTGGGCATCTACTCCTCCATCGGCCAGCGCTATGAACCGGTGGACGCCGACAACCTGCTGTACTACAAGGAAACCACCGACGGCCAGATTCTGGAAGAGGGCATCACCGAGGCTGGTGGCATGTCGTCATTCCTGGCGGCGGGCACGGCCTACGCGACGCACGGCATCAACACCATCCCCTTCTTCGTCTACTACTCCATGTTCGGCATGCAGCGCATCGGCGACCTTGTGTGGGCAGGAGGCGACATGCGCACAAAGGGGTTCATGATTGGCGGCACCGCCGGCCGCACCACGCTGGCCGGCGAGGGGCTGCAGCACCAGGACGGCCACAGCCACCTGCTCGCCATGCCCGTTCCCAATCTCAAGTGCTACGACCCCGCCTTCGCCTATGAACTGGCAATCATCATCCAGGAAGGCATCCGCCGCATGTACGCCGAGCGGGAAAGCCTCTTCTATTACATCACGGTGGGCAACGAAAACTACGCCATGCCTTCCATGCCCGCCGGGGATCCGGTGCGGGAGGGCATCCTGCGCGGCATGTACAAATTCAGCAACGCGCCCGGCCTGGATCGGTGCAGCCACCGCGCGCAACTGCTCGGCAGCGGCGCCATCATGAATGAAGTAATCAAGGCCCAGTCCGTGCTCGCCGACAAGTACAGCGTGGCGGCCGACGTGTGGAGCGTCACCAGCTACAAAGAGCTGCGCACCGACGGTCTTGCGGCAGAGCGCTGGAACATGCTCCACCCCGCCGACACGCCGCAGGTCCCCTTTGTGACGCAGTGCCTGAAAGACGCGGAAGGCGTTGTCGTGGCCGCGTCGGACTATGTGAAAATGCTGCCCGACGGCATCGCCCGCTGGGTGCCGGGTGGCGTGACCAGTCTCGGCACGGACGGCTTCGGCCGCAGTGAATCCCGTGAGGCGCTGCGCGACTTTTTTGAGGTGGACCAGCGCTTCATTGTGCTCGCCACGCTGTCCGCGCTGGCCCAACAGGGCCGCATCGCTGCGGAGGTGGTGCGGACCGCGATGCGCGACATGAACATCGATCAAGACAAGGCCGACCCCTGGGTGTCATAATGGGGACGGATCAACGACGGACGCGGCATGCTTTGGAGCCGCAATGAAGGAAGAATAAGGATGACGGAATTCAGGCTCCCCGAACTGGGAGAAAACATCCACGCAGGCACGGTGGGCAAGATACTGGTCAAGCCGGGCGACGTGATAGTCTCCGGACAGAATGTCATTGAAATCGAGACGGACAAGGCCGTTGCCGAGATCCCGTCGCCCCTGGGCGGACGGGTCGCCGAGATCCGTGTGACGGAGGGCGGCACCGTGCGCGTGGGCGATGTGGTGCTCCTCGTGGAGGAAGGCGCGGCGGCACCAGCACCAACCGCGGCGCCAGTCGCGGCACCGGCTGCGGCGCCAGTCGCGGCACCGGCTGCGGCGCCAACGCCGGTACCGGTGAAACCCATCGAGCCCGCGTCCGGGCAGGATGCGGCAGCACCGGCCGATGCGACGCCGCACCCCGGCATCGCGCGCGCCACGCCATCGGTGCGGCAGATGGCCCGCGAGTTGGACATTGACCTGAACGAGGTGCCCTCCCCGGACCCATCGGGCCGTATCACCGCCCGGGATCTGCTGGCCTATGACCTCTCCCGCAATAAGGTTTCGGCGCCAACCACGGTGCTGCCCTTCCTGCCCGTATCGGCGTCACCGGCGGAAACGGCGGACATGGCAAACGACAAGTGGGGCATGGTCCTCCAGAAACCCATGAACTCCGTGCGCATCACCACGGCGGAGCGCATGACTGCCAGTTGGACCTCCATCCCCCACGTCACCCATTTTGACAATGCCGACATTACGGCACTTGAGGAAGTGCGCCTGCGGGCGGCGAAGAAAGTGGATGAGGCGGGCGGAAAACTCACCGTGACGAGCTTCGTGCTCAAGGCGCTGGCGGAGGCGCTTAAGCACTTCCCAAAATTCAACGCCTCGGTGGACATGGAAAGACACTGCGTCCTGCTCAAGAAGTACTATCATATCGGCGTCGCCGTGGACACGCCCAACGGTCTGCTTGTGCCCGTGCTGCGCGATGTTGACAAGAAGAGCCTGACCCAAATTTCCATTGAACTCCCCGAACTGGCGAAAAAGGCCCGTGACCGGAGGCTCGCACTGGAAGACATGCAGGGCGGCACCTTCACCGTCAGCAATCTCGGCGGCGTGGGCGGCCACGGATTCACGCCCATCATCAATGCGCCCGAAGTGGCCGTCCTCGGCATGTCACGGTCAAGCATTGCCCCCGTTTGGAAACACGGCCAGTTCTCGCCGCGGCTCATGCTGCCGCTGAGCCTTTCCTATGACCACCGCCTCATCGACGGGGCCGACGCCGCACGATTCCTGCGCTGGCTCGTCGAGGTGATTGAACAACCCTGGAAACTCTTTCTCGAAGACTAACCCTATAAAAAAAGGAGCCGCCCATGAACCCGCGAACCACCCAGAACTACGAGAACCACCGCGCCATGGACTATAAGCTCATGCTGCTGTGGCCCGCCCTATTTTGCGCCGCTCTGCTGTCTCTGGCGGCGGCGGTGTTTCACCGGCACGCCGTGCTGCTCTTCGGCCTGTCCCAGTTCATTCTCATCGTGTGCGGTTTTGTGATGTCCTTCAAGATCCGCCAGTACCCGCTCAAAATGCAGGACCGCATCATTCGTCTCGAAATGCGGCTGCGCCTTCAGAAACTGCTGCCTTTGGACCGGCACTGGGAAATCAACGGCCTGTCCATGTCCCAGTTGATCGCCCTGCGCTTCGCCGGTGACGAGGAGCTGCTTCCGCTCATGCGCAAAGTTCTCGACGAGAACATTCAGGATCGGAACGCCATCAAGAAGATGATCAAGGAATGGGAAGCCGACGATTACCGCATCTAAGCGCGGCGTTTTCGTCCTTGGATTGAGCACGCGGGGTTTCTTGGCCCCGGTCCCGGTCGCCGCAGCGGCTGGCGTTGCGGAGTCAGTTGCACGGAACAGGTCCCATTCCTAAAAGGTGGACAAGATGATGAACAGGCTATGGACTTTGGCTTTCGTGGTGGCGGGAACTGTGGCGGGCGCCTGCGCCTTCGCTGATCCTCCATCCTTCCCATCGACGCCCCCTCTGTACTACGACTTGGGAACGATGCCTCCCAACGCCGCAGGGGCCAACATCTTCCTGCCGAAGGAATCCAAGAGCGTGCCACTTCCGCCCGGCGCCGCGGGAAAGGCCATGCGCTTCGAAGTGCGCGATGACCAGGCCAAAGTGGTCCTAAAAGGCGCGGTGGAGGAAAAGGTCGATCTCGGCACACTGAGCGTTGGTTGGTACCGCATTGATTTCTTCGATGCCGCCGAGGCGGCGCTTGGCTGGACGACTGCCGCCATTCTCCCCGCGATGCCGAAGCGTTCCCATGAAGACTCGCCCGTCGCGGTGGATGTGGCGCTCTCCTGGGTCGCGCCGAACTCGGATCCAGGCCACCGGCGCATGACGGACATTGCCGCGCGAACGGGCGCGTCATGGGTGCGTGATCGCATGCGCTGGAGGGAAATCGAAACCGCGCCGGGCGAGTACGCCCCCGACACGACTTATGACCGCACGGCGCAAATACAGAACAAATCTGGGCTCAATGTCCTGCAGGTGTTTCACGACATGCCGAAATGGGTCCGGCCGCGGGAGGAAGCCGGGCAGGACCGCGTGCTGCCCGACCTGCGCGCGGTGCGCGACTTCAGCAAGAGCCTGGCCAAACGTTTTCACGGCACCGTGCAGGCTTGGGAACCCTGGAACGAGGCCAACTGCGGCAGTTTCGGCGCCTGGCCGATTCATCTCATGTGCGCATGGCAGAAAGCCGCCTACCTCGGGTTCAAAGAGGGGGACCGCCGCATCACCGTATGCTGGCAGCCGATCGCGGGGGTCAACACCTCCTCCCTCGCCAGTGCGATACTCCTGAATGAGACCTGGCCCTATTTCGACGCCTACAGCATCCACTCCTATGACTGGAACACGGGCTACGCCGACCTGTGGCAGTACGCCCGAATCGCTGCTTCGGGAAAACCCATCTGGGTGACCGAATCGGATCGGGGCATCCATGCGCCAAAAGACGCCGTTGGCGGCGAGCCGGACCCGGGGCTTGCGCTGCTCAAAGCGCAGTTCATTGCACAATCCTACGCGGACAGTCTGGCCGCGGGCGCGGCGCGCCATTTCCATTTCATCCTTGGGCAGTATATGGAATCGACCGTGCAGTTCGGCCTGCTGCGGCAGGATATGACGCCCCGGCCGGGCTATGTCGCGCTGGCGGCCGTGGCGCGCGCACTAAACGGCACGCACTGTATCGGGCGCCTTTCGCTGTTCCGCACGGCGAGCACCCAGGTGGTCGCCTTTCAGGGCAAGAAACGGGACGTGCTGGTCAAGTGGGTAGAAAACAGCGGTGAATGGGAAACGCGGGGCCGGCAGCGCGCCCCCATGCCCCGCTACCACGACACGCTCACGGGCACCTACACCGACTACCTCGGCCGCCCCATCGGCACACCGGGAAGCCTGACGGGCGCGCCGGTATTCGAGGAACTGCCGCCGGGCGCGGCAGGCCGCTGGCCCCTTTCGCCCGTTCCGTCCAGTGAGAAAATCGAGGGTGCTCCCTGCCCGGTGGTGCTGCAGGCCGACCTGCCGCGCGCCGAACTCCGGCTGTTCAAGCCGGAATGGACCGAAGAATACAATTATGTGCTGCCGCCCAACAGCGAGACGCCGCTGAGCCTCTGGATATACAACTTCTCCAACAAGGCCGTGTCCGGCCCGGTACCCCAGTTTGAATTCCCGGACGGTTGGTTCTGCACGAGTGCCGAACAAACGGTGGAAGTTGCTCCCGGCGGACGCACGCAGTTGTCCTACACGCTGAAAACGGGCAGCCTGCCGAACGACCCCACGGCAGAATTCTGGGTGTGGCTTCAGGGTAAATTCAGCGATGCCGGCCACCCGATGGCCGCGTTTCGCGTGCGCCTGCTGAAACCTAACGGAGACGCCCAATGAAGAGTACGGCACTGCGCATTCTGAACCCGTTGATCGGCCTGCTGGTCCTGTTCCAACTCTGCACGGGACTGCTCGGCGACGAACTCCCGGACTGGTTGTTTTCGCCGGTGCATGAGGGGGCGGGCATTCTCCTTTTCATCGGCGTCCTGCTCCATCTCACCCTCAATTTCGGATGGGTCAAGGGCAATTACTTCAAACGGCCGAAGGCCAAAGCCTGACCGCCGCCTCCCCCAGTTACCGTGCACAATTCAAGGAGTCTCAAACTCATGCGTGTATCGGCATTTATCATTCTGTCCATGCTTCTTGCCACCTGCGCCACGGCTGCGCCGTGGGGTACAATCGCCACGGGCACGCAGGTCGACATGGAACGACTTGCGACCGCCGACCTCGCCCGCTACCTGGGCCAGGCAACCGACACGGCCGTCAAGGTAACGCCCCACGGTGCCTGGGAGCAGACCCCCGTTCCGGCTGTGCTGCTGGAACGGGACGAGGCCGCCCAAGGCGAGGGGTACCGCATTGCGGCAGGGCAAAAGAACGGGGTGTACACTGTCACCGTGGCCGGCGGCACGCCGCAGGGTGTGGTGAACGGCATATATGGCCTGCTCCGCGCGCTCGGCTACCGTTTCTATCTGGGCAGTGAAAGCGTGCCCGCCTCTCTGCCGGAGGCACTTCCCGGATCCGGCACCATCGAGGGCAACCCGGTATTCTCGGTACGAGGTGTACTGCCCTGGTACAACTTCTTTGACAGCCCCACGGCCTGGGATCCCATCGACCACCGCGCTTTTGTGGACCAGCTTATCCGTTCCGGCGCGAACTTCCTGACCTTCCACACCTATGACACCGAACCCTTCGCCGCCTATGAGGAGAAGGGGAAAATGAAGGAGGGCGCGCCGCTGCTCAACACGGGCAGCCCCACCTGGGGCACTTCGGGCACGCCGGCGGACCAGTTTGCCTACGGCACGGACAAGCTCTATTCCGACCCCTATTTCGGCGCGGCCTCCACCGTGGAGGGACGCGGCGCGGACGACGCCGTCCGCCGCGAAAAGACCATTCTGCGCGACGCGTTCACCTATGCGCGCAAGCGCGGGGTTCATCCCGCGCTTGGCTTTGAGATTACCGGCGACCCCACCCAGATCGACGTGTGCGAGCGTTTCATCAAACGCTTCAACGCCGTGCTGGACTTCTATCCCATGCTCGAATATGTGTTCCTATGGCAGGCGGAAACACAGGGGGCGCAGGGCTTCGCGGAACAGCCCGTGCCACCCGCTTCGGCTTCCCCCGAAAGCCCGCTTCCATTCTACGGCATGGAACGGCGCATCGCCTTCCGGCGCGCGGTGGAACGCACCGAAGGGGCGACTCCCTTCTTCCAGGACAACGAAGCGGGCAAGCGTGCCCGCGCCAACGAGGGCGCGCGGCTGGAACAGTTTTCCTTCCTGGCATTGCGCGCCCTGTCGCGCCGCGAGCAGGCGCCCAAACTGGTGATTTCCGGGTGGGGCGGTGAGGACCGCCTGCTCTCCGCCGAATACTATGCCGGACTGGACAAGATCCTGCCGAAAGAAGTGATCTTCTCGTCGCTCGACTTCATCTCGGCGCGGCCCACGGTGGATTCGGTTTACAGTGCGCTCCCGCCGGACCGGCAACGTTGGCCCATTCCGTGGCTGGAATGCGACGGAGACCAGTGGCACCCGCAGGCCGCCGTGCACATTTATGACAAGATGATGCTCAACATTCTGGAAGGCCACAGCCAGGGCGTGCTGGGCATTCACTGGCGCACGCGCGATGTGGAGGAGAACTTCGGCTTCGTCACCGCATTCGCCTGGAACCCCGAACTGAGCACCGAGACCTTTTATCAGGACCTCGCTTTGCAGGGCTATGGCCCTTCGTCGGCGGCGGCCATGGCCGACATCCACCGCGAACTGGACGCGCTGGGCTACCGCTGGGTTGGCGGCGGCGGACAGAACGAGTGTGCCCCATTCTCCTGGGGGCCGGGTGCCCCGAAGAAAGTGGAGGAACTCCGCGCCCTGCGCGGTCGTGCTGCGGCCGTGACGCCCGAAACGCGGTCGGGCCGCGAAAGGCTCGCATGGCTGCTTGGTTCCATGGATTGGTCGCTGGCCTATTACGACGCGGAAGTTGCGGCCGTCAAGGCGAATGAACTCATCGTCCGGGCCAAGAACACGCCCGATGCCGGTCAGGCAAAACAGACGGCCACGGAGGCCCGTGAACTGCTGGGTTCGGGTCTGCTGGCAAAAGCCATGCGCGGCTATGCCCTGCGCGTCACCACGCGCGGCGAATACGGGGTGCTGGCCACCATCAACACAAAGGCGGCCGCCGACTGGCGGCGCATGTGGAACGAGGCGGGCAGGGTGCTCGGCGAACCGGAATCGGACCCGCCCGCGCCCCCATGGACGCCCGCCCCGGCCGTGTTTCTCCCGCGCCTGATCGGGTCAACACCGGATGGCACCGACCTTGTGCTGCAGCCCTATGTACTCGGCGGCGGCGATGCCTGGGTGCATTACCGCGCTTTCGGGGCGACGGAATGGGCCAGCATCAAATGCGCACTGGCGAAGGGCTGGGTTAAACGGGTGACCCTGCCCGGCACGGCCCTGCACGCCCCGGGAATCCTGCTGAGCCTGTCCCTCTCCCCCGACCCGGCACAGGTGCAGGGCGCGATTGACCGCGCCGTCACCGTGATGGCCGACGTGTCGCCCTCCTGGCAGCCCATCAAGAAACCGACGCAGGACGCTCCCCCAGCCGGAAAAGAGCTCCTGCTGGTGGTGCGCGATGGTAGGAACGCGGCGGTGCAGTTGATGTGGGACCCCGTGCCCGAGGCTGATTATTTCCGTGTCTACCGCAACGGCGAAGCGGCGGGCAACACGTCGGTCTCCTTCTTTGCCGACATCCCGGTGCAGTTGCAGACGGATTACAGGGTGGAGGCACTGCGCGATGGACAGGTCATCGGCCGGTCGCAGACGGCCACCTTCACCATGCCGGACAAAGCGGTAACGGAAGTGGTGACGCCCCGCGCATTCGCAAACCGCGGCGGGATTACGCTCGAATGGGATGAGGCGGCGACCTATACGGTCGCGTCGTACCGCATCTCACGGGCTGCGGAAGGCAGCAAAGACTTCGTGGAGACGGGCACGCCGCGCGCATCGCGGTCCGGGGGCCAGAGCTTCCATGACACGCCCGGTGACGGCCGTTGGACCTACCATGTGACGCCGCTGAACGCGGCAGGGCGTGAAGGTGCGCCCGGCGAAGTGTCCGTGGCGTTTCCCGCGCCCGTCATCGCCCCGGCTATCCAGTGGCCTCTGACCATCGTTCCGGAAGGACCGGCCTTGCAGGGCTCCGTGGCATTCACTTCGGAAGGCGCGCGGTTTGACGACGGGCGCATCGTCGCCGAAAACAAACCGGAGGCCATGGACCTGAACCACGCATTCACGCTCGACTTCACGTTCCGCGCCGACCGCGTGGATGCCATGCCGGTGCTCCTGTGCCACGGCGCTTGGCAGATCGACGGATGGTTCGTTCAGATTCTCGGCGGACAGCTCATGGTGCGCACACCCGGCGGCGACGCCCAGGGTCCGCCGGTGGAGGCAGGCAAAGGGTATGCCTGCCGCTTCGTGTTTGACGGTGCGCGCCTACGGCTCGCCATCAACGGCGATTGGGTGTTTCAGGGCAAAACAGCGGTGCGCTCTGTGCCCGCCGCGCGTCCTCTCGTCTTGGGCAACTATTGCGACGCGTCGCAGCAGTACCAGTTTCACGGACTGCTGCGGGATGTGGTGCTGACGCAGGATGCCCTGCTCGATGCGCCGCCGAAACCATAACTTGTTATCTGCTCATCGATAAAAGCCGAGGCACTGGGAGCGCTGGCGTCCCGCCGGCACCAAAAGCCGG
>CAITNO010000006.1 GCA_903893795.1 Candidatus Hydrogenedentota bacterium | reverse complement strand
GCGAGACGCCCGCGCTCCCCTCGAGACCAAAGAAATAGTCTAATACTCAATGACCATGCGGGCCTTTGTTGGCCAACCACTCCCGGAACTCCTCATCAACTGTTCTGGTGTGGAAGGAAAACCAGCCGCGAATATTTTTGCCGGCGTCCGCCTCAATATTCAGCACGCCCTTCTCACACAGCGCGACATAATCGGCCAGACTCCGTAACAGGTGCTGATGGTTTTGAATGTGGTAGTCTTTTTGAGAATACTGCTCTCTCTCCATTATCACTTCTTCATGCTCAAAGTGCTCTCGCGCCAATTGCATAAGCTCCCGAATATGATCGGCGACAATCAAATAATTGGCGTTATCCTCGCGAAGTTTTGTTTCAATAATTTCAATCAGGCTGGCCAATCTGGCATGCTCAGACGCAATATCAGGATAGCTGGCCTCACGCAACGAACTGGCGGCAGCAAGATGAGTCACGGCCTTTGCCCTCCTTCAGTTTACACATAAGTTTAATAATAGGCACATCACTAGCGTAATGAGGGTTTTGTGCAGCGCACCTTCTAGGACAAATTCTCCGGTGTGTCAACCGCAGCCGCTGCTCCCGCGATCCCGCCGAGCCGGTACCGCAGGCCCGCCCGCGTGGACGCCACAGAGCCGCCCGCCCTGCCGATAACTCATTGGACTATATCAATGTTTCTCGTTCGAGACCTTGGCTCCGTCAGTCCCGGAGCCGCTGGTACAGGTCGCGGAACCACGCAAGCCGGGCCTCGACCTGCACGATATCGTGGGCCAGCCATGCGGAAAGCAAGCCCGGATCACCGTCGTGGTGGCGGGCTAGATCCGTGAGCCGGGCCAGATCGGTTTCATAGAGCGCAACCAGCGCGTCCACCTGCTCCAACTGCGAGGGCAGGTCCAGCACGTGCAGAAACCGCAGCTTGAGCGCCACCACCAGCTTGTTGATGTCATCCAACCCCGGCGCCCGCACATGGGCGCGCATCAAGGTCTGGAACGCCCCGCGACCGGCGGCGGTCACATCCAGCAGGGCGTTATCCTCCATGCCGGCACCGTCAAGAGCGTCGATCAGCCCCTCATAGCGCAGCATTTCCAGGGACGTGCCCATGAGATCGAGGGACGGGCCGACAATGCGCCCGGTGAAGTGACGCACCGCCGCGGCCAGATCGCCGTAACGCTGGGGACCATTGGACAGCAGTGTCCCCAGCACCGTCAGGCGCACCGCTTCCTTCGGCATCAGCGAATTGTCGCGATACATCCCGATCCTCCCGATTCGTGGAAGCCACCACAGGATATCCAACCCTCTGTTTGCTGTCGAGCGCGGAAAACCAGCCCTCCTTGGAATTGTGTTTGACCCATGGCACGAGAATCGGTACACGCAGGTCCCGTCGCGAGACGAGGAATGAAAGCCTGGGCAGGACACTGCTCCGGGCTTTTTTTGTGGCCATTTCCAGGCCCACGGCTCCCCGCTCGCCGGTTTCCCACGCAAAGGAACCGCTTCGTCACCGCCGGCCTCGACACCCCGACCACCACGCTGCACGTGGACACGGTGGTCGGGTTCGAGAAGGTTGCGGTCAACGGCGTCCTGGTCCCGGTTTCGGCCAGCAACCCGATGACCGTGACGGTGGGCGCCCAGCTTTACAGCCTGATCGGCACCGCCCGCGATGCCGCCAATGCCTCGTCGCTGGCGTGCTTGGGCGGGGTTTCGGGGACGCTGACCTTTGCCGCGCCGGTTGCGGTCGCCGACGCCGGTTTGGGGGCCGCCGTGGTCTCGGCGGTGGCGCCGACCATCCTGCGCCCCAACGACCGGGCCGCCACCTCCCAGTTGGTGGAGGGCGACCGGCTGACGTTGCTCCTGGTCCTGGCCGCCGTCGCCCGGTTGCGCGATGACAACATTCCGGACTTCGACGGCTATTACCATTGCTATCTGGACAACCGAACGCTGTCGTCGCTGTTCCAGGACCCGGACTTCAAGCGCCTGTACAGCGGCGGTGCTGCGTCCCGGGCCATGCAGGACGGGCAGGTGGTCCGGATGTTGGGCGTGGCGTTCTTCCCGACCACCGAGGCCCCGCAACAGCGTCTGGCCCTGACCGGCCGGCACATTCGCCGGGCGATCCTCTGCGGCCAAGGCGCGCTGATCATCACCCAGTCGTGGAAATGGCGCGGCGGGTTCTGCGTGCCCACCGACGTGACCGCCGACCCGACGGTTCTGGCCTCGGCCAGCCAAGCCTACTGGAAGCGCGCGGTGGTCATCGAGTGCCTGTGACCTGAGGCCCGCCAGACTTTCTTTCCCAATCCCCGGACCTAAACCCTACCATTCGGGCGGCCCCGCCGCGCCGGACGGAGAAAACCCATGCCCGCACCATCCCACTACAATCCCGATGAAGCCCGCGACGCCTTGGGCCGCTGGACCACTAGCGGCTCGTCCTGGTGCGACACCCTGTTGCGCGACCCCAGCCCGGCAGGCCGCGCCCACACCCTCTTGGGTCACGCGCTGCTCGGCGCTTGGCAACAGCGGGTGATCCGCGCGTTCAACCTGCCGTCTGCGGCCGAAGCCCAGCGGTTCGGTGGCCTGCTCGGCGCCTGGAACGCCGCCGCCCACCTGGACGAGGCCAGTTTCCGCGAAACCTTCACCCGCGGCTTGATTGACGCCCCCACCCAAATCCGCTGCCTGCGTCAGGCCGCAGAGGGATCAGCCCTGGCCCGGACCATGGGCGAAATCGTCAAGGCCAGCCACGCGCTCACCACCGTCATCCGCCACGTCGGCGCCGACCGCTGGCCCCATGTGGTGCAGGCGCTGGAGGACCGGGCGGAAATCGTCATGCCATTGCAGTTTGTCACCCTGGCCAGCCCGGCCCCCAATACGGCGCGGGCGGCGCAGACCGGTCTCTCCGGGGGCGATCATCCTCAGGGGGACAGTTTCAGGAAACCCCGTAATGGTCAATCGCAGGCACCCGCAGACAGCCCGCATCCTTTGGGTTGGGATGGCACACATGGCGATTCCGGAGACAACATCGATCTGGGGATCATCAGGCAGCAAATCTACGAGGCCCTCAAAAACAAGAAAGCCATCGCCATCGTCGGTGGGGCGGGAGACAAAACGCTAGGTCATGTGATGGAGGACGTTTACAGAGACATGCAACGCAATAACAAGGGCATTAATATTCAATATTTTACGAGTGATCAAGATAAGGAACTCAAGGCTTGGCTGGAGAAACAGGGGCAGACCTACGGTTCAGATAACATCGCTGTCGTCGGCCATAGCTGGGGTGGTGATACTGCGGCAAAGGTCGTCGCCAATGGTACCAAAGTCGGCGCTCTAATCACCATTGATCCAGTTTCGCATTTTCGCCCAGAACGGAGAGATGTCAGAGCGAATACGAATAACTGGATCAACGTCAATGCCAATCCGAACGAGGCAAAGCGCGCAACAGACTTCATGTCTAGCAATTTGATTGCGGGTATGGGGGGCGCGTGGAACAGTTGGCCCCTAGGTTATGCCAACTACCACTTCAATGCCAATATCAACCACGCTGGTGCGGCAGAGGTGATTCCCACTGGTCTGAGGTAGTGATTGCCCTCAGCTTGGTAAAGTGTTAGGCCTCTGGAGAGGGGGGTGCCTTTCGGAGAGTCTTCGGTAGAGATACATGACTGCTGACACGTTATGGTTGCCATTCCGAGCGAGGAAACGGACTTGTGGCCAGTCGAAGGATGAGCGATACTCTCGAGTCGCGTCTCAATGCGACATGAACAAAGAGAGGAGTATGAATACCATGTCGCTATCTTGCAAGAAATGTGACGGATTAATTTATGTAAAGAATGGTTTTGTTCACGGCAATCAGCGGTACTTATGCAAAACTTGTGGGCATAGATTTACAGATACACCAGGGCACGGCTATCCAGTTGATATGAGATACAATGCCGCTATTTTATATATCTGTGGGCTATCCATCTCATGCACTGCGTTTCTTCTTGGTGTCGTACCTTCGACCGTCCAGTCATGGCTTGCGTGGGTAGCAACCGAGCACCCGCCAAAGGCGATCCCCAAAGGAACAGTCGTGGTGATCGAACTTGATGAAATGTGGCATTTCCTGAATTCGAAGGACGAGAAGCTGTGGATATGGAAAGCCATCAACCACGCCACCGGGGAGCTGATTGACTGGGAGTGCGGGGATCGCAGCGAAAAGACAGCGGCGCTTCTCATTGAGAGGCTCAAGGAAACAGGCGCCAGACTGTATATTACCGATGAATATGTGGTATACGCAAATCTTATTCCGATAGGACAACTATATCAAGGCAAAGACAAGACCGATGGTATAGAAAGGAACAATGGGCGGCAGAGACACTGGTTCGCTCGCTTTCATCGTAGGAGCATTGTTGTCTCCAAGGCAGTCTGGATGGTTGATGTTACAATGGCGCTGTTCGCGCGCTTCCGAGTGAACGGCTCTCTTCAGGAACTCATGCGGCTGGTGCCATTTGGAGGACTCGCATGGGCAGTATAGACCGCCATGTATCTCTACCGAAGACTCTC
>CAITNO010000005.1 GCA_903893795.1 Candidatus Hydrogenedentota bacterium | reverse complement strand
TGTTCCATGTCTCGATACACTCCTTGTTTGCTCCCGTGTCCATTCGCGGCCCAATGCCACGAAACAGACAGAGATTACCAAGGGTGCGCGCTCCCGACCGCCACAAAGGGTGCTTCACTTCTCGACCGGCGCCTACATCCGACGCCATCATGAGCAATTCTATGGCCTTGGTCATGTCTTTGGACACACCCTCGCCCGATGCGTAACATTGCGCAAGGTTGAATTGGGCCAGGTCATAGAGCTGTTCCGCCGCCTTGCCCCACCATACTATTGCCTGCCTCACGCTCTTCTTGACGCCCGCGCCACGGGCATAGCGCGCTCCCAGACTAACCTGCGCCTCGGGCACCCCCTGGTCCGCAGATTTCTTGCACCACTCCAAGGCTTTTTTCTCATCCTTGGCCACCCCGTCACCGGTACCGTAGCAGAGACCAAGATTATGCTGTGCCTCACCATGGCCCTGTTCTGCAGCCTTCTTGTACCATTCAACCGCCTGCTTTGGGTCTTTCGAAATACCCTCGCCTTGGGCATAGCAGCATCCGAGGTTGTATTGTGCTCTCGCATTACCCTGTTCCGCCGCCTTGCTGTACCATTTCACCGCCTGGTTCATGTCCTTCTTAACGCCCTCTCCCGCGAAATAACAGACTCCGAGGCCGTATTGAGCCCCCGCATCGCCTCGTTCCGCCGCCTTTCTGTATAGTTCTACAATTGATTCTGATAGACGCCGCTGGGCCTCTTCCAACTGCTCCGGCGTCATTTCTTTGGACATCAGTTCCTGAACTTGTGCCCTATCCGACTTCGTTACTGCGGCCAAGTTCAGCCACAGATAGGCCTGCACAAGGTCCTTTGGAATGCCATCACCCGCAAGGTAGTGGATTCCAAGGTTCATCTGCGCTTCTTTCAGACCTTGTTCAGCTGCCATCGTGAACCATGTGATGCCCTGTGTTACGTCCCTGGGCACACCATCCCGACCAGTGTAATAGCACTCTCCGAGCCTGACCTGCGCTTTTGCACAACCCTGTTCCGCTGCCTTTGTTAAGAATTCAAGAGATCGAGTCACGTCCTTCTCAATGCCGTCGCCTTCAAGAAGGTGAACCCCCAGATTGCATTGTGCTTCGGCAACACCTTGCTCCGCTGCCTTCATGTACCACGCAATAGCTTGTTCCGAGTCCTTGGGAACACCCCCACCTGTGTCATAACAAAAACCTACCTTAAGCTGCGCCTCTGCCTGCCCTTGTTTTGCCGCTTTCGTATACCATTCAACGGCCTGTCTTAGGTCTTTCCTAACGCCATCGCCTGCAAAATAGCTATTCCCAAGGTTGCCTTGCGCCTCGGCCATACCCTGCTTTGCTGCCTTCTTGTACCACTTAATCGCTTGCGACGGATCCTTGGCCACCCCGTTGCCGGTGCTATAGCAGTTTCCGAGGTTATTCTGCGCGTCCGCATGACCCTCCTTTGCCGCTTTGGTATACCATGCAACAGCCTGAATTGGGTCTTTAGGAACGCCGTCGCCATGGGAATAGAAGAGGACCAGCTTAAACTGCGCATCAGGGTTGCCGCTTTCAGCTTTGGCGCGCAGCGCGGCTATATCGGGCGTGTCCTCAGCCCATGCAGGCAGAGTGAAAACCGTGGCGGTTAGCAGGACAATGAACATCCCAATACGAGCCCAAACATACATTCTCATCGGCACCCCTTTCACATGTAGTGTTACTCTTGTGGCCGAAGCGGCAACCCTTACCGCGTTGGTGGAAGAAATATCTGTTTTGCTGACATCTGTACAATTTCCAAGTGCAGGCACTGTTTCTGGCAGGGCAACCCGAAGGAACTAACGCCCTGTGTTGCCTCGCTTGATGTCCACTGATAACTTATCCCGACTGTTCCAGACCAATTCGCCCGTCGCAGTGTCCTTCATGTAAACATAGATGTCGTAATATACGATAGCATTGCCCTTCGCGTCCGTTTCCTTCATGCTGCTCACTTCGCCATAGATCGCGTACTTCCAAGCCGTATTTTTGCCTGTCGCAGTCGCGGTTTCCTTGTTGGCCATGACAAGCCTAAGCTTGCCGGTTCGCGGTCCATAGAATTCAATGGCGCGGTCAAAGAGACCCATTTCAAGATGTTCTCTGCACAGGCTTTTGACGCCGCAGTAACCAACGAGAGGGGGTTCCGTGGCTGTTGCAACGGGGCCAAACTGTGACATAGATTCGAGCCACCTCTGAACCACCTCGTCGATGATATCCGAACTAAGCGTTGTCGTTTGCGTTTGACCTAGAGGCTGAGGTTTTCTTGCGGCGGTCGTAGACGCACAACCGGCAAGACTCGCAACAACCAGGCATAAAATCGTGGAAAGCAACGGTCTTTTCATCGCAAACCTTTCGTGTTCTCGTTATTTTTTGTTACCAGGTGCACTTGGCAACGCAGAATTTGTTGAAGCGGTGCTCCTAGTCAATATCGTCATCCACCAGCAAACACGATAAGGCAATTACCGCAACGCCTTACCCTAAGCATTCAACAAAAGCGGCAGCACCTTACTTTGGGTACTGCCGCTTTACATGGTCGGTTGGGCTGTTCGACACGGAACACCCCTTAAATGCTCCAAAGGATTCAGTGTATATCTGCGAACGGCATAGCCGGAAGAACGACAACCGTTACCGCCCTATTAATGCCCGATCAGCATACAATTGGAACCTGTATCGAGAGTTCCAAGGTTGAAGGCCTGTCTCAATGTTCAGCATATAGACATAAAGGTCGTAAAAAATTACAGGATTACCCTTTGCGTCATTTTCCTTTGTTCCATACAGTTCTCCATAGATGGCGTATTTCCAGCCCAGGATTTTGCCAATCTTAACTGCGGTGTCCTTGTCCGCTATTAGACTCTTTTGAAATTTGTGTTGCTCGAAGAAACCGTCGGGAAGCTTCATTGCATTCGTAAACTGAACCTTCCCGGTGCGCAGTCCAATATACTCAAATGATCGGTCAAAGAGACCCATTTCAAAATGGTCTCTGGACAGGTTCGCGACGCCGCAGAAGCCAATGATTGGGGGTTCCGTGCTCGTTGCAACGGGGGGGCGGGTGACTAAGTCGTCTACCCATGTTTGAGTAGCTTTGTCAACATCCTCAGATGTAATCTTGAATACGGATGTTCGATCTGCAGGCTGAGTATTCCTTGTGGAGACTGTGGTCGCGCAGCCCGCAAGCGTCGCAACAATCAAACAGAAAAGCGTGGGGAGCAAAAGTTTTTTCATCGTAGGATCCTTCCGTGTTATTTCTTCTTGCCAATTTCCATGTAGAACGAGGCGGCGCCATTGGAGGTAGCCACAGCAGTAATACCTTCCGTTGAATTGCCTTGGACGTAGCCCTCTTTCCAAATAGTGTTTGCGACGGAAAGGTCATAGCCTTGGGCATCGGTCCAGACAAACCGGTACACAAATCCAATTTCGTGGCGTGTATTGTTGCGGACGACCACCTGGGCCTGCGGCATGCCGTTGACGATTCTACAATCGATGCTGTCGATGGCCAATTTGCCGTTCAGCGCGCCATCCTTGATGACTGCGCCGGCCTTGATTTCCCGGCCCCCGTCGGTTGTTATCATCCTGCCTATGGGACGGCCTGGGGCGCAGGACGCCGCCGCAAGCAGCACTATCAGTGCCAGCAACAGGGGTATTCGAAACATTATCGTATGCATTGTCTTAATTCCTTGCGTAGATTATAGCGGCAACGACATTTGCGGTTCACCCACAAAGGTGTCTATGCCACGAAGGTTGAGGAAGGTAAACTTACCTTTTTCGACTACGACAGTGCCGCTCTTCTTGTCGATGAGGTTTCCGGATCTGTCTTTAAGCACAAAATCAACCTTGTGCTCGCCGGCCGGAACGCTGGTGCGGAGCGCCTGAACGTTGGAGGGCAGAAGGAGCCAGGACCGCAGATCGGCCTGTTCAGTAAACGATAACAGACGTCCGGTCAGGAAACTGCTGATATCGATATCACCAATTTGGCCAAGCTGTCCACGGGAGCCATAACCTGCAGCGCCTTTTAGAAGGCTTCGGATGGACTGGCGCAGAATCATGGCTCCTGCTCTGTTGTGGAAGTCCTTCAGGGCGATGAGGTCAAGGTCCGCCAGCAACTCGGTGCTTCCAAGAGAGGTGCCGTCGCAGATGACTTCCATGCTGCTCGCGCGAAACGGAGTTGGCCTATACTTTGGAAACGCAACTGGAACCTGCACGATCACGATGCTGTTTGTCTTGCGATCATAGATGGGGATGGGAATATCAAACTTCACCTGTTCTTTGTGCGCAGCCAGGCCGCACTGAAATGTAATGAAGAGTTCTCCGTCGGTTTCGGGTACTGTTCTAGCTGGACCATACTTTTGCTCCCACTCGGTTTTGCGGTCGGTTGACCCGCCCAGACTTGCCAATCGCGCCAGCTCCCTGCCGGGAGTTTGCGCACCCGGCATAATGTCATGGGCCAACTGGCAGTCTATATAGGCATTACCATAGTCATGGTAAACCTCGTACATGACCGAGGACAGACAGGCGGCAAAGGCATTCTGATATGGGTCGAGAGGGGAGGCCTGCACTGCCGTTAGTTGGTCCGGCTCGAAAAACTGCCTAGTCGTTGCGCTGGTGTCCATATTGGGATCGATGCGGTTGATTCCGGCAGACTTCCGAAGCTGTTCAATCTCCCGTCTATTTTTCTCCGCCACCGCTGTTGCCTGTTCATATGCGAGTTTCATTTCGACACGGGCATCGTCCTTCTTGCCAAGCATGGCATAATTAAGAGCCTGCAGCGTGTGCATGCAGAGACGCTCATAGGCCTCACCCTGATAAGTCAATGCCTTATCATTGATAAGTTCAGCACCGACCGCTTCAGCGCCTTTCCCAAGGGCTACCTTGGCACGCATGTCCTCCGCTTCGAATATGTTATGGGCCTCGGCAAACACCTGATTGCTCTCGTCAGGTTTCGACATGGCATGCAAAAGGGTTCCCTTCTCAAGGAGATAGACGACACGGTCCGTCTTGGAGTCCGCGTCTTTCTCGGGGAACGCACTCTGTGCTCCGTTTAGATTATTTGCCCGGACACCCTTGCCTACGGGATCCATTTTCTTTGAGTAGTTGGTGAAGGTCGAGCAACCCGCCAGACAAAGGCACATCACCAAAGACCCGATTCCAAATCTCGCGAATGCATGTGTCATTGCTCTTCTCCCTGTGAAGTTACTTTAACGCCCCTTGTTTGCGAAACTCTTCCACCATGCGCTGCGCCGTTTTTTCGGCGATCTTCGCGTCCATGTCGAGATCTCCCTGCTGATCCACTGTCACAGCAGAGTCTACGTCCTCTACACTCGATGCTTTGGCCTGCGCCGAGCACAGCACCTGTCCCGTCTTCAGGTCAACCACCGTGCCGCTGGCTCGCATCTGAACTTCTTGGATGTCAATACTCTGATTGGTCATTGGAATTTGTTTCGTCGAGACTTGGCTAATCCAGTCGGTCACCTCCATGAAAACCATGTAGCGGCAACCGGCGAGACGAAGCGTCTTTAACCGGGTCGAATCATCCATGAACCCGCTCTTGCCGCTAAGGTACTCCTTGCCAATCTGGGCCAGCTGCGCATCGTCGCGGGTGACAACTTTTGTGTTGGCCGCCGTTTGAATGCCCTTGCTCACACCGTCACGAAACGCCGCAAGTGCACGGTTTGGCGAGTTGGCGGTGTTTGCCACCGGCGCCAGCGCGAACACACGTTCCATGCCTTGCGGAATGCCGGCATCGACGGGTTTTGCCGCGGGCGGAGGTGCGTCCGCAGGCTTGGCCGCCGGGGCGGCTGTCCCGGCGGCGACAGGGGCCTTCGCCGCTTGGGCCGAATTCTGTTTTGCCTTTCCATCCTTCAGTTCCACCCGCTTGCAAATCATGCCCTTGGTGAACGATGAAATAGGTGCACTGTTTTCTCCCACAGGCTTTGCGATGGCCATTTCGCGCTCCGTGCGCATCACTTGGATGTTACCCGCCAGAACTTCTTCCTTTCCCAACACTTTACCGGTCTGCGGATCGATAATATCCTGTCCGACGTTGTAAACGGCGTACGTGTCGTTGGCGTGAACCCCCATGGACTCGCCTTGATTCAGATAGATGTCATCCGCGGTTACTGCTGCCACCAGCAGCGGACAGCATACCCGAATGATCCCCGCGGTCAGCTCTTCGGCAATCTGCTGAGCGAGCTTTGAATGTTGTGCCTCCAGTTCAGGCACGCCGGAAACCGCGCCGCCCGCATCCGCCCCGCCAGACACTTCCTTCTTTATTTGGAAGACTTCAACAAGCTGCGATGTTTGGATATCAATGATCTTCGCCTGGATTTCCATGGCAACAGACCAATGATAGTGGTAGACATTAGGAATCAATGCGTCTTTGGACGATCCGCCGCCCGCGGTATAGGAGACAATCCGATTGGCCAGATAGTACTTGGCGCCTTTGATCTTCGGGTCGGTGAGTGTGCTTAGGTCGAGGAAGCCTTTCCCTTCCTTCTGAAACACCACTTCATCAAGGTAGCTGCTATCGAGCCGCTCGACCACGGGAATACGTTTTGTCTGCTGAACCGAGGTCTCCAGAGCCGAGCCCAATGCGTCAATGATCGTGTTGGGCGCCTTGCCGTCCACGGTGTTCGCAAAGGAGCCGATTGTCAAGAACTGTCCCGCAACGGGTTCCACATTGCTTGCCGGCGCGGCCGGGACTGCCGGGGCCGCAGCAGAAGTTGCCGCAGGGGTGGGCACCGGTGCCGAAGGCGCCGGAGCTGGCGTCGCCTGGGCCGTCGCGGCAACACCCATCAGTCTCTGGCACAGCTCCTTGACCGCGTCGCGCATGGTCGCTGCCGCAACCTCGGCCGCAGGCTTGTCATTCTCCGTGACCTTTGTGGCGGTGGCGGGCTGTTTATAAATCTCGCCCTTTTCCGTGTCCAGGAAGCGGCAATCCATTTCGATGGATGTCCGGTTGATTGTCTTGCGCAGGTCCGGGCGCAATGCGCTTTCGGTGGCATCGTTCGTGAGGCGGGTTAAAGACCCGATTAGACAATACTTTGCGCCGGTTAACTTTCCCACCTGGATGGCCGTTTCGGGAGACACATAGCCATCGTCGCCTAGGCTCAATTCCTGGCCCACTTTCTCCAACTGCTGTCGTTCTATGAGCCGGACATCGGGAAACTGTCCCATCTCCGTGTAGAAATAAGTTTGCAGATCGTCAATGGCCTTTGCTTCCGCACTGGCGGAATTGCGCAACGGCATGATTGCAATGGACATGCGGCCGTCATCGACCGGCTTGGGCGTCGGCTCTTCAGCGGCGGCTTGCCCGCCCTTCTCCTTGTCCTTCGCCTTGGCGTTTGACTGACTGGGCCGGCAAATCATGTCCTTTTTTACGACGGCCCCCTCGGACACCAGTGTGGCGATGGACATCTTGTCCAATGCCTGAGTGACCGTAATCTCTCCGACCTCCTCCTCGACCTTGCCTATGGACTTCTTCGTGTCGGGGTCAATGATATCCTTGCCCTGGGAAAGTACGGTGAAGACGTCGCCGGTTTCAATGCCCAATAGGGTTCCCCGGTTCAGATAGATTTTCCCGTTGGAAACCTCGGAGACGGAGATGGGATACAGTGAATTGACCACGCCCAGCGCAAACTTGCGCGCGGTCTTGCGCGCCGTCTCGATTTCCAGCTTCTGGAGCCGGTCAGCGATGGCATTGTTTGGCGTGGACGCAATCTTCGGCTCCTCAACACACACGGTGGGGGCGGTGACGATCTCGCCCGTGGCCGTGTTGATAATGCGCGCATCCAAGGTCATGGAAAGGGCCGACCGCCGGCTTGTGTGTCCGACGACGGTGTTTGTCTTCTCGGCCTGTTCGGAATAGAAATCCGAGACCACCCCGACCAGGAAGTAGTCCGCCTTGGTCAAGGTTCTTATCTTGAGAAGTTGATCGGGATCCAAACGTGAGCTGACCGCCAAGTCAACAACGTGGCCGTTTTCAACCTTAAGCATATCCCCCAATTGCACAGAGCCCTGGCCCTTTTCAATAAGGGCTTTGTTTGAGTTCTGGAGTATGTTGTTTGCCACCACCTCCATGTTCTTTTCCACCGAGTCTTTGGACGAGACCTTTCCATAGGAGGAGTCATCCCTGGGGGCGTCGGGCTGGGTCCGAACAAACTCCTTCATGATATCGGCCATCCTGGACCGCTCAACGAGCTTGAACTTCTTTGTTTCATCCAGGCTCGAATAGAAGACGTCGTTGATGATGTTGGTGACGTTCTCCGGCGTCTTTCCTCCGTTGTCGGCAATGGTCCCGACCGCCAGGGTGTAAATGCCCGGCTGGCCGGTCGTGGAAAGTGAGGGCAGGTACTTGTACGCAAGGAACCCGCCAGCGGCGGCCATTGCGAGAAGACAAAGGACCACAGGCAGCGCGAAACTTCTGCCGCGTTTGGGGGCAACAGCTTCCTTCACAGGGGTTGGAAGCGGGGGAGGCGTGTTTTGCTGATCATCCATGACAGAAACCCTTTCATTAAGTACCCACGTTGCAGTCTAGAGCATATACCTAAAGGGACTAATCACCCCACTAGAGGCAATACCAGACAGTTCGCTTTGAAGAAGTGCCAGGATAACGACCTTAGTCAGCCAGAGCGAAAGAATTTGAATGGCTGGGAGTGTGAAAGCGGCGATGGATTCGGAAATCTTGTAAACCCGCGTGAGTCCTGACAGAAGGATATAAAGGGAGTAGTAGCCGCTGAAGATCATAATCAGCAGCACAATCTCAAAGTTTGCAACTCCCAGAAGGCCGACCAGGAACAGTCCCAAGCCCCACACCAGATAGTATGACGTCGCGATGAAGAAATCCGCGTGCCATGTTTCGTCTGATTTCTTTATGAGCCGCGTGGCGGCAAGACCCAACATCATGCTGGCAACGGGAACAGCCCCGCAGAAAAGAAATTTGACCCATATCACCAAACCGGCCCCCGACCATTGCCCCGCTCTCATACTGGTGAATAGGCAGAGTTCAAAGACTACGAAGAAGACAATTCCGACGGAGAGCGCACCGGCCTTTCCCAGACTCTGGTATGCGCCGGGGAGACCACCCAATGGATTAACTATAAAGGTCATAAACGCGTGGAAAGCATTTTTGGAGGACTGTTTTGTGACGTTCAGCGCCTGCTGGAAACGCTCGTCTTTAATCAGGTCGGCAACTCGGGTGTTTCGGAAGTGCGGAATCACCTCCGACACCTGTTCAGCGGGAAGCCATTCCTGCATGCCTGTTTTCCATACCAGACTTCGTCCAGTAACCGACCCGTCTGTGATCATGTTTGCAAGCTGCTGAAGTGTAATGGGGCCGCACTTTTCGTCGCGGCACATAACGTACCAGATTGCTGGCATTTCCGGCGGGTTTTGCACTTCTTCATTCATGAGGCGGTTTGCTCCCTTTTATGGTTCCCTAAAGAACCTGCCGCTTAGTCGAAAACTATTGACAGTCTAGCTAAATCAATGCTGCGATTCAAACAGAGCTCTCGGTATGCACAATATTCTCAGAAATGTTAGGTTTCCTCTGTCCACCCTGACACCATGGATTGTCTTAGGGCCGACTTTGGCACGACCCAACTTCGACTGTCCGTTAACCCTGTTGACTGTCGCCTACCGTTCAATAAGACGAAACTGGGTCTGGGCTATTCAAATCTCCTGACATCGGCTGTTCCGAACGGCCACGGGCCAATCCGGTTTGATATCCCCAACCGGGATTCAATAGCATTGGACGATGAACTCTCATGAAGGTTCGGAAAAAGACAGATTTCCCTCCCGGAGCGAACTTCTTTCGGGATATGACGTCTATGGATGCTGAAGACGTTGTGGACATTCAAGGACGTTACGGAATTCAGGAAGCGGTGGACCCCGAGCTTCCCGAACCCTCGCTATTAGAGGATGCCCATACCGATGCTCAGATACTGTCCCAGTATCGCAGCGGACAGCGCGAAGCGGCCTTTGCAGAAGTCTACCGCCTTCATGGATTTGAGGTCATGCGCCACGCAAACTATATTGCCCGGAACATGCACGATGCGGAAGAGGTGACCCAAGAGACCTTTTTGCGCGCATTTCGTGAATTCGACAGTTTTCGGGGAACATCACAAATATCCACCTGGCTCAGGCGGATTGCCGACAATCTGTTGATAGACAGGATTCGATACGGCAAGCGCAAAGGGCGAGATTCCGTAACCTCCTTGGAGATTGTCCCCGACAACCTGTCCGCATCGACACCGGCGCACTCTCGGCCCGACTTCATCGCCGTCCAAAGGGAACACCGTCTATTTGTGGAACAATGTGCGGAAGTACTATCGGAGGCCCTGCGGTCGGTATTCGTCAAACGCGCATTCAGTGAGCATTCTGAACAGGAAGTGGCCCTGGAGTTGGAGGTCCCTATTGGCACCGTAAAGAGCCGGTTCAATGAGGGGCGCAAGCAAGTGGCAAGATGCCTAAAGCTGAAAATGGGAGGCGTCATCTGATGTCAATGACATGCAGAGAGGCCCAAGAGGAGTTTGGCGCGCTAATCGACGGGGAGATCGATGATGCGCGCCGACGTGAACTGAATGCCCATCTCGACTCCTGTGCTACTTGCATGGAGGAATTCAGCGAAACTGTTCGCTTGATGGCACTGTGCCGTTTCCAGGAAGAAGATGTCGTTCTCGCCTCTGACGCGGACTTGGACAGGGTCTGGCGCAAGCTTCAAAGCCAACAGCGCCAGCCTCGGTTCAACGTGCGCAGACTTTTCATTCCCCTGGCCTTGGCGGTCGGGCTGGCCATTGTTTTATGGGCGTGCGGCTGAGATTGCCAAGCGAGTCAAAGGCGCCGAAAGTGAGGCTTATGCGGCTTATCTGAATAACCTTGCTTACATGCACGAATTGGCTAAGGAATACGAACAGGCCCTGTCTCTTTACAACGAATCCTCTGTAATCCGCAAGAAAGCCTGTGGCGCGAAGAGTCCCGAATACGCTGAAAGTCTGAACAATTTAGCCGGTCTCTACGAGGCCATGGGAGAACCGGAGAGGGCCATAGGACTGTACCGCGAATCGTTGGATATCAAGAAGACCGTCTTGGGAGAGAATCATCCCGACTATGCTATCAGTCTCAGTAATCTCGCTGGTATTTACTGGAAAGCCGGAGATTGGCAAAGCGCAGAACCATTGTTGCACGCTGCCTTGGACGCGGCAACCTCCACGCTGGGCGCTACTCACCCGCACGTACTGAAGCTTCAGGAGCATATGCTCCTACTGCTGATGGCCGGGGGACGAAAGGAAGAGGCCCTGCGTACGGTAGAATACTGGGCAATGGGGGAACGGCACTACCTGTTGAATACCATGATTGGTGCCACGGACAACCGCAAGCGCGACATTCTTCTTAGCGTAACCAAAGCTGACATAGCATATAGTCTCGTTTTTCAGATGTCCGAGAACTTGCCTGAGGCGGCAAAGATTGGATTTGACATAGCTCTGGCGTTGAAAGGAATCGTGCTAGAGGCCATGCTTGCGGAAACCGCGGCCAATTCAGAGAGTGCTAATGACAATGCCAAGACCCTGGCTGACTTACAGGCACAATGGCAAGCGTTACTCTACTCTCCTGAGAAGAACCACGACATCGCTGTGCGCATCAAAGAACTGGATAGTCAAATCAAGGATGCCGAAAGCGACCTAGCAAAGAACAACCTTTCCTTTGCATCAGCACTCAAACGCCGCGACGTTTCTGCATTGGACGTATTTGGCGCCATCCCTGAAGCTTCGCTCCTGGTAGATTTCGTTCGATACAATGCCTATGATTTCGCGGCCACTGGCAATCAGCAACGCTGGAAAGGTCAACGGTACGGGTGTTTTGTCGTGCGTCAGGGAACCAGCACCCCAATTGCTATCGATCTTGGAGATGCACAGGCTATTGATAAGCTCATCATGGAATACCGGAAGCTTCAACAAGATCAATCAGCGTGTGGTCAAGTAAATGAAGACGCCGAACACCAACTCGCCGACTTGAGTCACAAGCTCTTTGAAAGACTAATATGTCCGATACAGAAGCTGGTTCCGTTTAATAAGTACCGTAATCTTATTGTGGTGCCCGATGGTGGTCTTCTTAGGCTGCCATTTGAGGCTCTCGATGTTTCGCCTGAGCCAGGAACCATTCGCTATCTAGCCGAAGAGCACATAGTCAGCTATATCGGCAACAGTCGCGAAATCGGGATATGGCAACAACAAGATATTTCGAGGGAAAACAGCGTTGTAATAGGCGCGCCCGATTACAATCTCGCGCCTGAATCACTTCTTCACACACTTTCCGACATTCAGAATCAGGAGAACAAAGAATCATCAGCACGTGAATCATACCATTCGAAAGACTCTATGGCAGCCTCTCTTTCCGAATTTGGGGAATGGACCGCTTTGCCTGGCGCGGAAGCCTTCTGCATTTCCATGTCCAAGGACATTGAACGATGCCAAATCTATACAGGCGCTCGTGCGATTGAAGATGTTGCTAAATCACTGCATAGGCCGCGTATCCTCGTGTTTGCAACACATGGCTTCTATTTATCCGACAAAAGAGACCCTTTCGCTGCATCACGCGTCGATAAATGGGACACCGGTGAAGGCCCCGTGGACAGCCCTGCAATTGGTTCTTGGGAAAATCCCCTTCTGCGCTCCGGCTTAGTATTTGCTGGAGCTAACCACCGCGATGAATTGCTTCTTCACAATCGTGAAGTGCACAAAGTTAATGATGGCATTCTAACCGCACTCGAGGTCGCGACCATGGATTTGCAGGGTACTGATCTTGTCGCAATGTTGGGTTGCGAGACCGGGCTGGGGGATATTGAGACAGGTACAGGCATATCGGGACTGCGCTCGGCATTCTTGACTGCGGGGGCGCAGTCCGTATTGGCGACTCTTTGGCAGGTCCCCCTTAATCATGCTTTGCCGATCGGCCAGGAGTTCCTGAATCTTTGGCTGAGGGGCAACCGCCGGAAAGCCGAGGCGCTGAACGTCGCAATCAACGCCAGACTCCTAAAAGTGCGCTCAGAATACGGAACCGGGCATCCTGCATTTTGGGCGGGAATTATCCTGGTGGGAAAGCCTTACTAGTGTAGTGGGTCACGCTGACTTACGTGTGCTTGTGTCACTTACAGAAGCTGCGTGTAAACTCGAAGAAGAGTAATCTGTTACATTTCCTGCCGCGACTCAACCGCTTTCACCATTGCTATAATACCTGTTCGAACTTCTTCCGGGAGCTTTGACCAACCTGTCAGAAGCGTTTGTAAGTCAGGGTCAAGGGTGATTTCCGTTATGCTCCTGTTGTGTTCCGTTGTGCTGATTTTGTGTTCCGCGAGCGTCCGGGATGAGCCACTGGCCAGTACCGGAAGCGTCCCATCCTCGACATCAGGCTCCTGCTCAAGTTCTTGAGTATGACCAACTTCTGACTCAACCTGTCCGGTATCTGTCATGCTCTGTCCGAGATTTGACAACGACGCACTTTTCGAAAAATCGGTTTCGAGCCCCTCCTCGCCCACCAAAACATCTCCTTGGGGCGCAAGGAGTTTTGAGAGTCGGGCGCACCCGCCCCCGCCGACACCCGGAAATCCCTCCGGTCCCCCTCCTGTCCTTTTTGCGCCGCTTTGGTGTTTGCTGGGTTCTGGCGCGCGGCGCTGGCGGATGGGACCTGCTGGCGCTCTTCGGCGGCATCACCCGAAGCGCCGGAACCCTCTGCCACGATGATGCAAGCGAAGCTGGTGCTTGCGTGGGCACGCTCATTCGCGTTGAGTCGGCGAGAACTCAATTGTAACACCGGCAAGCCAAGGCAGGTCTCGCGCTGTACGTTCGTCCTTATCTGCGCGGCCACGATGAGATCAGGATACCCTTTCGATCCGGAGTATACGGGCGGCCCTACCCGGAACGCGGCTTCTGGCAGAATTTCATCGTCCAACTACTTGGCCTCCGCCTTTGCGGTCAGCGCGGCCACCTGGCCCTGCCTCGCGAAATCTGCGGCCTCGCCCAGAATCCGTGCGGCCTCCTGCGGGGCGTGGAAGCCCATGGAGTTCTCCGCGGCCACGAAGTCCAGCCGCCACTGCGCCTTGCGCTGGAGGTCCAGCGCGGCCGCCAGTTGCGCCTCCGTGGCGCCTTCGCCCTTGGCCTTGACGATGGCATCCATCATGTCCATCAGCGCCTGTGCCGCGCGCTGCATGAGTTCATGGTTTCGCTCCTGAATGACATCGACCCGTTTGGATATCTCCTCCTCCGGAAAATGGTGGCAGACCTGGCAGGCCCGGCTCACGTTCAGCAGGGGGCTGCGCACCCAGTGGTCCGAGACCTTGGTGGCACCGTCGCGCATGTAGGGCATGTGGCAGTCGGCGCAGGCCACGCCGCTGCGCGCGTGGATGCCCTGACTCCACATTTCGAACTCGGGATGCTGCGCCTTGAGCACCTCGGCACCGGTTTCGGCCTGTTTGAAGTCGTAGAACCGTTCGCCGTCGGGGAAGGTGGTGCCGTTCCAGAAGCTTTCGATGTTGTCCACAGTCAGGCCCTTGCCCCAAGGGAAGGTCAGCGGCATTTTGCTGGAGCAATAGTACTCGACATGGCACTGGCCGCAGACGAAGGAGCGCATTTCGGTGCGGGACGCCTCCGCGTTGGGGTCGTAGGCAGTAACATGCGAACTGGCGCGCCACCGCTCCACGGAGGGCAGGTGCGGCACGGGCGCGTCGGACGCCGCCAGCGCGGCGATGCCGTTCAGAAAGCCGGGCCGAGTCACCCGCAACTGCATGGTCTTGGGGTCGTGGCAGTCCACGCAGGAGACAGGATGGGCATGTCCCGAATCGTGCAGTTTCTTGTTCAGGTCCTGGTAGGAGAACTGGTACGTCTTCTCGAATCCCTTCATGGCGTCACCGTCACCCAACTCGCGGTACAGCGGCATGATTGATGCGTGGCAGTGCAGGCAGGAACCGCTCTGCGGCTTGGTCAGCCGCTGGGTTTTCTCCTGATCCTCCAGCATGTGGGCGTGCCCGCGCCGGTCGCGGTAGTCGATGGAGAAGGCGTATCCGCCGAACATACGCTTGAGCCAGGGGTCACGGTCAATCTTTTCCTGGGGAAGCGCCTCACTGCCACCGTGACCGCCGAACTTGGTGCGCGTGGTCTGCGCCGTCAGTTTGTATGAGTCATACTCTTTGGGCCAGTTGGCGCCCCACTTGGCGGGGTCGGTGTCGTTTTCCGTCACGTCGACGAGCCGCACGTAGGGGGTGCGCGCCTCGCTCTTGCGTTCGAAGATGTTGAGCATCAGCGCGACGACCAGAAAGGTACCCGCCGCGACAACCAGCACGGTGCCCCCGAAGAACAGCAGAGAACGCAGGTCAAACTTAATCTCGATCATGGGACATCCCTTTCAACCTCGGTTGGATTCATGCGTCCACCCAGTCCGGCGGTTTCGCCGTGGCCAACGGATCGGTGACAGTGCACGCACTCCACGGCCCGCAGATCGGTGGTGGCTCCGGCCACAAGGTCGTGGACCATTCCCTCGTGGCAGCGCAGGCAGTTTTCCTGAAGAATCCGGCTGTTGCCGGCCTTGATCATGATGGGTTCGTGAAAGTCCTGGAGGGTGAACCCCTTGGAGTGGTGGTAGCCATTGTTGGACTTAGCCATATACTTTCCGATGAAGTCATGCGGCAGGTGGCAGTCGACGCACACGGCCGCGCCGTGATGGCTTCCCTTCTGCCAGGAATCGAACTGGGAGCGCATGATATGACAGTTCATGCAGGCCTTGGGATCGGCGCTCAGATAGGACAACCCCTCGGCGTAGTTGAAGGTGAAGATGCCGAATCCCGCCAGCAGCCCCACGGGGATGCCCAAAAGACACGCAAGCCCCGTTCGGCTGAACCGGGAGAGAACCGCGCGCTTGTTGCCGGAAATATCCCGCTGATCCACATCCATGGGCAGATTCCTGAAGGTTGTATTGCGAGCAGACCAAGAATAGCAAACTCCGGCGTCTACTCCATAGTGCTCAACGGGCATTCTCGTGTGCGACACAGGAACGGCTGGCAGTGGGACGGTGAGAACCTGGATGAGTCTAACGGACGGCGACGAAATCGACCGATTACAGCAACAAGGCGACCGCGCCCACCAACGACCTACTTGTATCCACTCGGCAACGGTCGTTCAGGAAGTTCCTCCGCAGGGCGGTCAGGAGGTTCCTTTTGATATCCTTTTTGTCTAGCACGGTGTCACGCAAATGCCATGCCTCTGTCAGCACAGACCGCGCCAGACCCTCGGCCCGGTCCGAATTGCGCGTCAGCGTGAGCGCAACCGAGTAGCACATCTCCACATACGAGAGTAGGATCTGCTCCGACGTTTCCGTTTGTTGTTCCTGTGTCGTCATAGTTCCTCGCTTGCAGCTGTTTTGGCAATGGCTGGCTGTTCTGCCTGACCGGCCGCGACCATACTGTTCTCAACAAATGTACTTCTATGGAGCGCCATAATCCTTGACTTAAGTCAAGGATTGCCGTTTTAACTGAGGGGACATCACAAAGCTAGAGCACTTTAATGTTGAAATGCGGTAAGCTTGGGCGCATCCTACTTGCATGGGAATAGCAAGTTCGGATGTCAGGGCACGTGCTATTGCGGCATACGAGGCCGGAAACGGCAGCCAGGCCGAGATAGCGAGGTTTTACGGGGTGGACATCTCCACTTTTCAGCGCTGGCTGCAGCGCTACCGCCAGAGTGGTCTGGCAGCCCCACTGCCGCGCGGTCACAATCCTGCGGCGCTCAATGAAGAGCAGATGCTTCAACTGGACAGGCTTGTCCGGCAGAGG
>CAITNO010000004.1 GCA_903893795.1 Candidatus Hydrogenedentota bacterium | reverse complement strand
TTGTTCCATGTCTCGAAACACTCCTTGTTTGCTCCCGTGTCCATTCGCGGCCCAATGCCACGAAACAGACAGAGATTACCAAGGGTGCGCGCTCCCGACCGCCACAAAGGGTGCTTCACTTCTCGACCGGCGTTTACAGGCATTCCGTGGGATACCGGGACAGTGTGGATTTCAAGGACTATGCGGGCACCAATCTGGCGCTCTCGTGCTGCACGGCGGGTTCCTGCGGCGCATGCGAGGTGATGGGCACGGCCAACACCTTCCAGTGCCTGTCAGAGGCAATGGGGCTTTCGTTGCCCGGCACAGCCAATATCCCGGCGTTCCACACGGACAAGCTCATTGCGGCGCGTGAGACGGGGAAGCGCATCGTGGGCATGGTGGAGGAAGAATTGACGGCCCGAAAAATTCTCACCTGGGACGCCCTCATGAACGCCGTCATGGTGGACCTGGCCATCGGGGGGTCCACCAACTCCACGCTTCATCTTCCGGCACTGGCCCATGAACTGGGGCTCGAACTGCCCCTTTCCGTGTTTAACGACCTGAATCGGAAGATACCCACGCTGCTCTCCATTTCGCCCAACGGCCCGCATGGGATTATAGACCTTTACGTTGCAGGGGGTGTGGCCGGTGTGATGAAAGCTTTGGAAGAGGGCTTGAACCTCGACTGCATGACGGTGGCGGGGAAAACGCTGAAGTCCGTTTTGGCAGACGCCGAAATTCGGGATGAGTCGGTGATTCGGTCCAAGTCTGCCCCCTATTTCCCCGAAGGCGGAACGGTGATACTGCATGGCAACCTTGCCCCAGAAGGTGCGGTCATTAAACAGTCGGCCGTGGCGGCGGACCAACTGGTCTTTACAGGTCGCGCCCGCGTATTCAACCGCGAGAAGGACGCCCTGCTGGCCTTCGACG
Source organism: Candidatus Hydrogenedentota bacterium (assembly GCA_903893795.1). Classification (GTDB taxonomy): domain Bacteria; phylum Hydrogenedentota; class Hydrogenedentia; order Hydrogenedentales; family CAITNO01; genus CAITNO01. Next base: position 13,864 of record CAITNO010000004.1, on the reverse strand, counting down.
CGCGCACCATTCAGGAAAACAATGTCATCATCATCCGCTACGAAGGTCCCAAGGGCAGTCCGGGCATGCCCGAAACGCTGGCCGTAACGCTCGCTGTCGCCCATACCGGTTTGAAACGTGTGGCCCTGGTTACGGATGGGCGTTTCAGCGGGGCCAGCGAGGGCCCCTGCGTGGGCCACGTCTCCCCCGAGGCGGCGGTGGGCGGGCCCATTGCTGCGCTGGAAGACGGAGACGATATTGAAATCGACATCCCCAACCGCACAATCAACGCAAGAAATGTGGATTTTGCCGAACGGATGAAGCACATCGTGCCTGTCATCCACGACGTGCCGCCCGGCTTTATGCGGCAGTACGTGAAGTATGTCAGCTCCGCCGCACGCGGCGCGGTAATGGAATGAAACAAGGCACTTCACGCCGCATATCCCGCAGATTCTTAAGCGCCGTATGCAGCTTCACATTGGATTGGGAGGGGGTCCGGTGATATACTTAATTTGCAGTAAGGACCGCACATTTCAGTGTGGTCGCACGGATTACCACCCGGGAAAATGCAGATGGGATTCTTTGATCTTTCGTCCGGTGTCGGCCTTTGTGAAGTGCGCTGGCACGGGCGCGGCGGGCAGGGGGCCATCACCACGGCCCAATATTTGGCCCATGCGGCCTATCTGTCTGGATTTCGCGGCGTGACCTCTGCCCCCTCTTTTGGTGCGGAGCGCCGCGGCGCGCCTGTCACCGCCTCCTCACGACTTTCCCACACCCCGTTGCGCATCTTTTCTCAGGTGGAGTGTCCGGATATGGTGGTGGTGCTGGATGAGTCCCTGCTGGAATACGGCGATGCCATGGCGGGGTTGCAGGAAGGTGGATGGTTGATTGTGAACACGCCGCGCGACCCACGTTCGATTGAGTGTGGCGGGCGGTTTTCGGTAGCCACGACGGACGCCACTTCGGCGGCCAGAGAGGCTGGTCTGATTGTTTCGGGAACCGTCATGGTGAACACGGCCATGCTCGGCGCGGTGGCCTGTGCCACGGGCATTATCGGCATGGACAGCGTGAAGAAGACGCTGTCAGAGAAATACAGCGAGAAGATAGCGTTTCGGAATTACGAAGCCGCACGGCTGACTTTTGAACGGACACGGCTGTTGCCGTGCCGGAGACCATAATCATGGGCACGCGAGAATGTGGACACACCGGGGCGATGTCCTCCCCCACCAAGGGCGAGGCGGGCCTCACTGGGCAATGGCGCACGTCACGCCCTGTCGTCGACCACGAGAAATGCACGGCATCCAAAGCGGGCAAGACCGTGTGCATGCAGTGCTGGACCTACTGCCCCGAGGCGGTTATACCCAAACAGGTCCCGATCGAAATCGACATGGATTACTGCAAGGGGTGCGGAATCTGCGAGGAGGTTTGTCCGGCGCACGCGATCACGATGGAAGCGGAGTAATTTGGAATGGGGGACGTGCGCGGATGAGAGACTGTATTTGACCTTAAACAGGTGAGATTCTTGGGTGAAGGCGGGGAAGAACTGGTTAGAATGAGTATGAATTTTGCCGGGCTTGGCCACGGTATAGAGGCGTAGTGCATGGGAAAAGACGAAGACAGTAAGTTTCTTATCATCACCGGCAATCAGGCGCTGGCGCTGGGGGCCAAATTGTGCCGGGTGCAGGTGATTTCAGCCTATCCCATCACGCCGCAGTCGCCGGTAACGGAGACCCTCTCCCACTACGTGGAATCGGGGCAGCTCAAGGCCGAGTATGTGAACGTTGAAAGTGAGCACAGCGCGCTTTCGGTGTGCATTGGCGCGTCCACGGCGGGCGCGCGCGCCTTTACGGCCACCAGCGCAAACGGCCTGGCCTATATGTGCGAGGTAATTCACTGGGCCGCCGGAGCTCGGTTGCCCATCGTGATGGGCTGCGTAAACCGGGCCATGGCCGCGCCGTGGAACGTGCTGAATGACCAGCAGGATTCCATGTCGCAGCGGGATGCGGGGTGGATTCAGATTTTCTGCAGAAACAACCAGGAAGTGCTGGACACGGCCATCCAGGCATTCAAGATTGCCGAGACAGTCTACGCCCCGGTGATGGTGTGCTACGACGGCTACCTTCTTTCCCACACGGTAATGCCCGTGGAGGCGCCCACGCAGGAGCAGGTGGACGCCTTTCTTCCCCCCTACCGTCCGCACACGATTCTTGACCCGGAGAATCCGAAGAACATCAACCAGGTGACCCTGGCCAACCCGCGGCTGGATGAGCGCGGGGTGATGTGTCACGGATATATGGAATTGCGCTTCCTGCTTGAGGAAGCGCTCGAATCGGCCCGCGACACGATTGTCGCCGTGGGCAAGGAATATGAAGAGGCTTTTGGACGCTCCTGCGGCGGCATGCTGTGGGAGTACCGGGCGGAGGATGCCGAGGTGATCCTGGTTGCCGCGGGGAGCCTTGCCAGCGAGGCGAGCATGGCCGTGGACGCATTGCGTGAAACAGGGATTGCCGCCGGCGTGGTGGGCGTGCGCGTCTACCGTCCCTTCCCGAAAGAGGAACTGCGCGAGGCACTGCGAGACGCGCGGCTGGTGCTTGTGTTCGACAAGAGCCTGAGCTACGGCAACGAGGGCCCGATTTGCACGGACCTGAAAGCGGCCCTGTATGGAAGTGAATCCATGCCGCCTGTCCAAGGACACATTGCCGGTCTTGGCGGCAGGGATATCAAGGCCCGCGAAATCGAAGCCGCCACCCGAAAGGCCCTGCAAAACCTGGAAGCGGGCATTACCACCAAACCAACCGAATGGCTGAACTGCCACATCTGAGCCGCCATGACCACAAACATCATTGACCTTCCCGCTGTTGAATATCTCCTCCCCGGCAACCGCACCTGTGCGGGTTGCGGACTCGCCGTTGCCTACCGGTTCATCTTAAAGGCGCTTGACGGGAAGGCCGTCATGACCATTCCGGCAAGCTGCCTGACAGTGCTGGGCGGCATGTACCCTGTCTCGTCTGTGCACGTGCCCTGGGTGAACTGCACTTTCCCCAGCACGGCCGCGACAGCCACGGGCATTGCCGCCGGGTTGCGGGCACTGGGCCGTGAAGAACTTCGCGTGATTGCCATGGCGGGAGACGGCGGCACGCTGGATATCGGCATACAGGCGCTGAGCGGCGCCGCCGAGCGCAACGAGGACGTGCTCTTCATCTGTTATGACAATGAGGCGTACATGAACACGGGCACACAGCGGTCCAGCGCCACGCCGAAGGGTGTGAGGACCGCCACGACACCGGTGCATGGCAAGCAGGAAAACAAGAAAGACATTATTCAGATCATGGAGGCCCACGGCGTGGGATACATCGCCACGGCCAGCCCCTCCTATCCGGGTGACCTGTATGATAAGGTGCTCAAGGCACGGGATCTCAAGGGCATGCGCTACATTCACATCCACGTGCCCTGCCCCCCCGGCTGGGCATTCCCCACCCGTGACACCATCAGTTTGGGGCGTCTTGCCGTGGAGACCGGGGTGCTCGCTCTGTATGAAATAGTAGACGGCGCGCTAAGTTTCACCGCGAAGACCAAGACCATCGCCAAGGGCGGGGGCAAGTTGCGTCCGCTGGAAGATTACCTCTCCGCGCAGGGCCGCTTTAAGGGGATGGGCGAAGAAATTGTGGCGGAGTTTCAGGACGGGGTTCGCGAGCGGTGGGAGCGCTTTGCCGCCCGAGACAGGCAGAGTGCCGGCGCGTAAACGCGGTATCTCAGAGTTGAAATCTCAGATTTGAGATATCAGGCGGAGTCTGAGGGAATTTCTTTCCAGTATAAACGTGGTACATTCTTGCGAAACACGCTCATTTCCGCAAATCGTCTGGATTGATATCGGCGTCACGGAGGATTTGCAAGAGCAGACCGGCACCCACAGTTCGGGATGCGTGCATGGGAATGGTTACGCGGCGACCGTCTGGATGGCGATAAACGGCGTGGCTGCCTTTCTGGCGATCAAACAGGAAGCCCTTTGCTTCGACCTGCCGTACGATTTCGCGTGATATCAGGCGGGGAAGGTGCGGACTCATAGCGCGAGAGAAATGGCTTCACTGTGGATTTCGGTGTTGATGGGGTCGCCGTGGGCAATATGGGATTCAATGTGCGCTTCTATCGCCTCTCTGACATTGGCGCGCGCCTCTTCCTCCGTATCTCCCTCGGCATAACAGCCTTGCAGGCCCGGACAGATGGCAATGATCCGTCCGTCTTCATCCCGTTCATAGACTATGGTAAAAGTATAGTTTCTCATGTCTCTATTCCTAGAATCCATTCTACCATCGGCTATCACTGGAGACAAGCGGTGAACTGACCCAGGACAAAGGGCGAAACAAAGGAATCTCAGACAAAGCTAAGATTCAGCCTTCACCCCTCCCCCTACTTCACGTCGCACGCGTCGAACACCTTTCCATCATCTCCAATAGCACGGCAAGACACCTTTTCGGCGTCAACGTCCACTACCCAGAAATGCCGGGTGCTGGAGGCCTTCTCCAGATAGGGGCGCGCGGCATCGACGTCACGCGGGTCCTGCCCCATGCAACCATCACCCAGGTAGACCGTTCCCGCCGGGTCCGGCTCGCCGGCGCGGAGCGCCTTGGTGCGCTTGAAGGTGTGGTCGTGGTGTTCGAGGCCAAGACTCAGATGGAATTGGTCAAACAGGGGCATCCATAAACGTCTTCCCGCTTCGGAATCGCCGCCGGTGAACTCGCGATGGGACGGAAAGAGCGGGACGTGATAGGAGGCTATGCGGTGCTTTCCTCCGGGAGCCTGCAACTGCTCCTTGAGCCATCCCACCTGTTCGGCATGGCCGACCGTGTGGTCTGAATCGAGGGCGATAAAGCGGAGATTGGGGCCGAAATCGCGGGCAAAGTAGGATTTGCCGCCCTGCGGGTAATAGCCATAGTAGAAGGGTGCGCGCCGTTCTTTGGCGCCGCTTTCATGATTGACCTCGTGGTTGCCGATGACGGCGACCAAGGGTATCAAACGACCGTCCGGGGCGACCATCCCCTCCGTCCAGAGGTTGAGCCAGGCATCCACCGTGGCAAATTCGTCCAAGTTTCCGCCCTCGTAGGCGATGTCTCCGCCTATCTCGACAAAGGCGGGGTTTTGCGCGGCTGCCGACCGGAAGAGTCCGGGGACAGAGGGAAACTCCCCCACGTCGCCGCCATCGACAAAGCGAATCATCCTTTCATCGTTGGCAATGGTCTCGAACAGGTATTCTTTGGAGAATTCCCCGTTCTCTGCCTGGAACACGAAGTAATAGCGGGTTGCGGGTTTCAAGCCGCTAAGCTCGGCGCTGTTGATGCTGCGCTTGTCCACCAAGCCGTCGACTTGATGCGATGCGCCTGCTGCCTTGCCGGGGTAGTCATCGGGCTTTCCCGCATGGGATGCACTGTCGTAACGCACTTCCACCGCCTTTGGGACGGTGGCTGTCTGAAAAGTGACCGTCATGGTGGTGCAGGGGTCTCCCTGCCAGGTCAGGTAGGGGTGGTTGAAAGGTGGAGCGGCCTGCGCATGGCATCCCTGCGAAAAGAGGGCAAGGCCCGTCAGGCAGGTCAGCAGCAGCAGGGCACCTAGAATTCCCCTTGAACGCAATACAGGATTGCCGGGCCGGTCTATCATCAGTAAGTTCTCCGCTATGCCAGTTTGAAAGGACCGCGCCAGTATGAGCGCTTCCTTTGAGTGGCTTCCAATTCAGACTGAGGTCACAGGAATTATGTTTCGAATTTCGGCATGATCTTGGGATGCGCCATGAGCGACTGCATGGCCGGTCCGCTGAGCATGGACGTTACCAGCGCCAGGATGACAAGGGCAACGAAGATAGGCCGGTCAATTATTCCGTACTCCAAGGCCACCGAGGCCAGGATCATTTCCATCGCACCACGGGCATTGAGGCCAAAGCCCACGGCCAGCGCTTCGCGGTGGGTCATACCGCCCAGGCGCGCACCGAGAGCACCGCCGAAGAGTTTTCCAGCAGTGGCCACGACAAGTACAAGTGTCACCAGGCCGATATCGAAATCAGCAAGAAAATTGGCTTTCAGGCCGACTGAAACGAAATAAAGCGGGGCGAAGAAGCTGAGCGCAAAGCGGGAGATGACCTCGTGGGCCTTTTGCTGGGATTCCCCCTTCAGTCCCTGCCCCATCATGATTCCCACGAGGAAGGGTCCGAAAATGGCGTGTATGCCCACCGCCTCGGCGGAGGCGGCGGAGACCAGGACGAGGACCGCTATCACGCCCACAAAGCCGCTTGGCCAAGCGGGCGAGGCACCCATGCGCCGCAACACAGCGCCTCCCAGACGCCGCCCGGGTCCCAGCGTGAACGCCACCACGACTATGGCGACCAGAAGCATCTCCCCCGCTTTGGTCCAAGAGTTCCCGTGAAGCAGCGTCTCGATGACCAGGGCAAAAATGGACCAGCCGAGGAGGTCATTGACGGCAGCGGCCGCCATGACGGTCACGCCGACGTCCCGCTGCATGAGTCCGAGATCCATCAGGATGCGCCCGATAATGGGAAGGGCGGAAATGGATAGTGCCGTCGCGATGGTGAGCGCGAGGACCTGACTGTGCGCCTGGACTGGCGCCCCCCAGAGACCTGGAAACAGAAAGACTATTCCATAGCCCAGTATGAACGGAACGGCCATGCCGAAGCCGCTGGTGAAAGCGATGCCTCTTGCGAGGCGCCGCGTCTGCGACAGTTCCACTTCCAGGCCGGCGACAAACATGAAGAAAAGCATCCCGATGCGGATAATCCCCTCGCGCAGGACCGGTGTACTGCCTGTTTCCGGAAAGAGCCATCCGTGGAGATGCGGTGCCAGCGCCCCGAAAAGGGTCGGGCCGAGCAGTATCCCGGCGGCCAGCTCTCCCACGACCCGGGGCTGGCGAAGCTGCTGCATGACGCGCCCGAATGCGAGGGCCATGCCAAGCATCACGCCCAGTTGTAGGCAAAACAGGATTGTGTCTTGTCGTGTGACTGCTTCCATGGTTCCCTACTGGAAGAGCGCAAGAGACTTCAACCGTACCGCTACAGCGGAATGCTGCAATGCGGGCCCGTTCCTACTCCTTGACCTCAAGCCCCGCTTCACGGGCGGTGTCGGTGACGGCTGACAGGATGCGTTTCTCAATGTCGCCGCTCCATTGGGACGGGATGCCGTACACGACCTGTGATACCTTGCCCTCATATCCCCCTTCGCGCAGAACCCGTTCTGAGGGGATGTAACCCACCACCCCGTTGGCGTAGCCCATGACGAAGGTGCCTGGCCCCAGCATTCTCTTGGCAAAGACAGCATAATCTACGACGGTCTCTCCGCTTAAGGCGAGTAAGGTCTGCTGACCCAGTCGCCAAAGCTGAATGGGATAGGCGCGGGTAGGCTGGGAAACACGCCCTTCGCGGGCATCGGTCAGCAGGCGGGTGTAGCAGCGCTGCTCGTAACCCGAGGTGCTTTGCGCCAGTTCGGCTAAACGCTCCACACCGGGGATTTCCGCGAGGGAAAGTTCAATCTCGCGATAGTGGGTTTGGAGCCGGGCATCCAGTGGAGCCATGGATTCTCCGAGGACGCGGTCGACGGCTGCGGCCAGTTCGCGGCCGTATTGACGGGCACGTTCCACGCTGCGCCTGGGCATGGGATTCTGGTCGGCCCCGCAACCGGCAAAGAAAAGCGCTTTGGCCCCCGGATGGGCCGCCTCAAGTTCTGTCTGGGCGAAACCAGGATAGTCGCCGCACCACTGGTAACCATCAAGCACGGTGGCATGGCAGGCATATCCGAAGAGGATGGCGACGAGGGCGCCGTCCGGTCTGGCGGCGCGTATCACAGGCACACTGTGGTCACTCGGCCCTTTTATAAAGGGATTCTCAAGAATCTGCGCCTCAACGTTCTCGCGCCGGTTAACGGCAAAACGGGTGATGCCGGACCCGGAGGACAGGGACACCGGCTCCATTGCCGCAAAGGCCTGCCGTGCTGCCTCCATGATGCGCGGTTCAAGGACGGCGCCATAGGCCTCAATCGCGGCGCGCGCCGCGTCGTCCAAAGGATAGATGTCGGAAAGGGCATGGGGCAGGACGGGGCCGGAATGGGTGTGGGAGCAACTGAGCATGACGGCAGCGCGGGGAAGCTTATGTTCCTGACACAACAGCCCGGACAGGCGCTGCGCCGTTTCTGGCGGAAATCCAAGCAGGTCGGAAGTAATCACCAGTCCCCGCGTGCCGCTCCCGTCTTCGAGGGCGAGCGCCTTGACCTGAAGCGGCTGAAGGGTCCCCTCGGCGGGATGGTTTCGGGAGGCATAGCCCGCCATCCAGAGGGGTGACTCAGGGGTAATGACAACGCTGCCCACCCCGGCCTTCCATGTGTCCGCGGCGGATGCGCCACAGCAGGCCCCGGCCAGCAGGGTAGAACCAAGCACCATCCTCATTGCGATTCCACCGAACATTGCACCACCACCAGCCGTCCGCGGGCCTATTGCTGCACGAGGCTGGCCAGCCCAAGGATGGGCATGAACAGCGCGATGACAATGCCGCCTACCACAATACCCATCATGCCGATGAGGATCGGTTCGATGAGACTCGTCAATGCGTCCACCTTTGCGCGCACTTCGGAATCATAGAAATCGGCGATCTTCATGAGCATGTTTTCGAGTGCGCCGGTTTTCTCGCCGACGCCAATCATGCGTGTCACCATGGCCGGAAACACCTGGGAGCGGGCCAGCGGCTCGGCGAGCGTTTCACCGTTGCGCACACTCTCCCCCGCCGCCCGGACGGCACGGGCATACACCTCGTTGCCGGCGGTCCGCTCCACTATTTCCATTGCCTGGAGAATGGCAACACCGCTGCGGGTGAGCGTGCTCAGGGTGCGGGTGAAGCGGCTGATTGCCACCTTGCGCTGCAAATCGCCAAAGACGGGCAGGCGCAGTTTGAGAGCGTCCAGGTTGTATTTGCCGACGGCCGTTTTACCGTAGACTTTCAGGCCGACATAAATGCCGACTATCACGCCGACGATGACAAACCAAGACCACCATTGGTGGAGGAAGTTACTGATTGTAATGAGAATCTGCGTGGGCACGGGCAGTGCCTTGCCGAAACTGCCGAAAATTTCGGCAAACTGGGGCACCACGAAGACGATGAGGCCTGTGGCGATCATAATAATCATGCAGAAGGCAACGACGGGATAGGTCATGGCCGACTTGATGCGGCGCTTCAGTTCTTCCGACTCCTCCAGATAATCGGCCAACTGAAGCAGCACGCCGTCCAAGTCGCCGCCGGCTTCACCGGCACGGACCATGCTTACATAAAGGTCGGGAAAGGCTCGGGGAAACTTCTTCAAGGCATCGGAGAAGGTTTCGCCCGATTCCACCTCATGGGCCACCGCGTTGATGACGGCGGCAAAATTGGCATCTTCGCACTGCTCGGCGAGAATGTCCAAGCCCTGCATCAGCGGAAGCCCCGCGCTGACGATGGTCGACAACTGCCGTGTAAACACCAGCAGTTCGGGCCCTTTAACCTTTCGGTTCAGGTTGACCCGCTTTGCACCGGCCAGCGTTCCCTTCGTCTCGACCAGTTTGTCCGCCACCAAACCCATTTGGTTGAGGCGCATCATGGCCGAATCGCGGTTGTCCGCGACGATGGTACCCCGCCTTTGTGTCCCTGTGCGTGTGCGTGCAACGTAGCTGAAGGTCGCCATGAATTCTTGCTCTCCTCTATTGACCCGCCTGTAAACGCTGCGTCTTCGCGTCCAGTATAGTGAATATTGGCCGCCGTGACAAACAAATACCCGATGAATTATGCCACAGAATCGGCGCTGAGGACGGCTTGCAGCGCAGCAGCGAGTTCCGTATGGGCAAAGGTAAAGCCGGAGGTCGTCAGACGCAACGGTTTTGCCCGCACACTGGCCAGCAGCAACTCACGCCCCATCTGTCCAAAGAGGGTCCGGATAATGAACTCGGGAACGTGAAAGATTGCCGGACGACGCAAAGCCTGCGCCAAGAGAGTCGTGAATTCTGCATTGGTGACGGGGTTTGGCGAGACGACGTTGATGGGGCCAGATAGGGATTCATCAAGCAGACAGCACTCGACTGCGGAGACGGCATCGGGCAGGCTTATCCAACTCATCCAGGCGGTGCCGTTGCCGAGGCGTCCGCCCAATCCGGCACGGAACACGGGCAGCATCTGTTTCAAGGCCCCGCCCTTTGGGGAAAGAACCACGCCAAAGCGCGGGTGAACCACCCTGATGCCTGCTGTGCGGGCCGCATCGGCCGCCCCTTCCCAGGCAACGCAGACTTCGGAGAGAAAACCCTCTCCCGATGGGCTGTCTTCGTCCACGATGCCCGAACCTGCGTTCCCATAATACCCGACCGCGGAGGCGGAGATGAGCATTTTCGGCGGCCGCTTAAGGCCGGAAAGGGCTTGCGTCAAAAGGCGGGTGCCCTGTGTTCGACTCTCAAGAATGCGGCGTTTTCTTTCAGTAGTCCAGCGTCCGGCCCCTACATTTTCTCCGGCCAAATGGACCACGGCATCCAAGCCCTCGAGGCTGCCAGGGTTTAGCAATCCCCTCTCAGGGTTCCAAGGGACATCATGCTGATCTGGCGTGGCACTTCGAACGAGGCGAAGGACCTGATGCGGTTTCTGTCGAAGGAAAGCTACGAGGGCACTTCCAATTAGGCCCGTGCTGCCGGTAATGAGGACCTTCATGTTTCCGTCTCCAAGGATTTGACGTATTTGCACAGTCACGGTAACACATCCCATTTCCTTTTCGTATACGGGTCGTCCTCATCGCTTGACTTCTAACAATACATCGATTTACAATTACTACATGATTTGTTTAATCCAATTGCTTTGTAACTTTCATTTTCGGAGAACATGACATGTCCATTGCAAAGGAACTTGAACTTGACAGACCCATGTCAGACGTTCGCCATGAGTTGGTGCTCAATGTTGTCCGCACCGCTAATCTGCTTGCGCTCAAGGCGGGCACGCTGTTCAGGCAGTATGACCTGACGGAGGCGCAGTTTAATGTGCTCTTTTCACTCAAATACAAGGAGCGGGACTGGACCCAGTCTGACTTGGGAAAGCGGCTTGTTGTCACCCGCGCCAGCATCACTTCTGTGTTGGACAAGCTTGAGTCGAAGGGGCTGGTCCGTCGGAGCGCGGTCACGGGAAACCGGCGCATTTACCATGTCTGCCTGACGGAAAAGGGCCTGTCGCTGGTCAATGAGGTCGAGCCCACCTACCGCGAGAACATCTACAACGTTTGCAAGAATCTCAATGACGAGCTCTGCCATGTTCTTATAGGCCATCTGGAGTCGATGCGCCAGGAAATCGAAGAACTGGCGTGATTGCATTGTTCTTGAGGATGATATACAACCGCTTCGCCCGGACGGGTGAGGCAGGAGAGTTGATATGAGTGGTTCAGCCGCAAACACGGTGCCCGCGGGGAAGTCCAATTATCCCCGCCTGGGATTCTGGGCACTGATAGTGACCCAGTTCCAGGGCGCGTTCAACGATAATCTGTTCAAGTTCATCATCATTTTCTACCTGCTGAACATGATGCGCGGCACGGGCACCGAAAGCACCGAAGCCATGCGCATTTACGGTTATGCTCTTGAGGGAAATCTTCACTTCTGGCAGTTCAATTGGCCTTTCAAGATCACCGCGGGCGATTTTGTCCCGTCTTTCGCGACGATTCTGTTTTCGCTGCCGTTCATCATCTTCGCGGCCCCTTTCGGCGCGCTGGCCGACCGGTACAGCAAAGGTTCCATCGCCCGCTGGGTGAAGTATATCGAAGTGGGCATCGGCATTCTGGTATGTATCGCGCTTTACAAGCACAGCATCGCCTTCCTGTGGGTAATGCTGTTCCTCATGGCCACGCACAGCACCATGTTCAGCCCGGCCAAATACGGCCTGCTCCCTGAGATTCTCCCGGAATCGCGCATTTCCTGGGGCAACGGCATTCTGCAGATGGGCACCATCGTCGCCATCATCGCCGGCACGGGTTTGGCTGGAACTTTGTATGAGGGACTAAAGGACCATGTCTACTACGTTGCCTATGTGCTTATAGGCCTGTCGGCATTTGGTATGTTTACCTCGCAGTTCATCAGCAGGCCCGCGCCTGCCAATGCCAGCCAGCAACTGTCCCTCAATCCGTGGGCGGGGATGGGCCGGTACATGGGCGCCATTATCCAGGACAAGGTCCTCCTGTATGTCGTCCTGGGCTACGTCTATTTCTGGTTCGCCAGCGCGCTCATCCAGCAGAACCTCCTCAAGTACGCGCACGAGGTGCTGAAACTGGGCGAGACGGAGAATGGCTATATCCAAGCGGCCACGGGCATCGGCATTGCCGCGGGCGCGGTGACTGCGGGTTACCTCTCGCGGGGTAAAATCGAGCAGGGACTTATCCTGATAGGTTCTCTGGGTATGACACTCTTTGCCCTGCTGGTCGCCATGCCGCCCGAATGGTTTGGAACCGCCACCGAGGCGGTTACCGGAGTGTCATTATATTTCCGCTGTCTGCTGTTCCTGGTTTTCGGCCTGGGCTTCTTCGCAGGCGTGTTTGACGTTCCCCTTGCCTCCTCCCTGCAGCAACGAGCCCCGGCCGCCATTCGCGGCGGCGTCATCTCGGTCACCAACATGCTAACCTTTGTGGGCGTGGCCGTGGCGGGCATCCTGTTTCTTCCTCTGGGTGCCCTCGGGTTCACGCCTGCCCACATCTTCCTGTTGACGGCGCTGTTCTCCCTCGCCGTGGGCATATTCATTGCGTGGAAACTGCCCCTGCTTGGTCTTCGCTCGGTGCTTTGGGCGATGGACGGGACGCTGTTCAAGTTCTCCATTGGCGGTCGCCAGAACATGCCCGAACGGGGCGGTGTGCTGGTGGTAGCCGACCACAATTCCATTCTTGACACGCTGGCGATTCAATATGCCTTCGACCGGGAGCTGTGTTTTGTCGTAGGCAAGGAATACCTGAATGTGCCCTGGATGAAACGGTTATCCCGTTTTGTGCATTTGGTTCCCGTGGACAGCATGTCCGCAGAAGGGCTGGAAACCGCCGAGAAGAAGATCGAGACTTTGCTGGCCGAGGGTTGGGTGGTTTGCCTGTCCCGAGAAGCGCGGCTGCGGCCTGACGGTCTGGCCATGCCTTGGCATGGCGACTATCACCGCTTGGCCCGGGCAACCAATTCTCCCGTGTTGCCGCTGTCGCTGACCAGGCTTTGGGAGCGCGTGTACATCTTTGCAGACAACAAGTTGCAACTGCGCTGGTGCGGACGCCTGCGCTATCCTGTTCAGGTTTGGCTCGGCGCCCCGCTTCCTGCCCGCACCACAGGCGTGGCCGTGCGCAAAGCCGTTGAGTACGCGGGCATGGAGGCCTACTGCCAGCGCCGTTACCAGTTCCGCCTGCTTCAGGAGGGATTTGTGAAAATGGCCCGCAGCCGTTTACGGCACATGGCCATCGCGGACGCGCTCACCGGCAAGCTCAGTTTCTTCAAGACCCTTGTGGGTGCCATTGTGTTTGCGAGAAAGCTGAAACCGCTTCTGGGCGAACAGCGTATGGTGGGCCTGCTTGTGCCGCCGACCGTGGGGGGCGCGTTGGCCAACATCGCCGTGCAGATGTTGGGGAAGGTTCCGGTCAACCTCAACTATACCGCTTCGGCCGAAACCATTGCGGCCTGCGCCCAACGCTGCGGCATTACGCATACCATCACGTCCAGGAAATTCCTGGAGCGGCTGCCGCTAGAGGTCCCGGGAAAGGCGGTGTTTCTTGAGGATGTGCGTGGGACAGTAAGCTCCAAAGACCGCATTACGAGCATGCTGATTGCCCTGCTGGCCCCGTTGTTCGTTATCAACCGAATCCTTGGCGCGCCCAAGGCCAAGGAC
>CAITNO010000003.1 GCA_903893795.1 Candidatus Hydrogenedentota bacterium | reverse complement strand
ATCATCCTTTTTTTCCTCTGTGACGCTCTGATCCCCCTCAGAGCAACGCACCTCACCGGGGATGCCGGTCGCCCCCTACCGGCATCTCCACGAAATCACAAAACGCCTTCCGGCTGTTGCTGGAAGGCGTTTTTCGTTTCTGGCGACAGAGCCGAAACCTGTGGCGAGCGCCTGCTATTCTTTGTTCTCCAAGTACGCCCTGATACGGTCCGCTTTTGCCCGGTATTGTTGCGCCCAGTCACGGCCGGTCTGCCGGTCATCACCCTGGGCCTTGAGCCGCTCAAACAGTTCGGCTGCGGCGCGGCAGGCCTGGATGTCCTCGCGAAGCAAATCGCCCGCCTGCTGCCTGTATATGTCGGGGTCGCCTTGAACTCTTTCGAACAACGCGTTGAGACTGAAATGAATCCCGATTTCCCGGCCCACCAGCGCCATGGATTCCAAATAGAGACCTTGCCGCCGCAGGTGTTCGCGCCGTGTGGGGCTGTTGCCCCCGCCGGACCACCAAAAACTGTAGAACACGGGCCGGTCGTCCGCTTTCTCAAACGCCCCATGCATGTATTCAATGGCCTCTTGATAGTGTGGATAGGCCACGCGCCACGCGTCGCCCACCCGTTGAAGCCGGTCCTGAAGCTCGGGAGGATTGTAGACAATCGGGCCGGCCTTTCGCGGTGCTTCTCCGCCGTGAATTCCGGACTTCGCAAAATCCTCCGGCAGGGGCGCGCAGTTCCGTCCCGGATACCAGCCCGGCCACTGGGTGGGCGCCCAGGTGCAGGCGTTTGAAAGGACCGCTTGCGCGCTTTCAAGCGCCAGCCAGGCCTGCAGCACCAGGGGACCGGCCGCTTCCCCGAACTGTTTCGTGGCAATATCCCTGCAAATGCTTTCGGGGTCCTGTTCAGGGTTGAGGAAGAATGCGCGGCAGGCGGGAGAGTTGCACGAGATGTCCCGGTTGAAGCCTCCCCAGTGGTCAAAAACGCCGTCGGCGTCCAGTTCGTGCCAGCGCCGGATTTTCGCTCCCACGCCCATCGGATAATCCTGAATATCATTCAACTCATGAACCGTGTCGTCCCCCCAGTGCAGGTCGTCATAGCCGATGAAGGTCTGGCCCCGTTCCCGGCAAAGGTTGCGCGCTCTTGTCAGCAAATCATGCCGTTGGCGTTCCGCCTGCCAGCCGTCGGTTTCGGCGGCGAGGTAAAGACCGCTCTCTGCGGGCAGTTCCTTCTGACGTGCCAGAAACTGCTCTGTATCGCCGGACCATCCCCATCCGGTGGTGAGCACGCGCAACCCGGGCCTGACCTTTTGGCCCTCCTCAATCAGGAAGCGAATCAGCCGGTCTCGCTGTTCGAATTTGCTCTTGCCGCTGCAGCGCGCACAGTGGTCCGGATCGCAGAATTCGCCCCCTGAGTCCAGCCCGAAGAGATAGATCGTTGACACTTCGGGAAACTGTCCAAAGAAGCGGGCCAGCAGGTCCCGATAGAATTCCTGCACCTTCGGATGGCTGAAACAGAGCACCTTGCCCTGGTAGGTGCCGCAGTCGCTGAGGACCTCTTCGGGAAAGCGGTTCAGGAACTGTTGGCGTGCGCTCTCGGGCATCCAGGGTCCACCCTGGCAGGGCAGTTCGGTAATCCACAACGCGGGCTCGATTCCGTAATCCAGGCAGGTATCAACCATGCGCCGCAATGCCTTGCCGTTCTTCTCCACCTCGGCCGGGTCGATGGCGGCGGGAAAGACGGGACTGGTCACATAGGCCTGCAAATGGCGCAGGTCCCCGCTCCAATCGTGCGTCAGGAGACAGTGGCTCGCGCCGAGGTGGCTGATGTAGCGGATGTCCGCCGGCTCTCCCGGCCATCCGTCAAAGCGCTGGTGAAAGACCCGCTGCCTGATCTGGAAGGTTCCGCGGCGGTGTGTGTTGGCGGTCAGCGGCGTGCCCTCCCGCGCCATTTCCTGAAACTCATACACGGCCTGCAGCATGCCGCGGGGCGTGTTGCCCAGCAGATAGAGAACACCGTCGTGCAGCAGCACCTCGAAGGCGTCGGCATCGGCCGCCGCATTGTGCAGTTCACTCAGGCCGTTGCGCGCCAGAGTCTGTGCGGTGGCCGATTCGCCGAGCAGCGCCACGAAGAGTCCGCCCGTCTGCGCTTTGTCATCGGACGAGACATGCAGCGCCTCTTGGGACGTGTTCGGAAACGCCATGGCGATTTCCTGCAGCGCGGTCTTGTGCACACGGGAGCTGCCGGGCATGCAGACCGGCATGTCGGGAGTCAGCGCGAAGTCTGGGGGAGGCGCGGCGTGGGCCATGCCGCAGTATCCTTCTACGGCAAGGAGCGCAACGGCGCACAGGTACCGAAACGCCTTTAGGGAGTGCGCGATGGTCATGGGTATCCTTCTCCGCGGTGAAGTGGGTCGTGACCTCGTGTCTATGAATGGTCTTTTACGCAGCGAAATCCAATCGTGGAACAGCGGTCCAGACCGGGCCACAACTGCAGGAACTTGGCATGGCTCGCGCAGGGCTGCGGACCACTGGGCACGTACCAGCCGCTGCCTTCCGCCTTGAACCAGCTCCCGCCGCGCAGCATGCAAAAGCGGGTGTGGCCATCATCGCGTTCGCTCTCGGTCAACTCCCACACATTGCCGCACATCTGGTAGCAGCCCGCCGGGCTGCGCCCCTCGGGCAGCGCGCGCACCGGCAGGGTGGCCCCGCCGGGATTGCACTTCGACGCCTCAAACGCACTGCCCCAGGGCCATTCGCGGCCGTCCGTGCCCTGTGCGGCCGCCTGCCACTCCGGCTCCGTTGGCAACCGCTTGCCGCACCAGGCCGCATACGCCCGGGCGTCATCAAGGTCCACATAGACCACGGGATGATCCGTCAGTTCGGCGGGCAACTTTCCGTCGGGCCAATGCTTGAGGAAGTTTTCCGGGTGCCTGGGCGCATATCCGGTCGCGTCCAGGAAGGCCTTGAACTCGGCATTGGTCACCTGCGCCTCGTCCATGAAGAAGGCTTTCAGGTCCACGCTGAAGTCGTGCGTTATGACGCCGTCGTGGGGCGATCCCCAAAGATTTTCGTGCCACTTGTCTTCCGGTGTGCCGGGGTCGGGATAACAGCCGCATTCGCGCCGCTGGTGGGTGAGCTTCATCCGCACCGTGCCGCCCGGCACGGCCACCATGCCCGGCGGCGCCGTGGCGACGGCTACCGTGCGCTCAAACGGTTTTGCATCGACAACGCTGTTGGCGCCGCGCGCGTTACTGTCCGTTTCAGGAAACGGCGCGGCCAATAGTGCATCGACACGGCTGTCCGCACCACTCTCTACCGCAAAACAGCCCACCCGGTACACGTCGCCGCGCAAGCGCACCTGACCGGAGGGAAGCACTTTGAAGTTTGCCGGTTTTCTGTTCCACAAATCGGTCACGCGCAGTGCTTCGGCGCTTATGCCGTCGGGCAGGCTAAAGACCAGTAATTCTCCGTCGGCTATGGGTTTGCCGGAATTGAGGAGCGTGTAAACGGCGCCGTCCTTTCCGGGCCAGCGGTGCGCATACAGGCCTTTTTGCCCTGTGGGCACAAAAGGCTCCCAGGCGTCACTGGTGAACTCGCCCGAAAAGGCGCGCAGGATGGGCACGGCACGTTTCCACAAGGCCCGGCTTTCCCGGTCCCAAGGGTTGTGCGCGGCAAAAATATTCTCCCACACCACCATGCCCGAACCATTGAAGAACGCCGTCTCAATCTCCCCGCTGTGGTCCAGGTCCCAGCGCCGAATCTGCTGCTGCATGTGGCGCGGCTCTATCCATTTCAGATGGAGCATCCCCGGCGGGGTCGGGTCCTCCAGCCACTGTGCCCACGAGGTGCTGCACAGGCTCAACTGGTCCACCGGGGGATGCAGCTCCGTGCCGATAACCACGCCGGGTTTGGCATCATCCAGCGCGTGGCGCATGAGCGGCGAGGTCTCGCCCAGCGTGTCGAGATACACCCCGTCCGCGTCGATGGCCTGCACAATCTCGGCGAGCGCCAACTCGTCCCGTTTGCCCTCGCGGCGCGTGCCCGTGTCCCAGGGGTTGTAGGCGATGAACGCCTTCACGCCATGCTGGTGGAGCTGTTCGACCACACCGCGCAGCCCTGGCAGTCCGCCCGGCATGTCGCGGTAGAAATCGAACTGGTTCCGGGGGTCCGCGCCGATGCGCGGATAGGCCTGCCAGAGCACCACCGTGTCATATCCGCCGAAGGCGGCCTGGCCGTCTGCGAGAAACGAATCGATGGTGTAGCCCTTGTCCGGGTTGTAAAAGGACCGGTCCCACATGAACGTGAAATGGCCGGTGAACGCCGTGGCGGCCCATTGCAGGTCGGCGCGATCATAGACGCAGCGCTGAACACCGGGCTTGACGACGGCCCGCAGATAACGGCTGAGCGCCAGCATCCGGTCGAGCCCGTCAAGACCGATGACAATGTGGCGCACATCCACCTTCCCCGGTGTGTTGTCATTCGTGCCGTCCATGCCGAAGATGGGCCGCACCAGCGCGCCGTCGGGCGCATCCCTGGGCACCTCATACTCCGTCTCTACCTCGTGCCATGCGCCGTCTTTGGGGATTTCGAGCGTGTCTGACACGCCGCTCCATCCCTGCCATGCCCCGGATTCCGGGGCAAGGTAGTCAAAGGCCGTGCAGAGTATAGAGGTGCCCTCGTGCCAGCGCGCCGACATCGTGACGTGGACCCTGTCGCCCGCGCGCAGCTTCAGAATTGCCGCCACCGGCACGGCCGCGCGAATCCACGCGCGCACGCCGTCAAAATGCACGGCGATATAGCGCTCCACATCGCCCGAACGCACCTCTTCGCGGTACTGTTTCAGCTTCGCCAGCCACGCCGCGTACTCCTCACCCTCGGCCGGAGCCGCGATGTAATGCTCGCTCATGCGCAGGCCCGAATCGGGTGTCTGCCAGGTGCAACCTTCCTGCGCCTGAAACACCTGCGGGCTGAACAGATACCGTTCGGGATATTCGTCGTTCATCATTCCACTCTCCATCAGGGCAAGTATTGCGAGCATCAGTGTCATGGGCTGCTTCCCCGGTGGCGTCAGTGCCGTGTACAGTCGTCGCAGGCAATGGCGGTGCGTTTTATGCGGCGGCGCGAGATCGCGTCCACGGGGCAGATGTTGATGCAGTTGCCGCAGCGGATGCAGTTGTCGCTGTCGATCCAGATATGGGTCGCGGCGGCAGGCTCGGATGCTGCTGTTTCTCGCCATGCCACGGGCGCGCCGTCGGCGTCGCATTCCAGCGCGCCGAGGCGGCGTATGCAGTCGCGGGGGGAGACGCGAATACACCAGTCGCAGTGGATGCACTTGTCCTGATCAATCTCGTACTTGTGGTCGCAGAGGTAACAGCGCCAGGCGTGGGTGTCCCGGTCAGTATCCCCGAATCCCGTTTCCACTTCGGCGGTCAGGTCGCGCGTGTCGGGCGCGATGGCGGGCATTTGGGGCGGATAGACGAGGTCGCACTCGCGGCTGCGGTTGGTGGACGGGGCTTCCGCGATTTCCACCACAGTCCTGCGGCGGCGTTCTCCCATGAGGAATGCGTCGATGGCATCCGCGGCCGCCTTGCCGTCGGCCACGGAATGAATGACGTCGCCGCTGCCCGAGGCAAAATCACCGGCAACAAACACATTGGGACAGCTTGTGCCGTTGCCCGAAGGAATTGGCGTGATGCCGACCGGCAAGAGCCCGCGCTCCGCTGTCTGGCCGATGGCGAAGATGACACTGCCGCAGGGGACCTCAAATTCACTGTTGTCAATGGGAATGAAGGCCGGTTTTCCGCTGGCGTCTGGCGCGCCGAGAAGGTTGCGCTGGAAGCGCAAACCTGCCAGTTCACCCTTTTCCGTGCCCGCACAGAGCGGCGTCACCAGGGTCTCGACGCGGATGCGCTCTTCGCGCAGTTCGCGGAGTTCTTCCTGGGTGGCCGCCATCTGCGCCTCGCCGCGACGGTACATAATCGCCACGTTTCCCTTGTCGCCCAGCAGCCGCCTTGCCGCGCGGGCACAGTCTATCGCTGTAAAGCCGCCGCCGATGACGACCACGTCCGCCGCCAGCTCCGGGGAAGTGCCCGCGTTGAAACGGAGCATGAAATCAAGCCCTTCAAAGCCCGCATCATCAGGCAAGCCGTCGAGGCGCAGTGCAACCGGGCGGTTTGCGCCCGTGGCCAGCAGGACCGCCGCGAACTCCTGACGCAATGCCTCCACCCGCGCCGCGGTGACCTCTTCGCCGAGGCGCACCCCTATGCCGCTGGCGGTGATGGCGGCAATGTCGGCATCCACCACGCCCACAGGCAGGCGGAATGCGGGGATGGCGCGCATTTGGCCGCCCAGCAGCGTGCCGCGTTCAAAGACTACGGGCTCGTGACCGTAGCGCTGTAGTTCGCGCGCCGCCGCCAGCCCGGCCGGACCGCCGCCCACAATGGCCACGCGTTTTTCTGTTGCGCCAAACCAAGCCGGGAGCGGCTCCGGGACGCCTCCCGCATCGGAGGCCGCGCGCTTGAGGTGGCAAATACGCACGGCACTCCGTGTGCTCGTCCACTGGTAACGGCAGCGCGACTCGCAGGGCCGGGTGCAGACCCGGCCCAGAACGCCGGGAAACACATTGTCTTCCTGGTTAATGCGGTGGGCCGCATCAAGGTCCCCAAGGGCGATCTGCCGGATGTATTCGGGCACGCGCGTTTTCGCCGGGCAGGCTTCCTGGCAGGGGATGTCCCGCGCCGCTGTTTTCAGGTCGAGCGCGGTGTCGCCCGTGCCGGTGAATCGGGACAATTCGGCGGGCTTGGCGGCCACGGTGTACCCGATGCCGAGCGCAGCCACCGCTTCGCGGTAGGGTGCCAGTCCCGTGCGCCGCGCATGGTCGGCCAGTGATTCTTTCGTGTCCGCGGCAAGAAAGGTGTCGAGGACGGTTTCCACCGCCCGCACACAGTCCCCGGTCTTGTATTCACCGAGCAGTTCGCCAAAGCAGTCTTCCGTGCCGCCCAGCGTAATCTGAAACGCCTCGGTCGAACCTTCCAGTTCGCGAATGCGCATGCCGCGCAGGCCCACGTCGGCGATGATGTACTGGGAGCAGGAATTGGGGCAGCCCGACAGGTTGACCAGCACCCGGTCGCGTATGGCCGCATACTGGTTCCTGTGGATGATTTCTTGAAGCCGGTCGAACATGCCGTGTGTGCCCGACACCGCCAGCGGGCAATAGGTAGTGCCCACGCAGGTTACCACATCGCACAGTCCGCCAAATCCCTCCGTGAGAAAACCCAATTGCTCCAGCTCGTCCCGAAGCTGTGTTAACCGCTCTGGGCGCACGCCATGCAGTTCGAGATTCTGCCGGTTCGTGCTGTACACATGCTTGTCGCCATAAATGTCGGCCAGTTCGGCGATGCGCGCGAGCGCCTCCGATTCCAGTTCTCCCTTGGGAATCATGATGCGCTGAATCGCCAGCCCGTCCGTGCCCGACGGAACCGCCTCAACCAAGGGGCGTTCGGGGACCGGCCCGTCACAGTCCTCGAAGGGAAGCGTGTCGAAGCGGCTGCGGTCAACGCCTTCGTGGTCCAGCAGTTCTTCCACGATGGTCCGGCAACGGTCCAGTCCGAGGCGATGCACCACAAACTTGAGCCGGGCATTCATGCGCACCTTTCGGTCACCGTAATCGCGCAGCAGGACGCCCGCCGCACGGCACACCGCAATGGCCTGTTCCGGGGGGACGAACGAATAGAGCGTTTCCGCCTGGAAAGGCTTCCAGCCCAGCCCACCGCCGATGTTCACCCGGAAACCTGTTTCGCGGGCACCGTCCGCGTTGATGCGCGCCACCGCAACCAGTCCCACGCAGTTGATCTTCGGCTGGCCGCAGCCGGCCGCGCACCCTGAATAGGTGATTTTGAATTTGCGCGGCAGATTGTCGAGGCTCCGGTCCGCCGACAGCGTTTCGGCTGTCTCCACCGCGATGGGCAGCACGTCAATCCGGCGGTGGGGGCAGATGGAAGCCCAGGGACATGCCGCCACATTGCGGGTCACATCGCCGCAGCCGTGAAAGGTGGTCATTCCCTCCGCCTGCAGGCCCCGCAGCAGCGGCGGCAGGTCGCGCAACTGCACAGCGTGAAACTGGGCTGACTGGCGCGTGGTGAAAGAAATGCGGCCCGGTGAAAACTGCGCCGCGAGCCGCGCCAGCGCGCGCGCCTGAACGGAACTGAAACGCCCGCCCGTGATGACAACCCGCGCCATAAGGTGGCCAGCCTGCCGTGAATGGTAGATGCCGTACCATTTTGCAATGGCGGCCTCCTCCCGCGACATGGAGCCCTTTCGCGCGATCTCGTCGAAGTCGAGCACGAGACCGGCGTCTTTTATGATTTCTTCGTCACTGCGGGGCTGTTTGTCCAGGTTGCGTTGCATGGTGGGCCGTTTCGGGGTGGTGACATTCCGCGTTGTGCCCGGTGTGCGGCCCAAGAGCCGGCGGGCCTGCGAATTGTACACGATTTCCAGCGGCAAACGCATGAAACAAAGGCGGACTGGGGCGTGTTCAGGAGGGATTCAGGCAGAGACAAAGGAGACGCCGTCGCTCGGTTGAGAGGGGGGAGGGGGTAGGCGAGTGAGCGACGGCGTCTGGGTACAAAAAAGCATGTATGTGAATCCGGGATTTCCCGGATGGGGGGACTGGGTTAAGCGGTGGCATTCACGCGGAACAAACCACTGAAAAAGCCGACGATTTCGGACCAAGTATTCTTGAAGAAATCCAAAATATCACTCCACAACGACTGCATATCTCTTTCTCCCATAGTGCTTTGCTGTTGAAACCTTTGCGTTGTCTTGCTCTGTCATGCTCGGCCGATTCATCCAACATTACCGGCCAGACGCGCGGGTGTTACAGGGAGCTTGGGTGGGTACAGGGAGAAAGTATTCTGCCCAAGCGGGGCGAGTGGAGGGTGTTTCGGCTTCCATCTGTTCGGGGCGGTGCAATCTGGGTTCGTAACCCCGGATTCCCTGCGGTCACCCGGGGTAAAGAGGCATGATGGAACCGTCCCCGAAGGGGGCGAACTACTTCTTCGGCGCGTGCGCCTCAAGCTTCTTGCGGACATCGTCGAGCTTGGGATTGAGCCGCAGGGCGCGGCGCCACTGTTCCACCGCCGCGCTTTCGTCCTTGTTCAACAGGTAGATGTCGCCGAGATGGGCGCGCAGTTCCGCATCGTCCGATTCCATGGCGTAAATGGCGCGGCGCACCAGATCCAGCGCCTCGGGTGCCTTGCCCATGCGGTAATAGAGCCAGCCGAGACTGTCCAGATAGAATGGATTGTTCGGCTCCGCCTTGATCGCCTTTTTCAGCAGGGCCTCCGCTTCCTTGAGCTTTGTGTTCTTGTCCGCGTAGTAATACCCAAGGAAATTGAGGAGTTCGGGATTGCCCGGGTCAAACACCAGGCAGGCCTGGAGATGCTGCTCGACCTGGACAGGATTCTCCAGCTTCTCATAGCAG
The DNA here is from genome assembly GCA_903893795.1 of Candidatus Hydrogenedentota bacterium. Lineage (GTDB taxonomy): Bacteria > Hydrogenedentota > Hydrogenedentia > Hydrogenedentales > CAITNO01 > CAITNO01. The sequence continues at coordinate 20,103 of CAITNO010000003.1, read as the reverse complement.
ACCGCCAACTCGTAATGCAGCGCCTTGCTCGGGCCGAATTTGTCCATCGCCTTTTCCAGCAGCGGCACCGCGTCGGCGAAGCGCTCCATCTGGATCAGCGTCCGCGCGGCGACAAAGGTGAGCACCCGCGATTGGTCAATGCCCTGCGGCAGCGCGTGCAGCATTTCCAGCAACCGGTTGCCCGTGGCCTGGACGCCGAAGAGATTCAACAGGTCGGTCAGCGACGCGTCGCACTCGGGCGCAATGTCTCCTTCAATGCTGTCCAGTCCGGCATATTCATTCACATAGTCGGCGCCCATGGCCTGGTTGGCCAGCACGGCAAAGACACCTGCCAGCACCGGGCTTTCCGACTGCGGCGCAAGGCGCATGGCTTCCTTGAAACGTCCCGCCTGAAGCATGGCCCAGGCTGTCTGCATGAAGTGCTTGGGCTGGGCCGATTTGGATTCCAGCATTTTGGAGCAGGCCACCGCCGCATCATTGTATTTGCCCAGTCGTCCATAGACACCGGCAAGGAACTCCAGTGCCGCCGCGTCGTCCGGCTTGTCTTCGGTGTACTTGGCCAGTTCGGCCGCGGCCTCCAGGTTGTTGCCCGCCTCCATGAGCGCGAGTCCAAGCATGTACTGCGCGCGGGCCACACGGGGTCCCAGTTCCATGACCTTTCTAAAGGCCGTGATTGCCCCGGTGTAATCCTTCATGCGCATCAGGTTGAGGCCAAGCTGGTAATACAGCGCGCCTGCTTTGGGGTTGCGGGCCACCAGGTTCTCGTAGATCTCCTGTGCGGCCACGAGGTCATTGGCGCTTTCCTGAAGCTCCACCAGCGCGCCGTAGCCCATCAGGTCATCGGGCTGAAGCGCGATGGCCTTGTTGAAGGCTTCGGCGGCCCCCTCGAAATCATGCTGCTGGTGGCGCATCTGGCCCAGGAGCAGCCACAGTTCGGGGCGGTCGGGCGCCTGATGGACGCTCCGCTCGCTCTCCTTGAGGGCCCGGTTAAAATCGCCCTTGCGGAGGAAGGCGCGCATCAGGCACACCGTCGGCGTCGGCGATTCGGGGTCGAGTCCGGCCACATGGTTCAGCGCCTGCACCTCAAGGTCGTTTCGGCCCTGACGCTCATACATGACCGCAGTGATAAAACTGGCGTAGGAGCGGGCCTCATCGGTCAGGGGCGCGTAAACGCCCAAGTCCGGGTCCTCAAACGGAAGCAGCCGGTCCAGGGCGGCGCATCCGCCCGCCAGGCTCAGGCACAGGGCCAATACTGTATTGAATAACACCTTCATCATCTCTGTGGTTTCTTCGGCGCGAATTCCGCCGGTTATTTTACGGGAACAAACGTCCGTCCCTGTTTTCATCGGCAAGGGGTGCAAAACTGCGGCGGTGTTCCGGGCATGGGCCCAAAGCTGCCAGTGCCGCCAAGTGGGCCGCCGTTCCGTAGCCCTTATGTTGACCAAATCCGTAGCCGGGATATTCCCGCTCCAATTCAGCCATCCGGCGGTCACGCGTCACCTTCGCTATGATACTCGCTGCGGAGATTGAAAGCGAACGCTGATCGCCCTTGATGATGCGCAGACAAGGCTGCGCCACGCCCGGAAGGTTGAATCCGTCCACCAGCAGGAAGTCCGGCGGCGGTGCCAGCGCGGCTACGGCCCGCGCCATGGCGCTGTAGTTGGCGCGCTGCACCCCCATGCGGTCCAATTCCTCCGCCTCGACCACGCCCACGCCCCAGGCGTGCCCGCCCGCAACCAGCTCTTCAAAGAGCGCCTCGCGGCGTGTCTCCGTCAGGCGTTTGGAATCGTCCAGTCCTGGCACCGCGTGGGCCAGCACCACCGCCCCCGCCACCAGCGGCCCGGCCAGGGGGCCGCGCCCGGCCTCGTCCACCCCCGCGACACGGCGAAACCCGGATTCGAAGGCCTGCTGCTCGAAAGCGAGCATCACCTCGATCCGCGCGCGTTCTTTCGGGGAAACACCTTCAGCGGGAATGGACAGGGGAATGGTCATGATGCACATGACTGTAGCCGCTGGGACGGGTTCAGCGCAATTCGAGGAAGGCACCGCCGACGTTTTCACGGGTGAGTTCGGGCACTTCCTGGTAGGCGACGGCGCCCACATGATAGCGGCGCACCGTGATATAGCCGAGGTGGTCGAGCGGCTCGCGGCACGCGGAGCCGGGGGTCATGATGGCGAAGCAGCCCAGTGCATCCCGCACGTGGCCTTCCAGGGCGGAAAGGCAGGCGGCGCGTCGTGTTGCGGGCAGTTCGGCGTGAAACACGGCGCCGTCCATGGCCCAATAGGCGTCCCCCTCCGAAAGGGGATTGACATACCCCCAGGCCATGCCTGCGATTTGCCGCGCCTCCCGAAATACCAGACCGGTCGCGCGAATGTCGCCCTCATTGAAAAGGCAGCGCCGCGCCAGCAGTGCGGGGGAGAAGCGCCGCCGGAGCCCGTTCTGCGGCTGCTGTGCCATGAGAAACGCGGCGCATTCGTCCGCGTCCTGTTCTGTGAAAGGCTCCATCGACAGGCCGGAGGGCAATGCGAGTCCGGCGCGGTGACGCCAGGCGAGCCAGCGCAATCCCATGCCCTGCCACAGGCCAAGATTGCCAAGCCGGGCTGCGATGGCCCACTGGAGAGGCTTGGCATACAGGGGGATGCGCCGGACGTGCATGAGGCCGTTGCCGCTGGTTTCGGGGCGCGCCGAGGAAGTCACCCGCCAATGAAAACTGAACCCGTGGCCCGCCTCTATCAGATTCAGGGCATGTTTGTGCAGCATCAGTTCCACCAGCGAACTGCCTTCACGGCGGGTGGCAACGCACAGCCCGGTGGAGAGGGTTGCGGGGCCCTGTTCGGCACCCGTGTCCCATTCCATGGGCAGACCAATCATCGCGCCGCAGATGCCCTGTCTGTCTTCGGCAAGGGTGACCACCCCCGGTCCGTTCGAACAGGCTGCCGCGTAGCGGAGCAGTTCGGGGGAGAAGGAGATGCGGATGCGGTTGCCGTAGGCCCGCTGCCAGGCGCTGTGCATCAGCGCGCCCACCTCATTGAGCGGGGCATCGGCCAGGGAATGGACCCGCCAGCGCAGTTCCGAGAGGGAGGGTGCCCGCCGCAGCAGGCGCGCCGCCTGATTCTCGACAAAACGCCGGGTGACGACCGCCATGGTCCTACGAGGCCAGTGCCGGTTGCATTGGCATGGGGGACAGGGCGGCCTGCGCTGGACGCGCGGACGCGCCGGAAGCCTGCGGACCAAACATCATCCGCATCAACTGCTCCACATCAATGATGGCGGGAACGGTGTATGAACCCATGTAGTACCTTGTTTCGCCCATTTCCCGGAAGGGAAGCCCTCGCTTGATCAGACGGTGGTAAAAACCCTCGTCGATAGTCGCCAGAGCATAATGTACCCGGCTGAGCACGGCATACTCAAATGCCTTGCGGAAAAGCTGCGCATAGGTGCTCCCGCCGCGGTATTCAGGCAGGATTACCATGGTGCCCACTTCGACGATCCGGCGCTGGTCGGCGGAGCGCAGCAGGTCAGTGGCCCAGTGCTGAACCGAAAAGTGTCTGAAAGAACCCAGCCGAAACACGTCGTGGCGCGGTTGCGCATCCGTCACCAGGCGCAGGGAACCGATGGCCCTGCCGTCAACCCGGGCAACGAAATGCACAAACTCGGGATAGTTGCGGTTTTCGAGCACCACGCGCTCGTCATTGGGTTCGATGTACCCTTCTGCAAGGTACACATCATATTCGAGCCGCATGGCTTCTGCGTCGCCGTTCGGGCACACATCAATCTGAACATCCAGGGTGGTGGTAGTCATTGTCAACCTCTTTATTGGCTTGGGCGCTTTGGCAGGAATCTGTCCGCGCCTTGCTGACCGTAAATCTGTGCACAATACCGCCTTGGATTTCAGGTGTTACAAATGCGGGAGGTTGTCAATGAATTACCGGGAGGGAATTGAGGCAGGGCTGTCACGCCCACCGTCAGAGTTCCAAGACTAAAAGTCCTGGATAATGCCCGCAGCATCGGGTGTTTTGGGCGCCCGCACCAGGGAGATGAAGACCAGAGTGGCCACGCAGGGGATGATGGAGGCGGCAATGATCACCGGCTGAAAGGATACCCGGTCGGAAATGATGCCGATGAGGAGCGTGGACAGCAGCACACCAACCCCCGCCCCGGTGCCGCCCAGGCCCATGACGGTTCCGACCGCATTGCTACGGTACACATCCGTGGGCAGCGTGAGAAACATGGTGGAACAGGCGGCATAGGCGAAACTGGCATAGGCGAAGAGGCCCAGCAGCGCCCAATAGTTGCTGCTGAACGCGGCGGGGATCAACAACAGCATGCTCGGGCCAAAGATGGCCAGCACGGTGCGCCGTGCCCGGCCCACCGCCCAGCCGCGGTGGATAAACCAGCTTGAAAGCCCGCCCCCAACGAAATTGCCCAAATCGGCGCCCAGAAAAGGCGCCCAGAAACCCAATACGCTCCGCTCCAGCGAAAAGCCCTTGCTTGCCAGATACAGGCCAAACCACTCGGCCATGAAGAACCAGTACGGGTCCAGCAGAAAACGGCCCAGGATTAATCCCCAAGTCTGGCGGTAGCCGAGGACTTTCTTGATGGCCGGCGGGGCAAGGGCCGTGCCATCCTCCGGCATGGCCGGACGTCCCCGGCGGATATACTCCAACTCTTCGGGGGCCAGGCGCGGGTGTTTGCCCGGTTCGCGGTAAATGAGCAGCCACAGCCCCAGCCAAATGAGGCCGAACGACGCCGTGACCACGAAGGCAGGCCGCCAACTGCCGAACCATTTGTACACGCCCAGCACGATGAAGGGCGCCACGGCGCCGCCGATGGACGAACCGCTGTCAAACAGTGCCACGGCCCAGGCCCGTTCCTTCGCCGGAAACCATTCGGACACGGCCTTGGAACCGCCGGGGTTGTTGGCCGATTCACCCGCGGCCAGCAGGAATCGGAAAGTGCAGAATCCCGCCAGGCCGTTTGCCGTGGCGGTGAGCGCGGCGATGATCGAATAGAAGGCCACGCTGTAGCCCATGCCGCGCCGTGTGCCCACCCAGTCGAGCACCCGCCCGAAAACGGTCTGCATCACCGTGTAGGAGATGCGGAACGCGATGAGAATCATGGCGAAGTGGGTGTTGTCCCAGTGGTATTCCTTCTCCAGGATGGGTGCGAGCGCGCTCAGCGTCTGGCGGTCGATGTAATTGATTATCGTGATGAGAAACAGCAGTCCGCCAATCCACCAGCGAAGATAGGGAATGGGGCGGGGACGGTTCATCATCAGCCAGCAGACCGCTGCGATGCGTGGTGCCGGGCCACTTTTGCAATGGCCGCCGCGGTCTCCTCAATGTCCTGATCGGTGTGGAACTCGTTCAGGTTCATCGTGATGGTGTTCTCAAAAGCACGCTCCGCGTTGGGGCACAGTCCCTGCGTGTATTCCACTTCCGTGCCAAAATCGCTGTTCACGAACGGATGGCGGCTGCCGGGGAAGGCAGAGCGGTTCTTGAAAATGTCGTACTCGTACTCGCACATGCCCCCGGTGATGAGGTGCGCCTTGTTGGGGATGCCCTCGGCCTCAAGCGCCCTGGAGAATTCCGCCGCGCTGACGCCCAGCGTCTCTTCACAAACGCGGAAGAGGAAGAGGAAGTAGCTGTGCCTGTATCCCTCCGGCACGGTCTGCGCTTCAATGCCGGGTATGGTTCCCAGCAGGGCTGTCAACCGGTCCCCCAGGGCGCGGCGCCGTCCCACGATGCCGGGCAGCTTCTCCAACTGCGCCAGCGCAACGGCGGCCTGCAGTTCGGTCATCTGGTAGTTTGGCGCAAGGAAGAAAGGGTTGCGTTTCCCCGCCTCACGGTCGTAGCACTTGTCGAGGAAAAGGCTGGCCGTCTTGCGGATGCCTTCGTCGTTGGTCAGCACCATGCCGCCGGAGCCGCAGGTGATGTGTTTGAAATGGTTCAGGCTGAACGCGCTGACCGGGGCGAAGGTGCCCGCGAGTTTGCCCTTGTACTCGGTCAGATAGGCCTGTGCGCAGTCCTCCACGATAGGGATGCCGTGCCGCACACTGATTTCCATCAACCGGTCCAGGTCGGCCGCCAGTCCCGTATGGTGTACCACGATGATCGCGCGAGTACGCGGGGTGATGCGCGCCTCCACACTGGACGGGTCCATGTTGTAGGTGGCGGGGTCGATGTCGGCAAAGACCGGAATCAGGTTCTGATAGAGCACTCCCGTCAGCGTGCCCATGTCGGTGATGGCCGGGACGATGACCTCGCTGCCCGGCGGCAGTTGCAGCGTGGCCAGGGCGATATGCACCGCCGCCGTGCCCGACGAACAGCAGATGCAATGCTTCGCGCCATACAACGCGGCAAACTTCTTCTGGAATTCAAAGACCTTTGTTCCGAGGAAATAGAAGAGCATGTCGTTGTCGATGACGTCCAGCAACTGGCGCTTTTCCTCGTCGCCGAAACGTTTGCCCGTGCCAAACGGGGTGGTCTTTGTCTTGGGGCCGCCGTCTATCGCAAGCGTCCTGTCATCCATGTCGTGAATCCTCATTTCGTGAAACCTATGGCGCAATCATTGCGGGCTTCATGCTGCCTTCTGCCTGGCTTTCTGCACACCCACAATTCGATCCATCCCTGCCGCTCGTGGAGCCTTGCCACCTGAAACCAACCCGACGTTCTTGGCGGCGAAACGGAGCAATCTCTTGTGACCAAGTCCCAACTTTGGGCCATTGCCGGGAAGAGAATGCTTTGCTTTGGCAACAATGACGGTGACCGTATCAATGTGCTGAGATTATCACAAGCGCATTCCCGCCTGCACCCGGCCCCATCGCGCGATTGTTTTCTTGCCTTCCCTGTCGTTGCGGCGCGCACGTCACGGAACACCTTGTCCGGCGCGGACCAGTTGGGATGGCGACCATGGCATTTTGGCCGACGGTTTTGTTCAAAGTGTCAAAAACGATGTATTTACAACTCGACCGTCCGTCCGGAACCCCGCAATTCCGACTCGTTGACTTGAGAAATATTCGCGGCATGTTGCATGTTTATAGGTGCAGTAGAGGGTGGGCACTTGTTTGCCAACCTCAAGGCAACCGAAAACCACAACAGTACGACAAGAGGGAGATGAGCCATGAGCTTCAAGCAGCCGGAACTGCCCTACGGGCTGAACGCACTCGCGCCATTTGTGTCCGAAGAGCAAATGACCTACCACTACGGCAAGCATCACGCCGCCTATTTCACGAACCTCAATGGGTTGGTCGACGGCAAGCCCGAGTCCGACCTCTCGCTGCGCGATGTGGTTATCCAGTCGCAGGGCCCCGTGTTTAACAACTCGGCCCAGGCCTGGAACCACAGCTTTTTCTGGCACTGCCTGACCCCAGGCGGCGGCGGCGTGCCGACGGGCGAAATTGCCAAGCTGATTGACCGCGATTTTGGCGGGTTTGCCCCGTTCAAGGAGGCCTTCTCCACGGCTGCCGCCAAACTGTTCGGTTCAGGCTGGGCATGGTTGGCGGTTGATTCCTCCGGAAAACTCGAAATCATGCCGCTGAGCAACGCCGACACACCGCTCAAGCACGGTGCCGAGGCCATTCTCACGCTGGACGTGTGGGAGCATGCCTACTACATCGACTATCGCAACCTGCGTCCCAAGTTCATTGAGGGATTCTGGGACGTGGTGAACTGGGACTTCGTCAACGGCACGCTGAAGACGCCCTTCCAAGAATAGTTTTTGAAATCATCAAGAATTACAAACACCCTCTGCGCCTCGGTGCAGAGGGTGTTCTTTTCAGGTTGAACGGGAATGACCGGCACAAAGAAGGTATTCAGTTGACACTTCAGCGGTTTCCGTTCATGATACTGGGAAAGCCGCTTTGCGGCGGATGTGTTGGATTTCTTCTCAGGAGCCTTGAATGAACTACACACGGTTGGGCAGAAACACGGTGAACGCGGTGCGTTTCGCCGAAATTCTGCAGGTCTTCGTGCGCCACGGTTTTGCCGACCTGCTGCGCCGGGCCGGTTTCCAGGATGGTCTGCCCGCCCGTCTGCTGCGCGGGTTGAATTTGATGAACGCCCAGGAGGGCGAACCGGAGACTTTGGGCACGCGGCTGCGTTCGGCCCTCACCGAACTGGGTCCGACCTTTGTGAAAATGGGCCAGGTGCTCAGCACCCGTCCCGATCTGGTGGGCGCCAAGATGGCCGGGGAACTGAGCGCACTGCAGGATGAGGTTCAGGCCCTGCCCTTTGAGCGCATGGCGCTGGTCATCGAGGCGGAACTGGGCAAGCCCGTGTCTGAACTTTTCACGTCGCTTGATGAACAGGCCGTGGGCACGGCCTCGCTCAGCCAGGTGTACCGCGCCGTGACGCGCGACGGCGACAATGTCGCCGTCAAGGTGCAGCGGCCCGACATTGAGAAGATTATCGAGTCCGACCTGAGCCTGATGCTCTCCGTGGCGGAATGGATTGCCGACCATGTCGAAGAGGGGAAGATGATCGACCCCGTGGGCATCGTCGATGAATTCGCGCGCAGCATCCGCCGCGAACTGGATTTCGGCGTCGAGGCGCGCGTGCTGGACATGTTCTGGAAGAATTTCGAGGAAGATGAGCGGGTGATTATTCCCCGTGTCCACCACGACTATTCCTCACAGCGTGTGGTGACTTTGGAGTGGGTGGACGGGGTGCGCGTGGACAACCTTGCCGCCTATGCCGGGCGCAATTCAGACCCCGCCACAGTGGCCGTGCTAGGCATCGAAATCCTGTGTGAAATGGTCTTTGAACACAGGCTTTTCCACGCGGACCCGCATCCGGGCAACATATTTCTAGTGAGTGACAACCGGCTCGCCTTCCTGGACCTCGGCATGGCCGGCCACCTGGAGAAGTCCGATGTGGCCGCGTTTACCGACCTCTTCATGGCCATTTTCCATGATGATTCACGCGAGTGCGTGGACGCGATTTTGGCCCTGACCACGCAGGACGAACCGGTGCGTCCCGAGGCGTTTGCCCATGAGGTCGCCGAGTACATTGCCTTCGAGGCACCGTCCATCATTGCCGGCGGGCAGCTTTCGCGGGGCATCGAACTGGTGGTGCAGATTGCCCGCAGACACAACCTGGAACTGGCGCCGCGCTTTTCGCTGTTGCTCAAGGCCCTGGCGACCATAGAAATGGTTGGACGCAAGCTTGAACCGAACGTCAATGTGCTGCCCATCCTTCAGCCCTTCATGGAAAAGGCCGCGATGGCGCGCTATTCTCCGGGGCGCGTGTTGGACGACCTGAAACAGCAGGTGGGGGCGCTCACGCGCCTGGGGCGCCAGGCGCCGGGCGACATCTCCAGCGTGCTGCGCCAATTGCGCGTCGGAAAGTTCCGATTCCAGGTTCATCACGAACACTTGGAAAACCTGTCCAACACCATTGACCGCGCCAGCAAGCGAAACGCCGTTTCCATGGTCATCGCCGCGCTGGTCGTGGGGTCGAGCCTGCTGGTCACCACCGAGGGTTCCATGACCAACATCGGCATCGCCGGCTTTATATTGGCCGGTGTGCTGGGATTCATGCTCGTTATCTCCATCCTTTGGGGCAAGGGCATATAGTCGCGGCCGACCGGATCTTTCATGGGGAAACACAAATGCCCGGAGCGTTTTCGCTCCGGGCATTTTATTTGCGCAAGAATCAGGTCTTTTGACCGTCGCGGGGCCTGTTTACAGTACCGTGGACAGCACGCCAAGCGTGTTGGCCACCACCTTGTTGCAGGGGGTGTCGGTGCCGTTGGCTTCATACTTCTTGAACTCAACGTGGCCGTCCATGTACAGGATGTTTCCGCCGCCGGGGACGTGGTTGAATGCCAGCACATTGGTGGCGAATAGGTCGAACATCACGATGAGCGAACTTTGGGCCGTGTTGCTGCTGCCCGCGTTGTTGATGTCGGTGATCATGAAGCGCTCCACGCCCTCACGGATGCGGTAGACCGTGTTTCCGCCGCCGTTGCCCTGTCCGGGATAGGCGGACATATTGACATCCCCGTCAATGATTTGGGCGATTTTCGCTTCATCTCCCGGAGGGAGGAAGGCCCCAATAAGGCCGTTGGTCAGCAGGGAATTAAGCGCGTTCACCAACTGGGGGATGCCGCCGGCCGTCAAATCCGCCGGTATTTTGCTCTGGTCATAGCTTGCGAAAGTGGACAACATGGTGATAAGGGGATCCATGGGAGCTTTGGCAGCCGTCGGGTCATAGCCGAGTTTGTCAAATATCCAGCCCGCATAGCCGTAGCTATTGTCCACATCGCTGGCGCAATGGTCTTTCGGCGATATGTACTGCAGGCAGGGCTTGCCCTGCGCGTCAAGCATGCGCGCCTTCGCCGCCGCCAATCCCGCGCTGGACGGACAGAACAGCAGGTTCGGGTCGGTCAGGTATTCCGGATACAGCGCAAAAAGGCTGGGGCCGAAGTCGAAGGCCGTGCCCTTGGTTCCATCCTGATGGACAAACTTTCCCGCCTGCATCGGCGGGAAGGAGCCCTTGGCCTCGTTGCTGTACATCTTGAGGACCAGGCCCCACTGTTTCAAATTGTTCTGGCAACTGGAACGGCGGGTCGCTTCCCGGGCGCGGGCGAGGGCCGGCAGCAGGATGGCGGCCAAGATACCGATGATGGCAATAACCACCAGCAGTTCGATCAGGGTGAAGCCTTTTCTCTTCATGTCATGCGATCTCCGTATTTAATTCGGTTGATGCCTTGCCCGACTGTGGAAAAACCACCACCAGAACATCCAATGGTATTACCAATCTACATTATCACGCTCAAAAAGTCAAGTTCTTTTGATATTGGTCGGGCCAATATGAAGTAAAGACGGGAAGATGAGTTATGATTAGTTGTATTTAGTATTTTGCGTATCACACCATTGAAATAATTTCGAGTTGTGGCGTGGTCGGGAGACCGCGCCACAACTCGGCGAAGGGAAGGGGAGACCTGCGGTCGGAAGAGTGGCGTGGTCGGGAAACCACGCCACAACTGGGGGGAAACCGCGCCACAACTGGGGGGACCCTCCGCTCTGACCGGTCAATAAACTACTGACAAGGAAAATATAAACGCAGTTTTGCTTGTTGGTACGGATGCCGTCCGCCATATCTTGTGTTATGGGTTGCATTCCAAAGTTTTCATCACAAATTGTAGAGTAAACTATTGACAAGCGGGCGAATTTCTGTTATGCTCAATCTGGCGGACAGTAAAGAGTTTACTGTCTGAAGTGCATGAACGAGAGAGTTGAATACGTCCCATATGCCGCGAAAGACGCATAAACACGAGCCGAAAGGAGGGATGCAGCCAAGCCACAAGCGCCCGCTCGATGTGTCGCATCAACTGTTCGCGGTGTCTATATATAGGCTCTTTTCAGCTTCCATGAGGGAAGCCGAGGATGAGATGAAGTGACTCATGCACACCCGTTTTGCATCCGGGTGGGTAAACGGGTGGACAAACCATAGCGACTGAAGGAGAACACTCATGAAAATCAGGACTTTGCTCGCTGTTGCGCTCCTTGTGAGCTTCAGCGGGACCGTCTATGCGGAATTGCAGAACGTCGAGGTGGGCGGAGGCATCCGCATCCGCGGCGACTATTTCCGTTTTGACAGCCTGGGCAACCAGAGCTTTATCGAGCAGCGCACACGCCTGCACGTCAAGGCAGACTTTACCAACGACGTGTCGGCGTTCATCGAACTGGATTCCTATGGGAACTGGGGCGACGATTTCCGTTCCTGGTACCTTTGCGGCAACGACTTTCCGGCCCGGCGGGCCAACGAGGTCCAACTGTATCAGTCCTACATCAACGTGAAGAATCTGTGGGGCACCCCGCTGGCGCTTCGCGTGGGCCGTCAGGAAATCGCGCTGGGCAATCAGTTCCTCGTGGGCGTCAACGATAGTTCCTCCCTTTTCAAGGGCCTCTCGTTTGACGCGGCGCGCCTGACTTTCGCCACCGATGAGGTGAAAATCGACGCGATTGCCTCGAAACTGGCCGAAAGCTTCCAGAATTTTGGCAAGGGCGATGTTGATTTCTACACGGTTTACGGCAGTTACATCGGCCTGGACGACATCGTCTTCGATGCCTACTGGATGTACGTGCGGGATGACCAGGGCAAGATTGTGTCCCTGGCGAACGGCAAATCCCTCGGCCAGCACACCGCAGGCCTTCGCGGCGCCGGCAGACTGGGTAATTTCGACTTTAACGCCGAAGGTTCCTACCAGTTCGGCCGCGTCAAGGGCGTGGAGAATCCCTGGTACAACGTCATTGACCGCACTGCGGACGTGAAATACAACACCTTTGCGGCCAACAGCGAAGTGGGCTATACCTTTGACATTTCGTGGCAGCCGCGCCCGTTTGCCCGGTTCACCTACCTTGGCGGCGGCAAGCCGGACAATTCCTTCTGGACCAACAACCGCACGATGCCCTTCGACCGGCTCTTCTCCAACATCAAGTACAGCGAGTTCCTCGACGGCTACACGGCCAACAACGGAAAGCTGTCCAACGTGTTTGTTTACGGTCTGGGCGTGCAGCTCCGTCCCACCGAGTGCGTCTCGCTGAGACTGTTCGGCTCGTACATCCGGGCTGACAAGAAACTGTGCAGCCAGATCCGCGACTCGAAGGATGTGGGCTGGGAACTCGGGCTGACCGGCGACTACCACTACAGCGACGACCTGGTGTTCCGTGCCGGTTACTCGCACTTCTTCGGCAAAGCCGGCCTCGAGACGCCTCCCATCCGCTGGAGCGGCCTCATTCCCTGGCAGGCTTCCCGCAAAGACGGCTATGATTACGTGTTCGGCGAGACGGAAATCAGCTTCTAAGAGCGAAATCTCGCTAAACCATGAATTCGGCTAATACATGGCGGTCCCCGCGACAGGAAACTGTTTTGGGGACCGCTTTCATGTGATTCATGCTCCATCAACAACGCGCCGTGGGGAAGGCGGGCGACGATTGAAGCTCGCCTGCGAATAATACAGATACGTCAAATGATTACCGGTGGCAGCGCGGAGCATGGTTTTCGATACGGCAACACGTGACAAATACGAGATAAAGACTATCATCTTAATAAGAAAGACTTCCTTTAGAGTCATAAGCGGAGAAATGGTAAATATTTAGCAACAACGGGGTCGGAAGAAGTTCTTGACATTTAGACAGAAATATTTTAGAATATCGCACAATTGGTTCATACAATAATGAGCCTTTGGTATAGTGTCAGGCAGTTTGTGTGCGCTAGGTGGGTAAGGTGTTTGCCAAGGTACCAGGACGGTAACCGTTTCTTGGTAATTGGCCCTCGGGCACCCTATCTATCTCCATACATCTAGGGGTTTAGTGCCGGACAGGGTGATGCCATGTGTTGGCGAAAGCCATTTAGGGTGGGCTTCGCGGGGTTGCGCCAGAGGTGTGACTTGACACCGTTCTTAAGGGATATGGGGATAAAGTATTTCAAACCGGGAAGAGATACCGCTCTCAGATTGTCTCGTTCAATCATTGAACTCACCCAAAGAGCTCTTTGTTTGGGTCTCTGGTATGCGTGTCAATCCCCTACAGGTGGGATGCAAGTGGGTATTTACCGCGGGGAGGTGGCCGACTTAGACCCGTCAGCATTTCGCCATCACCTCGGTGCCGTCTAATGAATTATTGTGAAACTGAACAAATTAAACTTATGGGTGTTCGGGCGAAAGCCATAGCGATTCGGACCCATATGCACTTCAAGCATTTTGAAGCCAGTTCGAAGGAGCAGAAGACATGATGCAGACTCAAATCCAGGGATTCGGCCGCCGCGTTGCGCGCACACTGTTTTCGACCAGCCGGTGCGGTGCCGGCCATTCAAATGATTCTGCGGGCCTGCCGCCCCTGTCTGCTCCGGATGAACGGGTTTCCCGATCGAGATTATGCGACCGGACAGGCGCGCACAAACGCGTGATATGCCTTGCGCTTTTGGTGCTGGCCGTTTTGACGGGCATTGTTGGTGCCCCCCAGGCGCAGGCTTCCTTCTCGGTACTCCAACAGTATTACGTACCCCTGCCGGAAACCCAGTTGAGGCAATCCTTCGTAAAGCTTGCCAGCGGCACAGGCACCACGCTTCAGGCCATTGTCTCCATAACCATTGCCATTCCCGGCACCGTGGTCATTTATGACAACTGGGAAGACGGATACGAGGTTGACATCAACAATCCCGTGCAGGCCAGCACCCAGATATGGGGTGATGGCAACGACGCCAACGGCATTGCCCCTGGCTATGTTCACGACCCGGCCAGCCTTCCGGCAGGCGCCGTGCTTGCCCTGCGCAACCAAGTCACGCTGCCGCGCAGCGCCGCCACGGTGCTTTATGACGGTCGCGACCGCATCGGTTCAACGAAATACATCGCCGTTTCCCGCGCGGGCTGGGCGGACACGCCCGGCAGCGTGCTCGCGGGCTCGATCGAAATGCTGTCCACGGTGGATTGGGGCACCAGTTTTGTCATTCCCATTGGTGAGAACGTCATTTTCCCCACTCCGCTTGCCTCGTCCATGTTCAACATGACCTCCCTGTTTGTGCAGGCGTCTGAAGACGGCACGGTGGTGACCGTTGACCCCGATGGTCCCGGAGCGGCTGTGGCGGTGGCCACCACCCTGGGCCGCGGTGAGGTGTACTACCTCAATTCAGGCGTGCAGATGGGGGCCACCGTCACGGCCACCCGGCCGGTGCAGGTTGCGGTGGTGACGGGAAAGATCGCCGCCAATTATGAAAACCGCTGGTTTTGCATTGACCCGGTGAACAACTGGGGAAACAACTACTTCTCCCCCGTGGGCACCGCCACCAACGGCCAGCAGGCCTACGTCTTCATGTATAACCCTGATGCAGCGGCAATCACGGTGACCTGCACCACGAGCACCGGAACAAGCACCCTATCCGTGCCGGCGAAGGACTCCAACCATTTCCTGATGCCCCAAAATTCCGGCGCATCTTTCACCAGCCCTTCTGGCACACGCTTTGACGCCATCGAAACGGTCGGCGCCACGACCACCCAGAACAACGTGTGGGACTGGGGTTTCAGTCTTCAGCCCGTCGCCGATTTGACCACCATGCTCGTGAACGGCTGGGGTCCCGGGTCGAGCGACCTGTCCGGCAACGGCAGCCCCGTCTGGGTGACGGCCACCAAGGCCACCCGCCTCTACGTGGACTATCACGGCAATCGCGCCGGTGCCCTTACGGACCCCGAAGGGCAGCAGTATGACGTCGCGTACGATGTGACCCCCCTGCAGGTGCAGCGCATTTATGATCCCAGCAAGGACCAGACGGCCATGCGTGTCTACACGCTGGACGGCACCCTCATCGCCGGCGCCTGGGGCGAGGATCCGGCCACGGCCGCCGCAGGCAATCCCTATATTGACGCGGGAAATACCATCCCGGCTTTCCCGATACCGCTCATTACCAAGACCTCGGCCCTGCTGCCCCCGGCCGATCCCAACTTCCCGAAGACCGGTGATATAGTTGAATATACGGTTACCCTGGAAAACAAGGGCTCTGTCAGCCTTATCAATATTCCCATCATTGACGACCTGCCGATCAATTGCTCCTACGTCCTCGGGTCAACGACGCTGAACGGCTCGGCCTTCCCGGATGACAACGTTGTTGGGCACACCAAGTTCCCCCTGGATGAGGGCGGTTATTATCTTCCCATCGTGCTGCCGGGGCAGATGGTTGTTTTCAAAATACACGTGGCCATCACTGCCAGCGGTCCGCTCAATAATACTGCCAGAACGGTGGGTTATCCCGGTGTGGACGCCCACAACATTGTTAACATTCCCCCGCCCGCGGGTTCAAACCAGTGCGTGGTCAGTTTCACCGATGCGGTGGGCGCGACAACCACCGGCTATGCCACCGGGGCCAGCATTTACGTCACGGTAACCGACCCGGATGCCAACACCAGTTCCAGCGTGGCCAACACGCTGACAGTCATTGTGACCAACACCAGCAACGGCGATGTCGAGAATCTGCTGCTGACCGAAACCGGCGTCAACACAAACATCTTCCGCAACGCGGTCGCGCTGCCCTCTTCCACCTCGGCCGGTCTGAATCCCCAGGACGGCACAATCAACGCGCTTGCCGGGCACAGTTTGCGCGTGGATTACACCGACCCGGTTTACGGTGACAAATGTAATGCCTCCGCGGCGATGCAGGTTCCCAGTTCAAACAAGCAGCTTTACTTGAACGCGGACGGCACGGATGGTGATTTCACTGGCGCGCTTGATCGCGTTGACCCCGTGGCGGCGGTGGACCTATCGACTTCACAGACAGCCCCGATGGTCGTTACCGGAGGCAGCGTGGGCGTGAACGCCACGACCACAGGGACGAGCAACGCCGGCACGTCGATCACCCTGACGCACAACAGCAACTCGGGATCCAACCGCTATGTGGTGGCCACCGTCGGCATAGGCGCCAACACCAACAGCGGAACGGCGGGAACCGTTTCCAGCGTGACCTTCGCAGGCCAGCCGATGCCGCAAATCGGCTACCAGTTGGCCGGCGGCGGCACTCCCGGTGCGGCCGTTTACCTTTTTGCAATCAAGGAATACGCCGGGATGCCCAACAGCGGGGCTTCGGTAATTGTCAACTATTCGAGCGGCAGCACGATCGAAGTGGGCGTCACCACCTTCACCAACGTTGACCAGGCATCGCCTTACGGCGGCACGGTTTATTACGGTGTCAGTTCGTCGGGCACGGCCATCAGCGTGACGGCCACTTCAGTGGTGGGGGATACGGTACTTGCCGTGGCGGCAATCGACGAACCGGGCAGCAATCAAACCATATCAACCGCCACTGCGGGCAGCCAGGCCGAGCTCTATGTCTACAGCGGCACCGATTTTGTCAGTTCTGCCGCAAGCACCAAGCCAGCCACGAGCACCTCGACGGTTTCTACCTTCACCGGTGGCACGGCACAGGAGTGGGCGGCAGCCGCGATTCCACTCAAGCCAGCGACCGTTCCTGTCACGGCCAGCTTCACGCAGTCCCCGAACATGGCTGAAAACTTGGTCATCCCCTCCGGCGGCGCCATTACCGTCAGGGCCTACTACACATTGGTGACCGGTTCCATGGGGACCGCCGTGGCTGCCACCCTGAAATACGGCTCTCCCGCCACAACGTTCTTTACCAGCGCCACTGCGGCCACCGGCAACGATCCCACCTATGGTCTCTATCTCCAGTGGACCGGCACTGCCGCCAGCGCGGTGACCATTCCGACGGGCCAGGCGATTACCCTGGATGTAACCTCCAGTCTTGCCATTGCCAATTCGTTCCGCATCGTCTACGACAGCAACACCAAACCGTCCAAGGTCGATTTGGCGACCAGCACGGTCATTCACAATGATTCGGTCCAAGTCTACAGCGCCCCCTATCCGGGCGGCTCTTTGGTGACCACGGCAACGCCCGGCCAGACGCTCTATGTGCGGTCGGTTGTGGGTGATCCATTCGGCGCCTCCGACATTACCGGCGCCACGCTCGTCATCGATGGTCCCGGTGCGGCGGGCGACATCTCCACGTCACTTGGCGCGGCCAATGAAGTGGCGGCCGCCGCCACGGCGTCTTCCAAGATGTATCAGTATGCCTGGGTGACCGGCACGACCGAGGGCTCTTTCTCTGTCTCCGTGACGGCCAAGGAAGGCTCCGAAAACACCATCACCTCGGCCAAGGGCACCACCGTGACCGTCGCCGCGCTCGACCTCGGCACACCCAGCGTCACCGAGTTCACCAGCGGGTCCAACGGTGCTTCGACAACGCTGTACAATCCGGACGTGCAGGTCTGCATTCGCACCACCGATCTGGATCAAAACACGAATCCCGCCGTGGCGGAAACCGTGAATGTGATTGTCACCAGCAGCGGCGGCACGGGCGACTCAGAGTCGCTGACGCTTACCGAGACGGGTGTAAACACGGGTATATTTGTGGGCTGCATTCCTGCAAGCTCGACCGTGGCGGGCACTTCCGGCAATGGCACGCTCTATGCGCCCACCGGTTCCGCCCTGCATGTGGCCTATGTCGATCCCACCGACCCGACCGACACCAGCAGCGCCAACGCCAGCGTGCCCACGGCGGCCGCCTCCGTGAAGCTTACCAAGACGCTCGTTGCCCCGTCCGATGCCCAAGCCAGGGTGGGGGAGACCGTCCAGTACAATCTGCACGTGGCCAATACAGGCCCGCTCGCCCTGACCACGACGCAGGTGGTGGACACGTTCCCGACGGCGAACCTGACTTTTGTCGGCGCATCGGTAACCCCCGATGTGCTCCTGCCCGCAGGCACGCTGACCTGGAACAATATTGGTTCACTGGCGACGGGCGCCAGCACTGATATAACCCTTTTCTTCACTGCGGCCGCCGCTGCTCCCACCGTGACCAATTCGGCCACGGCCACAAGTGTGCCTTCATCCGGGCCCAGTGTGAATAGCACGGGTACGGCGAACGTCAAGATCACCAACCCCGGCCTGACGCTGACTAAGACCGTCAACGGCGGGGCAACCACCGCCAACAAGGGTGACAACGTCACCTTCACAATTCACGCGCTGAACAGCGGCGGCACCAAAATCAGTGCGCCCATCGACCTGGAAGACACCTACAGCGCGTCGCTCTATGACTATGTCTCCGCAACGCCCGCGCCCACCTCGGTAGGGTCCGGCGACCTGATGTGGACCGATATATCCTCCGGTGCCGGTCTGAATGCGGCATCCTTCATCGACATCACGGTGACGCTCAAGGTCAAGGGCGAGGCCAATCCCGCGGTCAACAGTTGCGCCAGCTACTTTGCGCAGGACGTCAACCACGACCCGGTGTCCGGCAACGCCTCCGCCAGTCTCGTCACCCATGCGGCAAGCATCACCGGGTATGTCTACAATGACACCGACAACAACAACGCTTTCGGCGGCGACACGGGCATTACTGGCGTCACCCTGCTGCTCTACACGGACCCGAACGGCGACGGTGATCCCAGCGACGGCGTGCTGGTGGCCACAACCCTGAGCGACAGCACCGGAAACTACCAGTTCCCGAATCTTGCCCTGGCCCACTATGTGGTGGTAGAGCAGGATCTGCTTGGCTACGTCAGCCTGCTCGACACCGACAACGGGACCCCGCCCGCGACGGCGGTGGACAACCGCGTTCGGGTCAACGCCACCGCATTCACCGCCTATTCGGGCAACAATTTCCTCGACACGGACAAACCCACACCGGGCATGTCAGTCACCAAGTCCGAGACGCTGGTCAATGGCTCGGCGAGCCCGCTGACCTACAGCGCCGTGGGCGACATTATTAGCTACGACGTCACTGTGTCCAACACGGGCAATATGACCCTTTACAGTGTGAACGTGACAGACGCGCAGACAGGGCTGAACCAGACCATCCCGACCCTCGTGGTGGGCGGTTCTTCCACCTACACGGTCACCCACACGGTCACCCAAGGCAATATAGACGCGGGCAGTTTCACCAACACGGCATCGGCCACGGGAACGACCGCGACGGGCACGCCGGTGACCAAGACCGGCTCGGCGACTGCCACGGCGGTGCAGAATCCATCAATTTCAATCACGAAGAACACGACAAAGACCAATTTCACCACCTTGGGCGAGGTGATCAACTACACGTTTATCGTTCAGAACACGGGTAATGTGACGCTGACGAATGTGACTGTGACCGACCCGAAGGCGACCGTCAGCGGCGGTCCGCTGGCAACGCTGGCCCCGGGCGCATCCAACTCGGCGACCTTCACGGCAGCGTATACGGTCACCCAGGCAGACCTTGACGCAGGCAGTTTTGCCAACACGGCCACGGCGCACGGCAATCCCCCGACCGGGCCGGAAGTGACAAAAGCCGGCACGAAGACCGTTAACGCGGTGCAGAGTCCCTCGATCTCCATCACCAAGAACACGTCAAAGGCCAACTTCAGCACGGTGGGCGAGGTGATTAACTACACGTTTACCGTGACGAACACCGGCAATGTGACGCTGACGAACGTGACTGTCACCGACCCGAAGGCCATCGTCAGCGGCGGTCCGCTGGCAACGCTGGCCCCGGGCGCATCCAACTCGGCGACCTTCACGGCAGCGTATACGGTCACCCAGGCAGACCTTGACGCAGGCAGTT
>CAITNO010000002.1 GCA_903893795.1 Candidatus Hydrogenedentota bacterium | reverse complement strand
GCTGGATTTGCGCAGGAAGACAGCCGGCGGGACGCCGGCGCTCCCAGTATAGGCATGAAACGGTTCCTTGCTTTGGATGGTCAAGTGCAGTGGTCCTCCGATTGAACCGCCCATGGGCGGAGTCGTATTCTGTCCAAGGTCCCACCAAGGAGTCTTTTCAATGAACAAACACGTTATTTCAAGGCGCGGTTTTCTCGGCGCCGCCGCGGCAAGCACCGCCTATTCGCTGATGCCGAGCCAGGCCTATGGCGCCAATGAGCGGGTCAATCTGGGCATTATCGGGCTGGGCGATCGGGGCGGGGCGCACCTGCTGACCTTTTCGCAGATACGCGAGGTCGAGATTATCGCCGTGTCCGACGCCGATCAAAAGCGGATGGGCAAGGCGGGCGAGAAGCCTGCCAAGCACCAGGACCTGCGGAAACTGCTGGAGATGAAGGATGTGGACGCGGTGGTCATCGCCGCGCCGGACCACTGGCACTGCCTGGCGGCGATCATGGCGTTTCAGGCGGGCAAGCACGCCTATGTCGAGAAACCGGTCAGCCACTGCATCTGGGAAGGCCGCAAGATGGTGGAGGCGGCGCGCAAGTACAAGCGCATCGTGCAGGCGGGCACGCAGCAGCGCTCCTGCCCGGCCGTCCAGCAGTGCGCCAAGGACATCCAGTCCGGCATGTACGGCAAGGTGGAGTGGGTGCATTGCAGCCGGCTCGACACGCGCAAGCAAATCGGCAAAGTGACCGGGCCGCAGCCGGTGCCCGAGGGGGTGGACTACAATCTCTGGGCCGGGCCGTCGCCCATGTCGCCCATCACGCGCACCAATTTCCACTATGACTGGCACTGGCAGTGGAACTGGGGCACGGGCGAAATGGGCAACTGGGGCGTCCACTACCTGGACGACATGCGCCATCTGCTCGGCTGGAACGATGTGCCGAACAACATTACGGCCGCAGGCAACCGCTGGTGGGACGACGACGGCGAAACGCCCAACATGCACCTCGGCCTGATGGAGCACCAGGGCGTGAAAGTGGTGATCGACGTCCGCAACATGGCGGGCGACAGTTCGGGCGCCAAATGCCCGGAATTTCTGGGCGGCAACGGAGGCAACTACATCAAGTGCGAGAACGGGTTCGTCCGCATCGCCCGCGGCAAGGGCAAAGGCTTCGACAAGGACGGCAAGGAAGTGAAAGAATACAAGGGCACCGGCGGCGTGGCCCACTATTTCAACTTCATCAAGGCCCTGCGCGAGGACAGCAGCGCTTCGCTGGCCTGCGAGATTGAAGTGGGCCATCTCAGCACCACGCTCTGCCACATGGCCAACATCGGGTTCCGCGTGGGCAAAGCCGCTCCGGTGGAGGAACTGCGCGCGGACGTCAAGGGCAATGAGGACGCCACCAACACGCTGGAGGCCATGCTCGGACAGTTGAGCGCCAACCAGGTGGACCTGAAGGCGAAGCCCTTCATCGTCGGGCCGAAACTGAGCTATGACACGAAGGCCGAAGTCTTCACCGGCGCCCACGCCGAGGAAGCCAACAAATTCGTCCGCATAGCGGGACGAGATCCGTTCAACGTGCCGGAAAGTGTGTAGCCCAAAGCGCCTCTAATGACAGGTGATGACCGCTTCCGCCATTGCGCATATGGGACCCATTTTCCGGATACCCCAACGGGGTTATGGAGCATAGCCCAGGGTTGGCGGAAGGCGGAGCAGCGCGGAGCCGGTCGCCTACCCTGGGTACACGTGTCCCACCATGCAAGTCTACGCTGAAAGCGTTGACCCGGTGCGCCCCGTTTTAAACCCATTATGGGGTAAAAGGGCAACCCCTACAGGGTAATAATAAAGGGGTTCGGCGCGTACCCAGGGTAGCCCTCGTCACACTGACGTGTGACTTCGGCCAACCCTGGGCTGTGCTCCATAACCCCGTTGGGGTATCCGGAAAACTTATGCGGCTGATATGGACCTTTACTCCATGGCCCGTTGGGGTATCCGGAAAATCCATGCGGCCGACATGAACCTTTACTCCAAGGCCCGTTGGGCTGCCTGAACGCAGACATCCATGTGCCCGGTCGCGCGCAATGCTATAGGAGCAAATGACAGACCGCATATCCTTGATATTCGCGGCAGTTTACTGAACCTTCTCCTGAGACCGGCAACGCCGCCCGCACGTCGAGGCGCATGACCCCAGCCCCCATAATGATGGCGTATCGGGAAGGGCCCGTTCGCCGGCTGGAAAGCGCCCAAGATTTTCATGTTCGCTTGACCGATTCTCTGGTATGCTTTTAGCGATGGAGCAGTCAAACTCATGAACAAATGCATCTGTGGACGGTTTTTCGCACCGCTTCTAGTCGCGTGTATTTTTCTCTCCTCCACCGCGCAGGGGCAGAGCGCCGGGGGGCTGCCGGAGAATCTGGCCTACCGGGCGACCGTCACGGCGAGCAGCGAGTTCAGCGGCGACTACAAGGCCGCAAATGTGGCCGACGGGCGCATCCCCGCGCTCGATTCGAAGGCCGACCCGGGGCAGGCGTGGTGCGTGAACGGGGCGATTGGCTCCAGCCAGTCTTCACTGATCTTCACCTGGGACACGCCGGTCACGGTGGGCGAAATCATCTATTACGCGCGCACGGCGTGGTTTGTGAGCGAGTGCTGGAAACACTGTGCGGCGTACGTCGACGGGGGCACGGAACCGCTGTTTTCCGCCGCGCTGGAGATGCGGGACGGGCCGCAGCACATCACGCTGCCTACGCCCATCGAGGCGAAAAAACTGATCCTGCGCTTCAGCGAATCCTATGGCGGTCCCAATCCAGGCGCGTCGGAGGTGCAGGTCTTTTCATCCCCGCCCTCTGAGTCCGCGCTCAAGGCGCTGGTGCGGCTGGCCGCACTGCGCAACATGCCCTGGGTGGACCGGGTGAACCCGGAGAAACTGGAAACCCTGCGCGCCAAACTGGCCGCGCAGTATGGCGCCAAGTACGCCGATGGGGAGAAGCATCGCGCGCGGTTGGCAGAACTGGCGCAGCGGGCAAAGCATGCGGGGGACGATGCCGGGGCCGTGCAGCAGGAACTGGCGCAGTTGCAGCGGGAGATCCTCCTGTTCGACACGGACGAGCTGGTCCTCATCAAACGCAATGAGATTGTCGCCTCGCATGTCTACACGTACCACTATGAGGGGTTCAAGGCGGGGGGCGGCCTGTATCTGACTTCGCTCCATGCCGCAGAGCCCACCCTGACCGAACTGGTGACCTCGCCCAAGGGCGAGATCCTTGACTGCGATTTGTCCTACGACGGGCGCACGATCCTGTTCAGTTGGCGGCAGACGGAGAAGGAAGGCTACCACCTGTGGACCATCGGCGTGGACGGGAAGCACCTGCACCAGGTGACCGAGGGACCGTGGCATGACTACAACGGCTGCTGGCTGCCCGACGGAGGCATCGGATTTCTGAGCACGCGCGAGGCGCAGTTCGCCTACTGCTGGCATGCGCCGGTGGGTGTGCTGTACCGGATGAACGCTGACGGCTCGAAGCCGGTGAAACTGTCGGCCAACTACCTGAACGATTTCACGCCCTATCCGCTGGAGGACGGGCGCATCATTTACACGCGCTGGGAGTATGTGGACCGGCCCGCGATACCGATTCAGAGCCTATGGACCATCAACCCCGACGGCACGACGCTGGCGGGCTTCTTCGGCAACAGGGTCCTCTCGCCCGCCACCTTCATGGAGGCGCGGTCCATTCCGGGCACGGAAAAGATCGTGTGCACCATGACGGGCCACAACGGCCCGACACGCGGCGCCATCGGCATCATCGACCGGACCAAAGGCGACGACGCGCAGGCGTCCATAGAGAACATCACCCCCGACACGCCGGTGCCCCATGTAAACGAGGGCTGCGGCAACACGGACGGCACCAAGCCCTACAGTTGCCCCTGCCCGCTCGACGCGGAGCGGCTGCTGCTGTCGGCGCAGGGCCCGCTGCTGGTGCGCGATTTCGCGGGCGGCTGCCAGTCCGTGGCACTGGCGTCGCCGGAGGACGGCATGCAGTATTTCTCCGCCATGCCCGTGCGGCCGCGCTTCCGTCCACCCATCATCCCGCCGACGGTGAACGGCGCGCCCGACGGCGACTACGCAACGGTGTTTCTGCAGGACGTGTATGCCGGACTGGCGCCGAAGGTGGCGCGGGGCGACGTGCAGCGCATCCGCATCGTGCGCGAAATGCCGAAGACGGTGCGCATCGACCCGTCGCTGCGGGCTTTTGGGTTCCAGTTTCCGGTCATTTCCTGCGGCGCCACCTACGCCGCGAAGAACGTGCTGGGCGAGGTGCCCGTCGCGCCGGACGGCTCGGCCTGTTTCCGCGTTCCCTCGGGCATTCCGGTGTACTTCATGGCGCTCGACGCGCAGGGCCGGGCGGTGCAGCGCATGCGCACCTTCACGCATTTCATGCCGGGCGAAAAGCAGGGATGCGCCGGATGCCACGAGCCGCGCCTGCAAACACCGCCGGTGCACCGCGGCAGCGCCATCGCGGCGAAGCCGCAGGACATCGAGCCGCCCGAGTGGGGCGCGGGCGGGTTCAGCTATGTGCGCGTGGTGCAGCCCGTGCTGGATGCCAACTGTATTGCATGCCACAACGCCAAAGAGGCCGGGGGCGGGCTCGACCTGACGGACTCGCGTACGGACTATTTCAACGTGTCCTACGAGATGCTGGCGCGGGACAACCAGGGGACTGCGGGCAGTCCCTACGTAAGCTGGATTCCGACCTACAACGGGCAGGAGCAGAACATCCTCCAGATCGCGCCCATGACCTGGGGATCGCCCGCGAGCAAACTGGCGGAACTGGTGTTGAACGGTCACCCGGACAAAGACGGCAAGGCGCGGGTGAATTTGGACGACAAAAGCCGTCGCCGCATTCTCGCGTGGATCGATCTGAACGTGCCTTATTACGACACGAGCGAGACGTCGCATCCCGAGAATGAGGGATGTCGGCGCATCTATTCGCCCGAGGTGGACAAGGTGCTGGGCGAGGTCATCCAGCGGCGCTGCGTCGAATGCCACAGCGACGGCAAGGCGCACCGGAAGGAATGGACGCGCGTGACGGAGCCGGAACTGAACAACTTCCTGCTGGCACCGCTGGCCCGCGCGGCGGGCGGCACGGAGGGATGCGGTAAGGCGGTGTTCAGAGACACAACGGACCCGGACTACGCGGCCATACTTGCGACGCTCACGCCGCTGGAAGACGGGCTAAAAGTGAAGCCGCGCACGGACATGGCCGGGGCGCAGATCGCGCCGGAGGTTTGCCGGGACCGGTATTGACCGGCACCGTCATTGCGAGCAGAGCGAAGCAATCTCGTGCTCGCGTTTGCCTTGCGTCCCGGTCATTGTTTCAAGAGATTGCTTCGTCGGCCTTTGGCCTCCTCGCAATGACGGTGTGGGATTGCCGGCCCCCCCGCCGCATCACGCTTTTCCCCGGATGATCGCCGTGACCTTCTGGTGCCATGCCACATCGGCCCAGAGCCGGGGGAACTGCGGGTGGGTGAAGTTGGAGGTGCAGTTGAAAGTGTAGCCGTTTTCACGGCCGAGGCGGGCGCAGATTTCGGCGGCCTCCTTGATGATTTCCCAGTCGAGCGAGGCGTTGTCGAGCCAGTTGATGATGCCCCAGCCTTCGGTGTTGCCGTAGGGCACGCCCAGTTCGCGGCCCTTTGCGGCGACGCTCTTCATGTACTCCGCCATCCACGCCGTGAGCGTCTCTTTGTTCTTGGCCCAGTTCTCTTTGAGTTTCGTGTTGATGTCGGCGAATGTCGAGTCGTTATCGGCAAGACCGTGGATGTTTTCCCAGTAGCCCGTGGCGTTGCCCAGTTCGGGGTTGAGCACAAACCAGTTGTGCTCGTCGAGCACGGCGAGGCGCGAGAAATCCATATTCTGCCAGGGGACCGCGTCCGAGTTGGTCTGGCAGAAGAAGAAGTCCAGTTTGGGCCATTTGGCCTTGAGCCGGTCGATGGCGTCGTTGGCGAACTGCCGGTAGAAGGCCTGCTGCGCGGGGCTGTACTGGCCCATGTCCTTGTCCCATTGGTGGGCCTGGCGTTCGCGCTGTTCGGGGTTCTCGATGGTGCCCAGTTCGCGGTCGCGCACGGCCTTCAACTCGTTCTCCAGCCATTTGAAGCCGTTGAACATGGGGTACTCGTTGAGCAGGTCCACGTAGAACCCGTTTTCCAGCAGTCCGTGGGCGTCCAGAAAGGCGAGCGTTTCGTCCCAAACACGGACGAAGCCGTCGAGCCCCTCGATTTTCTCCACGCCCGGCCCGAAGAACCAGGTGGAGAAGCCGACATGCACGCCGCGCTC
>CAITNO010000001.1 GCA_903893795.1 Candidatus Hydrogenedentota bacterium | reverse complement strand
GTAATCGTCACGTTGTCACCGGGCATCACCATCTCCATGCCCTCGGGAAGGTCCATCTTGCCGGTCACGTCCGTTGTGCGGAAGTAGAACTGGGGACGGTATCCGTTGAAGAACGGCGTGTGACGGCCGCCCTCTTCCTTCGTCAGCACGTAAACCTCGCCGAGGAACTTCGTGTGCGGCTTGATCGACTTGGGCTTGCAGATGACCATGCCGCGCTCGACCATGGTGCGGTCGATGCCGCGCAGCAGCAGGCCCACGTTGTCGCCGGCCTGGCCCTCGTCCATGATTTTGCGGAACATTTCCACGCCCGTCACCGTCGTCTCTTTGACTTCCTCGACGATGCCCACCAGCTCCACCTTCTCGCCGACCTTCACTTTGCCCTGCTCGATGCGGCCCGTCACCACCGTCCCGCGGCCCGTGATCGTGAACACATCTTCAACCGGCATCAGGAAGTCTTTGTCCAGGGCGCGCGCGGGCGTCGGAATGAATGTGTCCACGGCCGTCATCAGGTCGTGAATCTTCTGCTCCGCGTCCGGGTCGCCTTCCATCGCCTTCAGCGCCGAACCGCGAATGATCGGGGTGTCGTCGCCGGGGAAACCGTACTTGTTCAACAGGTCGCGCAGGTCAAGCTCGACCAGGTCGAGCAGTTCCTCGTCGTCAACCATGTCCACCTTGTTCATCCAAACGACGAGCGAGGGGACGTTCACCTGGCGGGCAAGGAGGATGTGCTCGCGGGTCTGGGCCATCGGGCCGTCGTCCGCGGCAACCACCAGGATCGCGCCGTCCATCTGCGCCGCGCCGGTGATCATGTTCTTGATATAGTCGGCGTGGCCCGGGCAGTCCACGTGCGCATAGTGGCGCTGGTCCGTCTCGTATTCCACGTGCGCGATTGAAATCGTGATGCCGCGCTCTTTCTCTTCGGGCGCCTTGTCAATCATGGCGAAGTCCATCGCCTTGGCCTGGCCCGTCTTCGAGAGAACCTTCGTGATCGCGCTCGTCAGCGTTGTCTTGCCATGGTCCACGTGCCCAATTGTGCCCACATTCACGTGCGGCTTGGTCCGCTGAAACTTTTCCTTCGCCATGACTGTCGTCTCCTCAGGTCGGCGCCTCGCGCCGCGTTTACGCCGTCCACCGCCGGGCAATAGACCCGCCGCAGTGTTCGGCACCCTGGCCGGACCGGGCTTTCAGCGCCCGTCCCATGCCGCACCGGTTAAAACCGGTACGTGCTTCCCATATGTTCCATAATATCGTTTGCCGTGTTCCGCGGGACCTGGTCGTACTGCGCAAACTGCATGCTGTACGTGGCCCGGCCCTGCGTCTTCGACCTCAACTCATTGGCATAACCAAACATTTCGGCCAGGGGCACCAGCGCGCGAATGGTCTGCACGCCCGCCTCTGACTCCATGCCTTCCAACCGGCCGCGGCGGCGATCCAAATCGCCCATCACCTCGCCTGTATGCTCGTCGGGGGTAAGCACCTCGACCTGCATCATGGGCTCCAGCAGCACCGGCTTGGCCTTGGGTGCCGCCTCTTTGACCGCCATCGATCCGGCGATCTGGAATGCCATCTCGGAGGAGTCCACCTCGTGATAGGAACCGTAGGTCAGCGTCACCTTGACGTCCACCATCGGGTAGCCCGTCACAATGCCGCTTTCCGTCGCCTCCTGGCAACCCTTGGAAACCGCCGGGATGTATTCCTTCGGAATGCACCCGCCAACTGTCTTGTCTTCAAATGTAAACCCGGTGCCGGTTTCACCCGGTTCGAGCGTAATAATCACATGTCCATACTGTCCGCGGCCGCCGCTCTGGCGGATAAACCGCTTCTCCACCTCCGCCTTGCCGCGAATCGTCTCGCGGTACGCCACCATCGGCTTGCCGACGTTGGCCTCAACCTTGAACTCACGGCGCAACCGGTCAATGATGATCTCCAAGTGGAGTTCACCCATGCCGGCGATGATCGTCTGCCCGGTCTCGTCGTTGACGCGCACCCGGAAAGTCGGGTCCTCTTCGGCGAGCTTGGCCAGCGCCTGAGAAAGCTTGTCCTGGTCTGCCTTGGTCTTTGGCTCAATCGCGATGTGCACCACCGGTTCGGGAAAGTCCACCGACAACAGCGCCACCGGATTGTCCGGGTCGCAGAGCGTGTCGCCCGTCGTGGTGTTTTTGCACCCAATGACCGCGCCAATGTCGCCCGCGTGCAGCTCCTTCAGGTCGGTCCGCTCGTCGGCGTGCATTTCCAGCAGCCGGCCAAGCCGTTCCTTCCGTCCGGTGCGCGCATTGATCACCTGGGCTCCCGCAACGATCACGCCCGAATAAACCCGCACAAAGGTCAGCTTGCCCACATGGGGATCCGTGAGGATCTTGAAGGCCAGCGCCGAGAAGGGCTCGTCATCGGAGGGTCGGCGAATCACCGGCGACTCCGGCTCGTAGGGCACGGTGCCCTCGTAGTCCGGAATGTCTATCGGGGACGGCAGATAGTCCACCACCGCGTCGAGCATGAGCCGGGTTCCCTTGTTGCGCAGGGCTGTTCCGCAAACGACCGGGGTGATCTTCATCTCCAGGCTGGCGCGGCGGATGGCCGCCCGCAGGTCGTCGATGGTGATCGAGGTCTCGTCCGTCAGGAACTGCTCCATCAGCGCGTCGTCCACGCCCGCAACGTGCTCGATCATCTCGTGGCGCCTGAGCATGGCCTCATCGTGGAGATCCTCGGGCACTTCTGTGACAATCTGCTCCGCTCCGAGATCATCGCTGTCCCACGTTATCATTTTGAATGCAACGAGGTCGATGATTGCGCGGTATGTGTCCTCCGCGCCCACGGGCATCTGCACCGGCACCGGGACCGCGCCAAGCCGCACCTCCATGCTTTTCACCGCCTTGTCAAAGTCGGCGCCCACTCGGTCCATCTTGTTGATGAAGGCGATGCGGGGGACATGGTAGCGCTGGGCCTGCCGCCAGACCGTCTCGGACTGGGGCTGAACGCCCGCCACTGCACAGAACACGGCCACGGCACCATCGAGCACGCGCAGACTGCGCTCCACCTCGGCCGTAAAGTCAATATGGCCGGGCGTGTCGATGATGTTGATGTGGTAGCCATTCCACTCACAGGCCGTTGCGGCCGAAGTGATGGTAATACCGCGCTCCCGCTCCTGCTCCATGTAGTCCATGGTAGCAGCGCCGTCATGGACTTCGCCCATGCGGTGCAGTCGGCCGGAGTAGTACAAGACGCGTTCAGTAACGGTGGTCTTGCCGGCGTCGATATGCGCCATGATGCCGATGTTCCGCATCTTCTCGATTGGCAGTGTTCGTGGCACGTCCTGTCTCTCTTTCCCTGCACGGCTTTCGCGGTGCGGCATTCAAGGTTCCCGGTGTTTTTAATTGCCCCGGGCACGGGTTGCGCCACGTTCATCGGTATCCGGCGTCACGCTCTATCTCTGATTCAACTGTCATGCCGTGAATACAGAGCTGAGGATTTGCCCGGGGCGGGGCCACGGGTTCCTTCACTCTGCATTAAATAAAATCAACACTCTCCACATAAAATCTAAGACCGTCCTAGAACCGGAAGTGCGCGAAGGCTTTGTTGGCCTCGGCCATCCGGTGCGTGTCATCTTTTCGCTTCATGGTCGCGCCCTGCTTGCCGTAGCAGTCCAGCAGTTCGCCGGCCAGGCGCTCAATCATCGTCTTTTCGCCGCGCTTGCGGGAGAACTCGATAATCCAACGGAAGGCCAGTGCTGTGCGCGTCGCGGGGGCAATTTCCACAGGCACCTGGTACGTGGCACCGCCGATTCGGCGGGACTTCACCTGGAGCATGGGCTTGGCGTTTTCAAGCGCCGACGTAAACACAGTCAACGGACTTTCATTCGGCACTTTTACGGCCAGAATTTCGAAAGCGCCGTACACGATGGACTCGGCAATGCTCTTCTTGCCGCATACCATGACTGTGCTGATGAACTTGGCAACCACGGTGCTGTTGAACTTGGGATCGGGCAACGGGGTGCGTTTGACTGTTTCTCTACGTCTCGCCATCTCTTAACTTAAGTCCTGTTGCGCGGTTAGCGCCGTTAGGCCCTTTGTTGCTTCGGCCTCTTTACTTGGCCGCCTTCGGCCGCTTCACGCCGTACTTGGACCGGCTGACCCAGCGTCCGGCATGAACCTTCTTGCCGCCCTGGTCCTTCACACTGGCCGTGCCGCCGCAGTCAC
This sequence comes from Candidatus Hydrogenedentota bacterium, assembly GCA_903893795.1. Taxonomy (GTDB): domain Bacteria; phylum Hydrogenedentota; class Hydrogenedentia; order Hydrogenedentales; family CAITNO01; genus CAITNO01. Next base: position 130,183 of record CAITNO010000001.1, on the reverse strand, counting down.
CCGTGGCGTCCAGGACGCCGCGGATAAGGTGGTAGCGCACGCCCGGAAGGTCTTTCACGCGGCCGCCGCGAACCATCACCTGCGAGTGCTCCTGCAGGTTGTGACCCACGCCGGGAATATACGTAGTGACTTCCATGCCGTTCTTCAGGCGAACACGGGCCACTTTGCGCAGCGCCGAGTTCGGCTTCTTCGGTGTCATGGTGAACACGCGGGTACAGGTGCCCGACGCCTGGGGACAAGCCTTAAGCGCAGGCGACTTCGTCTTCGTCACCACCGCATGGCGGCAGTTTCGAACCAATTGATTGATGGTCGGCAAAACAACTCTCCTTGCGTGAATCGCTGGGGACCCCGCAGCGCATGGCATACCTCACCAGGCATACCTGGCCAGAGAAACTACAGATTTCGTTTAGACAACGGATGCGAATCATAACATACCCACACACCGATGTCAAACAAATTCTTCCCCCATCTTTTCGACTGCCTTTAACGCCTTCCCCACGACTCTGTCAACAGTTTTCTGCGGCGCATGCACCTTCCCGTGCCTCCGTCTCAGCAGGGCAGCTATATGACGAAAGTCTCTCTTCCTGCTATTCAATTCGGAACTCCTAATTCGTAATTCTCAATTCTGTTCGCCGCTTTGCAGCCCCGCGCCACCGCATGTTATTGTCGCCGCCGTTACAGTAACCACCTTTAGCAGGAATGAATCATCCCATGACCAAAGTGCTCTTTGTCTGCCTTGGAAACATCTGCCGCAGCCCCACCGCCGAGGGCGTTTTTCACGACCTCGTGCGCAGGCGCGGTCTCGACACAGACATCCGTATGGACTCTGCCGGCACCAGCGGCTGGCACATCGACGCCCCGCCCGATTCACGCGCCTGCGCCGAGGCAAAACGTCGCGGCATTGACCTGTCCCGCCAGCGTTCGCGCAAGGTCGACCCGGCCGACTTCGAACGCTTCGACTACATACTCGCCATGGATGAAAGCAACCTCGCCGACCTGCGGGAGATCTGCCCCGCCCCCCTTCTCGGACGGATTCATCTCTTCACCAGTTTCGCGCCCAAAGGCGCGCCGACCGACGTTCCCGACCCCTATTATGGCGGCAACGACGGCTTCGCGCAGGTCTTTGATCTAATCGCCCAGTGCTCGGAAGGTTTGCTCACCCACATCATCGCGGATCGGCAGAAGCATGGGTGATAGAGCGGCAATCAGCGGCGGCACCGAGAACCGCAACTTCGCGGGCGGGCGCGCTCCCAAACACAACCCCCGAAACGAATCTCGTATATTCGTTTGTCCGATCCGTCCGATCTGTCTGATGTCTTCTATAAATATAATATATACAATAGCTAAACGATCCGTTACCAAACATGCCCGTTGACCTGATTCCCATCATCACCGAAACGCTTGGCCGGACTGCTGAATCCTGCCGCGCGCTCGGCGGCGGCTGTGTCGGCGAGGTGTATCGCGTGCGCATGAAAGACGGCGGGGACATCGTCGTCAAGTATGATTCCCGCCCATCCCCTGCGCTGGATATAGAGGGGTACATGCTCCGCTATCTCGCCGAACACAGCGCCCTGCCCGTGCCCCCTGTGCTGCACAGCAGTCCCCAATTGCTTGCCATGGAACACCTCGACGGCGACAGCCGCTTTGACGCAGCCGCACAGCGCCACGCCGCCGAGTTGCTCGCCGCGCTGCATGAAGTGCGCGCGTCACAATACGGGCTTGATCGCGCCACGCTCATCGGCGGTCTGCACCAGCCCAACCCGTGGACATCCACCTGGGTGGATTTCTTCCGCGACCACCGCCTGCTCCACATGGCCGACAAGGCACTCGAAGAGCGCGTGATGCCCGCCGCCCTCCACCGGCGCATCCACAAGTTCGCGGAACGGCTGGAAGACTTCATCGACGAGCCCACCCACCCCTCGCTTTTGCACGGCGACGTGTGGACCACCAACGTACTCGCCCGCAACGGCCGCATCACCGGATTCATCGACCCCGCCGTCTACTACGGACACCCCGAAATAGAACTCGCCTTCATCACCCTGTTCAACACCTTCGGCACCCCCTTCTTCGACGCCTACCACGCCCTGCGCCCCATCGCCCCAGGCTTCCTCGAGCGCCGCCGCGACCTCTACAACCTCTACCCCCTGCTCGTGCACACGCGCCTCTTCGGCGCGTCCTACCTCAACGGCATTGATCAAACGCTTGCCAGGCAGGGATTTTGACCCCGGCCCGCCCCCGGAGGAACTGTTCTCAAGGCCTGAGGGACCAATCTCTCGCAACAAGTCATTGGCTGTCGATGCTGCCATCACCGTGCGGCCCAATAGACGGCAAAGTCCGGCGTCCGCCCGAAGTGCAGCAAGGTCATCTATGCACTCACCGTCGGCACAGGCAAGCAATGTCAGGTCAAAACACATCGAGTTTACCGAACGCCCACGCTGACGCTCCTTAACCCAGCCCAGGCGATCCACGCATCGGCAAGATGTACCATCGTCTGGCCATGTTTGGTGAGGGCCACGGCCCCGGTGAATCCCGTTACCGAAGCCCCGTCCTCAATCACCTTTACCCAAACCGCCTCTTGCGCTGTCATCTTTTTACCTCGTTGCTGTTACCCAAGGTTCTGGTTGGATATCCTTTGGACCCGCATCCTGTCGATGCCGTTCACCAGTGAGGTCTTATTATTTCTTCCCTTATCCGGCGATTAGGGTGATGGCAACCCCTTGATTGTGGCAGAATCCCACAGGTCTGAATGCGAGGAGTTGCGCCATGCTGTACAGAAAGATGCCGAAGAACGGGGATGAACTGTCCATTCTGGGATTTGGGTGCATGCGCCTGCCCGTCCAAGAGGGAAAGATTGACGAGGCGAGGGCCATCCGCCAGATCCGGCAGGCCATCGACAGCGGCGTCAATTATCTGGACACGGCCTGGCCCTATCATGCGGGCGAGAGTGAAGTGCTGCTTGGCAAGGCGCTGCAGGACGGTTATCGGGACCGGGTCCGGGTTGCCACCAAGCTCCCCTCCTGGATGATCACCAACCGCGACGACATGGACCGCTATCTGGACGCCCAGTTGAAGAAACTGCAAACGGACCATATCGATTACTATCTCCTGCACGCGCTCAACGGCACACTGTGGGACACGCTGAAACCGCTCGGCGTCCTCGATTTTCTAGAGCAGGCAAAGCAGGACGGGCGCATCGTAAACGCGGGCTTCTCCTTCCACGGATTGGCCGATGAGTTCACCCGCATTGTGGACGCCTATCCGTGGGTCTTCTGCCAGATTCAGTACAACTACCTGGACGAGAACTACCAGGCGGGCACCGCGGGCCTGCGCCATGCCGCCGAAAAGGGTTTGGGCGTGGTGGTCATGGAACCCCTGCGGGGTGGCAACCTTGCCGCGGCCACGCCGCCGCCTGCAGTCCAGACTATTTGGGACGAGGCCGCGGTGAAGCGCACGCCCGCCGAATGGGCGCTGAGATGGATCTGGAACCTCCCGGAAGTCACGCTGATCCTCTCCGGCATGAACGACGAGGCGCAGATCGAGGAGAACCTCGCCATCGCGGGCACGGCCGAGGCCAACACGCTGACCCAGGAGGAACTGGACCTGGTGGCCCGGGCCAGCCGGACCTATCAGGAACTGATGAAGGTCGGCTGCACCGGCTGCGGATACTGCATGCCCTGCCCCGTCAATGTGATGATTCCCATCTGTTTCGAAGAATACAACAAGATGCACATGTTCGGTCCGGTGGAGGAAGTGAAGTTCCGCTATGCCTTCCGCATGAGTGGGGAACTGGTGGACGGCCAGCCGGGCTATGCCTCCCAGTGCGTCGCATGCGGCCACTGCGTGGACCAGTGCCCCCAGAACATTCCCATCCCAGAGGTCCTTGCGCGCGTTGCCGCCGAAATGGAAGACGCCAATCTGCCGGAACGGGTAAACATCGCCCGAAAGATTTTCCGGGTCAAGGTCTAGGCAGAGGGCGCTGCGGTTCCGCGGTCGTTTAGGCTTGCGGATTCCACTGCATAAGACGGTACACCTCCGTACCGCCGGTGACGATGAAGCCGAGCCGTTCATACAGCCGCAGGGCCTCATTGGTCGCGGCCACCTGCAGTCTCAAGGGTTTGCGGAGTGCGGCGCACTGTTCCTGGAGCCTGCGAAGCAGGGCAGCGCCCATTCCCCGACCGCGGCACTCGGGCATCAACGCAATGTCAACGAGCAGCAGCGCCTCCGGTGTGTCGTCCGTGATTATGCGCCCCACCGGTTTGCCCGCGAGGCAGATGATTTCATGCGCGGCCTGCGGGAAGCTTGACGCATAGGAGCGGGACTGGGCGGCAAACTGAATGCGCAGCAACGGTTCAAGCTGTGCGGGGGGCCAGTTCAGGGCTGCAAACTCTTCCCTTCTCACGCTCGTGAACAGCGCAAAGAGGAACGCCTCGTCCCCGTCCCCACAGGGGCGGAGTATAAAAACGTTGTCATGTTTTGAATCTGTTCCCACGCGGGCACTCCTGTGACAATTCTGATTCGTCTCAAGTCCGGCATCAGTATATACCACAATTCTTGTGGGGGGGGGGGGTCGGCCAAGGCTTTCTCAGCGCGACACCTTCGGCCATCAACATTTAGGAATAATTACTGAAACTATTAGGTTCGTTGTACTAACGTGTGCAGACCCACCAGACTAGGGCAAAGGAGAAGAACTGATGCAAAAACCTGACGAAATTGCGCAGATGCCGAGACGCGCCTTTCTGGCCTGGGGCTCGGTGTTTGCCGTGGGCGCACTGGGGGGCAAGGCCTTCAGCGCGCATGCGTTGCCTGTTGCCTCCCCCGCAATTGCACCGGCTGACAGGATAACTGTCGGATACGGGGCGCCGCTTATGGCGGACGCCTCCCCTGTCATCGAGGCGTCGTCCCTGTCCGCGGGCGACGCCGAGTTTGCTCGGCGGGGCGCGCGCGTGACGATCTTCGGCCTGGAGGGAATGGCATCAACGCTCGCCTCGGAAGGCATGAAGTCGTTTTCGCTCGATATTGCCTATCCAGTGGCCGATAGCGCGGAACCCGTGCTGGTTCATGCCTGGAATTTTGTGAAAGGTCCGCTGGCGCATGTGAGCCCCGGCAATTCCTTTGTGGCGCCCGTCGGATACGATTCGGGCCTTAATCTGGTTTTGGAAAGCGAAGACGGCGCCGGGGTGAAGCGGCGCGCCGAATGCCGGTTTACGGTCGGATCCGAGGCCGGAACGCCCAAACTCCTGCGTGGACTGTACGCGCTGGCCCCGTCCGACGCGTTTGCGTGGGGTGGTCTTGTCTGGAGACTTGGGGAGGGCTCGCGTCCCCGGCTTGTCCAGCGCATGGCACCGGTTGGGGAGTCTGCGGGCTCTGAATTCCCCTGCCTGGCCATGATGGTTGACTATTCGAACAGCGGCGCGGACCTGCGGGCATGAGCGGCGCGGCTGAACCAAAGGAACTGTCACGATGAGCAATCCCTACATTGGTGAAATACGCATGTTTGCGGGAAACTTTGCCCCGAACGGATGGGCTTTTTGCAGCGGCCAACTGCTGGCCATTGCCGAATACGACGTCCTCTTCAATCTTATCGGAACCACCTACGGCGGCGACGGCATGAACACCTTTGCCCTGCCCGACCTGCAGGGGCGCCTGCCCATCCACCAGAGCAATAGCCTGGTGCAGGGAACCACTGGAGGGGTGGAGCATGTAACGCTCACCGGAGCCCATGTTCCCAGCCACACACACGCGGTGCAGGCGTCATCCCACGCAGGCGGCGCGCGTACACCCGAGGCCGCCCTTCCGGCGGGTTCAGGCGCCGCGCAGGTGTACACCACCACGGACCCCAATGTGAGCCTGGACGCGGGCGCGGTGGCCCCGGCCGGTGCCGCCGCACCGCTGCCCCACGACAACCTGCAGCCGTTCCTTTGTGTCAATTTCATCATTTCGCTGTTTGGCGTTTTTCCTTCACAGAATTGACGGAACTCCACGACGAGTCAGGGAGATATAGCTATGGGCACACCATATTTGGGTGAAATCAAACTGATCAGTTTCACTTTCCCGCCCAAAGGATGGGCTTTCTGCCAGGGGCAGTTGCTCCCCATCAACCAAAACCAGGCCCTCTTCTCGATCCTGGGAACAACCTACGGCGGGAACGGCACCACCAATTTCGCATTGCCGGACCTGCGGGGCCGCGTTCCGGTCGCCGCGGGCCAGGGTCCCGGGCTGGGAACCTATGTCTTGGGGCAAGCCGGTGGTGAGACGGCGCACGCGCTGACGCTGGAGGAATGGGTCGACCACAGCCACGTGCTGAAAGGAACCCGTGCCGACGGCAACACCCCCGTGCCGACGGGGGCGCTGCCCGCCGTGGGAGCCGAAGCCTACAGCAAGGCCGGGCCCGACGGGACCATGTCCACCAAAACCCTTGCGAATGCAAACGAATCCCCGCAGGCACATGAAAACATGCAGCCCTTCCTTGCGTTGAACTATGCGATTGCCCTCCAGGGCATCTTCCCAAGCCGTTCCTAACACGGTCTGGACAAAGGAGAACTTGCCATGAGTGACCCATTTGTTGCCGAAATACGGACCTTTGCGGGCAATTTTGCGCCGACGGGCTGGGCGTTGTGCAACGGACAACTGCTCCCCATCTCTCAAAACACGGCCCTGTTCAGCCTTCTGGGCACCACCTATGGCGGTGACGGAGTGACCAATTTCGCGCTGCCGAACCTGCAAAGCCGCGCACCCATGCACGCGGGCAACGGCCCGGGACTGACCCCACGCAATCTCGGCGAAAGCGGTGGCTACGAAACGGTCGCCATCACCCCGTCCCAGGCGCCGGCCCACACCCATGCGCTTCGCGCCAATTCCGGAAGCGCCAATTCGGCGGACCCGACTGGGGCCGTTTTGGCAGACGCGGGGTCCGAGACCCTCTACGCGTCGGGCACGGCGGACACGCCATTGTCCGCCGGGGCCGTCGCGTCCGCAGGCGGAGACCAGCCGCACAACAACCTCATGCCATATCTGCCTGTAACCTTCATCATCGCGCTGCAAGGGGTCTATCCGCCACGCAGTTGACACAACCTGTGGGAGTGGCACTTATGTCACAGCCTTTGACTCAGATCCAATATGGTTCCCTTGGTTTTCGGCTGGGTTTTGCGGTCCTGCTTGCCGCAGCTCTGGTACTTTGCCCAATGGCAGCCCGTGCCACGACGCCCATTCACCTGCTCAAGGATATCGCTCTGGCGGGGGATTCCGATCCAAAGGAATTCTTCGCATTCAACAATCAGGTCTTCTTCCAGGCCACCGATTCGACCAACGGCGCCGAACTCTGGGTGAGCGACACGACTGAAAGCGGCACGGCTCTGTTCGCGAACATCGCCCCCGACGCGCCGACCGTGCAGGGTTCCTTCCCCGCGAATTTGACAGCCTACAGCGGCAAACTCTATTTCACCGCCTACGACGGTTCAACCGGCCGGGACCTTTGGGTCACCACCGGGGCGGCGGGCGACCTCAACCGTCTCAACGTCTATCCCGGGCATGATGCAAATCCGAAATACCTGACTGTGGCGAACGGCCTGCTGTTCTTCGCGGCCGACCGGGGCAACGGCGTTGAACTGTGCCACACCGACGGCACAACGATTGGCACCGATGACATCAACCCCGGCGCGGCCGGTTCCTTTCCCGCCGATTTTGTCGTGCTCGGAAGCTCCCTTTATTTTACCGCCGATGACGGCAGCCACGGCCGGGAGATCTGGAGCTCAGACGGGACAGCGACCGCCCTGCTGGACGACCTCCGCCCCGGCCCGGCATCGTCTTCCCCGTCGAACCTGAGCGTTTTTAAGGACAATCTGTACTTTGCGGCAGACAACGGGGTAGGCGGAAGCCAACTTTGGAAATCGAACGGGACATCGGGAGATGCCCATATAGTAAAGTCTCTGACCGAGCCGGGCGACTTTGCTCTGCCTTCGCAGATGACCCCGCTGGACAATATTCTCCTGCTGACTTCCCGCGGCGACAACGGCGGCGCTCCCACCGGAATGGAACTGTGGTGGACTGACGGCACGACCGGCACACTGGGCCTTGTTAACGATATCCTGCCCGGTGCGGACGGCAGCAACCCGGCCTTTCTGACCGCCTTCAACGGGTCCCTTATATTCTCGGCAGCCGACGCGGCCTATGACAATGAATTGTGGATCTCAGACGGCACCGCAGGAGGAACCCTGCCGGTCAAGGACATCAACCCCGGCTTCGCCGGTTCACAACCGGGACCGTTCTTCGAATATCAAAATAGTCTTTACTTCGGCGCCGAAACGGCGGCGGAGGGGCGGGAGTTGTGGAAGACCGACGGAACTCCGGGCAACACGGTGCTTGTGAAAAACATCAACCCGGAATCCGGGTCGGTGGCGGCCGGTTCAGACCCCGCCGGTTTCGTTGAAGTGCGGGGACGGCTGGTCTTCGCCGCCACGACGGCCGACAACGGCCGCGAGCCCTGGATTGTCGATTACAACTCGGCACCCACCATTACAGACGGTGCCTCGGTGTCCGTGGACATGTCGATCGACGGCACGCCGACCGCGTTCAGCCTGACGCTTCACGCCTCCGACGCGGAAAGCGATCCCCTGACCTGGAGTATTGCGACCGCCGCGGGCCACGGCACCGCCAGCGCCTCGGGCACGGGCAATGCCATGGTGATCGACTACACACCCGACACGCACTATGCGGGCCCCGACAGCTTCGCCGTCGGGGTGGATGACGGCCGTGGCGGAACGGCCACATGCACGGTTTCGGTCACCATTGCCACGACGGTCCCCAACGTGGTGGGCCTGACACAGACGGCCGCAAGCACTGCGATTACGAACGCAGCCCTGGTCACGGGCACGGTCACCCAGCAGTACAGCAACAGCGTGGCGGCGGGCCTGGTGATTAGCCAGAATCCGCCCGCAGGCGGCACCCCGGCGCCGGGCAGCGCGGTGAACCTCGTGGTGTCCAAGGGGGTGGCGCCCCCCATCACGGGCTCCATCGTGATCAATGCCAACCGCGCCTACACCAACAGCCCCACCGTGACCCTGGCGCTGGCCTGGGCAGGCGGCACCGGCGTTGTGCGGATGCGCTTCAGCAATGACGGGGCCACCTGGACCGCCTGGTCTCCGCTGCATGCGACGACTTCCTACGTGCTGCCCTCCGGCGACGGCCGAAAGACGGTGCGGGTGCAGTACCTCGACAGCGCAAACAACCGCTCCGCCGTGTTCAATGACTCCATACAACTGGACACGACCGCACCGACGGGCACCGTCGTGATCAATGACGGTGTGGGCACCACGCACAGCCAGTCGGTCACGCTGAAAATGACCTGGACTGACACCGGTTCAGGCGTGACGCGCATGCGCTTCAGCGACAACGGCTCCTCCTGGTCCGCCTGGGTGGGAGTCAGCGCCACCTACCCCTTCACGCTGCCGGCAGTTGCCGGCTACCATACGGTGCGGGTGCAGTTCCTAGACGCCGCGGGTAACTATTCCAGCGCGTTCAACGATTACATCAAACTGGCGATCCCATGACGGGGCGTCCGGCCTGATTTTGGAGACATCGACACAGTAACGTCCCCCCGGTGCGAAAACGCACCGGGGGGACGTTGGCATGTATTCATGCTTCATTGCGGGCCTCAGACCGCGTGCGGCAGCGGTTTGCCGCAGAAAGCCGCCGGGGGACTGGCTCCCGTTTCCGCCCAAGGCCAGGGAACGGCAGCACTGTCGCGTATCGGAAACGGGTGCTTGTACCAGAGTCACGGCAGCCCGGAACTCCGCGAGCTCTGGTGCAGCCATCATTTCCAACGCACCGACCTGGCCGCATAAGTCAATCCACTGGTTGGAAATGGTGGCAGCCCCCCCTGCTGCCACGGGCATTCTGCCTGGAACGGTCCAAGGAATATACTGGGATCCACTCAGTAAAATCTTGATTTCATTCTCCCCCATGCAGGTGTATACTGTTAACAATGGTGAAATCTCGAACGGAAGCCAAGGCGGGTTCAGGTCAATACCCTCCTTCTTCCAGGGGCGGCAAAGGTCCGCTTCCCATGTGTGTGCACACGCCAGATTCACCCCAAAGGGCGGCAGCTTGTGAGTAGGCTTCTATTGGACGAAGGGGATGGTCTGGCGGGCATTGCGATGCGCGCAATGATCCGGTCGATGTACGCGTTGGAACTGCTTTGGGATGGGCGCGACATTTGTGAATTGTCGCGCCTTCTTCCGCAGGCGAATTTTGTCGCGGTTTTGATTGGACAGGACTTGAAGGCGCCCAGAGATGTCTAATTCCGATAGCAGCAGACAGGAAAAGGGGGAGGAACTCGACCGCCGCACCAGATATTTGCTCGTTCTGGTCTTCCTTGTCCTGTCGGCGGGCATTGTCCTGGGTGGTGCTTACTACTTTCAGGAATACGCGCGAAGCTATCGCGCCGAGGTCGAGGGCAAGCTTTCGGCCGTCGCCGAACTCAAAGTGGCCGATCTGATGCAGTGGCGCGTGGAGCGCCTGGGGGATGCCGCCGTCTTTCTTGAGAATTCGGCCTTCTCCGGCACCGTGCGCCGTTTTCTGGAAAACCGGGAGGACCCGGAGGCCCGGCAAGCGCTTCAGGCATGGATAACCAAACTTCAGGGCTGCTACCAGTATGACCGGGTCCGCCTGCTTGATCCGCAGGGGGCAACCCTTCTCTCCACGCCGGACAAACTCCCCGAAGTTCCGTCCTGTGTCTCGCAGCAGATCCCCGAAGTCCTGCGGTCAGGCGAGGTCACGCTGGTCGATTTTTACCGAAGTGAAGACGACCCCAAAATTGTCCTGACCATCCTGGTTCCCCTCAGGGATGAACAGAACGGCAACCGACCGCTGGGCGTTCTTTCGCTTCGGATTGACCCCGAAGTCTGGCTCTATCCCTTTGTCAACCGATGGCCCACGGCGAGCGAAACGGCCGAAACGCTGATCGTCCGGCGGGACGGAAATGACGCCCTGTTCCTGAACCAACTCCGCTTCAAGAAGGATACGGCGCTCAATCTGCGGATTCCGCTCATCAGGGCGGGGACTCCGGCCGTCGATGCGGTGATGGGAAAGGAAGGGATTGTTTACGGAGTGGATTACCGGGAAGTGCCGGTGGTCGCGGCAACGCGCCATATTCCCGATTCGCCCTGGTTTCTGGTGGCCCGGATGGACCGCTCTGAGGTTGAGGCGCCCCTGAACCGGCGCCTATGGCAGGTCTTTGTGCTTTGCTGCACGCTGCTTTTGGGCGCCATGACCAGCGTGGGTCTGGTCTGGCGGCAGCAGCGCGCCCGCTTTTACAAGGAAAGATATGAGTCGGCGCAGGCATTGCGCACCAGCGAGGAGCATTATCGATCCCTGTTCGCAAACATGATCAACGGCTTCGCCCATTGCCGCATGCTGTTTGACGGGCAGGGCCGACCGGACGACTTGGTTTATCTTGAGGTCAATGACTCTTTTGAAAAACTGACCGGTTTGAAAGACGTTGTGGGAAGAAAGATATCCGAGGTCATTCCCGGCATGCGTGAGAAAGACCCGGAATTGATCCAGCTCTACGGGCGGGTCGCGCTGTCAGGCGTTCCCGAACGCACGGAGCGTTATGTGGAGGCGCTGGGGATGTGGCTCGACATCCTGGTGTACAGTGTTGAGAAGGGGAATTTCATTGCCATATTCGACGTCATCACGGCGCGTAAAGAGGCGGAAGAAAAAGTCCGGCTGATTTTGGCGGACCTGGAACGGTCCAACCGTGATCTCCAGCAGTTCGCCTATGTCGCCTCGCATGACCTGCAGGAGCCGCTGCGGATGGTCGGAAGCTATGTGCGGCTGCTCGAGCAGGACTACGGGCAGCACCTGGGTGAGGAGGCCGGCCAATGGATTCGCTATGCCGCCGAGGGCGCCGACCGCATGAAGCTGCTGCTCAAGGACCTCCTCGAATACTCGCGCGCCGGCAGCGAATCCAAGCCGGGGGAAATCAGCGACTGCGCCGGAGTCCTGGAGGACGCGGTGGCGAACCTGCGAACGGCCATCGCGGAAAGCGGCGCGGAGGTGGTCTGGGACGAGCTTCCCGTTGTCATCGCGGACGGGGTTCAGTTGGCCCAGTTGTTTCAGAACCTGATCGGCAACGCCGTCAAGTTCCGCGGAACTGAAGCGCCGCGAATTCGCGTGGAGGCGCTTCGCCAAGACGGTATGTGGCTCTTTTCCGTCCGCGACAACGGCTTGGGCATTGAGGAGCGTCACGCGGAACGGATCTTCACTATCTTCCAGCGGCTTCACAGCCGGGAAGAGTACCCGGGAAGCGGCATCGGCCTGGCCATCTGCCGGAAGATCGTGGACCGCCACGGCGGCCGCATCTGGGTCGAGTCCCGGCCGGGGGAAGGTTCCACCTTCTATTTTACCTGGCCGGCGGCGGTGGATGCCCCGCCCAAGAATAGCGGTGTACGTGTGCCGGAGACGGCAGAACCAAGAGGTAGTGTGCAATGAACGGTCGGAATGCCGAACCCATCGAAATCCTCCTCGTCGAGGACAACCCCGCCGACGTGGACCTGACCCGGCTGGCACTGAAAAAGGCAAAGATGCTCAACACGCTCCACGTCACGATGGACGGCGAGGCGGCCATGGCGTTTCTGCTGCGGGAGGGAAAGTACGCGCTGGCGCCCCGGCCCGACCTGATTCTCCTGGACCTCAATCTGCCTAAAAAAAACGGCATGGAGGTCCTCGCCGAAATCAAGAACGATGAGGACCTGAGACGCATCCCCGTGGTCATGGTGACAAGTTCTGAGGCGGAGACGGACATCCTCAAAGCCTATGACCTGCACGCCAACAGCTACGTCACCAAGCCGGTTGATCTGGACCAGTTCATGGCCGTCATCCGCGCCCTGGAGGATTTCTGGCTGGTGGTGGTCAAACTGCCGAAAAAGTAGGCGGCGGGAACTGCGCCCGGGAAAGGCAAAGGGAATGGACACCATAGCGAAAAACAAAGACCACACGCACCGGTTCGGGTCGGACTTGATTGGCGGGGGGACGCCTGCGGGAATCACCGTAGCCCCCCTGCTTTCCGAGCTGCGCCTTTTGCTGGTGGAGGACAATCCCGGCGACGCGGATCTGCTGGTGCACACGCTCAAGATGAACGGGATCGCCCCGGCGCAGATAGAGCGCGCGGCACGGTTGTCCGAGGCGCTCGGGCTGCTGCATGAACAGCCGGTGGATGCGGTCATTCTGGATTTGGGCCTGCCCGACAGTGCCGGTCTGGAGGCGCTGCGCGCCGTCCGCGCCGAAACAGCCGACGCGGCCATCCTGGTGCTGACGGGGCTTGACGACGAAGAGACGGGCCTGGCCGCCGTGGCGGAAGGCGCCGAAGATTTCCTGGTGAAGGGCTGCGTTGACGGTCCCGCGCTGGCGCGGGTGCTTCGCTACGCCGTTGAACGGCAGCGGAGCAGGCGGCAGGTCTGCGAATCGGAACGCTTCCTCCTCGCCTCCCTGGATGCGCTTTCCGCCCACATTGCCATTGTGGACGCATGGGGCACCATCCTCTTTGTGAACCAGGCCTGGCGCGCCTTCTCCGCCGAGAACGACGTTCACCCCGGCGCGGTGGGCGAAGGGATCAACTACCTTGCCGTCTGCGACGGTGTCGTTGGCCCGGATGCCGAGGAGGCCGCCGATTTCACCCGGGGCATCCGCGAAGTGCTGCAGGGAAAACGGTCTTCTTTCGAGATGGAATATCCCTGTCACAGCCCCGGCGAGCGGCGCTGGTTCATCGGACGGGTGACCCGCTTTCCAGGCGGAGGTTCGGCGCGCGCCGCCATCGCCCATGAGAACATCACGGAGCGCAAACGGGCGGAGGAGGAGATGCAGCGCCTGAACCGGTCCCTCCGAATCCTGTCCGCCTGCAACGAGATCCTTGTCCGGGCCACCGATGAAAGGGAACTGCTCGACCAGGTCTGCAACGTCATTATGGACATCGGCGGCTATGGGCTCGTGTGGGTCGGTTTTGCCGAGGTGGACGAGGCAAAGACGGTGCGGCCCGTGGCCTGGGGTGCCCGGGCGCCCAAATACGTCGAAAACATTCATGTCACCTGGGATGATTCGGCGCAAGGCCGGGGACCTGCGGGGACGGCCATACGAAGCGGCAAGACAACACTGACCCGCGACACCCGAAGCGACCCCGACTTCGCACCCTGGCGCGACGCCGCCGTGGAAAACGGCTACCTCTCCTCGATCGCCCTGCCGCTGAACTCTCCGGACCGCGTGTTTGGCGCCCTGCTCATCTATGCGGGACAGCCTGACGCATTCGACCAGGAAGAGGCGAAGCTGCTGATGGAAATGGCCGGTGACCTGGCCTACGGCATCATGGCGCTGCGCACCCGGGTCGAGCGGGACCGCGCGGGGCGTGCGCTCGTGAGTTCCGAGACGCGGTACCGGCGGCTCTTCGAGAGCGCCAAGGACGGGGTGCTTATTCTCGACGCCGCCACCGGCAGCATCGTGGACGTCAATCCGTTCCTCATGGAAATGCTGGGCTTCGACCAGCGCTACTTTATCGGCAGGAGGCTTTGGGAGATCGGCCTGTTCAAAGACATTGCCGCCTCGGAGGCGGCTTTTCTGGAGCTGCAGGAGAAGGAATATATCCGCTACGAGAATATGCCGCTGGAAACACGAGACGGACGGCAAATCGAGGTGGAGTTTGTCAGCAATGTCTATCTGGTGGACGGGGTAAAGGTGGTGCAGTGCGACCTCCGCGACATCACCCAGCGCAGACGGGCGGAGGCGCAGACGGCGCTGCTGGGCGCGGCCATAGAATGCGTTCCCGATGTCGTGATCATCACGGGGCAGGACGGAACCATTCAGTACGTGAACCCCGCCTTCAAGCAGGTCACGGGCTATTCGCCCGTTGAGGCTTTGGGGAACAATCCCCGAATGCTGAAGAGCGGCAGGCAGGACGAGGGTTTCTATCAACGGCTTTGGAAGACGGTCTCCGCCGGGGGCGTCTGGTCGGGCCGGATGGTGAACCGGCGGAAAGACGGCACCCTCTATGAGGAGGAGGCGACCATCTCCCCCATCCTGGACAGTGCGGGCCGAATCACGCACTATGTGGGCATCAAGAGGGACATCTCCGAGCGGATCGCCGCCGAGCAGCATCAGCGTCAGGCGCAGAAGCTGGAAGCCGTGGGCACCCTTGCGGGCGGCATTGCCCACGATTTCAACAACATCCTCGCCATTACCATGGGGTATGGCCTGATGGTGCTGGACAAACTGCCCGAGGACAGTCCGCTGCGCGAGGACATGGCGCAAATCTTGACGGCTTCGGACCGGGCGAAAAACCTGGTCCGGCAGATTTTGACCTTCAGCAGCCAGGGTGACAAGGACCGGCGGCCGGTCTCGCTGGACCTGATTGTCAAGGAGGTTCTGGAATTCCTGCGGCCCTCCCTCCCCACGACCATCGATATCCGTGCCGAGGTGGAGTCCATGGGTCCCCTGGTCATGGCCGACCCCACCCAGATACACCAGATTCTGATGAACCTGTGCACCAACGCCTACCATGCCATGCAGGACCGGGGCGGAAAGCTCCGGATCGGCCTCGGGCAGTTTACGGCTGATGCCGCGTTCGCCGAAGCCCATCCAGAGCTTGTGGAGGGGAAATATGCGCTGCTCACGGTGAGCGACACGGGTTCGGGGATCGCCCCTGAAATTGTGGGCCGCATCTTCGACCCCTTCTTCACCACAAAACCCCTGGGCAAGGGCACGGGCCTGGGCCTGGCGACGGTCCACGGGATCGTCCGCGCCCACGGGGGCACCATCACGGTGAGCAGCGAGCCCGGCAGGGGAACCACGTTTTCCGTGTATCTGCCCGGCATAGAGGCGGAGCAGACCGAAGCCCCGTCACCGGAAGAGCCTGTCCGGGGCGGCAGCGAAAGCATTCTGGTGGTGGATGACGAGCCTTCCCTGGCCCGCATGCTGGGGAAAGTACTGAAGATGCTTGGATACAAGGTCCAAGCGCTGAATAGCAGCACAGCGGCGCTGGCGCTGTTTTGCGACCAGCCCGACCAGTTTGACCTGATCATCACCGACCAGACGATGCCGGACATGACCGGGGAGGAATTGGCCAGCAGGGCGCTGGCCCTGCGGCCCGGCATGCCCATTGTCATCATCACCGGATACAGCGACCGCATGACGGCCGAGAAGGCCGGGCAGATGGGCATCAGCGGTTTTCTGGCAAAACCGGCGGACACGCGGAAGATCGCCAAAATGGTGCGGGACGTGCTGGACCGCCACCAGAACAACCCGTCCGGCGGAGAGGCCGCTTTCGGCACCGGCGCGTCGGCAGATTGACCGAAGCGTTTTCGCGGGGATTACGGGCGCCTGGTCGCGTCGTGCGTGCGGCGGTTACAGGCCCATTTTTTCAAACCACGCGAACATGGCCACCGTGCCTGCCCCGAAAATGGGAACCACGATCCAGTGCGAGATGCCGAGTGTCTCGGGGAGCGCAATCTTGCCCAGGTCTTTCCAGGCGAGTACGGTCGTGCTGAGGAAGGGATAGCATTCCGCATAGAGCGCCGCGCCGAGAATCATGCCCACGATGGCGAAGAGGGCATGCCAGCGCCCCTCGCCGAGCGCGCCGATGGCCGTGCCGGGGCAGAACCCCATCACCGCCCAGCCGATTCCGAAGAGCAGCCCGCCCAGCAGCACGCCGCCGAGGTTGAGCGCCTTGTGATTCAGCGTGATCACGCCCGCGTCGGAGAGCAGCAGAATCCCCACCATGCCGACGACGATGGCGGAGAGCATGAACTTGAAGATCGTCATGTCCTTCAGCAGCATGGCGCCGACCTGTTTGTCAAAGCGCAGCACCCGCCCCTTCTGCAGCAGGAAACCAAAGAGCACGCCCGTGATGAGTCCGACAACGTGTCCGGCGTTCATGAGGACCTCCTTCCATAGACCAGGGCGGCCACGGCCACACCGGCCCCGAAAAACATGCCCAGCGCGACGAAGGAACTCATGGAGAGCTGCATCATCCCGCTCAATCCGTGGCCGCTCGGGCAGCCGTCGGCCAGACGCGCGCCAAACATGGCGCATATGCCGCCCAGCAGCGCCCCGGCGGCGCGTTTGGTGACGGAGGGACCGAAGCGCTTTTGCCAGGTGGGGGGAACGCTTTCCAGCTTGAAACTTTTTCCGGTCAGGGACGCAACCAGCGCCCCCAGAAAGATGCCGCAGACCAGCATGAACTGCCAGTCAACGAGGACCTTTTCCTTGGTGAAATAGGCGTTTGCCGCCACGTGCTCCGGCGACACCGTTTTCTCCAGAAAACCGGCGGCCCGCACAAAGGTGGTGGAGGTGCCCAGGAAGGCCGTCTTTCCGACCCAGTGCGTGGTGGCAAAGGCGGAGGCGATGGCCAGCAGGCCCGCCAACGCCCCGGCGAGATAGGGACTCCATCCGCCATCGGCAGTTCTTAGTTTCATCGGGATTGGCTCCATTGAGTTGGCCATGCTCACAGCAGCTCTCCCGCGCGGTCCGCCGCAGTTGGACTTTGACAGCGTCCTGAGAGATTGTCCCGGCCCAATCAACCTTCCCTGTGGAATGACCGTGGCCGCTTGGGCAGACGGGTAAAGTTTACCTCACGCGGCACAATCAGACCAAGAAAGGTTTGGGTTTTTCTGAATCCGCACGGACGGGATAGGGGAGTAAAGAGACCAAATTGCAGGAGAAAGAGGCGCGCCAGAGGCGGGCAGCGCCGCGTCGGTGTTGATGGGAATCACCGGGACAGGGACAGGGCAAGGATTGCGAACAGCAGGCACCCCGCAGCAAGGCAGATCCCTCCGAGCAGTCGTTTGCGCGGCCTTCGCGCCCAAATGTAAACGCCGGAAAGGACCCAGAAGACCGTCGACGTCGTGACCAGATCAACAATCAACGCCCAGGTCCCCCAGGGCAGATAGGCCAGCCAAGGCTGGCTGTAGCCGTGCTGGTAATGCAGCGCATTGACAAACGAATAGAAGGTGCAGGGCTGCTGCTTGCGCACCACCAGCCGTGATTCCTGCCGGTTCCAGGTGATCTGGTAATAGCCCGTGGCGCAAAAGCGGTAGATGACCATTTGCTTGTCGTCATCCTGCGAGATCCTGTGTGCCCCGTCCAGGTTTAGCTGCTTCATGATCGTCCGGGCCCGCTCTTCGGAGGCTGCGGGGAAGCTGTCATCGGGAACGAACTTCGTGTCTGCCACATCGGTCCACACGGGCTTCGACCCGGCAAACCAGTCGTCGTGATTCAGGAAGAAGGCGCTCGTGGCGTAGACCATCATCCACGGCACCAGAAACAGTCCCGTGTACAGGTGGCCTGCCCTGATGATGCGGTCCAGTCGGGCCCAGCGGGGGCTTCCCATGTTGGTTGCTCCTTGCAGAGGTTTGATTTCTTGCACACCGGGAGGCAAGCCCTTCAACTGAACGATCTGCACCCGAGTTTAACAGGGGAGGGTTTGTCCTGTCCACGCCGCCCGGATGGGCAATCCTTTTCATGCCGTCTGGGGTTCAGGCTCCGCCTCGACTGGTGCCGTTGCATCTTCATCCATGATGGCGGCGAGGTTGCGGTGGCGGGTCTCCGGGAGCACCCACACCCACGCGCCCGTGGCCAGGGCGAGGACCAGCGGAACAGAGAGGCCGCCCGTGAAGCCGTGCGTGGCAACGACGTATCCGACGATGAAGGGCGCGAAGAACTGGACGCCCCGGGCCATGTTGTAGGTGGTGCCCATGGCGAAATTGCGCACGTCGGTCGGGAAAAGCTCGGCCAGCAGCGCGCCAAAGCCCGCGGTGCAGCCGGAGCCGAGCCCCAGGCCCAGAAAGGCGCCCCAGAACAGCACCGGATGGGGCAGGAGCTGCTGCCAGTGGAAGGCGAGCGGGTAGAGGGAGGCGGCCGTCAGGAGCGAGTAGAGACTGAAGAGGAGCCTGCGGCCGTAGCGGTCCGCAAGCCAGCCGAAGGCCAGCATGCCGACGAACTGCCCGGACTGGGCGGTAAGTATCCACATCGCGGAATGGCCCACGCTCTGGTGCAGCTCGGTCTGGAGGAATTTGGGCAGCCAGGTGTAGCAGGTCCAGTAGGTTCCCAGCTTGAAGACGCCGAGCAGGAAACCCTTGAGCGTCGTGCCCACGAGCCCGTGGCGGTAAATCAGGCGAAGCGTCCCCAACGGCGACAAAGCTTCTCTTTTCTGCTGGAGCCACAGTTGCGATTCGGGCAGGTGCGTGCGGACGAAGAAGACCAGCAGGGCCGAAAGGGAGGACAGGGCAAACACGGAGCGCCATCCGATGACGGGCGCCACCAGGAAACCGGCCAGCGCCGCCAGGCCCACGCCCAGGGGTTCGCCCGCCTGCAGCAGGGCCGAGGCGCGGCCGCGCAGGCGCTGGGGCGTCGATTCCGCAAGCAGCGCATGCCCAACGGCCCACTCGCCCCCGACGCCCAGGCCGGTGATGATGCGGAAGAGCAGCACGGTCCAGAAGCCGCTGGACAGCGCCGTGAGCGCCGTGCCGATGGAATAAAGCAGGATGGTCCAGGTCATCACATTGCGGCGGCCGTACCGGTCGGAGAGGTAACCGAACAGGATTCCGCCCACGCCCGAACCGCCCAGCACCACGCCCAAGAGCGTCGCCTGCTGCACGTTTGTGAGCGCAAGGTCCTTGCTGATGGGAACGAGCAGGAAGGAGAAGAGGACTAGGTCATAGAAGTCGAACATCCAGCCTGCAAGGGAGATCATCCAGGTGCGATAGGGAAAGTGCCCGGCCGACACGGTCGCCGTACCGCCCGTCAAAGCCTCGTCCATGACCCGCCCTCCTGTTGTCCGCCGACCGTGACCACGGCAAGAAACGTGAGCATCATCCCCCTATGAAACCCTCACGCGGCGTGCCTGCCCAGTCAGCGGGGCCTTTATGACCTTGGCTGATGATGCCAAACCGTCAAAGAGCATTTCAACCGCAGTTCGCGTCGTCAGGCCTTATGGTTTCTTCCCTTGCACGGCGAACAGGAAAGAGCACCACGTTTGACAGGGCGTTTGTGCCAACGCTAAATTCCTTTGTCGGGATTGCGTGAGGTTGCCTCCTCAGACTCAATTGACATGCGTGTCAGAAGCGTATTTCGGCGCGGAAGAAGTCAAGCGCGCGGAGAGTGCCCCCCATTACAGCGCGTTGAGTCCGCTGAATTTCCATGCACCCCGTGGAAAGGAGCCCCAGGCGCACAGCCTTTCTGCGAAAGCTCCACTGCCAGGTTCCGGAATTCCCGGCTCCCGTGACCATCGCCTTCATCAGGCACAGACTGCTGCCCCTGCGGCGGGTAAAGGCGCTCGGCTTTAGCCGCACAGTGACAAGTATCGGCACCCGCGTCTTTGCGTCGGCAATACCGGGTTAACGGTCCAGCCAACCAGTTGTTGTTCTTAACTCGCCTGAAGGCGGACGGCAGAGTTTTGCGTGGCCCGTGGCAACCAGACAGGCCTTGCCGCCGTTCAAACTCCAAAAGCAATCGCAGCCTTTGAAGCGGCAATCAGAAGAGTCCGAAGGGGAGGAAAGGCACGGAAGCTGATCGTCATCTCGCGGTGGATGCAAGGGCTGCGAAGGTGCGACAATAGAATCTTAAAGAGGACGGCTCAAAATGACAGACACTGGTGTGGACGCAGGCTCCGGTTTGAACCGGGAGGAAGACGCAACCGAGTCCACGGCGCGGGAGGATGGGAAGGCATCGCGAAAAGCCAGGATGCGGATGATGGTGGGTATCGGCGCCCTGACCGTACTGGCATTTGCGCTTCGCGTCTGGCATTTGGATCAGCAGTCCGTATGGTTGGACGAGCACTGCACCCTGAGATACCTGGGTGCCCCTGACCCGTGGACCTACTTCGACCTGCTCCGCATTGTGGGCCGCAATGTCGTTCCGGCATTTCACTGGTTTCTATATGCGTGGGCGTCTTTGGTGGGTCCGGAGGCGGGAGGGCTCAGGCTTCCCTTCACAATCGCGGGCGCGGCATGCGTTCCGCTTATGTATGCCGCCGGAGCGCGATTGGGCGGACGCTGGGTCGGCGTTGCCGCGGCGCTGTGTCTGGCGCTTTCGCCTTCCCAGATTTACAGGTCTCAAGACCTGTTGCCCTATGCCTTCTGCATGCCATTTGCCCTTCTGTCGCTGCTTGGAATGCTTCGCGGTCTCCAAGACGGCGATGCCAAAGGCTTGCTGCTGATGCTGGCTGCCAATGCTCTCCTTCTATGGACGCATCTTACATTTGTCCTATTTGTGCTAGCAGAATTGGCGTTCTTGTGCGTTGCTTCATATTGCGCCGTGTCGAAACTGTGGGGCTGGGTTGCGGCGCATGCGGCCATTCTTGCTCCCTGGGGATGGTATGTGACTCATCTTGACAGGAGTGTTGAGGCCGCAGCCGACCACGAGGGCTCTTTCCTGTTCGGACTTGTGGGAAATCTGCTGTACCGTGACATAGCCTCACTTCAGGACAACCTGCCATCCTGGGTGCGTCAGCCCACAACATGGCAGCCCGGAGACATCCTGCCCCGAATTATCGCTTGGGAACCGTTGATGAGTGGAATAGTGGTTGTGATTGCCGCGGCAGCCCTTTCATGGCTGGCGCACCGTTGCATTCGGCACATTGTTCGCCTGCGGACCCCGGGCTGTTACGAGCACAAGGAGGTGCTGCCGGCCTATATGTTGTCTGCCTTCTTGATCGTCATTCCGCTATGTTTCCTGACAGTTATCGCGGCACGCGAGGACGGCGTCACCACATTTAGCACCAGGTACTCTTTTTACATCGCATTGCCCCTGTACCTCGCTATCGGCGGCATAGTCGCCGCCCTCCCGGGGCGGCGGCTCAAGATCGCGGCCATGGCACTGCTCGCTGCGGCCTACGGCTTTCAAGCGGCAGCGCTTTTGGCTGCCGACACCACCCGCCCAAACTATCAGGGAGCCGCGCGGTACATAAGCCAGGAACTGGGACCCAGGGATGTCGTGATTACCCGGGGCAACGCCATGGATGCGGCGACTGTCGCATATGCGCTCAAAGACACCAATGCGCCCCTCATCTACTCCCCAACCCGCGCAATGTTGATAAATGCCGTGAATTATCTTCTGACCGCCGCGGATTGCGATGCATTGCAACAGCCTCGCCGAAGCGTCTGGTATGTTTCGTGCTCCATCGATGGGCCCGATCTTCCCGTTTCTGACCTTTTCGAATCGTGCGGATTGGAGGCTGTGCCGAAAGTGTTCTACGGGGGGGGGGACATCCTTGTCTGGCGGGTGCGGCGCAGTTCTGACTCACCCACCCCGCAGCGAATCTTGGCAAAAGACAGAGGCGACGGGACTGACTGCAGGGAAACGATGGCAAGTCTTGGCGTCCAGGAGGCCGACCCGCGCACACAACTTCTGCTCTTCAACCTAAGTGATGGAACTGCGGTCCGGCAAATGTACACCTTCCTCTTCAACGCTTACAGCCTGCTCCTGGCGAATCGGGTGGATCTTGCACAGTATGCTGCGGCAGGGAGTGTCGCGCAGAATGACAAGTTCGCGCAGGGACATGTGGCGAAGGCTTTGGTGGCGCTGCGCCGGGGTGATACTTGCTCGGCCAGGCAATCCTTTGAGAACGCCCGCGGGTGCAATGCGCCTGCAGACAGAATTCTGCGGGAGTTCGAGGAAGCCAGTTGCGCGCCGGACCTGCAGCGGGCCGCGGCTGCAGTTGAGCATTTGGAGTCGATGGGATTTGCGATGGCTGGCCCTTGGCGCGAGGTCATTCGGCTAATGGCGACCGGAGGAACCTCTACTGCGTGGCCGCCGGGCCTGTTCCCCATGCGCGCCTCTGACTATAATCGTCTCGCACCCGATTTTGCATCTTTGCACATACCCGAGTCCATTCCGGAAGAATCACTCGAACGCATAGGCAATGTGCTCGAGATGGAGAACCGGCTTGATGAAGCCGCCGGTGTTTACGGCAGAATACTGCTCAAGACACCAGCAGACACGGGCGCGCAAAAGAGGCTTGCAGCCTGCGCTGAACCGGTCCGCGTGACTTGCGCTCCATCCCATGCCCCGGTGCTGAAGGGGGAAAAGCCCGACAACTGACTGGTCGCACGAGTCAGAGCAGGTGGCGCACGGAATCCAGCCCTATGCGCAGCAATCCCATGGGATTCCGTGGAATTGCCTGGGGGAATATCTTTATTGCGGTGCTGCATGCGGTATAGGTAAACCCGGCATACCGGGCCAGCACTCTTGGGAACGGCCCGCGAATTGCGGCCATGACAGCAGGTGCCAGCCATTTCGGCGAGGTGCAATACAGAGGCCCAAGGTAACATGCCCGCTGCTGGATGGCCCGCTCCTGCGGCGTGAAACAGCGCAATGTCCCCGCCTCGCCAATCCGTCCGGCGTCCGGGGCGGATTCGTCCACATAGCCGCGTTCGACACACTTGCGCCAAATGTCGGTTCCGTGATAGGGCGTGCAAATGGTAAAGATTGGGGCGGTCGGACCCATGCGGCGCACAAAGTCCAACGAGTCAAAATCATCCTCGATCCGGCCGCCGGGAATTCCCAGCATGGTGCTCGCATAAGTGCGAATGCCAAATTGTTCCGCAAGTGCAAATGAATTGCGCACCTGATTGTCTGTAAGTCCCCGGTGGAGCACCTCGTTTCTCAGCACCTCACTGCCCGACTCTATCGACATGCCAATGGCCTGACATCCGGCCCGGGCAAGCAGGCGGGCTGTTTCTTCGGTGAGCGTGTTGGAGCGCATCAGGCAGTAGAAGGGAACTCCGATTCGCCGCGGGTACTTGTCGGCAAACTCTCGAGTCCAGTCGTCGGCCTGGTGTGCAAAAGTGTCATCCGCAAAACGCACCAGTCGAAGCGGCGGAAAATCCCGGCGCACCTGCTCGATCTCTTCAAGCACGTTGTCCACAGAACGCCGCCTGAGCACCGGACCGCATTCTTTGAACATTCGGTTGAATGCATGGTTAAAACAGTACGTGCATTTGTACGGGCAGCCGCGCCCGGTAATGAAGGAGCGCAGTCCCGATGACCGATAGTAGGGTATGGCCTCGTAAAAGGCGGCGCGTGCGGGAAAGGGAAGCCGGTCAAGATCCTGGGTCAGTGCCCGGCGCGGCGGTTCTGCCGCGCCCCTTGCCTGGATGTTTGCGATGCCCTCAACGGACTGCCCCGTCTCCAGGCGCCGCAGCAGTTCCGGCAGGGCATCATCCCCGTCTCCCTGGCAAATCGCGTCGAGTTCCATCTCGTGCAGCACTTCTGGCGAAAACGTGGGGTGGGGTCCGCCCATCACCCGAAACGGCACACTGGCCGAGGACGGCGGAAAAGCGCGGCGTACTGCCTCGTCCGCCTTCTTAAAGGACCCCATGTCCCCGGTTGAGGCACTGTAGGCGATTACGTCAGGCCGGAAGGACTTTGCAACCTGGCCCAACCGGTGCCGTCCCAGCACGACGAGCCGAGTCTCGTGTCCTTCTTTCTTGCAGAGCGCCATGAGCATCATTGCCCCCAGCGGCTCCATGAGAAAGGGCGTTGAGGTGACAAACAGTATTCTCATCGGCGGCTTTCGATGGTCAAGAACGGTGTGTTCCACATGAATTCACGAGTCCGGCGGACAATAGCCGGGTGCGTCAACCTTGGCCGCGCCTTTGCCTCTGGATAAGGAGGTGCAAACCGAAACTCGCCCGCATCGACGCTGGATTCGACTGCGCGCGGCAACGCTTTCTTCGTTACACAGCGGTCTGGACGCTGAGTCACAATCACTGTTTCCATGGACATGCTGCTCCGAAGACATTAACCCGCAACGATTGCCCTAAGGGTGACGCAACCAGTGGAAACACGCGTGCGCGGCAGCCGATATTGGCCAGAAACAGTCGCAACGGCTTCATGAAGACAAACCCTTTCGCGAACGACCGAACTTCAACACACCTAGCCCGCGGCGCAAATCGGAGCGAATCATACCACAATAAACCCTCCGCCCCTCACGGGGTGCGCCGCCGTGTGACTGGTGTCCGGGCAAAAACTACGAGTGGCGGCGCCTCTTGTTGTCCATTGCTTTATTGGAGGACCGCGGGGCAAACTGCGTCACATGATGGTTCAAAGGGAACGGCCAGGCCTGCACAATGAAGAAGTGGAGTGGGGCCGTTTCTGCTGCAAACGGGGGAATCAGGCAGAATCGCGCCGGTCCTTTATCGTGTCACGACGCATGAGTGTAAACCAATATCTTGACCCAATCAGAACGCGCCGTGCGAAATGGGGACGGCGCAGCCGCCAAAGGGTCGAGGCGATGTAGCGGGGCCGCAGGTAGAAGCGCCGGTAGGCCTCCTTCAACTTCTTGTCTAGCACCTCAATGCTGCCAAAAGAGTCCGGAAAATATGACGGGCGAAGCAAATCATCGTTCCAGGGGACCCGGCCGCCTTTCAGCAGGGAGAATTCCTCCAGAGGTGTTCCAGGCCAAACATGGTAGGGCACAAAATTGGCAAAATCGGGATTAACCTCACAGGCGAACCGGATGGTCTGGTCGGCCATTTCGGGAGTCTCCGTTGGGAAACCCAGAATGAAAGATGCGCGCACCTCCATATTGGCTTCTTTGGCCAGGGCCACGGCGGTTCGTGCCTGCTCAAGCGTGAATCCCTTTTCAACCAAGTCAAGCATTTCCTGTGTGCCCGTCTCCAGGCCCAGAAAGATGTTGTAACAGCCCGACGCCGCCATGCGCTTGAGCATGGGCAGGGTCACAGTGCGCACGTGGCCCTCCGCCGTCCAGGTGATGTTAAGCCGTTCCCTGTCAAGCAAGTCGCAAAAGGTGGACACCCATCGTTCGTTCACGCAGAAATTATCGTCCCAGAACATGATTTCGCGGTAGCCCAGGTCATGGACCAGATGGCGAATTTCTTCAATGCAGTTCTCGGGAGAACGGCGACGGTATGGGTGGCCGTAGCTCGCGCCCTGGTAACAAAAAAGGCACTTGGACCAGGGACAACCGCGGGAAGTGAGCATAATGGTGGAAGGAAAGCGCCGCCCCTGGCTGGGTAGCGGGCGATAAAGGTCCTTGGGATAGAGATGGCGGGCGGGCGGCGTGAGCATGTCCAAATCGCGGACCAGCGGCTGGGGCGGCGCACAGCGCACTGTGCCGTCGCCGTCTCTGTAAACCACGCCAAGCAGCGTGTTCCAAGGGTCCCCTGCGGCAATGGCGTCCACAAACTCGGCAAAGGACACTTCAGCCTCCCCCGGAAACAGCACATCAATTTCGGGGCACTCGTCAAGAATATGCTCGTGAAAAGCGGTGACGTGGGGGCCACCCATGGCCACAACCATTCCGGCACACCGGGCCTTTATGGCCCGGGCAAGTTCATATGCCGCGCCGGAACGAACGGTAAGACATGAAATCCCTGCAACCACAGAGCCCGACGCTGCCACATAATCGGCCGTCTGGTTCAGTCCCCACCCCTGCGATGGCGCATCCAAGAGTTCCACTGTGTGACCACGGTCTTCCAGTGCGGCCGCAAGATAGCCGACGCCCAGGGGCGGAAGCACACCCTCTTTCATTCGCTTGGCACTACCCCACGCCGCCGACAGATCGAAAGGGGGTACAATCAGAACAACCTTCATCGGATTGCGGGCCTTGGTTCGTCGATCTGGCAGTGCGGTTTCAAACTTTCACCTTATTCTGAGAGTGGCATATTCAAAGCGATTATACTTGGGATGGTTGTCATGCCGCGAGTTTTCTCAGGGCAAACGCATCAGAAGTTGGATGGCAATAAGGGTCTCGCGAAGTCATTCGTTATCCCGGACTGCCTGAAGTCTTTTGGCCTTCACCCCACCCATCTTTGAAGTGTTTGCCTTTGTGGCATTCAGGGCAAGCCCTCGAATGATGGCCAGTTATTTGCGGCGTGGCCCTGGCGTATTTGGGATTGTTCCCCACTAAAGCCGATATCGCGCACCCAATGCAGGGAATGCATTTTCTGCGCTCAATCCGGAGTTCTGCCAACTGGCCAAGGTGGATAGGGAGCAGCTTGTTCTGCCTGTCCAAGGGCTTGTTATTCTTCATTTTGGGTCCACGGACAATATCTTTACCTACTCTTTATGTTGAACAATAATCATTCCGCGAAAGCCCCGTATTGCGCGGGGGAATGGAGATGAATCGATAGGTGGGAAACGCGGAATCAATCCGAACGACGTGTGCATACCGCTCCAAAAGGACCTGCCGGGGTTCAGAAGGCCGATTTAATGCGTTTGCCCTGGTCATCCCAGTCCGCTATTCCTTTCCCCGCCGACGTTATTTATAATGGTGGGCGTGATTGCCTGCCTTATTGATAATGGATTATCATCCGGGCGCTCATAAGCTGGAGATTTGTGCATGGTTGTGTTGGAACAGGTTCATCGAAAACTGGGGCCTGGCGTGGCCTTTGCCTGCGAACGGTTTCATGCGCCCGAAGGTGCCCAGATGGCCCTTTGGGGGCCCAGCGGCTGCGGCAAATCGACCATGCTGAACCTGATCTCCGGCCTCTTGCGCCCCCATGCGGGTGTGATTCGGGTGGACGGCACGGAAATCCAGAAACTGTCGGAAAGTGCGCTGGACGCCTTTCGCGGTGAGCGCTATGGCTTTATTTTCCAGACCTTTAACCTGCTGGCCCCCTTCAGCGCGCTGAATAATGTGCTCATCGGCATGCGTTTCTCCGACGTCATTCCCGAAAAGGAATGGAAGGAACGGTCCAAGGCGATGCTGGAGCGGGTCAACCTGGGCCACCGGCTCCACGCGAAACCGGCCACGCTCAGCGTGGGCGAGCGCCAGCGCGTGGCCATTGCGCGGGCGCTGGTGAACCGGCCCCGACTCATCGTGGCAGACGAACCGACGGGCAGTCTGGACCCGAAAACGGCCAATGCCGTGATGACGCTGCTGTTGGAGCTTTGCGCCGAGGAAAAGGTGACGCTGCTACTGGTCACCCATGACCGGGGCATTGCCGACCGCCTCCCCGACCTCTTCGACTGTTCGGGACTGGTGAAGGAGGTGGCGTCATGAGCCTGTGGCACATCGCCTGGTCCTACCTGTGGAACCGCAAGCTGACCACCGTCATGACGGTGATATCCGTGGCGCTCGGCGTGGCGCTCATCTCGGCCGTGCTCACGCTGCGCGAACAGACGCAGAAACGCTTTGAGGAGGAGGGTCAGGCCTTCGACCTCGTCGTGGGCGCCAAGGGCAACCCGCTCCAGCTCGTGCTCAGCACGGTCTACTTCCTCGACGCGCCGGTGGGCAACATTGCCAGGGCGGACATGGAAAAGATCGCCAAAATGGACGATGTCACCGCCGCCTTCCCCATCGGCATGGGCGACACCTACAAGGGTTACCGCATCATCGGCACCGTCCGCGAACTGATGGACTTCAAATGGGGCGGACGGCATCCCTACGCCCTGGCGAGCGGCAACTACTGGACAAAACCCTATGAGGCCGTCATCGGCGCCGGGGTGGCGCAGGACACAGGCCTCAAGGTGGGCGGCACCTTCACTGGCATGCACGGCTTTGTCCAGGGCGGCGGGGCCGAGGAACACGCGGAAAAGCCCTATACCGTGGTCGGCATCATGGCGCTGTCGGGCACACCCAACGACCGCGCCATCTTCTGCGACATTGCGTCCGTGTGGGATGTGCATGAGCATCCGGCGGACGCCGCGGGCGGGGCGGACGCCCATGAGCATCACGCCAGCGACGAGGTCACGGCCGCACTGGTAAAACTGGCAACCCCCGCGCTGCGCTTCGAGTTCAAAGACAAGATAAACAAAGGGTATAATGTAATGGCGGCGGTGCCGGTGATGGAGATCCAGAAACTCTACGACCAGTTGCTGGGCACGGCCAAGGCGGTGTTGCTGGCCATTGGCTACCTCGTGGTCGTCATATCGTCGATGTCCATCCTTATCGGGCTGTACATGGCTATACTGCAGCGGCGGCGTGATCTGGCCATCATGCGGGCGCTGGGCGCCACGCGTGGCGAGATTTTCGGCGCCGTCCTGATTGAGGCCTTCTGGGTGACCCTGCTCGGCCTGGCGGCCGGCTGGGCGCTGGGCGCGCTGACCTGCCGGGTGCTCGGTCTGTACCTCGCGACGAAGCTGGGCTTCCACATCGCCGCGGTCAGCCTGAGCGCCGACCTGATCACCGCCTATTCAGCCGTGCTGCTGATGGGCCTGATTGCCGGCATTCTGCCGGCATGGCAGGCCTACCGCACCGACATCGCAAGAGACCTGGCCGAGCCCTGACAACCAGGGACTGACCCGCTTTTCGGCAGTTTGAAAAGCGTGCCTGTCCCCGGTTTTCAGAGCCTTGGGCACCGAAAACTGCAAGGACGCTGTGAAACATGCGAAGACGCGCGAAACGCGATTTATTGACCCTCATCGGCGTGGTGGTGGTGCTGACGGCCATCATCGGCGTCAACATCTACATGCGCAAGGAGGGCCTGCGCGGCCAGTACGAGGCCCTGCGCGCCGCCTTTGAGCAAAAGCACCGCGAAAAGGGCGACGAATTGATTGACTGGAAGGAACTGCACCAGGTCACAGGCACCCGTCACGCCGGGGCCACCTTCCCCGACTCCCTCAAGGAAAAGGACGGTCATCTGGTCAATCTTTGCGGCTTCATGAGCCCCATTGACCAGTTCAAGGACGTGACCGAGTTCATGCTCCTGCCCGTGCCGATGACCTGCTACTTCTGCGACTCGCCGCCCATGCGCGACATTGTCATGGTCAAACTGAACAAACCCGCCGACATGGTCAACGAACCCGTCCTCATCGGCGGACGGCTCGAACTGCACCAGGGAAAGAACGAGTTGTTCTTCTACACCATCAAGGACGCCAAGTGGAACGAGGCCGTCAAGGATGAGGAACTGAGCAAGAAGAAACTCGACCAGGCCCACAAAACCCATCTGGTCGATGGATTCAAGGAACTGCGCGACGGCAAGCCCGAGGAACCGCTCACGCCCGGTTACACGCCCCCCGTCAACCCCACCACCGTGCCCGACACCCCCTCTGCCGCCCCGGCCCAGCCCGCCGAGCCGGCAACAAAGTAACCCCCCAATCGCTTCGTAGCCGGACCGCAAGAACGCACACAGTCCAGCCCGCATTTCACGCACGCGAGACCCGGTATTTCCCGCCATGTCCCCATTGTGCCGCTCTGCCCGAAACGCGCAATAACCCCACCGCAATATCCATAAAATCAGTGGGAATACGCCCCGAATTTCCTGCGTTGCAGTCAAATAGAATGAATATTGACCATGCAGGAACATACGGACGTTCTCGGAACACAAACGGCGGCAATTTGCGCGCCGGAAACGAGTGCGGACAAGCAGTCCTGCCAAGGGCAGGAACCAGCGCGACAAGCATCGCCGCCATGGACACCCGCCCGCAAGAAAGGAGTACACAATGAAGACATTAGCCCCGATTGCCATTGCGGCCACCCTGATGCTTCTATTGTCCAACGCCGGGTATGCGGGGGACCAGGTATCAGGCGCCACATCCCCCTCCAATTCGTCGCCCGTGGCACTCGCCATGGAACAGCCCGCCGTTGATGCTTCTGTCACCCCCGGAGCCGGACCGGAAACTTCCTCCGAGCCCATCTCCCGCGCGAAACCCACGGCGCGCCTGGAGATGACCACTCCCAACACGGAAATCACATCGACGGCGGCCCGTCAGGCCGTGCCCTCCGGAAAGTCCGTAAACGCGGCATACGCCCCCACTGAGCAGCACGCCCAAAGCAAGGCATTGTCGAGTGAAGAATTGAGCAAACGCATTGATGCTCTTTCCAGGGACCTTTCCATGCTTCGGGAAGATTTGGGCAGGCTGAAGGCAGGAGAGTCCGAAACCAGGTAACGGGCAATGAAAAGTCTTGAGACCGCTCACACCCCGCTGTACGAAGCCGCTCAACCGAGCATCGATGCACGGCACATGTTGGCGCGGCCGGGGGGAATGCTGACAGAATCAAAGGCGATTCGGCCCGCATTTCATGCGTGTGAAGACGCGCATTTCCAGTCATCTGCCCAATGCGTTGCTGTGTCCGAAATGGACAGCAAGGCTCTCCATTGTCCGCCAATTCAGCGGGAATACAGCCCAATTTCTTCGCCTTGGCGGCAAATGAATTGAATCGTAGTTCAACAGGAGCGTGCACTGCTATTGGACCCGCCGGGAGCACAGAATAGCGCCCGGAAAGGAAAACGTCGCATGTTCACAGGAAGGGCAGGAACCGTGCGGTGAGGGGACTTGCCGCAGAGAATTCCCGCCCATAAGAAAGGAGTACACAATGAAAACGTTGACCCAGGTTGCCCTAATGGCTTCCCTGGCATTTCTGTTGTGCGGCACCGGCTATGCAACCGGCCCCGCCCATACATCGCAAGTCCCATACTCACCCTTCCCGCCCATGGTCCTGCCCGTGGCCGGGCCTGCGGTCGAAAACACCCCGGCGTTCCGTCACACCCCGGCGGCCACTGCCGAACCCCAGTCCGACCTGAAACAGGCCACCAATTCCATTGTGAACATCTTTGCCAAAGCCAAGGAGGCTTTCGTAAGGATGGATCTGAAACTGGCCGCCTTGGAAGTTCGCAGAGGCGCGGCGTCCATCCGTTCTGAAGAGTCGAGGGCAACCCCCGACATCAAGAAGGAACTCGCCGCCACCGCGCTGGACCTCGAGATGCTAGCACTGCGCATCGAACAGGACAAAGTGAAGGCGGGCAGCGACCTGGACACTGCGTTTGCCCGTGCCGACCATACGCTGGCGGAGCACAACCGGCAACTCGCCAGAGGTCCCGCAACACTCACCACGCCCGCAAGTGCCGACCAGGGCATGCCCATTCCCCGGGAGTCTGTGAACGCGGCCTATGCCCCGCCGGAGAAGCGCGGCGAGGCGGCGACGCCGACCTATGAAGAACTGAACCGGCGCATTGACGTGCTTTCCAAGGAGGTCTCCCTGCTCCGGGAAGACTTGGGCCGATTGAAAACCCAGGAAACCGCAACCGCGAAGTAGCCGGACACTGAGGACAGATTACGGGTGGATGAAGCAGCGGGACATCCGCCGCAACCGCGAGAAAACGCCCATTGGGCGGCGGCGGGAAGTGCGGTGCTTCATCCACCCCGTTTTACCTGCTGCGCCAAGGCAAATCGCCGATGGCCCCCAATAGTTTCCCTCGTGTGCGCCAATTGCCGCGGCGTCAACGTATAATGCCCGCGATGAAAGTTCGCCGTGTATGGCGGCGTCAATCTCACGAGGCGCAAGAAATGAAGAAGACACCCTTCCTGGTCCTGTTCGTTGCAGGGGCATGCCTGACTGCCGCCGCAGCCAATGAACGCGCGGAATGGCTCGCCCATCGCGGCAACAGCTCCCAGGACGGCCACGCTGCCGCCAAGGGCGCGATGGTTGCGCCAAAAATCGTCTGGTCCCAGTTTGTCGGCACCTTTAGCGCCTTCGCCACGGTCACACCGGGCGGGGGGGCCGGAGTCATCCCCTGTCCCGACAACGACAAGACGCCCCTTTCGGCCGATGCCTCTGATGCGCGCTGGGGCCTGTCCGCGCCTCCAGGCAGCGTGGAGGGACGGGAGCAGCCCGTCCCCAAGACCACCTCCGTCATCTATGCCGACGTGCTGCCCGATGTGCCCGGACTCGAAAAGATCGCATTTGAAAGCGGTTTCTCCACCCCGACGGTGAACGGCCAATGGCAACCCTGCGTGGCGCGCTGTTTCGCCTGGAAGGCGGGCATATGGGATCAGGTCTGGCAAACGGACCCGCTGAAGATGCTGTTCATCGCGCTGCCGCTCGCGGGCGATTTTGACGGTGATGGACGCCTCGAAATCGCCTTTCTGCCCTGGTACGAGTTGGTGCTGCTCGATGCGCAGACCGGCCGCATCAAGGACCGGTGCAAATTCACCGAGGGCCGCAGTTATGGATTTGTCGGCGCCTACGACCTCGACGGCGACGGCCGCAGCGAGTTTGTGGTCGAGGCCGATTTCTGCAAGCACATCGACGTGCTCGGCTTCCGCGACGGCAAACTCGCGGTGCTCTGGTCCAAGGCCATCGAGCCGGACATTTCCAATCCGCAGAAGATTCTGCGCGTAAATCCCGACCCTGTGGCCGATGTGGATGGCGACGGCAAGCTGGAGGTGATGGAGAATATCTGGGACGGCTCTCCACTGGGAGCGCCGGCATCCCTGTCGGCTCCGGGCACCCCTCGCTGGCACATCCTCGTCCACGACGGCATGACCGGCGCGGTCAAGGCCGACCTCGCCGATGCCTATCTGCAGGGCCTCTGCGACGTGGACGGCGACAAAACCACCGAGTTGCTGACCCTGGCGACTTCCGGCGCGGGCGTGCCGCAGTACGGCCCCAGCCGCGTGTGCCGCGTCAAAGACGGCGCCGCCGTAACCTTGTGGGAACAGCCCGACGCGGGCTGGCAGACCTGGGACCCACCGCTCAAACCCAACGTCAATTCGGGCGCCACGCTGGCACAACAGACGGCCCTGTGCCACAGCATTGACGGAACCACCTGGGCGGCGCTGCGCAGCGCCGGCAAAGACGATAAAGTGACAGTGTCCCTGGTGCGCTGGGGTGCGAAGGGCTTTGAAAAAGTCCTCGCTGCCACCGCCACCGCGTTGCAGGCGCTCGCCATTGACCCGCAGGGGCGCCTGCTGCTCAACTCCGGCATCGAGCCCGGCCATGCCGGTGAAATCACCGTGGACGGCGGACAGGGCACCTATATCGGTTCACAGCGGCATGGCCTCAATCCCTCCACCCCGGTGGTGGTCAACGGGCCGGACAGCCTGCCGCGCATCCTCCTCCAGGGCAACAACGAGAAACTGCTGGCCTTCCGGCCCACGGGCGATGCGTCCGCGCCCTTGGCGCCTGTTTGGGAAATCGACGGGCGCGCCCAGGGCGACAACTGGCCCAACAGCTATGGCCCCATCGCCGCCGACCTTTCCGGTGATGGCCACCGTCAGGTTATCTACGCCACCGCCGCACCGTCCGGTTGCGGCCGCCTCGTCGCCGCCGACTTGGACGAGCATGAACTCTGGCACCACGACTTCGCCGAAATCCCCGGCACGGCGCCCGCGTGGAACACCGGCGGCATCATTTTCTGGCAGGCGGCCCATTTCACCGACGCCAAAACGCGGGACCTGCTGGTCACCGTGCGCCGCTCGATGATGCACAGCGAGGAGACGCTGCTGCTCTCCGGCAAAGACGGCGCGCAGCGCTGGCGGCGAAACCGGCAAATCAGCCAGCGCGGTGTCGGCGGCGCCCCCTTTGCCGTCGCCGATTTTGACGGCGACGGGCTGGACGATGCGGCGTCGTTCCACCCCAGCATCGTCTACCTCCTGAAAGGCGCCACCGGCGCCGATATCCTCGCCCGCGACGCCACCTGGAAAGACGTCCCGTCCAAACCCGTGTACTGGGGCAAGCCTGTGGCGGGACATTTCCTGAAAAAGGACGGTCCCGCCGACCTGTTCATGGCCGGCACGGCCATGACCGGACTCGTGCGCGCCGACGGCACCCTCGCCTGGCACGATGCGCTCGACAAGAGCGCCAAGACCTTCGCCTTCGGCGACTTCGACGGTGACGGCAAAACCGAGGCCATCGGTGCGGAATATGAGGACGGCCTGCGCTGCTATGACGCGGCAACGGGCACCGTAAAGTGGCGCATGGCCAACCCCATGACGCTCCCCCTCGCGGGCGCGGCCAGCGCCGACCTCGACGGCGATGGCAAGGATGAAGCCGTCTTCACCGGCGGCACCGCCGTCTGCTGTTTTGGTGGCGCGAACGGCCAGGGCGCGCTTAAATGGCGCCTGGACCTGCCCTGCACCATCGGCCCGCCGGTCCTCGCCGATGCCGACGGCACCGGCACACTATCGCTGCTGGTTATGGGCGCCGATGGCTGTCTCTACTGCATTCGCTGAAATAGGATCCGCTTAAGGTCAGTCTCTTGGGCTGAGGACGACATTTCCTCCCTTGGACCAACTCTCCCTCCGAATCAACGGCCAAGAGTGCCGTTATTCTTCTGTCCGTGCCAGGATGGCTTTTCCTTCGTCCTCACAAGAGCGCCCCGCGATTCAAACTTTCACTCATTTCGTCCCATCTGCACAGTCCCCAAACTTGCTGCGAAGGCGATCATACACGGCCTTCTGCTCATCCAGACCGGCGCGCCTAATTTGGGACAGCAGCCATATCACGGTGGGTCTCTTCGCTGTGATGTACCTTGCGCCTTGTTTGCAGGTGGAGCAGATCGCCTGCAGATTTGACAGATCGTTCTTGCCACCAAGCGCCTTCTCCTT
The DNA here is from genome assembly GCA_903893795.1 of Candidatus Hydrogenedentota bacterium. Classification (GTDB taxonomy): domain Bacteria; phylum Hydrogenedentota; class Hydrogenedentia; order Hydrogenedentales; family CAITNO01; genus CAITNO01. The sequence goes on along the minus strand of CAITNO010000001.1, from coordinate 94,909 downwards.
GATGTGGCTGATATGGAGCATGACGATCCGATTTGTCTCAGGATCTACCTCACCGGGGGAAGCTCCGCACATACGGCACGTAAACTCGTTACTGGCCAACACTTCTTCACGAAGACGCGCTGGTATTGCACGCGAAAAGCGCGCATGGCTCTTCAGGATGTGCTCGTCGCAAACGAGATGTTGGCCTGGATTCAGATTGGTTGTGTCTTTGTGTGGCAACATCGGTACACCTTAATTCAGCGCGATTTTCGCGCGCGTGTCATAGTTGACATGTCACCCAGTCGGCAGTAGCTCGCAATTCATACTACCATGTATCAATATCAACGCAAGCCGCGGTGATTCTCGCGCTTCTTATTCCGCACTTCTTTGTCCATAAGAATTATTGCAAGACGCGAGGATTCTGAACAATGTGGGGCGGACATTCTTGTCTGCCCTCTTTTCTTTCCGGATTCTTTGGTTGCGGCTCCGCAGCTCCAGGTAATACTACCAGGTTATCCTGTCGTGAAAAACAAGAAGACGCCGCTTGTCATTCTCCATATTCTCACTCCTCAAACACGGGAAAACCTATCTCTCTGAGATAGTCGTAGGTAGGGTCGTAGAATGCGGGGTCTCGCGTTGGGTCTTCTTCATCTCCATGAGGCACAACGATAATCATTCCTTGTCTGGCACGCGTCAGAAGCACTCGGTACGCGTTCTTCAGGTAGAGCTTTCGCTCCTCTTTCTTGATGTGGTTCCAGCGACTTCCACAGAAGGACCAATGTTCCCATCCATGTTCTGTTGACCGGAAATCGGCGTCCCAAGTGACGCAGACCCAATCCAGTTCTAGTCCTTGTATATGGAATTCAGTGGCCACATCTTCCAAATAGTAGGAGGAACGCACGTCGTCCTTGCCGTCTAGGAACCAATGAATGGGGTCTACCGGGGACTTTACGTCGATTGCATGAGGCTTCAGTCTTTCGGCTTCTGATGAGACCACTACTCCGTATCGTTCAGATCCACGCGCCTTCATTCTTAGCCAACGCTTTGCACTGGCCAGACTCCGCGTAATGACAATCGGGTACTGGCTTGAGAGGTTAGCCAGAGTTTGGCGAGCTTCTTCCACATCGCGATCAAGGATTTGCTTGACCAACAGTGAGACATTTTCAGCGCGGAAGGACCGCATGGAAACGCCAAGATGCAATTTGTCGTTATAGAATACACCGGCGCGTAAAGGCAGCCTCTCGATGACGTGCCCTGCCGCATATTCGCTATCTGTGAGACGGGGTGAAATGTGAATCTGCCATTCTGGAAAGGAACGATCCAGCGAATCAAGCCATTCACCTATTCCCGCCTCACCGGTATTGATCTCTTGGCCACCACCGACAAGACAAACAATCACGGCCCAATCCAAGTGGCGGTCAAGACAGGAAATCAGAAACTCGGGTTCTGATTGATTGAAATTGGGCGTACTTTTCTTGCGAAGCATGAAACTGGACGTCTGTTCCAGATTCCACGCTCTTTGCGCCTCGTCGAATAAAGCAATATGCTCGGTGGGCGGACCAGAAGTGTCGATTAGACATTCGTCACGGAAATGATGAACATTTTGGACGAACGTCTTAACAGTAGACATAACAGCCCCCTTCTTTAGCTTCTCCCCGAGTGACTTGGCCCTGAGCACCCTGTCTCTTGTTAAGGCTTCACGCAGAACACTGACGAGAGGGCCGTTACCAGAAAGAAAGACGCTATGGGAAGCGTTGGGATCATGGAGTTGCGCCGTTGCTACATTAAGTCCGACCAGCGTCTTTCCTGCTCCTGGCACACCCGTGACAAAGCAAATGGATTTTAGGGACGCCTTTTTGGATGCGTCTATTATCTCGCAAATTGCTTGCGACGTTTCGCTGAGGTTTATGGCGCTCGCATCACTCCGCGAAATATCTGTCACAGCATGCCCGCCGTACAAGGCCATAGCGGCTTCGATAATCGTAGGTGTAGGACAATAGCGACCGGCCTCCCAATATGAACGGTTAAGTGCTTGGCCTCCGCAGAAACCCAGGACCTCCCGAATTACCGAACCCAAACAGTCCACGTTGCATTTGACCGGATGCAAGAGTTTGTCGTCATGTGAGGTCATGAAGATCTGCGGCACGGTGGGTTTAGCTTTTGTGGCGATTAGGAGAGGAGCTATGAACTGACTGTGACTGGACTCATGAAAATACTTGAGGTCCAAAGCATAATCCCATACTTGGTCAACCGCATGGGCATAGAACTCGCTTTCGCCAATCTTAAACTCAATCACGAAAATGACCGCGCCAATCAAGAGCGCTGCATCTATTCGTTTTCCCATGCGCGGAATGGAGAATTCGAAGTAAATCGTGCCGTCAAGACCCGGCAGAACCTCTCGAAGGATGCGAATCTCCTCCAGCCATGCGTCAAGCTGCGTACGTTCGAGCGAAAAAGTGTTCTTTTCGGCAAGCTTCCCAAGCACCGTTTCTGAGGCAGTCTCCAGGAAAGCTGAAATCTCCTCTGCATAATATGCTCTTTTCATAAACCCTCTTGACGCTTAATAGAAAACATGTTCCGACATGCGAGACGATAAGAATATCGCACCTCAAGAACACCCCAGCGCTGCTATGCGTGGTCGTGCACCTCCGCTGCAACGTGATTATCTCCCCGCAGGTGGTCTTTTCGCAAGACGCAACCCATACTCCGATCAGCGGGCAAGCCCCCCCAGACACATAATATATAAATCGGTCCGTATAACCAGCGGGATTATGGAGCAAAGACCCGGTGGGGCATCAACAGAGCCGGTTCTAATACGGCTCTCCCGAGAGTCTGTTATCCTGCCGGATAGCCATGTTCGGACTCTCGGCCGTGAAATGTATTACTTCATCAGCACCAGCGTGTTGGGCAGTTCGTTCACATCGCCCTCGGCGCGGGGCAGCACCCTGCCGAGCCGTTCGCCCATGTCCTCCAGGGTGGCGCACAGCGCCTCCGCCAGGTCTCCGGCGCGCAGGGCCGAGGTGAGTTCGGCGCACACCTCGTCGATGGCTTCCTGGCCCAGTTTCTCCATGACCGGGTCGCCGGCAAGCACCACGGCCGTGCGCTCGTAGAGGGACAGGTAGAGCAGCACACCGGTGCCCGCCGCGGTGCGGTAGACCCGGTTGTCGAAGAAGACCTGCCGCGCGCGGGCCGTTGTTTCCTCGCGCATCTGGGCACGGGGGGTGAAGAAGCGGTGGAGCCGGGGCCAGCGCGCGGCCATCGTCACGGCGACCATGTACCCGGCCAGGAAGGCGCCCAGCAGCAGGGGCAGCTCATAGGCACTTTTCACCGCATCCCAGGAACCGAACTCCGCCGGGACCAGGGGGAAGACCGCCCAGGCCAGCGAAAGGCAGACCAGGCCGGTCAGAATGCCCACGAGATCCTCTGAACGGTCATACCTTCCCGAGAGGGCCGCCACCACGGGCACAATCTCGGCCGAGGTCTTCGATTCGGCGGCGGCCACCGCCGCGGCGATGCGGTCGCGCTGCTCCGGCGTGATGAGGTCCAGTGTGCGTTTCATGTCTGTTTTCCGCCCTCGCTGCATTGCGTCACCATGAACCCGTCGCCCCGCCGCCGCCTGAACTGCCTCCGCCAAAGGAACCCCCGGAAAAGGAGGCCGAGTCCGATGAGGCGCTGGAACCAAAGGAGGAACCGTAATAGCCGTGGCGCTGGTACGGGTCGTCGTAGCAGGAAGGCCTCCTATAGCCTGGCTCACCCGGTTTGGGAGGAGGCCAGAAATAATTCCGAATGCCCGCGATGACAATAATGAGCATGAAAACAAAGAAGAACACCACATTCGCCGTCGGCATTGAGGACCACGTCAGTCCCAGGCGGCTCAGCATTCCCTGCGGCCGGTTCAGCCCCCGGGCCATCGCGTCCAACTCGGCCACCCCGGCCACAATCCCGGAGGAATAGTCCCCCTGTCTGAATTTGGGGATGATCTGGCCGTCCATGATGGAGGTGCAGACGCTTTTGTAGCCCCGGGCCCAGTCCCGGCCCAGTTCTATGCGCGCCTTGCGGTCGGCGCGCGAAACGACAAACAGGATGCCGCGGTTCCAGGATGCGCCGTTGACAACCCGGTATCCGATCTCCCACTGGTTGAACAGGCGCCGCGCAAAGGTCTCAATGCTGGGGTTGTCCGCGGCGTGCTCCCCGATGGACGAAACCGTCACCACCACAATCGGAATGGCCCGGTCCTTCAGGCATTGGCCACAAACCGCCGTGACCTGGTCCTTGTCGGACGGGCTCATCATATAGGCCCGGTCAACCAGAAACTCCCGGTCTCCGGGCTTGGGAATATTGATATCCTGCGCGAGACCGGGAACTGCGAAGAGCATGCAAAGGGCAATTGCGCGTTTCATGGGCCTCCTCTCTCCAGATTCCTTCCCCGGAAGGCAACCCGGCTTGTTTGGCCTTTACTATTTCACCTTGTCGGATGAAAATCAAGAATGCCATACAAGGGTGCCCGCAGCGAAGCGGATCGCACCGTCCTTGGGAACACGCTCTGTTTTGAAAACGGTGCGCTCCGCTTCGCTGCGAGCACTACAGCCGGTCCGGTTCGGCGCACGGAAATCAACTACCGCGGTCATCTTGCCCCGTTGGGGCTTTCCGGTTACTATAGTGCCCGCCGTATTGAACCCCCTGCCGTGACAAACACGGAACAACAAGGAGCGCCGTCATGCGAAACGTCCCATTTACCCTCTGTTTGGTCAGCGTGCTGGTCTGCACCGGAATTGCCTCCGCCGCCGACACGCTCTGGAGCATCGGCAATAAGGACGGGAGCTACAAAGAGTTTGCCGCCGCAGGCAACCATACCGATTACACGAAGCTTTTCGCGAATGACGTGACCTACACCGTCGGCAAGAGCGCGCCCGAGAAAGACTGGCCCTTCATCCAGCCCGGCCCGAGCGACGATTGGGCCGGGTTGAAACAGCACCCCTTCCGGATTCTATTCAACGCCAAACAGGGCACCAAGACCGGATTTCGCCTTTTCGTCAACCTGGTGGACAGCCAGTGCGGCAGCCCGCCCACGCTTCAGGTAAAGCTGAACGGCCACGAATGCCCGGCCGTGGCACTGCCCGCAGGCGGCGGCGACGGTGCGCTGAAAGACCCCAAGCAGGGGCACCACCTCACCAGAACCTTCGTGTTTCCTGCCGAATGGACGAAACAGGCCGGCAATGAACTCGTTCTCGTCACCACTTCCGGCTCCTGGCTGCTCTATGATTCGGTGAAGCTGGAGTCGGGCGTGCCCAACGGCCCGCAGGTGGACCACATCAGCGCCACCTGCACGCCCATGTTCAAGACCGTGGACGGCGTGCTGAAGCAGGCCGTGCTGATCCGTGTCGCCAATGAGGGCCTCGACGGCGAGGGGCTGCTCGGACTCGAAGGCGGCCCAGCGCCGCAGAAGGTCGCCCTGGCCCAGGGGGAAAGCACGGTCCCGCTGCTGGTGGCTCCCTTCACCAAAGCTGAAAAGCGCCGGGCGCTGCTCACTGTCGGCGGGAAAGAACTGAACGCAGCCTTTGACGCGCAGCCCGAGAAGCAGTGGAAGGTGTTCGTGGCGGCCTCAACCCACACCGACATCGGCTACACGGATCTGCAGGAAAAGTGCATGCAGCTCCACGTGGACAACATCACCGGCGGACTGGACGCCTGCGACAAACTGCCGAACTACAAGTACAACCTCGAAGTCTTCGCGCAGTTGGGCTGGGTCAAACAGTTGGCCCCGGACAGGTTCCCCGCGCTGGAACAGCGCATCAAGGAAGGGCGCATGGGCCTGACGGCCCTCTATCTCAACATGCTCACGGGCATCTGCTCCGGCGAGGAACTGGTCCGCGTGCTTCAGCCCGCCCAGACCTACGGCCGCGCGCTGGGTGTGCCGATCACCATGGCCTCGCTCAACGACGTGCCCAGCACGGTCGGCACGCTGCCCATGTTCCTGCGCCAGGCGGGGGTGAAATACTTTGCCGAGGCGGTCAACGAGGACCGCGGCCCGTCCTTCCTGCACGCCGAAAAAGAAACGATCCAGTCCCCTTTCTGGTGGGAGGGGCTCGACGGCTCGCGCGTGCTGACCATCCACACCCTCACCTATTTCCAGTCGCACCAGATCGGCCTGAATGACGACCTCGCCTCCGTGGAGGGCGACCTGCCCGAATTCATGAAGAAATTCGTGCGGCCCGACTACCCCTGCGACGCCATCTTTATCAACGGCGCGTTTGTGGACAACACCCGCATGACGCCCAAGTACGCCGAAGTGGCCGAGGAGTGGAACAAGAAATGGGACTTCCCGAAATTCATCATCGCCCGGCCCGACGAGTATTTTGAATACGTCGAGAAGAACTTTGCCGAGGCGCTGCCGGTCTACCGCGGCGACATGGGCAGTTACTGGGAGGACGGCGCCGCCTCCACCGCCTTTGAGACGGCCGAGTCCCGCTGGGCCAAGGCGCACGTGAACACGGCCGAGAAGTGGATGGCCCTCGCGCAGGCCCACGGCGTGAAAAACGACGCCCCGCTCAAGGCGCTCGACACGGCCTGGGAACAGATCGTGTACTTTGATGAGCACACTTGGGGTGCCGCGCAAAGCATCGGCGACCCGAATGACCCGCAGACCGTCGGCCAGTGGAAGCGAAAGGCCGATTACGCAACGCGCTCCATCGACCAGAGCCGCGACATGGAGCAGGGCGGCATCGCCGCGCTGCGCGCCCTGTCGGCCAAGGGCGATGCAGCAGGCTCGACCCTGCACGTGTCCAACCCGTTGTCCTGGGCGCGCGACATCCTGGTGACCGTTCCGGCGGAGACCAAAGCGACGGGCATCATCGACGCCGTCACCGGCAAGACCGTGACCGTGCAGCGCACCGCGGGCGGCGATCTCGCCTTTGTCGCGGAAAAGGTGCCCGCGGTGGGCTACCGCCTCTACACCATTGAAACTGGCGGCAACGACGCCAAGGGCGCGGCGCTGCTGGCCAAGGACGGCGACGACTTCACCTGGAAAGGCGCGGGATACCGTTTCCACATAAACGCCAAGACCGGTGCGCTGGACAGCGTCACCGACCTGACATCGGGCCGCGAATGGGTGGACACCGCCTCGGGCCTCGGCATGAACCAGTACCTCTATGCCAGCGGCGGCAACGGCACTTCGATTGTCCATTCCAACACCAAGGCCACCCCGACGATCGTCCCCGTGACGCATGAGACCGCCGCGGTCACATTGTCCGAAAACGGCCCCCTGCGCGCCGTGCTTCACATTGCCCACAGTGGCAAGGTCGACCCGGTGGACACCGACATCGTCATCCACAAGTGCGGCGCCATCGACTTCGTCAACGTCATCCACAAGACCGCAACGGTGGAGAAGGAAGGCGGCTACTTCGCGTTCCCCTTCGGCCTGAACAAGGCCGACGAAACCAACGCCTTCATGGAACTGCCCTACGGCATCGCCACCGTTGACCAGGAGCAGATGCCCGGCGCCTGCCGTGAATGGTATGCCGTCAACACCTTCGCCGCCGTCGGCGACAGCACACAGTCGGCCGTTGTGGCCTCGGTGGACACGCCCATGTTCACCGTCGGCGAACTCAACCGCGGCCTTTGGCCCGCCCACATCGGCGGCAACCGCAATATCCTGTACGCCTACGTCTTTAACAATTACTGGCACACCAACTACAAGGCCTCGCAGGGCGGCGACATCCGCTGCGCCTTCTCGGTCAGGCTCTCCGACGCGCCCTTCGACGGCGTGGCCGCCACCCGCTTCGGCTGGGCGCGCACACTCGACCTGACGCCCGACCGCCGCTGTGCCCTGGCCTGCGCCGCCGCCGGCACACCCGCCGAAGCCTCCTACCTGCGCCTCGACAACGGCCCCGTGCTCCTCGGCGAACTGCTACCGCAGCAGGGCCGCATCATGGCCCGGCTATACAATCCGTCCTACCAGGCGGCCGCCACCACCATTGCGCTGCCGGGCATACGCCCGGCCTCCTTTGCCAAGACAGACCTGTACGGCGACAACGGCGAGCCGCTCGGCGCCTCGGGCAGGGTAACGGTGCCCGCACGCGGCATGGTGTCGGTGACGATCAAAACGCAATAGCCGTGGTGCCTTCGGCGTGTAGAACACCATATTCCAGAGTCAATGGTTTTCGGTGTTCGGACGCGCCGAAGGCGCACCACAGGATAGCCCGGGGCAACGCCCCGGGTAAGCAGCGTCCCAACGAAGCAGCCCTGTAAGGGCGAAACAAGGCTGTTCGCGCTGGGCGCAGGAAATCTTGGATTGTGTTGGCGATTAGGGAAGGATGAGTCATGACACTGCGTTTGAACGGCATTGACGGGACGGTGATGGTGATCTATCTGGCCGTGGTGATCACGCTCGGCCTGATTATGAAACGCCGGGCCTCGAAGGACATCGGCAGTTATTTCCTGGGCGACCGCCAACTGCCGTGGTGGGCACTGGCCATGTCGGGCAGTTCTTCCTACTTCGACATCACCGGCACCATGTGGATTGTGGGCCTTTTCGTGACCATGGGCCTCAAGGGCATGTGGGTGCAGTGGATCTGGGGCTTCATCATCCCCGTGTTCTACATGACCTTCATGGGCAAATGGATACGACGCTCGGGCGTGATGACCGGTTCGGAATGGATGGAGACCCGCTTCGGCTCGGGCCGGGCCGGCGAACTGGCCCGCGCATCCTACACGCTCTACGCCGTGCTCACCATCACGGCCTTCCTGGCCTACGGCGCCGTGGGCATGGGCAAATTCGGGGCGGTGTTTCTGCCCTTTGGCGAGCACACCTGCGCCGCGCTGATCCTGGGTGTCACGGGCGCCTACGTCATCTTTGGCGGGTTCCAGGGAGTGGTGCTGGTGGAGATATTCCAGACCATCATCCTGTCCATCGGCGCGATCATGATCGCCTACCTCGGCTTCATCCACATCGCTCCCGAGGCGCTCAAGGCCGCCGTGGCACCCGACTGGGGCAGCCTCATGCCGGTCTGGCGCTTCAAATCGCCCGACGGCAGCTCGGAATATGAACTGTTCGGCCTGCTCCTCATGATCTGGGTGTTCAAGGGCATGCTGCTGTCCTTCTCCGGCCCGGAACAGTTGTACGACTTCCAGCGCTTCCTCGCCGCCAAGACGCCCAAGGAGGCGTCCAAACTGGGCGCGCTCTGGGGCGCCATCCACACCGTGCGCTGGCCCATGGCCATGGCGCTGGCCGCCATGGGCATCCTGGGCCTTGCCAAGCAGGGCGACCCGGAAAAGGTGCTCCCCTCGGTCATCCAGGACATGCTCCCCACGGGCGTGCGCGGCATCGTGCTTGCCGCGCTCCTTTCCGGCTTCCTGGCCTCGTTCAATTCGACCGTAAACGGCGGCGCGAGCTATATCGTCAAGGACATCTACCAAAAATACCTGAATCCGCGCGCCTCGCAGCGCCAGTTGATTCTGGCCAGCTACGCCTCGTCGGCGCTGCTGGTGCTCATGGGCATCGCGGTCAGCTTTGCGTCATCGTCCATCAACCAGATGTTCACCTGGATCATGGGCACCCTCGGCGCGGGCGTGCTCCTGCCCAACGTGCTGCGCTGGTACTGGTGGCGCATCAACGGCTGGTCCTACGCCGCGGGCACTTTCTCCGGCATGGTGCTGTCGCTGATACAGGCCCTGGTGCCCGCCTTCTCCAAGCTGCCGCTTTACGAGACCTTCCCGGCCATCGCAGGCGCCGTGCTGCTCATCACCGTGGCCGTGACCCTGGTAACCGAGCCCACCGACCGCGAAACCCTGCTGCGCTTCTACCGGGAGGTCCGGCCCGCGGGCTTCTGGAAACCCGTCGCAGACGAGACCGGCCTGGGCCGCGAGGCCAACGTCACCTTCAGCAACGACATCCTGAATGTGATCATCGGCATCCCCTGGCTCGCCGCCATGTGGCTGTGCCCGGTCTACCTCGTCCTGCACCGCTTTGCCGAGTCCGGCGCGGCCTTCGTCATCGTGGTGGCGCTCAGCGCAGTGCTCTACAAAACCTGGTATCAGCGCCTTACCGAGGACTGATTCTGTGATTTCGTAGGGTGCGCGGAGTTTCGCGAAGCGAAAAGGAACGCACCGTCCCCTGACCGGGTCATCGCCCGAAATGGCGCGCTCCGCCGCGCAGCGGGCACCTGCGATTCCCACGCGGGCCATGCTATACTTTGCGGCCTGGGTAAACAGCTCTTGGAAAGGTCCTGTGGTGGATTCTATTTTTGGCGCCGGCACGTCACTCTCAACAGTCCTGTGGCAGATCCTGGGAATCTCGGGCGCGGTCATTTTCTTCGGCCGCTTCTATATCCAGTGGCTCGTTTCGGAACGCGCAGGCAAAAGTGTCGTCCCCGTCGTCTTCTGGTACATGAGCGGGGCCGGTTCGGTGGCCCTGCTGCTCTACGGCGTCTTTTACCTCAATTCCCCCGTGGCGGCGCTGAGCTATGGTTTCAACAGTGTTGTCTACGCGCGCAACCTCGTCCATATATGGAATGAAAAGGGAACGCTGACGCGCCGTGCCGCACTGCTGTTTCAGGGCGGCGTGGGCCTCTTTCTGCTCGTGAGCGTCGCCATGGTCGCCGGAACCTGGCTCAACGAATACCACCACACGCACCATGAATCGCATGAGGTTATTGTGCGCACCTGGTTCTGGATTGGCATCGGAGCCATCGGCCAGAGCCTTTTTGCCGCCCGCTTCGCCGTGCAGTGGGTTGTCACCGAAATCAAGAAACGCAGTGTCATCCCCCCGTCGTTCTGGTATCTGAGCATTGCCGCCTCACTGCTGCTTATGTCCTCCTACCTCCAGCGCTCGGAATGGATTAATGTGCTGGGCATGGTGGCCACCCTGCCGGTGTATGTGCGCAATGTCATGCTGATCCGCGCGGGAAAGGCCGCAGCAGGCGAATAGCACCGCTCTGGGGTTTGGCTCCGGCGGCGCGGGCCGTTACAATAGTGCATCCGCCGCAGAACGGCGGCGCAGGAATCGCAACGATGAGAATTTACCTTGCCTTGGCGTGCGCGGCATGTTCGGCGCTGGCCGCAACCGCCCAAAACGCAACACCGCCGCCCCTATCGCCCACCACGCTGGCGCCTTTCAACAAGCGCTCGGGCGTCGAGGTGCCGGACAGCACCCCGCCCGCAGGCTCCGCCGCCAAGATTATTGTCAGTTATTGGGACGTGGTCCGCGACATGATGATGCGCGCCAAAAACATGCCGCCGCGCCCAGCCCGGTCCGCCGGACGGCCCGGCGACCTGCGCCCAGACTATCCCTTCGAGGAATTCCGCAATCTGCGGGGTTCTGACCTTGTCCGGGCCGCCCATGAAGGCGCCATCGCGGCGCGCCGCCAAAAGACGGGCAGGCCGGCTGAGGAGATCGACCGGCAGGTCTGGGAAAACGCCATGATGGCCCTCGAATTCTTCCCGCTCGTCATCCGGGACGATTCGGACGTCCGGGTGATTGCCAAAATTATCGAGAATCGGGATGAGGACTTGGAACTGCGCCGCTTTGTGCTCGACAAACTCGCCCCAGTCCAGAAAGATCCCTCGTCGCTCTCCATGTTTCTCAATGACGCCTACACCCGGTACTCCGGCAACTTTGTCAAAGCCCTGGACACCGCAAGCAGCCACCCCCTGGAAAATCCCCAGTTTCAGATGGAAAGCATGCGGGTGAATTATGACCGGCTCATGAAACGATACAACGATGCCTTTGCGGCTGATGCGAAGATTGCCGCCCTCGCAAAGGAAACGGGGCAGCCCGTCTCCTCCACCGCGCTGGTGGGCGAAAACCCGCCGGAGCTCGAAAAGGCCAGCAGGGACAAAATCAACGGGATTGGCCTCGCCCTGGCCAGTTTTGCGGGGCTCATCGCCGTCCATATCGATTCCAACAGCGCCAGCGACCCGGCCGTCAAGGCTGAAGTCCGGCGCATTCTGGAAAAAATCGCCGCCGAGGTGAAGGTGCCGGACCGTGAGCTTATACTGCGCTGTCTGGACCCGTCCCGTCCTGTCAAAGAGACGCCGGCGACGGAGGAGGGCCTCCCCGCTCTTCCCGCCATGCCCGACACCGGAAACGATGAAATGCTGATGCCGGCGCTGCCGGGCGCCGATTCCGGCCTTCCCATTGAGCCCCAGGTGAGCCAGGGCGGCAACCAGCCCCCGCCCACGCCCGTGCCCCTGCCCTCAGGGCTCTGATTCCCGGCACACCCCTGCCAAGAAGGATTGTCCCATGAAGAAAGAACGGTCCAGCGTGGTGCTGTTGCTCGTGCTTGCAGGCGTGCTGTTCAGCATCAACCTCGGCGGCTACGATGTGTGGCCCCCCGACGAGCCGCGCTTTGCCGAAGTGGCCCGCGAAATGCTCCTCACCGGCGACTGGCTCGCGCCGCATGTGAACGGCCAGCCCTACACGGAGAAACCGCCCCTGCTTTTCTGGGGCATGGCACTCGCTTCGCTGCCGGGCGGCCACGTCACCCCCCTCACCGCCCGCGTGCCTTCCGTGCTGTCGGCCCTGCTGGTGGTTGGCCTCACCTGGCTGACCGCCCGGCGCATGTTCGGCTACCGGGTCGCGTTCTGGTCTGCCTTGGTGCTCATGACCTGCCTGCGTTTCTGGTGGCAGGCGCGCACCGGACAGATAGACATGGTGCTCACCGGCTGCGTGACCATGGCCCTGTACCACCTGTGGCAGTGGGATGAAGACCGCCGCGCCTGGCGGCTGCCGATCATCTGGCTGGCCGTCGCCGCGGGGCTGCTGGCCAAGGGTCCGCCCGCGCTGGTGTTCCCCCTGCTCTGGATGCTTGTCTTCTACTGGGGCAACCGGTCCGCCCGAAAGCGGCTCCACTGGGTCATCGGCAGCCTGGCGGCGATGGCCATCGTCTGCCTCTGGCTCATTCCGGCGCGCATGGCCATTGCCGGACAGGCCACAAACGCCCTCGGCGAGGGGGTCGGCGGCAATCTCTTCCGCAACACCATCGGACGCCTGTTCCTGGGCGTAAGCCACCTCGAAATGCCCTGGTACTACGTGGTCAACCTGCCTGTTGACCTGTTCCCCTGGTCGCTTTTCCTTCCGTGGACGCTCTGGTGGCTGTGGAAAAACCGTGGCGCCTCCAAAATGCACTGGTTCCTGTGGTGCTGGATCGTGCCCGCCTTCCTGTTCTTCTCGGCATCCCTCGGCAAACGCCAGATTTACCTGCTGCCCCTCTATCCCGCCCTGGCGGTGGTCATCGCGGCAAGTGTGGTTGAATTGGCCGATTCCGCACGCGCGGTATGGCGGAAGCGAACCGGATATCTTTGGGCGGCCGCCCTGGCGCTCCTTGGCGTTGCGCCTGCGGCCTTGTGGTTTACTCCCTACCGCTCCGCCCTCACCCCTGCGGTCATGGTCTTTTCGCTGTTGACCCTGCTGCTCGCGGGCTATGCCCTGGGCCGTGCCCTGAAAACGGACGGTGCGCAGTTGCACGCTGTCATCGCCTCGCAGATGGCGCTGCTGTTGCTGCTGGTGCCGCCAATCCTGCTCCCCGCAGGCAATCCCTTTTCCTCCGCACGCGAATTCTGCGCGCCGCTGGCGTTGCTGTCCGACCAGGGCCGGGACTACAAACTCTATTCACTCGGGGTATCCCGCGAGGAATACATATTCAACGCGCGCAAATTCCACGAACCCCTCTTCACCGGACTCGTCGGCGCCGACAAGATCCCGCCGGACAAACTTATTGCCGTGGCAAAACTGCAAAAGAAGGCGCGCACCGTCATTGCCGACGCCGTCAGAAAGGTGCCCCTCTCGGCGCCGGACAGCGTCACACCGGCCGAGCGGGACGCCCTCCTGAAGGCAATCTCCGCAGCCGTGGACAAAACCGGCAAGGACGCCCCGGCCATACGCGAAACCGAGGACGAGGTGCGTGGTGAGCTGGACGCTTTTGTGGCCAGGGTCAACGGGGCCGAACCGGCCTTCTGGTTCGTCATGGAAAATGACTGGCACTGGATGCAGGCCCTCCAGACCGCCCCGCCGGAATGCAGCCTGGTTCGCCGCGACGGCATGGGACGGCGCAGTCTCATGCTAATGGCCAACCCCGCCGCCATGAAACTGCTTGGCGAAGCGCAGCAGTCAACCCCATCCAAAACCACCGCAAAGTAGACGCGGCATCCTGCCGCGTTTCTTGCGCGCGGATGCGCGCAAAACATTATGAAAATAGGAGGCTGGAAGCCTCTTTACCATACACAGCGACCCCCGGGTTCCATTGGGAACCCGGGGGCCGCGTGCGTCTGGGGAAAGGAACTGGTTTACAGAACTGAACGACTCACTTCAGCATGTCTTTGAGTTCGCTCATGAACTCGTTGATGTCCTTGAACTGGCGGTACACCGAGGCGAAACGGACATAGGCGACCTCGTCGAGGCCCTTGAGCCGGTCCATCACCGCAGCACCGAGCGCCTGTGTGGTCACTTCATGCTCATTGGTGTTGAACAGTTCGCGCTCGATGCTGTTGATCATCGCATCGACCTGCTCCAAGCTCACGGCCCGCTTCTCGATGGCCTTCATCACGCCGCTCTTCAGCTTCCAGCGGTCAAAGGCCTCGCGGCGTCCGTCCTTCTTGATGACCATCTGCGCCACTTCCTCAATGCGCTCGTAGGTCGTGAATCGGCGGTTGCAGTTGATGCACTCACGCCGACGGCGTATGGAGTCACCGTCTTTGGCGACACGTGAATCCACCACCTTGCTGTCATGATAACCGCAAAACGGGCAACGCATGGCTGTCTCGCTTCTGGTTGGGGCTTCACTTCACCCGTCCGGCATCCCCCCTGCATCGGGGGCACAAGCCTTGCCGCCTGGTGGGATGCCAACATATTGTGGTCTTTCCGCGTGAATAGAATATCAGATACAAGATGCTGTGTCAAGAGTAGAAAGAAAGGGCCGTATCTCCGTATTCGGCACGGCGAAACAGGGTCCAGCGGCACAATATATCGGGGGGAGGCGTCTTGCGGGCAGACTCATAGATGATGCATCCGCCGGGAGCCACAAGCTGGCGGGTGTCCAAGCCGCAGAGTAGTGCCTCAGCTTGGGCAAAGACATAGGGTGGGTCGGCAAAGACGATGTCAAAAGGACCGGACAGCTTGTCCAGCCCGCCAGGAAGGTCCAAATGCATGCACTGCGCCCTGTCGTCAAACCCGCACAGGGTAATATTGCGTCGAATCACCGTCAGGGCTGCGGCGGCATTGTCCACAAGCACGGCGCGCTCCGCGCCGCGACTCAGCGCCTCCAATCCGTTGGCACCGGTGCCCGCGAACAGGTCCAAAAAGGCCGCGCCGCCCACGCGCGGCATAAGTATATTGAAGAGGCTTTCCCGCACGCGGTCCAGCGTCGGGCGGGTGGACGCTCCGGCAGGCGATTCAATGCGTCGCCCCCGGGCTATTCCGGCAATGATGCGCATGCTTTTCCCCATGGGTTGTTCAGACTATTGTGTCAGTTTGGACGCAAATACACAAGCCCGGAGGAATAATCTGTCAATAGATTTCTACGACCGGCCACTGGGCTCAACATATGCCTATAGATGCTCTCTTAATCTTGTTACGCATGAAAATGCTGTAACTTACCTCTCCACGAACAGTTGTGCAGAAATGCACAATCCTTCGTCAGGAAACCACCCGATAATCATTCCTATTATTTATTAATTGACTCACCAACCGGTGTCGAAACTTCTATTCCTGCCAGTGAATTATTCCCGGTTCTTGGCTAGGGCTAGATAATTTTATGCCTGCCGAGGCTCGGCATATAACCTTCATAACTTCCAATGCTACAGTATGTTAGAAAAAAGTGTGTGGGTGTTTATCATTATTATGTATGGGCTGTGGAGGCTGTGGATAGATTGTGGATAACTTTGAGTTTCTTCACATGCTGCCAAAATCCAGTAAAACACATATTCTTGGCGTCACAAGCTTATAACAGGTCATTCGAGTCTAAAATTAAGGCCCCATTCCCCGCGATGACCCGGACCTACGCCTAAAATCACGGTTGTTGGCCCCACATATTCCCAATCAACTGTAAAGAGATTATCCATTGTGGCATGCCGCGCGCTGAGAACACGACTTTCGACCTTGGCTAATAGAGTCCGGGGATAAGGAGAACAAGGTGACTCGGACCAGTCAATCCGGGTGCGTATATCGCGTAGACCTGCGTCCTCCACACTTCCTCCGGTCGGGAAAACATGCTTTGGAGGGCACTTTCGAAGGCCATGTTGTCCGCTGCCTTAACGCTGCCAACTAAAACAATGGGATGTCGCTGCCTGCACATGGGGGCTGATGCCCTGCCAAGTGCCTGCAAGACCGACAGGTCTCGCGGGATGCCTCCGGGATAATCCGGTAGATTTTGTGCTTGACATTAAGAAAGGGATATGTTAAAAACTAAGATAGTTCGCGTCTGGACCGGGGCAGTACTTGCAGACGCGGATCCCAGGTTGAAAGAAGTGGACCGTATTTAGTCGGGGCAGTATGACGGATACGGACACAGCCTGGAGCAGTTCACGGAGGTAGGTAGGTGTTTTACCTAAGGTGCGCCGATAATTTTGTCGCGGCGGCATCCCATGGGGTGTAGCGCGAATGCCGTTCTTTCATGCAAAGCGCGGCAGGTCCATTCATCCATCCCTTTCCCTTGCGTGCCATCCTTTCCTCCGCGGTTCAATCTTGTGTTATCGGGTCTATTCCGCGAATGCGCACCGAAGTTGCGTGGACAACGTGGTATGCGGTGAATGCCGGAGAGTGCGCCTTCGGCCGGGCCGCAATTGCCGGAAATGAGCAGGGGGACAATTATGTGCGATTCTAACGGCAAAATGGTTGGCAAGGTCAAATGGTTCAATGACCAAAAGGGGTTCGGGTTCATTGCCCGAGATGAAGACTCGGATGTGTTCGTGCATCACACGGCCATTCAAATGGAGGGCTTCCGCACGTTACGCGAAGGCGAAGAAGTCCTCTACGAGCTTCATGACGGGCCCAAAGGCCCGCAGGCGGTCAACGTGACAAAGTACACTGCTGAGGCCTAACCAGGCCGCGGCGGGGCATCATCCGCCCTGCCTGCCGCGCTGTGCGTGAGTTTATACCGAAACCTGCAGGGGGTTTGGGGTATGCTCATGGGATGCGTTGTCTGAACACTTGGCTGAACGTGCTCCCCGTTTGGGTGCTGTTGCTCTTTTGTTTCACCGCTCCCGCCGTGGAACAAAAGGCGGCTGTTTCTGTTTCGGGCTTGCCAACGCCAAGAATTATCCGGCCCTCCGTTCCCGGTGACGCACCACCGCAGGTGCTCTTCCTCACCCCCATCAATGCCACTTGGGCCGCGAACCACGCGGAAGAATGGAAGCGGCGCGGTGTGTCCGGATTCCTTTTTCAGGGCATCCTGGACGACCTTGCCGCCTTTCCCGATGAAAGCGCGCCGCCCGGCGAAGAGAACGCATCTGCCAAACCCCAGCCGCCCCATCCCCCGCAGTGGGAGGCGCTGGCGCAGGAAATCACGGCCGCGCGGCGACGACTGACAGACAGCGGCATCGAGGCCAATTTCCTGCAAATGGCGCTGACGCCCGATGCTGCCTGGTTCACCGGCGGCACAGAGGCTGCGCGCGCGCGGGACCGTTTTGCCCTGGCGGGCGAATTCTGCTCACAGACCGGCCTGCGCGGGCTGGCGCTGGACACGCGGTCCGGCGGACCGATTCATGACTTTCGCTGGAGCGGCTACCGGCCGGGACAGACGGAGGAGGAACTGCGCGCAGGCGCGAGGCGCTTTGCGGTGCGCACACTGCGCGCCTTTATTCGCGCCTGTCCCAAAGGGGACATCCTGCTGCTGGCCGACAACCTCAACGATGCCGGACCGCTCTGGTTCTCCTTCTTTGAGGGGGCTGTCGAAGCGCTCGGCAGTGCGGCCGAACTGCGGCTACGGCTCGTCCTGCGCGACACGGCCACGGTCACCGAAGCAGCCGTCCTGGCCGACGCCGCTGACCGGGCAAACCGCCTCTTGCAGGAACGGCTCGACAAGGAGACCCGTACAGGCTGGGAACGCAGCGGCGGCATAGTCCTCTGCCTGAACCCGCTGGATGCGCAGAGTGCGACGCCGCAACTCCGCTATCCGGTGGAACAATTCCGTCTGTTGCGCGACATGGCGCTCCTGCGGTCCAACGATTATATGGCCGTCGATGCGCCCAACGGAGGCTGGTGGTCTGTTCCGGCGGAGGAGGTGGAACAATTCGCCGGTCTGCACCAGAGCGGTGCGGCCCGAGTCCGGTCCATGCCTCCCCCCCCTGCGGGGCTGGACGCATTTGTATTCACCAGTCCTTTCGACGGCGCATGGCGCGCGGGGAGACTTCCCTTTCAGGATGCCGACGCCGATGTGCTGATCAACAAGGACGGTTCCCTGGTCGTTGCCTGGGGGGGGCTGCGCGAACCCTTCCGCATCGAAACCCGCCAAGAGTTAATTCCCCTTGTCCGCCTTGATACGGACCAGAAAGACTACATCATGCCCAAGGACGGCGTCGCCACCGTTCCGGCGACGGATGCGCCGGTACTTATCGGCGGACTGCCGCTGCAAGACTACGCGCTGCCCGCCTCCCTGTGGCTCCGCACGGACAAGCCGCTCGAACCCGGTCCCGCCCGCACTGCCGTCCGCTTCGGCTTGCGCAACCCCTCGCCGGCCACGCTCCGGGGCAGCCTGCGGCTACTCGCGCCCGAATCGCATGCTGTCGGCGCGGCACTCTTTCCCCTGTCCCTGGTGCAGGGGGAGAAAGCAACCTTCGAACGCACCCTGCAGGGCATGTCGCAGTTGGGCGGCACTTATCGCTTCAGCCTCAGCTTCGAAGCCCCCGACCTGCCCCCGCTCGCGCGCACTTTCGACCTGTCCATCTCACCGGCATGCGTCTGGCGTGCCGAAACAGACGGGGTCCCCAACGGGGCGCCCGCCACGGTCCGCGACGCGAAAAGCAGCACGACCCGCGTGTTTTGCGCCAGTCCGATGGGCGATGTGGCCTGCAATGAACTGCGCGGCGAACTGCTCTGGAAACGGCGGCTCAAGGGCAATCTCTGCCAGGGGCCGGTGGCCTTGTCCACCGCCGTGGGCGCCGTCGCCGTGGTGGGCGATGACAAGGGAAATTTCTGGTTTCTTGACGGCGACGGCGGTCTGCGCATGGAAGGCAGCCTGGGTGGGCCACCCGTCGCCGATGCCCTGCGGGCCCACAGCTTTCAGACGGACGAATCGGAAACCGTCCTGGCACTGCTTCAGGACGGCACGCTCCTGCGCCTTGCCCAAGTGGGCAGCGAGGTCTGGCGCATCAAAACAGGACTCCGGAACGGCCGCATCGGCCGGCTCTCGGGACCGCGCGGCACCTTCGGTCCCCTGTGCGTTGCGGGAGTGCGTGAATCCAAGCCGGGCGGCGTGGAACGGTGGGCCGCGGCGGCTTTCGATGCGCAAGGGGCAGAGCGCTGGCGCATCGACCTGCCCGCCGCCGTGACCTGCGGCCCCCTTTCCGGCCGCAGCGCCGTCGAGGCGCACACCTGGCTTGTGGGCTTGAAAAACGGCGCCATCGTCGAACTCGACGCGGCCAAGGGCGGTTCAAACCGCACCTGGAAAGTGCCCGGCGACCTTCCGGTGACCGCCATGGAAGGCCCGCTGGTGTCCGACACGGAGAAACGCGTTGTGGTGGACCTGGTCGCGGCCAATGCCGCGGGCATCCATGCCTTTGGCGGCGGTGATGCGCCCCAATGGACCCTGCCGCTCCCCAACATCCGCTGCATGGCCGCATCGCCCGGTGGGGAAATGGTGGTGGCAGGCACTGGCGACGGAGAACTTGTCTGCATCAGCCCCGACGGTTCCGTGCGCTGGCGCGACAACCGCGCCGTCGGCGCCATCCGCGGCATCGCCACGCTCCCCATCGCGGGAAACCGCTGTGCAATCCTGTCCACATCATCGGACCATTTTGTCTCCGCACTCGACGGAGGACTGACCCATTATCCGGCGCAATAACCGTGTCGGACACCACCCGACGACGACGCCAGTCCAAGAGTAATCATCTCAAGAAGTGACCGGGTTGCATTCAAATGGCACCCCCAAGTCGAGAAGAAGCTTCACCCTGTGCTAAAATTGCCGGATTGAGAGGCGGAATACCGCATGATGCAAAAGTCCCTGGAGAACCTGATCGCCGCCGCCCTGCTGGAGGACGTGGGCCAGGAAGATGTCACGACCAACAGCGTGGTGGACCCCGCACTGCGCTGCAGGGCACAACTGTTTGCAAAGCAGACGGGCATCCTGAGCGGCATGAAAGCGTTCCGCGCGGCTTTTGACCTGATGGAGGCCGACATCGCCGACTGGACAAGTCTGGAGGACGGCGCGGCTTTTGCCAAGGGGGACCGGATTGCCGCCTTCACCGGCAAAACGCGGGGCGTGCTGACGGCAGAGCGGACCGCCATGAATTTCCTGCAGCACCTGTCGGGCGTGGCCACACTCACGCGACGCTTCGCCGATGAGCTTGAGGGGCTCGATTGCCGCATCTGCGGCACCCGCAAAACGACGCCCATGCTGCGCGCCCTCGAAAAGGCGGCCATGGTGCACGGCGGCGGCGCCACGCACCGGTACGCCCTTTTCGACGGCGTGCTTATCAAAGAGAATCATGTCATGGCCGCTGGCGGGATCGCCCAGGCCGTCCGCCGCGCCAAGGAATACGTCCACCATCTGATGAAGGTGGAGGTGGAGGTGCGGGATCTGGACGAACTGGACCAGGCGCTCGCGGCGGAAGCCGACGTGATCATGCTGGACAACATGGACAATGCGACGATGGCCGAGGCCGTCCGCCGCGCCGCAGGGCGCGGGGTTGTCCTGGAAGCCAGCGGCAACGCCTCGCTCGAACGGGTCCGCGGCATGGCCGAGACAGGTGTGCAGTATGTCTCCGTCGGCGCCCTGACCCATTCGGCGCCCGCCATCGACCTGACCCTGCTCATTGAGAACACCTGAGTCCGCGCGGGACCTCTGCGCGCAGTTTCAGCCAACCACAAACGGGAACCCAACATGCTGCTGGTGGTGGATGTCGGCAATTCGCACACGGTGCTCGGCCTGTATGACGGGCGCGAGCTGCGCGGCCATTGGCGCGTGGTGACGGCCAACTACCGCACCGGCGACGAACTCCAAATCCTGCTGCTCATGCTGCTGCAAAGCATTGAATTGCGCCCTGCCGAAATCACCGGATGCTGCGTGTCGAGCGTGGTGCCGCAACTGAATCCCGCCCTCCAGCAGGTGGCGCACCACGCCTTCAAGGTGGAGGCGCTCATGATCGAGCCGGGGGTCAAGACCGGCATCGTGCTCCACGTGGACAATCCCCGAGAGGTGGGTGCCGACCGGATCGTCAACGCCGTCGGCGCGCGCGAGGACCACAAGGGGCCGCTGATCATTATCGATTTCGGAACGGCCACCACCTTCGACGCGCTCACCGCCAAGTCCGAATGGATTGGCGGCATCATCGTGCCGGGCATCCAGCTTTCCGCCGACGCCCTCTTTGAGCACTGCGCCAAACTGCCCCGCGTCGACATTGTGGTGCCCAAAACCGTCATCGGACGCGACACGGTCACCAATATCCGCTCCGGCCTCACCTTCGGCTACGCCGACATGACGGACGGGCTCATCCGCCGCATGCGCGCCGAAATGGGCGGCGAGGCCAAAGTGATCGCCACCGGCGGCCTCGCCAAGACCATCGCGGGGGTCTCGAAGGAAATCGAGGTGGCCGACCCGCTGCTCACGCTCAAGGGGCTGCGCGCCGTGTTTGAAAAGAACCACGGAACAGCGGCATGAACCGATTGTCTCTCCTGCTACCGGTTCTTCTTGCGGTCTTGGCGGGCTGTTCCAAGCCGTCGGCGCCCCCCGCGCCCCAAGAATCGCCATCCACTCCCGCACCGCAGGCACCGGCCGACCCCTACGCCCAGCCGGACAATGCGCTCCAGATGAGCGGAATCGATTTGTACATGCACCGCTCCAAGCAGATGGAAGGGGTGGCGCAGAAGCCCGAATTCTGGGTGCATGCCACCGCCTTTACCATGCAGGGACAGAATGCGTACGCGTTTCAGAATGCCCGCGCCGTGGTCTACAGCGAGGAGGCGGGGCATGAGGATATGACCATCGACGCCAAGCGCGGCACCTTCGAGCAGGACCGCCGCGCCGTGCTGCAGGACGATGTTCAGGCCAAGGCGGGCACCCTCCAGCTCCGTCTGGGCGACATCACCTGGGAAAAGCCCGAGGATGGCAGCCCCGGAGTGGCAAAGTCCGACAACCATGTCTCCGTCAACAGCCCGACGCTCCAACTGGAAGCGGCGTCGCTGCGATTGTATCCTGATAGCAAGTTGTTTGAACTGACCGAAGCGACCGGAACGGTCCGTTTCGGAAAGGAGTCGTCATGAAGATGCGCATGCTCTGCGCTTTGGTGCTCTTTTGCGCGGCCGCATTGGCCGCCGACCCCGCCAAGGCCCCCGCACCGGCACAGGGGGCGGGCATGAGCGGTTACAGTTCGATGGAGGTCGATGCGGGCCGCATGAAAGGCAATTTCGCAACCGGGGCCATTGACGAAATGACGGACGGTGTCAAGATTCGCCTCCTCTCGGACGACCCGGACAAGAAACCGCTGCCGATGAAGGCACAGACCATGAAGTTCACTTGGAAAGATGGGCAAACCACGCCCTCCACCATCGTCATGGACCACAATGTCGAGGTGAACCAGATGGACACACAAATCACCGCCGGCCATGCCGAGTGGAATTTCGAGACCGGCGAAGTGGTCTTCACTGGCGAGCCTGTGGTCAACAATGACCGGATTAAGGGCCTGCGCGGCGAAAAAATGATGCTCAACGTCAAAACCAACAGTTTTGAGGTGACCCGCGTGCGCGCCGACCAGGTGCCGCTCCAGGGCATGGACGATGCCGGCGGCAAGGGCGGAGCGCCGCTCCTGCGCGAGGGCGACGTGAAGGACTGGGGTGGCCTGATTGCCAAACTGCGCGCCGAGGCCAACGCCGAGGCCGCCTCACCGGGCAAGCAAATCGTGTCGCAGATCAGCGCCGACAACCGCAAACTGCTTATGAGCGTGGACACGGCCGTGCTGCTTCAGCGCAAGGGCGACATCGTGAAACTGGTGAACTCCGTCCTCAAGAGCCCGAAACTCTACGCCGCCGACGCCTGGAAGGGCCGCACACTGAGTGAGGAGGCGCAGAAACTGGCCGCCTCCGAGAAGCGCAGCCCCGAAGAGCAGACCCGGCTCAACCGGCTGCTGCTCACCGCCGCCTATCCGGAGCTGGTGGCCGCGCCATGACCGCCGCGCCCGCGAAAACACCGCTGCTCGAAACGGACGGACTGGTAAAGTCCTTCAAGAAACGCACCGTCGTGCGCGGCGTGTCCATCACGGTGCAGGCAGGCGAGGTGGTCGGCCTGCTCGGCCCCAACGGCGCGGGCAAGACCACCACCTTCAGCATGATCGTGGGCCTGCTCAGGCCGGACCAGGGCAGCATTCGTTTTCAGGGCGAAGACATCACGCGCCAACCCATGTTCCGGCGCGCCCGAAGGGGCATCGCCTACCTGCCCCAGGAGCCGTCGGTTTTCCGCAACCTGACCGTGCGCCAGAACCTGACCGCCATTTTGGAATACCAAAGCATGAACCGGGCCGAACGGGACGCCCGCACAGAAAAGCTTCTGAAAGAGATGAACATCACCCACCTGGCCGACAGCCCAGCTTTCACGCTGTCCGGCGGCGAGCGCCGCCGCACCGAGATCGCGCGCGCGCTTGCCATTGAGCCCAAAGTGTTCCTGCTCGACGAGCCCTTCGCAGGCATCGACCCGATCGCCGTGGCCGATTTGCAGGACACGGTGTCGCGCCTGCGCGACAGTGGCATCGCCGTAATCATCACGGACCACAACGTCCGCGAAACGCTCCAGATCACCGACCGCGCCTATATCATCAACGAAGGCACCGTGCTCGCCTCAGGCTCCTCAAAAGAGGTGGCTGAGAATGAAAAGGTGCGGCAGATTTACCTGGGCGAGAAGTTTCAGTTGGCCTGAACCGAAGAGTCAACCGGAGGAATTGCGCAATGAAGGCGACACGGCGGCAGTTTCTGGCGGCGGGCGCCCTGGGCGCGGGCGCGTTGATGGCGGCCAATACCGTCCAGGCCGCCGACACACCCAAGAAATGGCGCATGGGCATCGGGCTCAACGGATTCATGTCGTCGGCCCAGGATTACCACAAGGAATACCCCCTCTGGGAGGTGCTCCAGTTCGCAGTCGATGAGGGATTCTCCGGCGTCGAACTGGTGGAGGGCTGGCCCCAGGGCGGCTATCCCCGCGCGGAGGAGGAAAAGCGCGTGGCCGGGCTGCGCGGACTCTATGACAAGTACGGCCTGCGCATCTACACCTTCCAGAACGGCGGCAGCGACGCCCATGCGGCCGACCCCGAACGGCGCAAAGCGTGGCTGGAGGAGATCAAGGCGCGCGTGCGGCTGGCCAAAGTGCTCGGATGCGACTTCATCGGCCACTGGCCCGGCGGCGGTCTGGAAGGCAATGCAAACGTGGACGCCGCCATCGGCAATCTTGTCAAGAGCTACCGCGACGCGGCGGCAGTTTGCGCCGATGCGGGCATCTACATGTCCTTTGAAATTGAGCCGCCTTTTGTCTTCAACACCCCCGAAATCCTTGAGCGCATTCTCGCCGGGGTGAATCATCCCGCCTGCAAAACCAACTACGACCAAAGCCATTTTGATTTGATGTGGGGCAGCAAAGGCAAACCCGCCGAACTGCTCAAGCGCATCGGCGTGCGGCATATCAGCCACCTCCACCTGACCGACACGGACGGCACGATTTTCGGCGGCACCTCAAAACACCTCGGCTGCGGCGACGGCCATTGCAACACCGCCGCCGCCCTGCAGGTGCTTTACGACGGCGGCTACCAGGGCTGGATCATGTGCGATGCGTGGAAGATTGAAGACCCCTACGACGCCTCCCGCAAGGCAAAGAGGGCCGTCGATGACTTCTGGGGCAGGCTGGGGTAACGAGTATTCGTAGGGTGCGTGAAGTCTTACAGCGTAAGACGGAACGCACCATCCCCAGACACACGATTTGGCCGAAGACGGTGCGTTCCGTTTTGTTTCACAAAACTTTACACACCCTACTCACACCACGCGCTCGCATCGCGGCGAAGGGTGTCCCAGTCGAGTTGCAGTGTGTTGCCGTTGTGCTCGAAAGCAATCGCGCCTGCGGGAAACTCGGCCTGCGCGTAAGGGTTGCTGTAACGGGGATAGTTGGCAAGATTCACTTCTTCGCCCCGCTGTTTCAGGGCGCCGTTC
Source organism: Candidatus Hydrogenedentota bacterium (assembly GCA_903893795.1). GTDB lineage: Bacteria > Hydrogenedentota > Hydrogenedentia > Hydrogenedentales > CAITNO01 > CAITNO01. The sequence continues at coordinate 69,600 of CAITNO010000001.1, read as the reverse complement.
CAGCCAAACTCGAGCAGGCCCTGCGAGGGCGAATCATAGGCGACCTGAAGTCCCTCTCCCAAAATGCGCGCTTTGGCGATGCGGTCCATGAAAGCAGTGAATTCACCATCCGTTTCCTTTCGGCCCAATTCACAAATCCAAACATTCTCCTGGCCGGACGCGATGAGTTCACGGTTCTTGTCGTCGCCCTCCTCCGTCTGCCAGTGCCAGGGCATGCGGGACCACAGCGCCAGATAGCCGTCGCTGCGGCGCGCGAAAATCCAGCCGTCGCGCTCCACGACCTCGTCAAACTGGTCCTTGGGCAGCCATGCGTGGGTGAACATTTTGGGCCGGGACTTGACATGAAAACCGCCGCCGTCGTCGGTGATGCGATAGACGGCCAGGGCCACATTCTTCACCTGCGCCGCGCGGGGCAGCGTGCCCGACCCGGTCCAGTAGTTGGGCGAGTCCTGCCGACCCTCGACCGGATGGGTGGTGAAGCACACCGCACCGGGGCCGAGCGTGGCCTGCCAAATATGCTGCTGGTCTCCGCCGTAGCCGCGCTTGTAGTCCTGGGCCGTGCTCAGCATGTAGTCCGGCGTACGGTAGGTGCAGATGTTTGCCTCCTCACGCTGGTTGCGCTGCACGTCTTTCCGGGCAAACCAGACCGCAAGGGGAAGGAGCTTCAACTGGTTCGCCACGGTAATCAGTCCCCGCTGGCTGGCAAAGGATTCAAAGAACGTGTTGTCCCACCAGTGGTACGCGTCGAGCATTTGCAGCGTCAGTCCGATGGTCTTCGGATGGGCATAGGCTTCCATCGCGAAAAAGAGCATGCCGTCCTCAAGCCGGTCGTACTTCAAGCCGTACTTGCCGGCATCGGCCAGAAGAATGCCGCAGCGCTGCCGGTTGACCATCTCGGGCCGGTTGTGGTCGTTGGCAATGTCATAGAGCACTTTCGGCAGCCGGTATTGCGGGCTCAGAGCAAGGCAGGTGACGAGCATGTCGCCGGGCGGCCAGTGGTTGGTGCCGAAGAGGATCTTGAACGCGCCATTGGTCCCTTCCAATTTGGCCCACTTCTTTTCATGCTCGTAGGTGCGCCCGTGGCTGCCGCAAAAACTGCCGCGAAAGCTGTTCAGCGCCATGTCTGCGATGAGCAGGTCCGTTACAATTTTCGCGCGCTGCCGGATTTCCTCGTCCTGGCAGAAATCCACCAGATTCATCAGCGCCGTCAGGTCCTCGACGTAGTACACATTGGAGAACCACTCGCTAAACCCCGTCTGGTAGCGCAGGTGCATCCAGCGCAGGATGCGGTCGCGGTAGACCGGCATCCTATCGCGACCTGTCTTGCCGGAATTCGTAAACACCTCGTCGGGGTACAACTGCGCCGACAGGTAGGCGCCGGACGCGAACATGATGTAGTGGTTCTCAGACCAGGTGCACATGGAATCGATGCCGGGCTCCTCCGGCCAATACTTGAATTTAATCAGCGTATCATGGGCCTGACTGCGCGCGGCGTCTTTCAGCAGCGGGCTGTCCCCGGCCGTGTACAGCAGGCGAAGCACGCCGGCAAGCTGAAAGTCCGCACAATCCTGGCGAGCGTTGATCAGGTCCAGCGAATCGCCCCACATGGTCTCGTCGAAAGGCTGCCCCGCCGCCACCCGCACCGCGCCGTCAAAGGGTCCCAGCGCGCCCTTGCTCAGCGTGTAGTCCAGGTAAGCCTTTCGCCGCGCCTCGTAAGAGTCGGCAAAGGGGCGTTCCGCATAGCTGTCGGCACCGGGACGGTTCTCCATGTCCCATCGCTTGTGGTGCCGTTTCTTTTCCTGGCCCTGCGCGGCGTCCGTCAGAAGCAATAACAACAGCACGGCAACACAGCCGCACGCTTTCAAAAGGAATTTCTTGCACATATTCACCGCGTACTCCAGTTCTGTATTCTTTACGGCCCCATGCTAGACTCTGTGGTGCTTGGATGGGTTTCTTTTCTTATCCTGGAGGCGGCCATGAAGAAATCGATTGTGCTTCTCGGTCTGGCGCTGATGCTTCTTTCCGGCTGTCCAAACTACCCGCCGTCCACCTATCCCTACAACGCTCTCCTCTGGAACCGGGAGAATGTCTCGGCCGACAACGGTAAAGTGGACACCGGGCCGTGGTTTGAATGGTGGTACTACAAGGTCATCCTGCCCGACACAGGCGAAAGCTTTTACTTCCTCTACGGCGTCATCAACCCCTGGGATACGGCAGGCACCGACCCTGCGAGCCGCGCCTATGTCGGCTTTGGCAGTTTCGCCGAGGGAATAACCGTCACCCAGAATTATGCCGTTGCCGATTTCCAGGGATCTTATGGCCAAACCGACGTCACCATTGCGGACCAGCGGGCCGTCCGCGGAGGTATTGCCGGCCATGTGTTCGACGGTGTCACCAACGCATCATGGAACATCTCCATAGACACTCAGTGGGATTTCAACGCCATGGGCTGGACGATGTTCCTGCCCGACCTGACCAACATCGCATGGTATCCGGCACAGGCAGCGGCCCTGTTCAGTGGCACCGTCGTATTGAATGGAAAGACCTACACCTTCGCCAACGTGCCCGGCTATCAGGACCGAAACTGGGGCCGCAGTTTCCCCGACTGGTGGGCATGGATCACGGCCAATCATTTCGAGGGACACCCGGACACTGCACTGGCAGCAGGCGGCGGGCGGCCAACTGTATTCGGACTCTTCGAGCCCCTGGAAGGGCTTGACATCGGTCTCTTGCACGACGGCATAGAGTACAACTGGCGGCCCAGCGACGGTGATTTGCAGCAGTTCACCATCGACTTCGGCACCTGGAAAGTCCAGTCCGTCAACCGCGACGGCTACATGATTGAGATCGAAGCCAAGGCACCGTGCGACTCTTTCATGGACCTGATCTTTCAGACCCCGCAGAACGTCCTCTTCCATGATTTCGAGACGCTGACCGGAAGCCTGACCCTTCGACTGTACAAGCTTCAAGGACTGCAATACCGTCTCGTGGAAACATTGCAGTCCGATTTCGCGGGCATCGAATACGGCAGCGCAACAACCACCGCCATGGACTGCCATGAAGCCGACGCAAAGGTGCTCTACGACAATTTCCCGGCGCGATGAGTGACACGATTGGTGGCTGGGGAAGGGCGGAGTAAATGGCTCGTTCTGATTGCTCTTGAGCCGCTTCAGCGGGGATGCGGACCCTTCGGATATCCCAACGGGATTATGGCGCAAAACCCAGGGTTGGCGGGAGGCGGAGCGAAGCGGAGCCGGACGCCTCCGGGTGACGGTCATCCCCCACCGAATTCCACTCTGAAAAGCGTTGTTTTGCGCCTGGGAATCACCCCTCCGAGGCGGGAGGACGAACCCTTTCAGGCAATTGCCTGAACGAAAGCGCGCTCTACCCAGGGTAGTCCGTATTGACTGTAACTGGCCCAACCGCTACGCTTGAGAAGGCCCGACACAAGGAGGCTCTTCATGGTTCGTAAGACAACTGGCATTTTGTTGTTTGGAGCATTTATCGCGGTCACATCTTCCGTAGTGGCACAGCCCCCATCCTCTGACCAGCGCCCCAATAACGCTCCTGAAGAGTGGCTGGTTAAAGGGCTTGCCGAGCGCAAACTGACCTGGCCGCTGGTGATCAGTCTGGGTGAGTGGTCGAGGTCTCGGTCCCATGAGGCGGCAGCAGAATGTCAAAGACTTGCTCTGAATGCATCCCAAATGAACGATCCAACCTTGGACGCTCTTGCCACAAGCGCTCGGGCTTTGGATATTATTGGAAGACCACGAGAAGCCATCTCCGTTCTTGAACAGCTTCTAGCCCGATACCCCGATGACCGTGCACCGGGTGTCCTGAACTTCCGGGTCCGGAACACAATCGGATTCTGGCGCGGCCGGTTGGCGTTTGACCTGGGAGATTTTGCAGAAGCCGAGAAAGCCTTTCGTGAAGCTCGTGCCGCAGTCGAGAGTTCGGCAGCAGGTGATCTGATTAGGTTCTGGAGTGCGTTCTATGAAATGCAGGCAAGTTCGAGACTGGGAAAATCTGGCAGTAACAAGGCACCGACAAATGAGGCGAAATTCCGAGCGGAATATCTGACGCCTGCACTTCACGATTACAATTATGCTGAGACGGTTCTCAACTACGGGATCAATTGGCTTGTCAGGGAAGGGTTCCTTGAAGGCAGTTCAGGAGAGATTCATCGCATCGCCCCGCCCGACCTTAACATGGATCTCCAGGCGCACCTCTTCTTTCAGTTGTGCCTGCTTGGTATCTGGCACAAAAGCCCGGACTTTATTTTCGACAAGTGGAAAGGCGACCAGCACTTTGAACAGTCGTACAATGTTTATGATGCCTATTTGGAAAAGACAACGGACAAACTCACCCGCGCACTTATTCTGAATCTGCAAGCGTCGACGATCATTGATTGGGCACAATCGGATGTCATGTCGGTTTGGGGCCAAAAAGCACCGGACCTGAACTTGGCAATAGGGGCGTACAATGAACTTATCATCAAAGCCCCATTCTTTGCTCCCTGGGCAGAAATGGGTCTGGCAAAGTGCTTGGCTCTGCGGGGCAGGAAAGACGATGCGGTGGCGGCATTGGACAAGGTCTCTGCGAAATGGCCTTCTTATGCGCAGGTTGTGGCACAGACCAAGCACGATCTCCCAAAGATGCAGTTGAAACGCTGTGATTCAGCCACGCAACAAGTGACATCTCCTACCGCGCCCAACGCCCAAAACGCAGCGTCCGAAAGCGTGCTTCCTTCAGAGACTCCGGGCAAGGCACCCACCAGAGAACCGGAAACCACTAACGTCTTTGTCGCCTGCTCTTCAATCGCAGCGACGCTTCTCCTTTCTGTCGTCCTGTATTTCGTAATAATGGTGCGTCGCAAGCCTGGTCCAACAGAGGAACCTTGATACGAACCTAGACCCACATTGACTGATTTGGGTCCAACTGGTACTCTTGCACCAGCCCAACGAACGGAGGCCGGATTATGACCCGTTTCGCGACTCCCGTGCTGCTGTTTGCATTGTTTACTGTGGCCGCGTTTTCCGCAGTTGCGCAGTCTGCAGACCCCTTCATGCAAGCCCCGGACCAACGCATCTGGAAACCCGCCAAGGACGAGCCCTTCCTCCAGGAAATCGGCCAGAAGATTCCGACCAAGAGTCCCGTCGCCGACATTGCCGCCGCAAAGGGACTTGTCTATGCCCTGTATGAAGGCGCGGTGTGCGCATTGAACGGCACCGAACTCGAGCCGATGGACGGCGCGCCCAAAGAACCGTTGCATCTGTACGCGCCGGACAACACGCTGTGGGTGACCACCGAAAAGGGCGTCCATCGTTTCGACGGCGCCAAATGGCGCAAGATGGATGACCGCCATTATGTGGACCTGTGCATGCACCGCGGTGCGGTGCACGCCGCCACCAAGGAAAACGTTTTCCGGCTGGAGGGCGACGGGTTTGTGTGCATCGAGCCCCCCGGAGGTTACCGCTCCGCCGACGCCACTTTCACCATGGAGGACGGCTCGCAGGTGATGGCCGAGCCGCAGGAGTTTGGGCCGCTCACCCGCATCTGCTCCTACACCGGCACCCTCTACGGCGAGCGCAAACGCAAGCTGGCGCTCTTCGACGGTGCCACGATTGTGGAGGAGGTGGCCGACTGGGGCCAGCTTCCCTCCGGCAACATCCGGGGCATGGTCGCCATCGGCAGCCGGCTCTTTGTGGCCACGGACCGCGGGCTGGGCGTCCTTCGCGGCATGGCCTACACCTCCGTTCAGGGCAAGGACGGCCTTCCCTACGAGGACCTGACCTGCCTGGCCGAGGGCTTTGAACACGACCTCTGGATAGGCACCTCCCGCGGCGCCGTCCGCATGGTGAACGATGAATTTCAGTATTTCGGCCTGAACCTCTGGCTGCCGGGCGAGAAGGTCTCCGCCATTGCCTCCGGTCCGCGCACCGTGTACATCGCGACCGACGGCGGCATCGCCATCATCAAGTACGAACCCTACACACTGGCCAAGAAAGCCGCCTACTTCGAGCGCCAGCTCGACATTGGCGGCCACAAACGGCTGGGCCTGGTGCACAACCTCACCTACTTCCGCTACAACATCAAGGAGGAGATGCCCGAGAAGGGCTGGATGCGCGAGATCAGCGACAACGACGGCGGGCACACCTGTAAATACATGGCCGCCATGTCATACAAGTATGCGGCGACAGGCGACGAACAGGCCCGCGCCGAGGCCGAGAACTCCTTTGAGGCGCTCTGCTGGCTCGAGGAAATCACGGGCGAGCGCGGCTACATCGCGCGCTGCGTCTGGAGCCCCACGGGCGACAAATTCGCGCGGGAACAGATTGGCTCCGGCGGCCTCTACGCCAAATGGTACAAGACCCCCGACGGACAGTGGGAGTGGAAGGGCGACACCTCCAGCGACGAGGTGAGTGCCCATATCTATGGATTCTCCGTGTTCCACGACCTCGCCGCAAAAGACAAGGAAAAAACACGCGCCGCCGCCCACCTCACCCGGCTGATGGACTGCATCCTGTCCAACGGATGGCGCTTGAAGGACCCCGACGGCACGCCCACCCGCTGGGGCCGCTGGGACACCGACTACCTGCTAAAGCCGTACGGTTTTTACGGCCGCGGCCTGAATTCGCTCGAAGCCCTCTCCTTCGCCGTCACCGCCGAGGCGATGAGCGGCAAACAGAAATACGCCGACGCGATTAAACAGCTTGCTGGATGGGGCTATCTTGACTTCATCGTCCAGCAGCGCATCACCTTCCCCCCCGACCAGATTGCCCAGTGGGATGACCGCCTCTCCTTCCAGGCCTACTGGCCCACACTCCGCTATGAGAAGGACATCCACCTGCGCTCGATTCTCATGCGCAGCCTGGAACGCACTTGGGAAATCAAGCGCATCGAGCAGGTTCCCTGGTTCAACTTCATCTACGGCTCCATCACGGGCAATGACTGCGAGGTCAAGCAGTCCGTCCAGCATCTGCGCGACTGGAATCTGGACCTGGAGGACTACACCTACCAGAATTCCCACCGCACCGACCTCGCCACCCCGCCCGGGTACGTCAACTACGGCATCGGCACACGCGCCATTTCCCCGCGCGAAAGCGAGGCCAAGCGCGCCGACCGCGGGGCCCTCTTCCAGGACCACAAGCCCAAGTTCCACGAAGTCACCGAACCCAGCGGCTGGCTGGAGGACTACTGGATGGGCCGTTACTACGGCTTTATCCTGCCGCCCGACCCCAACACGGACCCCGAAGCCATCACCCTCGGACCGCCCACGGACGACCCCAAAAAGCGCGACACCCCCTACGACGGCCCGAAACGTCCCGCGATCAACATGGACCTGACCCCCGATTCTGAGTAATGAGGTCCTCTCTGCGAGCCTCTGCGTCCTCCGCGCCTCTGCGTTTCGGTTCTTGAACGCAGAGGCCCTCAGAGCAAGAACGAACTACAGAATGAAGGGTCTTCTGTGATGCGGAAAGTCCTGTCCTTTGCGGTTGTTCTTTCGATGTCCTTGGCCGGTTATTCTCAAACCACTCCCGAAAAGCCCCTGGCCAGACCCACCGCGGGGCAGTTGGAATGGCAGGACATGGAAATGGAAATGTTTCTGTGTTTCGACCCCTGCACGTGGCAAAACCGGGAATATGACGACCATTCCACCCCGCTGGACAAGATTAATCCCGACCAGCTCGACACGGACCAATGGGTGCGGGTGGCCGTGTCGATGGGTGCCAAGCAGGTTCTTTTTGTGGCCAAGCACACCGGCGGGTTCTGCTGGTGGCAGACGGACACCACCGATTACAGCGTGAAGGAGACGCCCTGGCGCGACGGCAAGGGCGATGTCATGAAGGACCTGTCCGAATCGTGCCGCAAGGCGGGCCTCAAACTGGGCATCTACCTTTCGCCGCAGGATGACCATTACGGTGCGAAGACCAGCGGCCGCTGCGACACTCCGGAGAAGCAGGCCGTCTATGACAGGGTGTACCGCCAACAACTCACCGAACTGCTCACGCGCTACGGCACCATCAGCGAGGTGTGGAACGACGGCGGACTCGTTGTCCCGGCGGAGGACATTCTCAAAGAGCACGCCTCCGGCGCGATGATTTTCCAGGGCAAATCGGCCACCATCCGCTGGGTAGGCAACGAGGATGGGCGTGCGCCCTATCCCGCGTGGAACGCGGTGTCCCGAGAGGCCTGGCAGCGGGGTGCCACGGCGGCCGACGGCGACCCAGACGGCGAAATCTGGCTGCCCAACGAGGTGGACACGGTCAACGTGTCGCCGCACTTCTGGTTCTGGAACAGCAGCCCCAAACGGAAACTGCGCAGCCTGGACGAACTGATGGACTGTTACTACAAGAGCGTGGGACATGGGGCCGTGCTGCTGCTGAACCAGACGCCGGACCGCTCCGGGCGGATTCCCGAGGCCGATGCTGAACAGGCCGCCGCGTTCGGTGCCGAAGTACAGCGGCGCTTTGGAAGGAGCCTCGCCGAAACCAGCGGCACCGGGCCGGAACTGGAACTCGATTTGGGCAAATCCATGAAGGTCGATCACATCGTTATCATGGAGGATATCCGGGAGGGGGAACGCGTTCGGGAATATGTGGTCGAAGGCCGTGTCGGGACCGAATGGAAGTCTATTGCCCAAGGCAAAGCGCTGGGTCACAAGAAGATAGACCGATTGGATGAAGCGGTCGAAGTTTCCGCAGTTCGGTTGCGCTGCACCCTGTCAGAAGGCATTCCCCAGTTGCGCAAACTGGCTGTATACAACACGGAGGCATCCCGCTAGATGCCCCTAACTTCCGAGCAAAAGCAGCCCTTCGGGCGGCCTGTTCAGCAGGCTGAACATGAGGTCATGCCAATTACACCGCGTTAGCCTTACACATTGCAACATCAATACATATAAGTACATAATACGGACTGTGCCGCGGGGGGGCGTAACGGCGGGTCTGGCAATGTATTTTGCCGCGTCCGTGGTCTGTGCACCCGTGGTCTATTGAGGCAATATCCAATTTTGGCCGGCCGCGCCCACTTGTTGAAGCACGGTCGATTATCCGGCACGCGCCACATCATGCGCGCGCGCCACACAGTGGAGCTAGGATCATGGCAAGACCGAAAAAGACAATGGACGGGAACGAGGCGGTTGCAAAAATCGCCTTCCAGACAAGCGAGGTGGCGGCGATCTACCCGATCACCCCGTCGTCGGCAATGGGCGAGTGGGCGGACGAATGGGCCGCGCAGGGAAAGAAGAACATCTGGGGCACCATCCCGATGGTGGTGGAAATGCAGAGCGAGGGCGGCGCCGCGGGCGCCGTGCACGGCGCGCTGCAGGCCGGCTCGCTGACGACGACCTTCACGGCGTCGCAGGGCCTGCTGCTCATGATCCCGAACATGTACAAGATCGCCGGCGAACTCACCTCGACCGTGTTTCACGTGTCGGCGCGCGCCCTGGCGACCCATGCCCTCTCGATCTTCGGCGACCACACCGACGTGATGTCCGTGCGCAGCACGGGCTGGGCGCTGCTCGCGTCCAACTCGCCGCAGGAAGCCATGGACCTGGCGCTAATCGCCCACGCGGCGACGCTCAAAGCGCGCGTGCCCTTCATGCACTTCTTCGACGGTTTCCGCACTTCCCACGAGGTGGCCAAGATTGAAGAAGTGATGGCGGCCGACATCCGCGCCATGATCGACGAGGACCTGGTCCTCGCCCACCGCACCCGCGCGCTGTCGCCCGAACACCCCTTCATTCGCGGCACCGCGCAGAACCCCGACGTGCATTTCCAGGGCCGCGAAGCGTCAAACCCGTTCTATCTTGCCTGCCCCGATATCGTTCAGGAGTATATGGACCGGTTTGCCCAAATTGTGGGCCGCCAGTACCACCTGTTTGACTATTACGGCGCGCCCGATGCCGAGCGCGTGATCGTGCTCATGGGTTCCGGCGCCGAAGCGGTGACCGAGACGGTTGAAAACCTCGCCGCCAAAGGCGAGAAGGTGGGCGTGCTCAAGGTCCGTCTCTACCGTCCCTTCTCGGCCAAACACTTCATTGAGGCGCTTCCCAAGACCGCCAAAACCATCACCATTCTTGACCGCACGAAGGAACCCGGCGCACCCGGCGACCCGCTTTACCAGGATGTGATCACCGTGCTGGCCGAATGCGCCGCCGAAGGCGCGCTGCCCTTCGCCGCCATGCCGAAAGTCATCGCCGGCCGCTACGGCATGTCTTCCAAGGAGTTCACGCCTGCCATGATCAAGGGCATCTTCGACGAGATGCTCAAGGACAAGCCGAAGAATCACTTCACCATCGGCATTATCGACGACGTCACCGGCTCCAGCATCGACTACGACCCGAACTTCTCGACCGAGGACGACAAGACAATCCGGTCGCTGTTCTACGGTCTGGGCGCGGACGGCACGGTGGGCGCAAACAAGAACTCCATCAAGATCATCGGCGAGGACACCGACAACTTCGCGCAGGGCTATTTCGTGTACGACTCGCGCAAGTCGGGCTCGATGACCACCTCGCACCTGCGCTTTGGACCCAAGGAGATCCGGTCCACCTACCTCATCACCAAGGCCAACTTCATCGCCTGCCACCAGTTCTCCTTCATGGAGAAACTGAACGTGCTGAAGTGCGCCCAGGAGGGGGCCACCTTCCTGCTGAACAGCATCTACGGCCCCGAGGAGGTGTGGGACCGTCTGCCGCGCACCGCGCAGAAACAGATCATCGACAAGAAGCTGAAGTTCTACGTGATTAACGGCGTCGAGGTCGCCAAACAGGCCGGCATGGGCGGGCGCATCAACACCGTCATGCAGACCTGCTTCTTCGCCATCAGCAACATCCTGCCGCGCGAGGAGGCCATCGCCGCCATCAAGGAAGCCATCAAGAAGACCTACGGCAAGCGCGGCGAGTCGGTCGTGCAGAAAAACTGGCAGGCCGTGGACATGTCGCTGGAAAACCTGCACCAGGTAAAGATTCCCGCCTCGGTCTCCAGCAGCTTTGACCTGCAGACGCCCGTGTCCGACCTTGCCCCCGATTTCGTCAAGGACTTCATTGCCGAGATCATCAACGATAACGGCGACAGCCTGCCCGTCAGCAAGATGCCCGTGGACGGCACCTTCCCGACGGCGACCACGCAGTGGGAAAAGCGCAACATCGCGCTTGAAATCCCCTCCTGGGACCCGGCCACCTGCATCCAGTGCGGCAAGTGCACCCTGGTTTGCCCGCACGGCGTCATCCGCGGAAAGCTCGTCGACACGGCCGCCCTGGAAGGCGCACCCGAGGGCTTCAAGAGTGCCGCCGCCCGCTGGAAAGAATTCAGCGACAAGTCCTTTGTCCTCCAGATTGCCCCGGAAGACTGCACCAGTTGCCATCTGTGTGTGCAGACCTGCCCGGCCAAGAACAAGAGCGAACTGCGCCTGAAGGCCATCAACATGGTCGAACAGGCCCCCATACGGGAACGCGAGCGCGCCTGCTGGAACTACTTCCTGTCCCTGCCCGACACGGACCGCTCCAAGCTCAATCCGAGCCTGGTGAAAGACGCGCAGTTGCTTCGGCCGCTGTTTGAGTTCTCGGGCGCCTGCGCCGGCTGCGGCGAAACCCCCTACGTCAAGCTGGTCTCCCAGCTCTTTGGCGACCGCATGTACGTCGCCAACGCGACGGGCTGCTCGTCCATCTACGGCGGCAATCTGCCGACCACGCCCTGGGCGGTCGATGCCGCGGGCCGCGGGCCGGCATGGGCCAACTCCCTGTTTGAAGACAACGCAGAGTTCGGCCTGGGCATGCGCGTGACCATCGACAAGCAGAACGAGTTTGCCCGCGAGCTGCTCAAGCGGCTTGAGGCGGACTTGGGCACCGCGCTGGTGGAGGAAATCCTCGGCGCCGACCAGGTCGCCGAGGCGGGCATCAACGCGCAGCGCGTGCGGGTGGAGGCGCTTAAGGCCAAACTCGCCGGATTGGACTCGGCCGATGCCAAGTCCCTGCTGGGCGTGGCGGACTTCCTGGTGCGCAAGTCGGTGTGGATCATGGGCGGCGACGGATGGGCCTACGACATCGGCTACGGCGGCCTCGACCACGTGCTGGCCTCCACCCGGAACGTCAACATTCTTGTGCTTGACACCGAAGTGTACTCCAACACCGGCGGCCAGTGCTCCAAGTCCACGCCGCGCGGCGCCGTGGCCAAGTTTGCCGCGGGCGGCAAGCCCGGCAGCAAGAAGGACCTGGCCCTCATGGCCATGACCTACGGCAACGCCTATGTGGGCCATATCGCCATGGGCGCCAACGACGGGCACACCGTCAAGACGCTCATCGAGGCCGAAGCCTACGACGGTCCGTCGATCGTCATCGCCTACAGCCACTGCATCGCCCACGGATACAACCTGGAGATGGGCCTGGAACAGCAAAAAGCCGCCGTGCAGTCCGGCCATTGGCCGCTCTTCCGTTTCAATCCGTCCCTGGCGGCGCAGGGCAAGAATCCCTTCCAGCTCGACTCGAAGGACCCCAGCATCTCCCTCGACAAGTACATCTACAACGAGACCCGCTACAAAATGCTGTCGCTGAGCGCACCCGAACTCGCGGCGGAACTGCTCAAGGGCGCCGAGGCCGATGTGGCCGTGCGCTGGCGGCTGTACCAGTACCTGGCCTCCATGCCCGGCACGGGCACGGCGGAAACCGCGGCACCGGTTGAGGCGGACTGAACCGGACTCTGAACAGAGAAAACGCGCCGCCCCTGCGGCGTCAGAAGGATAGCAACGATGGATCTCACGACAACATATCTTGGCATGACGCTGAAGAACCCGCTGGTGGTCAGCCCCTCCCCCGTCAGCGAGCACATTGACAGCATCAAGAAGCTCGAGGACGCCGGTGCGGGCGCGATCGTGCTGCACTCCCTGTTCGAGGAGCAGATCTCCTTCCTGAGCCAGGAATTGAACGCCAACCTCCAGCAGGGCGACTACAGCTTTGCCGAAGCGCTGACCTACTTCCCCGACCTGGAAGACTACAAGATGGGCCCCGAGGGCTATCTCGGTCACGTGCGCGACGCCAAGGCGGCGGTGGACATCCCCGTCATCGGCAGCCTCAATGGTGTGTCCACCGGCGGCTGGGTTTCCTACGCAAAGGAGATTCAGCAGGCAGGCGCCGACGCCATCGAGCTGAACGTCTACTATGTGCCGACCAATGCCGCCATGAGCGGTGAGCAGGTCGAGAACATGTACGTTGACCTTGTGCGCGCCGTCAAGGCCAATGTGACCATTCCGGTCGCGGTCAAGGTCGGCCCCTACTTCAGCTCCATGTCCAACATGGCCAAGAAGCTCTGCGAGGTCGGCGCTGATGCACTGGTGCTCTTCAACCGCTTCTACCAGCCCGACATTGACCTTGCCAAGCTCGAGGTCAAGCCCGACCTGGTGCTGAGCACTTCAGAGGACCTGCGCCTCCGGCTGCGCTGGGTGGCGATCCTGTACGGAAACGTTGCCGCAGATATGGCGGTCACGGGCGGCGTTCACACCCCCGAAGACGTGGTCAAGAGCATCCTCGTCGGCGCCAACGTCGCCATGACCACCTCGGCCCTGCTCAAGAACGGCATCGGCCACCTGACCGTGCTGCGCGACGGCCTTGCCAAGTGGATGGAAAGCAACGACTATGAGTCCGTCCAGCAGATGCGCGGCGCCATAAGCCAGAAGAACTGCCCCGAACCGGCGGCCTTCGAACGCGCCAACTACATGAAGATCCTCACCCATTACGCCGCCGAGTTCCCCACCCGGTAGCCTTCGGGGAAAGACATCCAAGAAAAGCACAGCGCCCCGGCGGGAAAACCTGCCGGGGCGCATTGCTTTTGACTGAAAAAGAAGACGCAAAAAAAGAGTGGCCCCCTGCCGAAGCAGGGGGCCGGCATGTCTCACAAGAGTCATGCGCAAGGGTTTCGATTGGTTGGACCGTCCGCCCGCGTGGTTGGTTTCAACGAAGTCATTCGCCGTTGCACCGCCAAGCTCGGGATGCCCGTCCCTTCCCTCCGGGACGGAGCTGCTACGCGCAAATACAAGGCCCGGGCGACCTGCCTGCGCTACCTTTGAAGGCCAGGACCTTCGATTTCGGGCACCGGCGTGGATGCAGCATACTTGCGGCGCGTGGCCATTTTCTGGGTTTCCCGGTCGAGGATGGCCTTTGCCAGGGCCAGGGCTTTGTCCGTCATCGTGGGTGCGGTCATCGCCTCGCGGGTGACCCTTTCGGAGATGTCGAGCACATAGAGCGCGCCAAACAGGCGGTCCGGATTGTCCCGCAACAGCCCGAGGATGCGTTCCGACAGCGCCTCCAGCAGGACGTCCCAGTCACTGTCTGTGTCCGGATGCACCTGCCATTGTTCCACCAACTCGCGGCGCGTGTCGGCGAGAAGTCCGCTGTCATCAGGCGATTTGGGGTCATTCATATTGTTTCTCTCAATGTTGCTGCCTGAAGGCTGTGCCCTGTGCCATGGGAGGCCCGGGTAATGTGCCGTCAGACTTCTTCCAAGGCAATGGCCCGACCGGTCGCCGCGCTGTCATGCACCGCCTGCACCACCTGCATGTACCGCACGCCGTCCTCAAAGTCCGGGTGGTATTCCGTGCCGTGGCGCACGGCATTAACAAAGTCCTCCTCGACCCGCCATTGCGCCGCATTATAGGCCTCGTCGGGCCCAATCTCCACGGGCGCAGCCGGACCGTCCGCCTGCGCCATCAGGAGTTCATCGCGCACCGCATCATAGTGAAGCGAGCCCGCTTCCCCAAAAATGTCTACCGTCTCACGCGGCGCGGCCACCACGCCGCTGATGGCGTAATGCACGGCCAATCCGCCGTCCATTTCCGCGGTAACGGACACCTGGTCGGGTATGCACACCTCGCGCAGCACACCCGTCCCGTCCAGGCGCCGGGGCGTATGGGTAAAGCCGCTCGCCGACACCGTCCGAGTGCGGCCAAACCACCGGTGCATCACCTCGGCGTACATGCCCAGCGTCTGCATGTTCAGCCCCGACAGGCGCTCGTCTTTGCGCCAGTTCATGGGCGCGGCCGCATTGCGCCAGGCACCATTGAAGCTGCGGATGGAAACGAGGCGTGGCGCGCCAATGGCCCCTTCCCGCAGCAGCCGGGCAATCGTTTTGTCCACGCTGAGCCCGAAGGGCACGGGACACAGCATCGCGACCCGCCCGGCCGCGCGCGCCTCGGCGCGCATCGCCAGCGCCTCCTCCAGATTCATCGCCATCCGCGCCTGGCAGAACACATGCTTGCCCGCCTGCAGCGCGGCAATCGATGCCGGCCGGTGCAGATAGGGCCAGGCACCGATAAAGACCGCATCTATATCCGGTCGCGCCACAAGTTCCTCCCAGCGCTCATGCACTTGGGCAATGCCGTATTCCGCCGCCGCCGCCTCAGCCGAAACCCGAGAGCGGTTTGCCACGGCGACAAACTCAATGTTGCCAAGACGTTGCAGTCCGGGCACATGCCGCTGCCGGCAAATTCCGCCCAATCCGATAAATCCAATGCGAAGTTTGTCCATGATGCCGATGATCTCCTGTGCCGACACGGTAGCAGGAACACCGCTTCAGCGCAAAGAAACTCCCCACTGGGAGCGCCCCGAAGCCGGCAGGGATGCCGGCGCTCCCAGTAAGCGAAGAAAATCTTCCCACGCCGGCAGGGCCACCGCAGTCAAAAAAGAATCCCCCGCCGACCGGAGGATCGACGGGGCTAGAATGACTGTGGAGAGTGGCTCAGTCCTTGTTGAGGATTTTCGGCACCTTGGGTGCGTGCAGGTGCTCCAGCACGGGCAGCCGGCCGATAAGCGGCTTGGCGTAATTGACGAAGTCTTCGGTCACGTTGTTGGCTTCGGCATTGATGAAGCTGGCGGGCATCTCGGTGGCGTGGCGCGCGACCGTGCTGAGCGGGGTCAGGAAATAGGACACGGCGTAGTTGCCCTCGCGCTTGATGGCGACGGAGCCGTCGCTGTTGTGGCGGATGGCGAACATGGCGGCCTTTTCACCGACGGCGCGGGCTTCGGCCTGGTCCACTTCGGACACGCAGCCGAGGAAGGAGCGCTGCAGGTAGCCGAATGTGTCGGAACGAACGCGCTTGATACCCATGGCCTTGACTTCGCCGGCGAGCAGGTCGCCCAGTGCGCCCGTGCCGGAAAGCTGTACGTTGCCGTGCGCGTCCTTTTCGCCGCCCGTGAAGGCCGCGATCATCGGCGTGCCGTTTTCGTCAACGATGCCCTCGGACACGGCCACAACGCAGCGGCCGTACTTGTCATACACGCCCTTGACGTCAGCCAGGAATTTTTCCTTCACAAAGGCGCGTTCGGGCAGGTAGACGAGGTGGGGACCGTCGTCGGGATAGGTGCGGCCCAGCACGCTGGCGGCCGTCAGGAAGCCCGCGCTTCGGCCCATGACCACGGCGATGTACACGCCGGGGATGGCCCGGTTATCTAGGTTGGCACCGGCGAAGGCCTGTGCCACAAATTTGGCGGCCGAACCGTAACCGGGGCAGTGGTCGGTGACTTTAAGATCGTTGTCGATGGTCTTCGGCACATGCACCACGCGCAGCTCGTAACCGGCCTCGTTGGCCTGCTCGTTGACGATGCGGCAGGTGTCGGCGCTGTCATTGCCGCCGCAATAGAAGAAATAGCGGATGTTGTGGGCCCGGCAGGACTCGAAAATGGACTTGCAGTATTCCACATCGGGCTTGTCGCGGGTGGACAGCAGCCCGGCCGACGGCGTGGCCGCCACGGCTTCGAAATTCTGCGTGGTCACCTCGCTCAGATCGAGAAAGTTCTCGTTCTTGATGCCGTTCACGCCATGCACCGCACCGTAAATGTGGGTGACCTGCGAATGCTTGCGCGCCTCGAGAACAACTCCGTAAACGCTCTGATTAATGACTGCCGTGGGGCCGCCGCCCTGCGCGACGAGGACCTTGCCTTCCAGACGGGACATGATACGCGTCTCCTTCTCAGTTGGGAGTGAATTTGGCCGCTGGCGCGGTCAAAACGACCGCGTGAAGGGTTCAGAAATTATCGCATGTCCGGCGCATAGTATGCAACCGACGTAAAACCGGAAAATCAGACGGTGCCCTTTGCGATATAGTGCACACCGTCAACAAGTTCAAAATGCGCGTCCTGCGTCCAAAGCACCACGCCGCAACTGCGCGCCGTGGCGAGAATGATGCTGTCGGCTATGGGAAGTTTCAACTCACTGCTTAATATCGCCGCACCCAAAGCAAGTTCTGTGTTCACAGGAACCACCGTTGCCTCCTTCATGACGGCAACCGCCGATAGTGCCTGGCGCTGGTCAGTCCAGTTCAGCATGTTCCTCATAACTTCATATAGGCAAAGTGCCGGAACCACCAGTGTGCCGTCATTGGCTTCCAAAACCGGCGCAAAAAACGCTGCGTTCGGACCACCCGCCAGGCATTCCAGCCATCCGCAGGAGTCCACAACCTTCATATACGCTCCTCCTCCTCCCTTTCCACGTCGGTGTTAAGACCCGGCATGCTACCCCGCAGGGACTTGATATCCACAACCGGCACCAGTTCAACAATGCCGCCAATGCAAAACACCGCGAGTTTTTGGCCGGGCTGGATTCCTGCCGATTGCCGAACATCTTTCGGGATGACCACTTGGAATTTAGGTGACACCGTAACCGTACTCATACGAATTCTCCATCGATCAGTCTTTTGTAAAACATACCAGATCTCAGGGGAAAACACGAGGAAACGGACAGGCGCTGGAACTCCCGATGATGCCGCGATTTACGCGGAGTCGCCCTTGTCGCTCAAACCTGACTCTGCTGCAACCGATGCAACGAGAGATTCCCGCGTTTCGGCGGGGGGCGCCGTTTCAAATGCCTCGTCCACCATGTCCAGCACCCGGCGGGCACTGCGGCGGCAACTTTGCAGAGCGCCGCGCTGCTCACTGCCCAGTTCCCCCATTTCCTCGTCCAGCAGCATGTCAATGAACCCCAGGATGGCCGACAGGGGCGACCGGAGCCTGCGGGCGACCGTCGAATAGAAATCGTCGCGCAGTTCATTGACCCGCTGAAGTTCCCGGTTGGCCGTCTCCAACTGCGCCTTGGCCTGCCGCTGGGCGTCCTGCACATCCTTCTGTTCCGTAATGTCGCGAAACATGGCCACAAAGAAGCGGCGCCGGTCCCGGATGAAGGAGTGGATGTGCATGTCCACGCTGCGCTCGTTGCCGTCGGGCCGCACCAGCAGCATTTCGTCGTGGAATTCGCCGATGCGTCGGGTGGCGTCCATCCTGTCGGACAGCAGCCCATCGTCGAAGAGGAACTCGCGGAAGCGGCGCCCGACCAGGCCGTCGTGCGGTAGACCGAAAAATGCGCAGGCCTGACGGTTGGCCTCGGCCACAAACTCATTCTCGCCGTAAACGACAATGGGCTCGGCGGTGTTGTCCAGAATGGTGCGGAGCGTCGCCTCCGAGGAAAGCAGTTCTCGGGCGCGGCGGGCGGCGTCTGCCTCGGTCTGCCGCAGGAGTTTTCCAAGCTGGTGCATAATCCATCCGCTGAATCCCAGCAGCGCCAGATTGGCGTAGACATTTCCGGCCCTGTCGTCCACGCCGTTAATCGCCCAGTCACCCATGATGGTGAAGGAATAGGCGGCGCACACCGCCACGGCCAACCACGAGTTCCAGCGGCCACCGGGGGCGTACACATTGCACCCCATCAGGAAGAGGATGAACACAGGTGCCAGCGGGCTCGTGTCTCCGCCGGTGAACGCGACAAGCAGGACCGCCCGGCTTAGATACAGCAGGAAATTGAGCGGCGAAAGGTACAGCCAATAGCGCTGAGTGTAGAGCACCCAGTGGGAAAAAGCGTTGTGCAGCAGGGCCGCGCCCGCGGCGACGGCAAGCATGGAGCCCTCGAACACGCCCGCACCGGAAAGGTGTATCAGCACGACGAAGGCGTACAGCAGGTAGCGCAGGATAAGCAGGAAAACCTCTATGCGTAGCACCACGGTGATCCGGGGCGGAATGGCACCCGAATTGGGACTTTCGGCAAGGATGGGTTCTGTTACTGGCGTCGGCATGACGTCCACCGTGCCGCGCGGCCGCGCGGATGCAACCCCTGCGGTCCCCTGCTTGCTATTGCTGCTCCTCCAGCGCCTGAAGGATGTCCTTGGCATACAGGTTCCTTCGATAGGGTCCGAGGGAAAGGATATTCTCCAGATCCTGCTCGCCGCGCGGGTGTTTTTCTGCAATTTCCACCGCCGTGCGGCGCGCCAGAATCACGTCTGATTCGACGCCGCGCTCCCGGGCAAGACGCTTCCGCATTTCCAGCAGCGCCTCATAGCGCTGGCTAAATCCGGGGCTGGAGGGGCGCGGGGCCGGCCTGCGCGGCTGCTTGGGCAACGGGTCGCGCCGTCCCTGGTTCACCGCCTGCTGCAGACGGGCGCCCAGGCGTCCAATAAGCTTGTCGGAGATGCCGGGCACATTTTCCACGGGACCCTTTTCCACGGCCGCATGGTGGGCAATGCGCAGCAGCATCCCGTCATTAATCACTTTGAAAGGCGGCGTGTCGCGCCGACGCGCCTCCTCCTCGCGGAAGAGGAAGAGAGAGCGCAGGATGGCCTGGCCGCGGGGCGGCAGTTCGCGGATACCCCGTATGTGCCAGAACGCCTCGGGGTCAAAAATTCGTTCGGACGGGTCCACATGCACGATGCTCGTGAAAATCTCCATGGCCTCTTCATAAAGGCCCGCCTCATGGAGACGGCGTTCAAGGTCGTCACGCAACCGGAGCAGGTAATGCGTGTCATTCTTGGCATATTCGAGCATGTCGGCCGAAAGCGGGCGCCGGGCCCAGTCTGCTTTTTGATGTTTCTTGCTCAGTTCGACGCCAAAGACATCCTCAATGAAACCAGCAAGGCCCATTTTGGCGCAACCCAGCACGCGTCCGCCCCACATGGTGTCGAAGAGTCGGCGCACCTCCCAACCATAGAGGCCCTTCAGCAGGCTCAAATCATAGTCGGCGGCGTGAAATACCTTCTCCACGTCCGGATCCGCCAGCAGCACGCCGAAGCCGGACAAATCAAGCCCGGCCAAAGGGTCAATAATGAAATTCTGACCCTCGGTGGAGACCTGGATCAGGCAGATTTGCTCCCGGTAGGCATGCAGACTGTTGGCTTCCAAGTCCACGGCAAACCGGTCCGCCGCACGCAATGCTTTGAGACAGTGCGCCCACGACTCCGGTTCATCAATCCATAGATAGGCCTGACTCACATAAACTTCCTCAGAAACTATGAAGGCTGAAAACTAATATTCACGACCAGCGCCATTATACACCCGCAAGGGGACGGGACAAAAGAAGGCTAAGGCATTGCCATTACTGGAGATAACCACCACTCCTTTGCTGGCACAGACTCGCTGTTCCCGAGAACATTCCACTCCAATGATTTCCTGTTTTCCTGCAATTACGGATTTCAATGCGGGCAAGCCGTGAAAAGCCCCCACGAAATTACTTTTACAACGCTGTATAATACGAAAGAGGAATTTCCCATTGATTTATATTGTCATCTGAAAGATGACAGCGAGGGCTCTGGACATCCAGCCATGGCTGGTAACCGCCACTCTTTGGAGGATTAGGCATGCGTATTCTGGGTTGTTGGCGTGTGGCGTTGGCGCCTGCCGTCGCTATCTTGGGTGTACTGCCTTCACAGGCGTTGGACAATATGACGAACGTCCCGGCACAGGCCAAGGCCGTGGTCGCACAGTTCTCTCAGGGCGCTTCCGTCTTCATTGAAAATGACGGCCAGTGGTCTGACCCGGAAATTCTTTTTACACTGGAAGGAACCGGCGCCTATGTCGGCCTGACCGATAGGGGGCCGAAATTCCAGCTCTTCCGAAAGATGGGTGTTCCCCCTTCTGCTGCGCAATTGTCCGACCCGCTGCATGGACAGAAAGACAACGCGGCGCCTTCCGAAATGCACGCTTTCGGGTTGGTCCTGGACGGCGCGTCCGCGACGGCGCCCGTGGGTCGGCAGCGTGCTGAAAGCACCTTCAACTACACCGGGGCCGCGCCGGAGAATCGGCACGAAAAGGTGCCCTCGTTCAAGACCGTGTGGTATGAAAACGTTTATCCCGGCGTCAGCCTTGAATTGACGGGACGCCACTCGGGGGTGAAATACAACTTTCATGTCGCGCCCGGCGCGGACTGGAAATCCATACGTCTGCGCTACGAAAACATAGCGAACTTGGCGCTGCGCGCCGACGGCGCGCTGGACGTGCGCGTGAAGGACGGCTGGGGCGCGCTCACCGATGCCGCCCCCTGTATTTACCAGGAGGTCGGTGGAGTCAGGAAGACCGTGTCCGGCGCCTTTCGCCTGTTCGACGATCATTGCTACGGTTTTGAAGTGACCGGTGACTATGACAGCGCCCTTCCCCTGGTAATTGATCCGGCCGTCGATTGGTCCTCCTACCTCGGAGGTTCGGGCAATGATGAGGCCAGGGCCATTGCCGTGGATTCGTCAGGAAACGTGTACGTGACTGGCGTCACGGCCTCTTCGGGTTGGATGAAGGACTCCAATTTCAACGGGGGCATGTACGACGCGTACGTGACGAAACTGGATGCCAAGGGTCCCTCGTGTGGTCCACCTACCTGGGAGACAAAGGGGACGACGAAGGCCAGGGAATCGCCGTCGATGGCAGCGGCAACGTCTATGTAACAGGCTTCACAGACTCCACCGGCTGGGTGAGCGGCGGTTGGGATACCAGTCAGAACGGGGGCGTGGACGGATTCGTGGTGAAACTCAACGGGGCCGGGACACAGCTCTGGTCGACCTTCCTCGGCGGCAGCGGCACGGACAAGGCTTTCGCCGTTGCGGTGGATGATGCGGGAAATGCCTACGTGACCGGCACCACCGACTCCGCGGGCTGGGTAAAGGGCGGCTGGAACGAAACCCTTGCCGGAAGTCTGGACGGCTTCGTGGTCCGGCTGACTGCGGCGGGCGCCATGGACTGGTCCACCTATTTTGGCGGCGCAAACGCCGAATACGGCTACGCGATTGCGGCGGACAGCAAGGGCAGCAGCGTCTGGGTGGCGGGGAGCACCTACTCGGACGGCTGGGCCAGTGGCGGATGGGACACCAGTGCGAATGGCGCGGTCGACGGCTGTGTGATTAAGTTCAGCAAGGCCGGCGACCATTTATGGTCCACCTATCTGGGCGGAGCGGGCTCCGACCAGGCCTACGGCATTGCCGTGGATGGCAGCGGCAACGCCTATGTTACGGGATACACCACTTCCTCCGGCTGGGTCAGCGGCGGTTATGACCCGGCCATGAACGGCGGCTGGGACGGCTATGTGGTAAAACTGAGCACGGCAGGCGCCCATGTTTGGTCCACCTATGTGGGCGGGTCCGACACCGACGTGGGTTATGCCATCGCTTTGGACAGCGGCGGCGGTGTCTGCGTGGCGGGATACACGCTGTCCAACGCATGGGTCAGTGGCGGTTGGGCCACGAGCCTCTACGGAGACGCCGATGCCTTCGTGGTTAAAATGAGTGCGGCCGGGGCCCACCTCTGGTCCTCCTATTTGGGTGGAACCGCCTACGACACCGGTTATGCCATCGCGGGGGGCGCCAACGGCGCTGTGTACATTGGGGGCCGCACGAGTTCTTCCGGCTGGACCGCCGGGGGCTGGGACACAACCTATGGCGGCGGAACGGTGGATGCTTTCGTGGCGAAGGTTTCCCAGACGGCCACGGGCACCATCAAGATTAACAACGACGCAGTCAACACCAACAATGCGATGGTGACCCTTTCTCAGACCTGGACAGACGGAAGCGGCAGCGGTGTCACCCAGATGCAATTCAGTGATGACGGCCTGGTGTGGACCGCGTGGGAACCGGTGGCCGCCACCCGCAGCTACCTGTTACCCGGCACGGACGACACCAAGACGGTGCGTGTGAGGTACCGCGATGCCGCGGGTTTCATTTCCGACCCATTCAGCGACGCCATTCTGCTGGACACCACACCGCCCACGGGTTCGATTGTGATCAACAGCAACAAATCGGCCACCAACAGTGTCAATGCAACCCTGTCCCTCACCTGGCTCGACGGCACCGGTTCAGGGGTGGTGCGGATGCGCTTCAGCAATGACGGCTCGACCTGGACCGCGTGGGAACCCCTGCTGGCTACACGGGCCTACACCCTGCCCGCCGGAGACGGCTACAAGACGGTTCGGGTCCAGTTCCTCGATGGGGCCAACAACCGCTCCGCCGTGTACAGCGACTACATCCGGCTCGACA
Organism: Candidatus Hydrogenedentota bacterium; assembly: GCA_903893795.1. GTDB lineage: Bacteria > Hydrogenedentota > Hydrogenedentia > Hydrogenedentales > CAITNO01 > CAITNO01. The sequence continues at coordinate 46,338 of CAITNO010000001.1, read as the reverse complement.
CGACGGCCCCCACGGGCAGCATCATCATCAATGGCGGTGCGGCGACCACCTCCACCCCCTATGTCTCCCTTGGCCTTGACTGGAACGACGCGGGCACCGGCGTGACGCGCATGCGCTTCAGCGACAACGGGTCCACCTGGACGGCCTGGGAAACGCTCGTGCATACCCGCCCCTACACCACACCCGTCGGGCTGGGCTACCACACCGTGCGCGTGCAGTTCACGGACGGCGCGGGAAATTACTCGCCCGTGTACAACGATTACATCAAACTCGTCTCACCCTGACAACGGGCCACTCTGACATAGGCGGGCCAGAATAGAAAAGCGCCCCGGCAGGCCTTTAAGCCTGCCGGGGCGCTTTTGTTTCCGTTTGCGCTTAGTAGCGGTAGTGCTCGGGCTTGAAGGGGCCTTCCACGGCAAGACCGAGGTATTCGGCCTGCTTGGAGGTCAGCGCCTCCAGGTCGGCGCCGAGTTTGCCCAGGTGCAGGCGGGCAACCTCCTCGTCGAGCTTCTTGGGCAGGGTGTACACCTGGCCCTTCTCGTACTTCTCCGGCTCTGTCCACAGCGCGATCTGGGCCAGCGTCTGGTTGGTGAAGGAATTGGACATCACGAATGAGGGATGGCCCGTGGCGCAGCCCAAGTTCACCAGTCGGCCGCGCGCCAGCAGGATGATTTCCTTGCCGTCGGGGAAGACAAACTTGTCGACCTGCGGCTTGATGTTGATTTCGCGGATGGCCGGGTCGTTCTCCAGCGAGGCAACATCAATCTCAGAGTCAAAGTGGCCGATGTTGCAAACGATGGCCTGGTCCTTCATGGCGCGCAGGTGGTCGCCCGTGATGACGTCGCAACAGCCGGTGCAGGTGACGAAGATGTCTCCGATTTTCGCGGCATCGGCCATCTTCATGACCTGGTAGCCTTCCATGCAGGCCTGCAACGCGCAGATGGGGTCGATCTCGGTGACGATGATGCGCGAACCGAGGCCGCGCATGGCGTCGGCGCAGCCCTTGCCCACGTCGCCGTAACCGGCGACGACGGTGACCTTGCCAGCCACCATCACGTCGGTGGCGCGCTTGATGCCGTCGGCCAGCGATTCGCGGCAACCGTACAGGTTGTCGAATTTCGACTTGGTGACCGAGTCGTTCACGTTCATCGCGCGGGTCAGCAGCGCGCCCTGCTTCATCATCTGGTAGAGCCGGTGCACGCCCGTGGTCGTCTCCTCGGAGACGCCGACCCAGTTGGCCGCGATGCGGTGCCAGACGTTCGGGTCCTCGCCGTGCACGCGGTGCAGCAGCGTGTCGATGATCTCAATTTCCTTGTTGTCGCGGCAAACGGCCGGCAGCGCGCCGCTCTTGGTGAAGGCATCCTCAAACTCGCAGCCGCGGTGGATGAGCAGGGTGGCGTCGCCACCGTCATCGACGATCATGTTGAGCGTTTCGCCGCCGGGGAAGCAGATGGCCTGGTAGGTGCACCACCAGTACTCCTCCAGCGTCTCGCCCTTCCAGGCAAACACGGGCACGCCCGCGACGGCAATGGCCGCGGCGGCGTGGTCCTGTGTGGAGAAGATATTGCAGCTTGCCCAGCGCACATCGGCGCCGAGCGCCGTGAGCGTCTCGATAAGCACCGCCGTCTGGATGGTCATGTGCAGCGAACCCATGATGCGCGCGCCCTTGAGCGGCTGCGCTGCGGCATACTGCTCGCGCACGGCCATCAGTCCCGGCATTTCCTTTTCGGCCATGTCGAGTTCTTTGCGGCCCCAGTCGGCCAGGGACAGGTCGGCCACTTTGTATGCGAGGTCGGGTTCGGTGTTCGGGATTACGATTGCCTCGGCCATGGATCTTGTTCCTTGTGGGTTGAAATGCCGCACGGGTGCGTCTGACCATTATAACCGGAAAGAGGCCTTTTATGCAGGCTTCACCTCCGGGGAAAAGGACTCCGGGGAACGGGGGAGACCGAAAGAACCCTGTTTGGGCGCACCTAAAAGCAGTGCGCCCAAGCTGTCCTCTCCGTCCTTTGCGTACCCGAAGTCCTTTGCGTATTGTTGTCGGGAGCCGCCCGCGCAGCCCCCATTGCGCGATAGGCCGTTGCTGTTACTGCCGCTTCAGTTCGGCGCGAATGCTGTCCCATGACGGCTCGGGCGGCAGCGCGCCAAGATGGCGCACCGTCTCCGCGCCCAGCACGGAACCCAGCCGCCCGCAGGCGTCCAGCGGCCAGCCGTGAAGCCAGCCATAGAGGAATCCGGCGGCCCAGCAGTCGCCCGCGCCGGTCGTGTCGATGACCTGGTCGGCACGGACGGCGTCCACCCGCGCGGTCTCGTCGGCGCGGCGCAGCAGCGCGCCGCGCGCGCCCAGTTTCACCGCCACGGTCCCGCAGCGTTCGCCCAGCACGGCAAGTGCCCGCTCGGGGTTGTCCTCGCCGATATACTCGCGCGCCTCGTCCTCATTGGCGAACACGGCGTCAACATATTCATCCAGCAGGGCCGGGAGCACCTCGGCCGCGGCGCGCACGACCTCGAAGGAGCCCAGGTCCAGGCTGATGGTGCAGCCGGCGCGGCGCGCCGCCTCCAGCACCGCCTCCGTCAGGGGACGGTTAAAGAGCAGGTAGCCCTCGACATGGGCGTGGGCGCAACCTGCAAAATCGTCGGGGCTGATAGTTTCCGGGTCGAGCAGCAGGGCCGCGCCAAGGTCGGTGCGCATGGTGCGCTCCGAATCAGGCGTGACCAGGCTCAGACAGCAGGCCGTGTTGCGGTCTGTCGTGCGTCGAAAACGGGCACCGTCGCCACCGGCTGCCGTGAAGGCCTCCAAGTAATAGCGACCGTCCTCGTCCTCGCCTATCTGGCCCAGGAAAGACGCGGGCAATCCCATCTTCGCCAGTGCGTAAGTGGTGTTTGCCGCGGACCCGCCGGGGGCGCGCAGGATGGGCGCATCAACGCGGCCGATCAGACCGGCCAGTGTGGCGTGGTCTACCAGTTCCATGCCGCCCTTGGCGCCGTCTATCGAGGCGACAAAGGCCTCGGGCACCTGGGCAAGCCGGTCCACAATCGGCGATCCGACGCCGATGACTTTTGGGGCGGAAGCGCTCATATTGATGCTGCCTGACAACTTGATCCCTTTTTTGCAAAGTCGGCCGCCGTCTGACTCGTGCGGAACAGCACTTGCCGGACGCAGTGTGGGGCAGACATTCCCGTCTGCCGCTTACTGCCTTGTCCAGGGCAGACAAGAATGTCTGCCCCACACTAAAGTCAGCCTCAACTGTCTTATTCTGACTTCTGGATTCTGACTTCTGGATTCTTTGTCAGGCTTTGACAGCGCTCTTGAGCGCGCCGACCTTGTTGGTCTTTTCCCACGGGAAGATTTCGCGGCCGAAGTGGCCATAGGCCGCCGTCTGCTGGAACGACCAGCCCTTGGGCGCGGTCAGTTTCAGGTCGCGGATGATCCCGGCGGGACGGAAGTCGAAAATTTCGCCCGCCTCAAGCACACTTTGAAGCTTTGCATCGGGCACGGTGCCGGTGCCGTAGGTGGACACGTTGATGCTCATCGGCTTGGCGACGCCGATGGCGTAGGCCACCTGGATCTCGCACTTCTTCGCCAGACCGGCGGCCACGATATTCTTGGCCGCATAGCGGGCGTAGTAGGCCGCCGACCGGTCCACCTTTGTCGGGTCTTTGCCCGAGAAGGCGCCGCCGCCGTGCGCGCCCACACCGCCGTAGGTGTCCACGATGATCTTGCGGCCCGTGAGGCCCGAGTCGCCATGGGGGCCGCCGACCACAAAGCGGCCGGTCGGATTGATGTAATAGACTGTCTTTTTCGTCAGCAGATTCGTCGGACTGAGCACGGCTTTTGCCACTTCAATGAGGTCTTTGCGGATGCGTCTGAGCGACACATCGTCCGTCTGGTGGGAAATGACGACTGTGGTGATCTCCGCCGGCTTGCCGTCGACGTAGCGCACCGAAATCTGCGACTTGGAGTCGGGGCGCAGATAGCCGATCGTGCCGGCCTTGCGAAGCTTCGCCAGTTCGAGGAGCAACTGGTGGCTGTACTGGACCGGCGCAGGCATCAGTTCGGGGGTCTCATCAGACGCGTAACCGAACATCATGCCCTGGTCGCCGGCACCCTGCTCGGCATAAAGGCCTTCGCCCTCGTTCACGCCCTGCGCAATGTCAGGCGACTGCCCGTGCAGCCGGTTGACATATACAAAGGTCTGGTCGCAGAAGCCGATGTCGTCGCGCGTGTATCCAATCTCATGCACGACCTTGCGGGCAATCGCCTCTGGATTGACCTTGTTCCATTTCTTGCAACTGATCTCGCCCGCGTTCACCACGAAATCCGTGGCCACCAGCGTCTCGCAGCCGACATGACTGTTCTTGTCCAGCGCAAGGCACGCATCCAGAATTGCATCGGATATCTGGTCGCAAACCTTGTCCGGATGCCCTTCCGATACTGATTCCGAGGTAAACACATGATCCGTGGTGAGCTTGCTCATACGAACTTTCCTTAGTTCCATGTACTACATGGGGTTGGTGGCCCTTGCGCCGGAGCGCCAAGGGCCGGGGGGGAAATAATACAGCAACTCCTCCCCGAAAGACCAATTTTCTCCGTCGCTTGCAAAAAACATCTAATCTGAATCGGGACTGTCATCTATAGGACATGCCGACAAATGCACACCTCCAGAGGTAGGCAATATCTGCCGAAGTGAACAACCATTGGGCCGAAACTGCCGGTAAAGCAACATTCCAGATGGCCCGTTAAGTTCCCGACCACAGCGTCAGGAAAGGTTAAACGGGCTTTGCGGAAGATTTCTTCCAGAAAGTGGTCAAAAAACGGCTACCGCGACTCCGTCACACCCCTGCAATCGGGATTCAGGCTTGTCACGAAGAGGCGTGCACACGCCTCTGGAATCCGGCGTTCGCGGGAATAACGGTCACAGGGTGGTTTCCACAAGCCTGAAACGGGGGCCGTGTTCTTCTTTGAGACTACTTCTTTACTGAAGCCGCCTGGATCGTGTTCTTCATGAGCATGGCGATGGTCATGGGGCCGACGCCGCCGGGCACGGGCGTGATCGCCTTGGCCTTCTTTGCCACGCCCTTGAATTCCACGTCTCCCACGAGCCGGTAGCCGCTCTTTTTGGAGGCGTCCTCGATGCGGTTCACGCCCACGTCGATCACCACGGCGCCGGGCCGTACCATGCGCGCCTTCACAAACTCCGGCACGCCGATGGCCGCAATGAGAATGTCAGCGGTCTTCGTGATGGCCGCCAGGTTCTTCGTGCGTGAATGGCACACCGTCACCGTCGCGTCGGCACCGCGCGCCTTCTGCATCAGCATGGCCGCCACGGGCTTGCCCACGATGTTGGACCGGCCCACGATAACCACGTGCTTGCCCTTGGGGTCGTTTCCCGAGCGCAGCAGCAGTTCCTGGCAACCCGCGGGCGTGCAGGGCTTGAGGCAGTCCTCGCCGTTGAGCAGGCGGCCCACGTTCATCGGGTGGAACCCGTCCACGTCCTTGTCCGGGTCAATCGCGTTGAGCACGCGCTGCTCGTTGATGTGCTTGGGCAGGGGCATCTGCACGAGAATGCCATGCACGTGCGCGTCGGCGTTGAGCTTGGCGATAAGGTTCAGCAGTTTCTTTTCCGTCGTGTCGGCGGGCAGGTCATGGCTGAAGGACTGGATGCCCAGCTCGGCGCAGGTCCTGCGCTTGGCGCCCACATACACCTGGCTCGCCGGATTTTCGCCGACCAGCACCACCGCCAGACCGGGCTGCACGCCCGTTTTGCGCAGGGCCTCCGCGGTGACCTTCAATTCGGCCAGAATCTCGGCGGAAACTTTCTTGCCATCGATAATCTTGGCGCCGGTTTTGCGTACTGCCATGGGATGCTTCCTTCCGTGAGGGGCGCGTTGCGCCGGGTGTTGGTGTATGTGAATGGGCCAAATTATAGCGTTTCCGGCCCAAATTGCGCAAGAAATGCCGCCCGGTGGCCAATTTGGCTGTCCCATGTCTTCCCTGGAGCGGGAAAGCCCCTGTCGGCCGCCCCCCCTTGCCTTTGCCCGAATTTCCATTTTGTTGACATGACCGAAGAATTGCGGTAGAATCGAGAAATAATTCTCTACTGTAAGGGTGGCAACGAAACGCATGGATGAGCCGAAACCGCTAAGACCGACTTCGGAGGCGACGCTGCGGCGTTTGCCGATCTACCACCATCTGCTGCAAAAGCGCCTTTCAACAGGCATCAAGACCATCTCGTGCAGCCAGATAGCGGAAGAACTGGACTACGATGCGACCCAGATCCGAAAGGACCTGGCCGTGACCGGCATCAAGGGCCGGCCCAAGGTGGGGTATGACCTGGCCGCGCTCATCCTCTCCATCGAAACTTTCCTCGGGTGGAGCCGGGTGCGCAAGGCCTTTCTCGCTGGCTCGGGCCATCTGGGTTCGGCCCTGCTCGGCTACAACCGCTTCAGCCATTACGGTCTCGACATCGTGGCCGCATTTGACCGGGACCCCGACCGCGTGGGCACAAAGGTGCACGGGCGCGAGGTGCTTCCAATCAACAAGCTTGCCGGGCTGGCCAAGCGCATGCGCGTGGAGGTGGGCATCATCACCGTGCCCGCACCGGTCGCGCAGGAGGTGGCCGACTTCATGGTCAGCGGCGGCATCCGCGCCATATGGAATTTCGCCCCGACCAAGATCAACGTCCCCGCGGGAGTCATCGTGCAGAACGAGGACCTTTATTCGTCGCTGGGTGTGCTGCTGCAAAAGCTGAGCGCCGCGCACCGGTTGGTCTGAAGCGCAGCCGGTTTTCAAGCCTGCCCTGCCCCCGAAGAAGGGCGACTACGGCAGTAGCTTATGCGTCTGATTATGGCGCGATAAACTTACAAAGGGGCGACAGAAGGGCAGGCCTTCCATCAGCGCTTTTTGGACTGCGGCGGCAGCGACGCCGCTTTGGCTGATATTGCGGGTGAGGCAAACCAAAGCGGTGTCGTCGCTGCGCCATGCCACCGCAGTCCATGGAAGACCGCAAGCGGTTGTCTAGCGTGAGGAAAAAAAACAGCACCCGGGCGGTTCAGACATTGCGCGGTCCGTGGGGAAGGGTGAATTCGGGGGCGGCGTCGAAGATGAATACGAAAACCCGTTCCCCGGTGACAGTGCTGATATCGGTGTGGAGACTGACCACTTTCTTGCCGGTAACCGCCTCCAGGGAGGTCTCGAGCAGCGAACGGCCCCGCTCCACGAGTTCGATCCGCATGAGTTTGATGAGTTCCCGGCCTTTGGAACTTTCAGCGGACCTTGCGAGCTGATGCTCCGCCTGGGTCATGACGCCTTTGAGGCGCACCACGGCCATGTCGTCGATAAGGCAGGTTTTGGTTTCGACCGGCCCGCGTCCCAGATACTCTTTTTCAAAGCGGATGAGGGCCTCGCCGATTTCCGCCTCCATCTGACCTCGTGTTTTCATGGCTACCCTCGCTCCAGTGCCGACCCGGCCGCTTCGCGGCCCCGCGCTCCGCATCAACCCCTTTCCCAACAACGCCATTTTACGCCCCCTTTTGCCTGCAAGCAATCCGGCACGACGTCAGGGGGGATAAAGACACCGCAGGCCCACCAGCGCCGCCATTCCCGAGGGAAAGGCCAGCCGCGGTGGGCCTGCGTTCAATATCTATCGTGATTTGCCGGGGTCGGCCCCGGAGGCATGCTTTAGTCCGCGAGTTCGCGCACCCAGACATTCCGGAAAATGACGGGATTGCCGTGGTCCTGCAGTTCAAGCGGTCCCTTGTCGCCGTGGGCCTCGTAGTGGCTGATGGCGTGATGGCCCTTCCAACCGCAGCCACCGGACAGTTCGGTGTGGTCCTGCACCAGCACGCCGTTCTGTATCACGGTGAAGGTGGCGCGTTTGGTCACATTGCCGTCCTTGTCAAAGACGGGCCGGTGGAACACGATGTCATAGGTCTGCCACTCGCCGGGCTTGCGGCAGGCGTTGACCAGCGGTTTCTTGCGTCCGTAAAGCGCGCCGCACTGGCCGTCGGGATAGGTCTTGTTGTCGTAGGAATCAAGCACCTGCACCTCATACTTGCCCATGAGGAACACGCCGCTGTTGCCGCGGCCCTGCCCGTCGCCCTCGACTTTGGACGGCTCGGCCCACTCAACGTGCAACTGGCAGGAGCCGAATTCCTGCTTGGACCGGATCATTCCCGAACTCTTCGTGGGCGACATGACGCCGTCCTTGAAGATCCACTTGGTCTCCTTGCCGTCGGTGTCGGTCCAGTTGGAGAGGTCCTTGCCGTCGAAGAGCACCACGGCGTCCGAGGGCGCCGTGCCCGGCTTTTCGGCCGTGCTCGCCGTGCCCGGCGTGATTACGGTCGGCTGGGGCTGCAGTGCCGGGTCCTCCTCGTGCACCAGGATGCCGTCAATGGACATGTAGTCCGCATCTTCCATCTTGCCCTTGTCGTTCTTTTCCTTTACCTTCCATTCCTTGATGACGGGTGTGTCAAAATCGGCGGCGGCGGAAAAGGCCAGGCCTAGCAGAAAGGCGGTGCACAGGGCGGGAACAAGCAGTTTTGGATTCATGACCAGTTTCTCCTTGAAAATCGGCGGCGGTGTTTAAGGCATCCTTCCGCGCGGACCACCCGGTGACCATCGCGGACATATCCCGTAATTGTAGGCACACATGGTCCAGAGGTCAATATTCGCAAGCTGCCATTTCCATGCCGGGACTCAACAGTCGGGGTCGCGGGCAACGCAACAGCACGGGTTCGCCTCACAGGCTTCCAATACGGGTCGTTGCAGCGCCTGCCATCAGGCCAGACCGGGCAGAAAGAGGCCGGCCAAGGTGTTGCGGAGGCTTTCGAGACCAAAGGCGCTCTTGCCACCCTTGCACCCGGATGCGCCGTTGCCAGGATTGGCCGGACCGGTGGAGACGACCAGCGTGACCGTTGCCCCAGGAGCCACACCGTTGCCCGGCGCTGGGGTTTGACTGATTACCTGTCCTGAAGGCACGGTGTCGCTGGCCAGCTCGCTGACCGCAGCCACGAGCCCGGCGGCGGTCAGCGCGGTCTGCGCCTCCGCGGAAGTCTTGCCGGAGAGATCCGGCACCGCTATGGGTTGCGGTCCCCGGCTCACCACAAGATTGACGGCCGAGTTCATGGCCACATTCACACCCGCCGGAGGTGTCTGCAAAATTACGCTGCCGGCCGGCACGCTGTCGCTGTATTCCTGCGTCACGGTGCCGACCACAAGCATGGCGCCAGCAATCGCGGTGCCTGCCGCAGCCTGTGTCTTCCCCACCACATTTGGAACGGTCATGATCATTTTCTGGGCAGTCGTGGCGGCCGTCGGCGATGCAGGCGGCAGCGTGTTGGGTGACGGATGGTTCGGTGCATTGGAAATGATTTGCAATGTCCACGCGGGCACAGCCACGGACGCCAGTGCCAGCGTGAGAATGAGCATCGCATGCCGTGCAGGCGTTGCAGCTTTCATGATAATCCTCTTTTCTGACCCTTACCGGGAATCAACATCCCATGGGCCCCATGAATTCATTCCACGCTTAGGTGTTCCAGCTTCAAGTCTCCGATGACCACGGTGACCTTGCCGCCGCTCTTGATGAAATTGGCCGGATTGGCGAATATGACGAAGTAATTCTTGTCCGCCACCGGTTTGCGCGTGTTTCTCAGCGGACCGGTTGCCGGCGGGGACGGCACGATGAATTTCGTGCCGGTGCCCTCATCGACAATGCAGGGGTGGAGATGCGCATCGGAGAGTTTCACCGCTTTCTCGGGGTCCAGCACACGATACCTGAAATCGATCATGCAGCCGCCCGCCGTGAGCCGCACACTCATGATCTTGATCCCCCATATTTCTTGAAGGTCCGCCTCCGGGGTGGCGACCGGATCCGCCTGTTTTGCGCCGCTTTCCTTTTCAGGGGAAACGCCGGGCTGCTCTGGCGAAGAGGCCTGTCGGGGCTCGGCGGTCTTGTCCGAATTGGAGGCCAGCACGGCCGCCTGGGGCACAGCCTCGGCCCGGGTCTGCGATGCAAAAAGCAGCATCGCCGGCAGCAGGACCAGCATCAGGGTGCATGGCATGGGCTGCCTTGGGGGCAAGATGCCCGGTGTTTTCCGCCGCATGCAATGGATAGTCTTCATTTTCTTCTCCTGTCTCGCGTGCCCAGTCGGGCGCACATCGTCCACATCCCCGTGTCCGGGCGGTCTGCCGCCCGGACACCACGTCTCTTAAAAATAATGTGTCCGGACTAGTGGGTCACATTCAGATAGGAAAGCATGCCGCCTGCGCCGGCCAGTGCGTTGGTAAGGCTCAGCGAGTGATCATACACTGGGTACTTCTTTGCCTGGGTGGGAACCACCACGGCGTCAATCGTCTTGCCCGCGGGAAGCATGATGCAGTACTGGTCGAGCGGATGGGGGTAGAGATTGCCGTCCTCGGCGACCAGGCTCGCATACAGGCCGAGCAGCGTGGGTGCATGGGTTTGCAGTCCAGCGTTCATGAGCCGCAACAGGACGCGCTGTCCGGTGGCGGCCGTCGGAAATGCGGGCGGCGGATCCGCGTAGGGCGCACCGTTGATCAGGAAGTACTCGGGCTTGTAGTTGAGGGTGGACGGGTACGCGGCCGTCCCGTACACGCCGTCGCGCACGGCCGCGTGCAGCACGGGGTCAATCTCGCTGTACAGCAGGGTCACGGCGTTGTCATAGGCCACGCCGGAATAGGCCGTGCCAGCCGCCTGATCGTGCGTGAGCGCCCCGTACAGGCCCATCTGCACCTGCACCGCCGGATGGGTGGCGCTCTGGTAAATATAGGAGCCGGTTTTCAGCGAGGGCCACACATAGGCCCCGGTCTGCCCCGGCGCGGTTTCATGTGTGAAGGACCTGATGCGGCCGTCGGGATTGCGCACCACCTGCGGTGATGTGCTGGTTCCGTCGAGCGGCATGGGTTCGCCCGGAATCATGACGGACACGCCCTCGCCGAGGTTGTTGGTCAGGTTGATGCGCAGGGTGTTGCCCGGCGGCACCGTGATGGGCGGACCGGGCACGGTCACGGCACCGGCCCCCAGGGCGTAGCCCCACATGGTCACGACGGCTCCGTCGGGCATGGTCACGGTGGTTGTTGCGGCGCGCAGGTTGACCACGGTCTCTGCGGCCCGGGCCGCCGTGGCCAGGGCGGCAACCGCGGCAAGCACCGCCAAGTGCCGCACCATGTTCGATCTAATCATGTGTTTCATGTTCATTCGCCTCCAATGTTCGCCTTTCGGCGCGGATTGTTCAGTTCTTGGCCGCTGTCTTCATCAGTCCGGCAGGGGGCATGATCATCAGCATGGTCATCATGCCGCCCGGGAAGATGTCGTTGTTTACCATTTCCTTTTCGGTGTGCGAGTGCCACATGTAGTAGTAGCTCCCGCCGATGTTCAGATTGCCCTGGCCCGGAGGCAGCACGCCCATCTGGCCAAGGTAGGGGCTTCCGCTCCAGTTCTCGCCGAAGGCAAGGTCCTGGTTTTCCGGCATGGTCACGGGCAGCGGTTTGCCGTGGTCGGGGGCGTACTCGTTGGGTTCCATCATGTCGCCCGGCTGGTGCCCGTAAATGTCCCAGCCGATCTTTTCGCCGGTCCATTCGAAGATGGCGTCGGCGGTCTGGCCCGGCGCCGTTTGGATGGTGTACACCGACACGCCGCGGTCGGGACCGCTGGTTGCGCTGCTGGAGAGCATGCGTCCGTCGCGTGCGATGATCAGCGCGTTGTTGCCGTGGTGGTGGAAGGGGTGAACGTCCCGGCCGCCGCCGACAACCCGCATGAGCAGCTTTTCGCCCGGCGTCATCATGGGCATGCAGTTGTAGGGCTGGGTCGGCAGCCAGGGCACGCCGTCCGGTTCCATCGTGTCGGGGGCGCAGCGGCCGTTGAGAAACCACAGCACGGGGAAGAAGTCGCCGCTGTTGACCTGGCTCATCCTTCCGTGCTCCACCATGTCATTGATGGCGGGGTCCATTTCGGTGAGCAGGAACAGGCACTCCTGGTCAAAGCGGGTGGCCGCATGGCCGTAGGCCTGGTTGGCAATGGGCGCGCCGCCGCTGGTCGGCCGCACGATGAGCGCGCCGACCAGGCCGACCATGACCTCGATTTCAGGCCGTGTTCCGCTGTGGTACATGTAGGTGCCGGGATTGGTGGCGGTGAAGCTGTACTTGACCGTGCCTGCAGGCCCGGCCTCCCGCGTCAGCAGCCCGTCCGCGGTGCTCCCGGAAAGGGCCTGCGCTGTGACGCCGGCCTGTCCCGGAAAGACCATGGACACGGGGGTGTCGAGCTGGTTGTTCAGGGTCACGGTCACCGTGTCTCCCTGGTTCACGATCATGGTGGGACCGGGGTATTGCACCGTTCCCGTGCCGTTCGCATAGCCCCAGATGAAGAGCCTGCCTCCTTCGGGGGTGCTGATGTATCCCGACTTTGCGGTGAAGTTGAAGTTTGGTCCGGCCAGGCCCTGTATGGCGGCCTGCGCGCTGAACGCGAACAGCCCGGCCATCACAGCGGCGGCCACCAGAGTGCGTTGTCTTGGATTCATGGTTTGTTTCCTCTCTTAGTGGATCACGATTTCGGTCATCATGCCGCCGAAATCTTCTTCGTTGTTGCTGAGGCCGTTCAGGTTGGTGGTGTACAGCACGTAGGTTCCCGGCGCCACGCTGGCCGTTTCCAAAATCACATCCACGGCTTCGCCGCCGCCCAGGGTGACGGAGTTGGTGTCGTAGTACATGTTTGTTCCCGTGCTGCTGCGCAGCAGCCGCGCGTTCACGCCGACCACCTTCATGGGAATGCCCGGTGAGGACAGCGTGTAGAAGCGCGTCACGTTCAGGTCGGAAATGCGCAGCAGAACGCGTTGTCCGCGCGCGGCCGAGATGTTGGTGCTCACCTTCTGCGAAGGCTTGTTGCCGTTCTCGTCCGGCGGTGCCAGCACGCCTCCATTCACCGTGTCGGGGTAGCCGCGCCCGTTGAGCATGGGGTACTTGTCCCGCATCAGCGCCATCGGCAGCGGCTGAATGTCCAGTTCGGCCTTGTGGAAGTCCGGGTCAAAGGAGCCGATCTGGATGGGGTATTCCACATCATAGCCCGTGGACCCATCGCCGTCGTTGTAGACAAACTTCGTGTAGGTCTTTCCGGACCCGACCGGGTACTCGTGGGGGTGGCCGTTTTGTTTTGGCATGACATAGAGGTTGCCCAGCATGCCCATCTGCATGTGCTCGGTGGCCTCCCGGTGGCAGTGGTACATGTAGGTGCCCGGCTCCACCAAGTCATAGAAGTAGGTGAAGGTGGCACCCATGTTCACGCTGACCGACGCCTCCGGGTTGCCGTCGAAGACCGGGGCTGCCTGGGGGAACCCGTGGAAATGCACCGTGTGCGGGTCGAAAAGATCGGGCCGCATCTTCATCCCGACGTTGGTCAGGTTGAGATAAAGTTTCTGGCCTTCCTTCACGGCGATGGTGGGTGCCGGGAATTCGGCTCCCAGCATGCCTTCCATCATGGTGTTTTCCGGGGCCACATTGTTGAGGTCGCTGAATCCGAAGGTGTAGACCACCTGCCCGTCGGCCATCTTGACGAAGCCGTCTCCGGCGCCGAGGTGCAGGTAGACGTTGTCGTTGTCCACGATACCGTCGCCGTCGGTGTCAATGCCGTCCGTGTCAGGCGGGTTTTGCAGCTTGACGGTGGTGGGTGGCATGGGGGGCATGGCATCCACCGTAACCGCCACCGAGGCATCACCGTGACGGTTGGTCTGGTCCGTGACGGTCACCACGAGGCTGTCCGTGCCCAGGAAGCCGGGGTTGGGCGTGTAGATAACCACGCCGGTGGGCGTCAGCACCACTGTGCCGTTCACCGGGGGTGTTTTGAGCGTGTAGGTGAAGGTGTCCGCGAAGTTGGGGTCCATCGGGAGCACGCGGGTCACCCCGGGCTTGTTGATGGTGGTGGCGATGGCCGCCGCAGTGGGCGCAGGCGCCTGTCGTGGCGGCGTGGGCACTGCCGCAGGCGGGCTCCAGAGGTTGTTCCAGAACGAAAGCACGGCGCTGATGAGGTTGTTGAAGAAATCGAGTATGCCCTGGAACAGGTTTGCCAGCACCGAAATCAGGTTGCCAAACCCGGTTCCGGATCTGCTGACCTGATCGGCGCCCATGTCCACGGCGCGGGTGCTGCTGCGGGCGTCACCGTCAATGTCCTTGGCCAACTGCGACACGGTGGTGACGATGCCCCGCGCGCCCAGACCGAGCACCGGCGACACGGGTTTGAGGTGGTAGTCACCCAGCAGGAAGCCCGAGGTCGGGTTGTACCGCGTCAGGGGGCTGAAGTGGACGTCGATGTAGTTGCCGCCCTCGTCAAAGGCCGGCTGAACGTCTATCGCCGTGGTGTATTCCACTTCCTGGATGGTCTGGCCGGGACTGGTGTTGAAATACTGGGCCACGAACAGGGGGTCCCGGGTGCCGTTCCCCTGGAGCGATTCATAGCCTGCCCTGCTGGTGAGGTCGCAGTATTCCGGGCTAAGCCTGGCCGGCTGGGCTGTGCCCAAAACACCCAGATCCCAGAAGAAGGGCTGGTTCGGTGCCGGCAGCAGGCCGAAGGGCGGATTTGCGCCGGGATTTGACTCGAAGTAGAAAGACCGGTTCTTCCAGATGATGTTGTTTACCAGGGTCGGGTTGGAGAAGAGCGCATAAACTGACAGTGGCCGCGAAGTGCCGATGGCCTGGGTCAGCGCCGCGCTGTGCGAACGGGAGGCAATGCCCGCGGGCTGCTGCTCCGAAGCATTTGGATTGCCCGCCTGGAAGGCGAGTCCGGCCGTGGCCGTGCTGTCGTTGCGTGTGATTGTGTTGTTGATGATGATGGTCTTGGCCGCGTCCTGCAGCGCGATGCCGCCGCCCGCCAGACCGGTCATGTTGTTGGCAATGACGTTGTTGACGATGCTCAGGGTGTGCCAGTTGCGGGGGTTTCCGCGGGCGTCCACCACGTCCTGTCCGTTGATGAACTGGGCGCTGATGCCTCCGCCGTCGCCCGCACCGGCCTGGTTGCCCTGGATGGTGTTGCCGTCGATGGTGACCGAACCCGCACCCGGTGTGGGACCGGTGCCGCCTGGTGAGGGGCCGCCGCTGATGTAGATGCCGCCGCCGCTGGGGTTGGTGCCCTGGTCAAAAGTCTGGTTGAAGATGATCAGGTTGCGGGCGATGAGGCCGTCCAGGCTCTTGCCCAGGTGGCCGATGCCGCCGCCGCTGCCCACATTGAAGTTGCCGCAGATGACGTTGTCGGTCACCTGGTAGTAGTCGGTGCCGGTGCACAGCGAGATGCCGCCGCCAGCGCCGCCGAGGCCGCCGTTCTCCTCAATATGGTTGTGGTGGATCCTGATGTGGTCATTGTGGCCGTTCCAGTATTCGAGCCCGTTGGGCCCTTCCCAAATTTCGATGGGATGGCCGATGCGGATTCCTCCGCCGTAGAATCCCTGGTTGCCGACGATCCGGTCATTGCTTATTTCCAGGTAATGGGCATAGCCGTTGACCATGATGCCGCCGCCATTATCGGCGCCGGTGACGGTCAGGCCGTCAATGCGGGCGTTCGGGTTCTGGGCGAAACCGCCGCCGGACTTGGGCATGTTTCTCGCCAGCACCATGATGCCCGGGCCCTCTTCGGTGAAGAAGGTGGTGGGCTCGCCATTGGTGCCGACGAAGTCCAGATCCTGTCCGGGGAGCAGGTCCACCGCGCCCTGCATGACCAGGCCTTCCACCTTGGCGCGCCATGCCTGGAGTTTTTCCGCAGGGGCCTTGACGGCATTGATCGTGACCGAGGGCGCGCCCCAGCCCTGCAGTTGGACCGGTTTCCACAGAATGACCAGTTCGTCGTACTGGCCGGGCGCCACAAGCACCAAGTCGCCCGGATTGGCCGCATCAATGGCGTCCTGAATCGGGGTGGCGCCTGGAACCGTGGACGGCTGCACCTGCCGCACCGCGCCCGCGATGGGACCGACGGTCAGATGAATCCCGACCGGGGCCGCCCGGAGGTTGTCGCCGCGGATGATGTTGAGTTGGCCCGATTTAACCGAGAAGGGCAGGGTGGCCTTGATCGAGTCGGCCGTCCAGATGACGTTTCTCAGCCGCGTGCCGTCCACATTGATGTTGCCCGGCTTGGTGCCGAAGCTGTAGTCGCGCAGAATTGTCTTGGGCTTGCTGCCGCCGGGGCCGTCGTATTCGGGATTGGGCACTTCCACTTTTCCCGCGGAAACGACCACGATGTCCCGTCCAGGGACAGGCACATAGGGACCGTTCTCCACCGACCAGATGACGGGGGTCTTGTCGGGGAATTCACAGTCCAACGTGCTTTGGTTGGCGCCCGTGTAGGCGGCAACGGGGACAACCGGCGTGTCCAGATAGGTGGTCTTGCCCGGGTCGTACTGGAAAGTGTAGGAGAACTGGCTGTATTGGCGGTTAAACTGCGGGTCTGTGATGTACTGGTTGTAGGTCGGAGAGGCCGGATTCCTGTCCAGTATCGGTCCCGGTGAGTTCAGCACCACCGTCATCATTTTGGGACTCACGCCCGAGGGGAAGGGCGGGTCAATGGAGTAGGTGGAGGGCACCAGCGCGTTATAGGCGCCGTATTCGTCGGCGTAGACGCGGTTGACCTCATTGCCCTCCCAGTCGCGGAGCGAGATCGGCAGCCAGGGGGGCGCATACTTCTCGCCGAACTGCGGCGAGTTCTTGTCGAATTCGTTCGCCAGGTCGTCGAGGATGATGCCCACGATGTGCCCCGCGATGGGGACCTCGGTGAACATATGGAAATCGCAGGGGGCGTTCTGGCCGTTGGTCACGACGACCTGTTTCCTGTCGGGCAGGGGCCGTATCTGGCCGCCGAAGACGCAGGGTTGGCCGGGGAATTGGCTCAGTTCGGCGGGCACCTGCCGTAAGTCGCCCACACACGGGGGGAAGATTTCCAGCAGGCCCGACTTGGCCACGGCCTTGGCCGCGGCCGGTTTGTACTTGTCGCCGAAGGTCACGTTCCGGTCCTCCTCTTTCTGGAACTCATATCCGGGAGGCGCGACCGCCTCAACGATGTAGGTTCCCTCGGGAAGACTTTTGGAGGAGTTGGGTGTCGGGGAAAGGAAAATGTATCCCCCGTCGAAGACGCCGGGGCGCACCTGGTTGAAATTGCGCAGCCCGTCATAGCAGTCGGTCGCCTGGCCGTGGAGCACAAAGGGCGGACCCTGGCAGCCCGACGGCGTGTTGTCATCCCAACTGTCCGTGTAGGTGCAGTTGATCGCATCGCCGAGGTCGAACTGGCCGTTGTTGTTCCGGTCAATGTCCTCGGGGCCTTTCCGGGACGGCTGACCCGGCGCCGGATGGGTCCAGTCGAAGGGGTAATTGTCCACGTCGGCCAGGGTCACCTGGCCGTCGTGGTTGATGTCGTCAATAATGCCGTCCCGGTTTGAATCCTGGTACAGGTTGACCTGCACCCGCGGAATGCCCGGTTCCCAGTTTTCGGCGGCGGCGTAGCGCGGGTCTTCCTCGGCGCGGGTGGTGGCGTAGTGCACCATGCCGGCGATGCCGCCGTTGCTGCCGTCAAACCATCCATTGCCGTTGAGGTCCACGTCTTCCGGGCCGGGGAAATTGCCCTCGGGCGGGTTGTCCACGTCCACCCTGTCATAGGTGGATTTGCCCCACTCGATCACGTTGGTCTGGCCCAGGAAGGTTTGGAGGGCCTCCAGAAAAAAGGCGGGGCCCGTGTCCGTCCGGGAGAGGTTGTTGCCCGTGTTTGGATTGATCAACGGCGTCGTGCCGTCCGCCTCAAACTGGGGCTGGGGCGTGAGGACGTTCCGCGACGGATAGTTCCATCCGGCATCGGGAAGGATGGGGCCGCCGTTGTCCACGATCACCGTCGCGCCGGTGGGCTTGAACCGGGTGTAGTCCACCTCGGCGATCAGCCAGTTGAAGAAGGGGAAGGTTTCGTGAAATTCCACAAAGCCGTCCTTGTTCGTCGTGTAGCTGTCATAGATGGAGCCGTCCCGGAAACGCAGGTTGCACACCTGGTCCGTTATGCCCTCTTCGCCCGGGTCTCGAAAACCGTTTTCATTCAGGTCGGCGAAGATCTGGTTCTGCACGCGCGCAAACCAACTGAAGACCGGAATCTGCCCCAGGTCCACGTTGCCGGCGTCCGTAACGGTTACCGTCTTGGAGGCAAAAATAATGTCGAGCGGGTCGTCCCAAATGGCCAACTGGTAGGCGCCGGGAGGCACGTTTGGTATGGTGAACTTGGCGTCCTGATCGCAGGGGGCCGCATAGACCCCCCTGCCTCCGGCAATGCTCATGTCGTTGAGTCCCACCCATGCGTGGGGCACCGGCTCGCCGCCGTTAAAGCTGTACCGGGGGGGGCGCGAGTTGTGCAGATTCACAATCTGCCCCGATATGCTCTTTCCGCCATGCAGCACAGTGGTGTCATTCATGGCCTTTACAAAACCGAGGAAAACGTGCGGTCCCGGCGGGCCGAATTCGACGAAGTGCTTGGGCTCGTTGGGCTTTATCCAGGCGTCGTTGCCCTTGGTGCCCTCTATGGTGGAGGTTTGTATCCAGTTTTGTCCCGCCGGCGGCACGGCCTGGACGTTGTACTTGCCCTCTGCCAGATTCTTGATGGTCACCTCCCCGTTGGCGTCGCTTGAGAAGACGCCCTCACCCATCATGGTCACATTGCCGGCCGCGTCATAGGTGGTGCCGAGGGGATTGCCGAAGATGTCCTGCATCATCTGGCCGCCAGAGGCGCCGTAGGTGCCGCCCTCCTCATAGAGCACCACCTTGAACCCTTCCAGGCCGGTTTCTGCGGGCAGGTCGGGTTCGTTGTTGATGGGGTTGTTGTCCTGGAAGACAAACACCGTCAACTGCCCCGTGGGCAGGGGGAACGAACTGACCTTCACCGTGGCGTCCGTCTGGCCCACCGCCACTTTCGCGCCCGAATTCGAGTAGCCCGAATCGGGAAGCACCGAAATGAAGTAGGCCTTGTCGCCGGGAAGGCTGATGGAGGCCGTGTTTCCCGCGGAACGCCCGCGGGACACCACCGGCATGTAGCTGCGGTGGAACCGCACGGCCAGCGGCTGGGGATCGGGCACGCCCGGTGTCACCGGATAGGTGTCGTCCTCCTCCACCAGCCATCGGAAGCCTGTTGGCAATGCGGCGCCCTGAGCGTCCACAACGTTTATCGTCACCGCTCCGGCGGGCAGCATCAGCAGCACTCCCGCCAGAAGGGCAATCCACGCGGCGGCGCGCTCTGCGCGCCTCTTCCTATGAACCACTGCCTGAACCGTTTGCCGTGTCATAATACACTTCTCCTTTTCGTCGTTTTGCGACACGTTTGATCCACCTGTCCATAGCCCGCTTCTCCATGATGTCCTCCGCTGAGGCATGAAGAAGAGAAAACCAATTGGGCCAAATCGTTCTGTATGCTTAACTTTTGTCAACTATACTGAACATGGGGACACAAAACGCTATTCCATGTTTTTCGTGATTAATTATGCTGAACACTTCATATATATATGATAGTGTCTTTTCGCCGCCGCCTGCCTTGCTGTTGCCGATGACCGTGGCGTCTTCATCCCTCTTCCCCCCGGTCCGCCGCGTCGACAAGCACGGTTACCCGGTTGCCCTGTGCGTTGAACTCAATTTGGCGGCAGATCTTTCGGATGAGGATGTAGCCGCGACGGTGGACCCTTCGGGGATCTTCGGGAAAGCTCATGTCCATACAGGTGAAATCGAAACCGTCCCCCTCGTCCTCCACGGCAATCCGAAACACCCCCCCGGGGATGCGCTCGATGCTGCACCGAACAACCCGGGACTGCCTGCTGTTGTTTCCATGCACGATGGCGTTGAACAGCAGCTCGCGCAGCACAATGAGAATCCTTCCCGCATTATCAATTCCCCACTCCCGCGCGATGTCCTCAAAACGTTTGAGCAGAGGCTGCACGAAAGATGGATTTGAGGCGAGCGTTATCTGTACCAACCTGTCGTCGCGCACCACAGTGAACATTGCCTGTTAAGTCCCTGCTGTCGTTTGATTGGAAGACATCCTAGCAATGCACATGCCAGAACCTTGCAAGGAGGCTCTCTAGGTTGTTCTGCGGGCGCCAGACGGGGAAAAGGCTGCTCGGCCGGAGGGGAGCGTGAAGCGAAGAGTGTGACGGTATGGACGCCGGGTCACACGAATTCCGCCAAAGTCTTTTGGCTGTCGCGCCGGGACGGCATGCTCAAAAGGGCACAGGTGTGCCGGAATGCACACCGGTTGGCGATGGGTATGGGGCTAGTCCTCTTCGTGATTGAGGCGCTTGTTCAGCGCGGTGCGGGAAATGCCGAGCAGGCGCGCGGCGATGCTCTGGTTGCCCTCGGCGCGGCGCATGGCCTCGGCGATGAGCATGGCGGCCGACTCTTTGAGGGAGGGCAGCCGGTCAAACAGGGCATAGTGCGTGGTGGCCGCCCTGTCTGTCGAAGGTTCCCGCAGGCTTTCGTCCTGCAGAATGCGCGTTTCAAAGACGCCCATGGACATCATCCGCGATTCATGGTGGGCAACCGCATCGAAGACCATGCTTTCGAGTTCGCGCACATTGCCGGGGAAGGGGTGGGTGGCGAGGAGGGAGTACAGTTCCTTGGGCAGGGAGGGTTTCTTCTTGCCCAGGGAGGCGGCGGCCTTTTCGAGGAAATGGTCCACGAGGAGGGGAAGATCGTCGAGCCGCCTGCGGAGCGGGGGAATGCACACATGGTGCGTCTTGAGGCGGTGATAGAGGTCCTTGCGAAACTTGCCGGAGACCTGCAGTTCGCCCAGATCCACATTGGTGGCGCACAGGACGCGCGTGTCGGTGCGCTTTGCGATGTCGGAGCCCAGGGGATAGTACTCCCGCTCCTGCAGCACGCGCAGCAGTTTTACCTGCGACGCGTTGTTCAGATCGCCAATTTCATCCAGAAACAGGGTGCCGCCTGCGGCCTTTTCAATGAGCCCCTTTCTGGGGTCGTTGGCGCCGGTGTAGGCGCCGCGCACGTGCCCGAACAGGGTGTCGGAAAACACGTTGTCGTCAAGGCCGGCGGCGTTTACGGCAACAAAGGGGCCTTTGCGTTCGCTTAGGGTGTGGATGGCGCGGGCGAGCAGTTCCTTGCCCACGCCGGTCTCGCCCGTTACAAGCACAGGCCACTGACTCTTGGCGACACCCTCGCAGTAGCGGAAGAGGGTGTGCATGGCGGCGTTGTTGGTGACGATGTCCGAAAAGGCCTCGGGGCATTTTTCCGCCCCGGCCAGCATGCGTTCCCGAAGAACCTCATTCTCGCGGCGCAGGTCGCGAAGTTCTATGGCGCGCTGCACACCGGACAGCAGCCGGCTTCTTTCGACCGGTTTAACCATGTAGTCGAGCGCGCCGCCCCGCATGCAGCGCACGGCCGTTTCCACCTCGTTGGCGCCGGTCAGGATGATTGCGGGCACCTCGGGATAAGCGGACAGCACCTCGGTGAGCACCTGCTCGCCGGACATGTGCGGCATGGAGAGGTCGAGCAGGACCAGGCATATTTCCTGGCGGGCCAGGATCTCGGCCACTTTACGCGGGTCCTGGCAGGTGAGGATGTGGGTAATCCCCGCCGAGACCAGAATGCGTTCGGTGCTCTGCAGCGCGTGCGCCTCGTCGTCAACCAGAAGCAGGGGCAATTCGGGCGTCATAATACGGCTCATGATTGGTGCTCCATCGGTGTGTCCGCGACAAAGTGGCCGCCCGCGGGCAGGGCAAGCGTGGCCCTTGTCCCCCCGCCCACGCGGGGCGAAAAGACCAGCGAGCCGCCGTGCTCGTGGGCGATGTTGGAACTGATCCAAAGCCCCAGACCCATGCCCTCCGAGCCGCGCTTGGTGGTAAAGAAGGGGGTTCCCAACTGCTTCAGATTCTCTTCGGGAATGCCGACGCCATCGTCGCACACCGCAATCATAACGGACCGGGTCTGCGGGTCATAGGAGGTGGCCACATGCACACTCTTGTCGCGGGACTCCAGCGCCTGGCAGGCGTTCTGAACCAGATTGATCACTACCTGCTCAATGCGCTGGAAGTTGCCCAGCACGGGCGGCAGGCCGGGCGCAAATTCGGCGGAGAAATGGTCCGTGCACTTCTTGGTCAGGTTGGCCATGAGAATGATTGCCGAGTTTACCACGGAATTGAGGTCCACGGGAGCCATGTGTTCCCGGGGGCTGTGGCGCGCAAAGTCGCGCAGTTCGGTGACGATGACCTCAATGCGCTTCGAGTTGGCCAGCGCATTGGCAAACATGTCCGGCAGTTTGTCGCGGCATTCCGAATACTCATATCCGCCCAGCACGAAGTCGCCAAATTCGCCGTAGAAGCGCTCCAGAATGGGCCGGGCACCCTCCCACACCCCGGCCAGCGCGGTCACATTGGACATGATGGAATGGTTGGGGTTGTTAATCTCGTGAGCCACGCCCGCGACAAGAATGCCCAGCGAAACCATTTTGTCCGCCTGGACCAACTGCTGCTGGCGCATGCGGGCCTCCTCCTCAGCGCGGACCCGGTCCGTGATGTCCATAACGGTGCCGACCATGCGGACCGGCATGCCGGAATCGTCGGGAACGGCATCCGCCTGGGCAAAGACATGACGGATTTCGCCGCCGGGCAGGAGGATGCGGTATGTCAGACTGAGCGGCGTGTTCTGGGCGATGGAATCGAGCGTTGCCTTCGTCACCAATGTCCGGTCTTCGGCGGGCAGCCGGTCAAGAAACTCCGCGAAGGTTGGGGCCTGGCCACTGGGGCTGAGCCCGAAAATCCGGAACACCTCGTCGGACCAAATGAGCGCACCGGTGTGGAGGTCCCATTCCCAGCCGCCCAGGTGGGCGATGCGCTGCGCCTCGGCCAGCCGCTTTTCGCTGGCGCGCAGCGCCTCTTCGGCCTGTTTGCGCCGGGTGATGTCGCGGGCGGCGGCGAAGACGCCCTGCACCTCGCCCGCCTTGCGGTAAACGGTGGCGTTGTACAGCACGTCGGCGGTGCTGCCCGAGCGGTGGCGGCCGCCCAGCGGGTAGTCCGTCACGGTGCCGTCCCTCAGCACCCGTTCAAATCCCTCCCGGGCCTTGTCCGGCTCCGTGAAATGCTGCGCGAATTCACTGCCGATCAGTTGTGTCCGCGAAAGGCCCGTCATGCGCTCCATCGCCTCGTTCACGTCGGTGATGGTGCCGTCGGGGCCGATGGTTGCCAGCGGGTCGAGGCTGGCCTCGATCAGGCTTCGGGCGTACTCGGATGCCTGTCGCAATTCATCGGTGCGTTCCGCGACACGCTCTTCCAGTTCCTCGTGGTATCGGCGCAGCACCTCCTGCGCCTGCCTGCTTTGGGTAATGTCCCTGCTGTAACTGGTGATGGCGCCGGCCCGCCCCTCCGCATCCAGAACGGGATAGAAACTGTGCCGGAAATGAATGCCCGCGCGCTCGTCCTCGAACTCCACCAACTGCAGGGATTTCACACATTCCCGCAGCCGTTCCCAGCGCGACTGGGCCAGTTCAGGGGGCAGGATGTCGTGTAGATGCCTGCCAAAGACCTCTTGGGGGGACATTCCCAGCCGTGTCAGGGCGGTCTTGTTTCCGTCGAGCATGAGACCGTCGGGGTCAAAGAGCCACACCGACTCCTGCGTCGCGTCAAGAATGGCGCGAACGGTGGCTTCTTTTTCACGGAGCGCCTTCTCGGTCCTCCTGATGTCGGTAACGTTCGTGAAATATCCAATCAGGCCGTCGATCTTTCCCGCTTCATCATATTTTGGAACATAGGCGCCTTTGAAAATGTGCGTTTCACCTTCCGGTGACAAAATCGGCGCCTCAAGACAAACGACCTCTCCGGATTCCAGCACCTGCCGCTTGATTCGAGTCAGGTTTTCGGCGTCTTCCTTGGCCAGAAAATCATGGTCGCTCTTTCCGAGCATGTCCTGTTCGGTCAAGCCCAGTTGCGGGTTGACCACGAAGGTGTACCGCAAGTCGCAGTCCTGCATGAGAATATGGTCGGGCGTGTTCGAGGCGATTGTTTTGAAGCGCATCTCGCTCTGGCGCAGTGCCTCTTCTGCGCGCCTGCGCTCGGTAATGTCCATAATGTGGGTCACAATGTAGAGCGGCCGTTCGAAGGCGTCGCGGACGGAGGCCGTGCTCATGTCGCCCCAGACAACGCTGCCGTCCTTTCGGACGTAGCGTTTTTCCATGCGGAAGGACGGGTCCTCGCCGCGACACACCCGGTCAATGCCTGACCGGTTTACGGCCAAATCATCGGGGTGGGTGAACTGAGAAAAGAAAAGTCCCTCAAGCTCCGTTTCGGTGAATCCGATGAACAGGCAGAAGGCCGGGTTGACCCTGATGAGCGTGCCATCCAGCGCGGTCAGGGCCATGGGAATGGCGCCGTTGTCGAAGGAGACGCGGAAGCGCGCCTCGCTTTCCTCCAGCGCCCGCTGTGTCAGCATGCGCTGCATGGCTATGGCGACCTTGTTCGTCACCTGGCGCATCAGTTCCGTTTCGTCGGCGCTGAATGCGGCGCGTGTCTTCGACCCGAAAGAAAGGGTGCCGATGACGTGGGTGCCCGCCAGAAGCGGGTGGCAGGTGTAGGCCTGGATGCCGTAGGACCGGACCAGGTCCGTGCGGGGGTCGCACGAGTGTTGAATGTCCTCGGCCGCGATGCGCTGGCCCAGCTTGGCGACACAGCCGCAGACCGCGACGCCGTAGTCCAGCCACTGAATCCTGGCCGCCTCCTCTTCGGGAATGCCCGCGCAGGCATTGAGCCGCAAGCGCCCGCTGGGCTCGTCGGCGAGAAAATTGAAGAAGCATTCACAGTGGAGGTGGCGCATGACCTCGCGGCACAGGTCCTCGACGACTGCCTGCGGGTCGTCGCTTGCGAGCAGGCGCGATGTCACATCGGACAGCAGCCGCAGGCGTTCGGTGGTCTCTTGCAGCGCCTCCGCCGCCCGTTTTCGCTCGGTAATGTCGGCCACCAGCACGGCCACCTGCCCCTCGGCGGGCCTGAAGGCAAAGGCCTCGAAATGGCGCTGGAGCATCTCGGAATGGAAGTTGCAGTCCTGGGGTGTGCCCGTGAGGACAACCCGGGTGAAGGCCTGCATCCAGGGGGAGGAGGGGTTTGGAATCAGCTCACTCATCCGCCTGCCGATAATTGCCTCACGGTCCCGGCCAATGATCTGCTCAAAGGCCGGATTGACCTCCAGAAAGCTGTAGTCGCAGGGGGTGCCGCAGTCGTCATAGAGGACCTCGGCAAGGTAATAGCCCTCGTTCATGGACACATAGAGCATCTTGAAGCGCTCTTCGCTTTCCTTGAGCGCCTGTTCGGCGCGCTTGCGCTCGGTGATGTCATGCCAGACGGTGACAACGCCAACGATCTGTCCTCCGACACGCAGGGGCGTGGCGGAGGTTTCCAAGGCGCGCTCCTGGCCGTCAAAGCGGGTGATGCGGAGGTGTTGGTTGAGCACCGCCTCTCCGCGCAGGGCGCGCGGTGTGGGCTGCTGCTCCAGGGGGAGTTGAAGTCCGTCAGCCTGCTGGCAGCGGGTCCGGGCGATAATCTCGCGGATGCTCAACCCCGTGGGGTCGAACCCGTAGGTGGGGATGAATCCGGGATTGGCCCGGACCACGTTCAAGTCGGTGTCGTAGACCAGCACGGCATCATTCATGGCCGCCAGCACCGACTCGGTCTCGCCTGCGCGCTGCAGTGTTTCCATAAGCGCTCTGGAAAGCGCCTCTTCCGCCCGTCTGCGCTCCGTGACGTCGCGCAAAACGACTTGGATGGCACGGCCCTCCAAAACGTCATGGCGTGATGCGGCGACCTCGACATCCCGGCATGTTCCATCGAGCCGCACGATGCGCCCCTGGGTCAGCGGCACCGATTTGCCCGCATAGAGTGCCGCGACCCGTTCCCGCATTTTTGGGTGGTACTCGGGGTGAAAGAGGTCAAAAGGCGGGCGACCCAGGATCTGCCCAGGCTTTTCGGCACCGAACAGCTCCAGCCCGGCCGGGTTGATATAGGCGACGCGGTCGTCGTGGT
This sequence comes from Candidatus Hydrogenedentota bacterium, assembly GCA_903893795.1. Taxonomy (GTDB): domain Bacteria; phylum Hydrogenedentota; class Hydrogenedentia; order Hydrogenedentales; family CAITNO01; genus CAITNO01. Next base: position 20,313 of record CAITNO010000001.1, on the reverse strand, counting down.
TGACGAAGATGGCGTCGGGCGAAAGCTCGACTATGCTACGGAAGCGTTCCTCGCTGCGGAGCAGCAGTTCTTCCGAGCGGGCCTGGGCTTGGCGCGCCCGGAGGGACAGAATGCCAAAAGCGAGATCCTGGGCGAGGTCGGAAAGCAGGGCGATTTCCGCCTGTGAGAATGCGTAGGGCGCGCGGGAGTAAATCGAAATTGCCCCAAACGCCCGTTCTTCATCCATCAGGGGCAGCACGGCGGAGGAGGCATAACCCCGCTGCAGCGCTTCTTCGCGCCAGGGCAGAAACTTGGGGTCCTGCTGCAGGTTTGCGCAGACGCAGGATTTTCCCCGCCGGATGGCGGTGCCAGTGGGGCCGCGGCCACGCTCGGAGTCCGCCCAGGTGATGCTCAGCGTCTCCAGGTAGCCTTCCTCAAAACCGGAATGAGCCACGGGTCGCACCGTTCTGCCTTCGTCCTGCTCGGCGTAGCCAATCCAAACCATGGCGTGCCCGCAGTCTTCCACCACAATGCGGCACACTTCCAGCAGGTACTGCATCTCGTCGGTGGCGGTGATCATGGCGCGGTTGCTGCGGTTGCGCGCCTGAAGCGTCCTCTTGAGCCTTTGGCAGGCATCGGACCTGTCCGGCGGGCAACTCTGCGGCGGGTCCGTTTCGACCCCGGCGTGCTCCAGTGCTGCGCTTGTGGGCCTCGGCTCCCCGTCCGTGCCGTTCAGGGCGGCCAGTGCGCCGGCCAACCCTTCGTGCACCTCCGCTTTCAGCGCCCCCTGCCTGAAGAGTCCATCCGCGCGCAGGTGGAGTTCCCCCAGAAGCCGCTGGAGTTCTTCAATGTTGGAATCTAAAGACATCGGCCCTAGTTCCTATGACCATAGGCCCCCCCGAGGGGATGCCATACATACTCTTTTCCCGCATGAGCGCGGGTTCGCAACTACCCAAAAGCAAAACAGTTCCAATGTGCCGGACATTCCTTGAAAATACACCGTGCAACCCGCTGCCGTTTGGAAGGCGGGGCGCGGTTGCACCCGTTTCCAGATTCAATAAGATACACGCGCATGAGGCCGTTGATCGAGTCGGGAATTTCGAAAGCTTGGCAGACGGCGGCGCCGTGCGTAAAATGGACGCATAAGGGCCGCCCGCAGGTTCCAAACGGAGTCCGGGGGGCGGCAGCAGCACTGCCGCCCGCGGCCAGAAGGACCCAATTCATGATCGAAGCCGTGTTTCCAGACCTGTTTCGGATAGAAGTGCCCCTGCCCGGCAACCCGCTGAAATCGGTGAACGCCTATGTGGTCCGGGGCGGCAGCCGCAATCTTGTGGTGGACACCGGAATGAACCGGCCCGAATGCCGCGACGCGCTGCGGGCGGGGCTGGAGGAACTGGGGATTGACGAGCAGCGGACAGACTTCTTCATCACCCATTTCCACGCCGATCACCTGGGTCTGGCGACGGCCTTTGCCGCGGCGAACGCCCGTGTCTACCTGAATGAGCCCGAGGCCGCCTATCTGGCGGCACGCCGGACGCCGGGGAGTTTTCAGGCGGAATTGGCGGAGCATGCGCGCATGGAGGGTTTTCCCGAGGAGGCGATCCGGCAGGTGCTGGAGCAGCATCCCGGTTTCAAGTACAGCCCGCCGAACTATCCGGAGTTTGAAATCCTCCATGACGGGGACCGCCTGTGCGTGGGGGACTATGAGTTCACGTGCATTCACACGCCCGGGCACACCATTGGACACCTGTGCCTTCATGAACCCCGAAAGCGGCTGCTTATTTCGGGCGACCACGTGCTCGGTGACATCACGCCGAACATCGCCTCGTGGACGGACGACAGTGACATGCTGGGCCGTTATTTCGCCAATCTGGACAAGGTGGGACTGCTGGAGGTGGACCTTGTTTTGCCGGGACACCGGCGAATGCTTCGCAATCTTCAGGGACGCATCAGGGAATTGAAAGCGCACCACGCCAAGCGCCTGGAGGAGGCGTGCTCCCTTCTGGAATCGGGGCCTTGCACGGCATATGATGTGGCTTCGCGCATGAAATGGGACATATCCGCCGCTTCGTGGGAGGCCTTTCCCCTGATGCAAAAGTGGTTTGCTACGGGTGAGGCGGGTTCACACTTAAGGCACTTGCTGGAAATTGGCAGCCTGACCCGGACAATCCGGGACGGGGTCTTTCTTTACGCCCTTTGCTGAGACCCGCACCGGTCTTTGCCGCTTGTGCGGCAAATCGGGTTCAGAAAATGGGACGGAAGAATCGTCTCCCAAAGACGGCTCCAAAACCGTTGTTCAAACTTAACGGTGCGTTTTCCGTCACTTCGCTTCGGATGCGGGAGACAGGCCGGGCTCCCCCAATGGTCTGTTCCCCAGGACTCTCCGGCCAAAGCCGGGCTGTGAATCATCAAAGGCAGGCATTTGTTGAACAAACTTGTTTCGATTCTCGATGACCGGGGATGGTCCTCCTTTCAGAAACTGTGCCTGCTGTGCTGCCTGGTTGCCACGGCAATTTCCTTGCCGGGGATGTGGTCGGGCATATTCCTCGACGATTATGTCCAGGTTGCCGCGCTGGACGGCAATAACCCCGACGCCACGCCGCTGGGTTTGTACCAGTTTTATCCAAGCGAGCCGGGCGTCTTTCAGGACCGCCTGTGCAGCGGTCCCATTCCCTGGTGGACCTATCCGGGAATACGGGAAAACTTCTGCCGCCCCCTCTCCTCGGCGCTGGAGATGATGGATCACACCCTGTTTGACCACCACTATTTCTGGTGGCACCTCCATTCCCTGCTGTGGTATCTCCTGCTGCTGCTGACCTGGGGGCGCATTTTGCAGCGCACCCTTCCCGCCAAAGCCGCAGCAGTTGCGCTAATGGTATTCACTCTCAGTGAGACCCATTGGTTCCCCACCATCTGGCTGGCCAACCGCAACGCGCTTGTGGCGGGGGTGCTGGCGCTCATGGGCCTGCTGGCCCACCTCCGATGGCGGGAAGATAACTGGGGACCGGGCTTGATTCTCTCACTGGCGGGTTTTTCGGCCGGATTGGCGGCCGGTGAAACGGCGTTGGGGGTGGTGGGTATCTGGTGGCCTATGAATGGTTCGGCGCACCGCGCCGTCTGCCCGCGCCCCCTCCCGATTCCAACTGGATGCGCCGCCAGACCCATGAGTTCCTTGAACATGTCAAATGGCTGACGCCTGCCGGCGCACTGGTCGTCCTCTATTTGCTGGGCTACAAGGCGCTCGGTTATGGGGTGCACCATTCGGGCTGTTATATCGACCCCATGGGGGAACCGCTTGGCTTTCTGTCAAACGCACCCGGACGGGCGCTTGCCCTGTTGGGCGGCATGCTGCTCCATTGGCCCGCCGATTTGTGGGTGGTCCTGCCCGCCATGCGTCCCGTGCTTGCCGTCGGGGGTGCGCTGGGCCTTGTACTGTTCGCCTGGCTGCTGCGCAGGCAGTGGAGGGAGTGCGATCCCCTTGTGCAGCGTGCCCTGGTGTGGATGATTCCCGGCGGACTTGTTTCGCTGCTCCCGGTGACGGCGGCACTTCCATCCAACCGCCTGCTCCTGTTGCCCAGCCTGGCGGGAAGTGCGGTCATTGGCGTTGTCGTGCAGCATTGGTGGAGCAGACGCGGTGTCAAGAAGGATTCCCGCGGGGGCAATGCGGTCTGCTGGTTCGTCGCCGTGACCAGTCTGCTGCTGCCGCCGGTTGCCTGGCAGATTCAGACGGCGGTTATCACAAATTTCGACGATACTGCCTGCGCGACCTATTTGAATGCGGAAATCGATGATGCGCAGGTCCGCAACCAGCGCGTCATTCTGCTGGCCGCACCGGACCCGTACACGGCCGTGTATGCGGAGATCGTTCGTTCGGTGGAGGGCGGGCGCCCCCGGCCCAAGTCGTTCTTCTCCCTGTCCATGGCGCCCTATCCGCAGCGTCTGCTGCGGACGGGGCCAAACCGGTTTGAGTTGGAGGTGCTCGGAGGTGAAATGCTGGGCGGTGAATTCGAGCGCTTTTTCCGGACAGCGGCCTTCCCCCTGAAGCCGGGTGATCGCGTGGACTTGTGCGGGATAACGGTTGACGTTCTCGCGGTGAACGCAACGGGACCGACCCGGGTGGCATTCACCTTTGACCGTCCCCTGGAAGACCCCACGCTTTGCTTTCTGATGTGGCGGGACAAAGGACTCAGGAAGGCAACGCTGCCCGGCATTGGGCAGGTGATGGAGTTGGGACCTTCTCCATCAACATGAACAGGTGGATGCCTTCACCGCCTCCGAGTGCCCCCCAAAAACCACTTGACAGCAACACGGGGGGTGGGCGTAAGCTGGTGGTACAGGAAAGCACTTGCGACGAAGTCGCATGCTTTCTTGGGGTCCCATCAGGAAAGGAGGGGTTTATGATGACTCTTGGGAAACTGCACCATCTCACCCTGTCGGCGCTCCTTGTGTCATTGCTTCTGGGTGCCGGCTGCCTCAAGGCCACCGTCACGGTTCCCAGCGTGGCGGGCCTGGCACAGGCCGCCGCCCAAACGGCGATTACGAACGCGGGCCTCGTGGTCGGCGCGATCACGCAGGACTTCAGCACCACCGTGCCGGCGGGGGTTGTCATCAGCCAGTCGCCCGATTCAGGCAGTTCCGTGAGTTCCGGGTCGGCGGTGGCACTCACCGTCTCCAGCGGTCCGCAGCCCGTGGGCGTGCCGAATGTGACCGGCATGGCGCAGGCGGCGGGCACGGTCAGTCTCGCCGCTGTGCACTTGAGCGTCGGCACGGTGACCGGCGCATGCAGCAACATCGTGGCTTCGGGGCTGATCATCAGCCAGAATCCCGCGGTGGGCACGCTGATGGCTTTCGGCAGCGCCGTTGACCTCGTGGTGTCCACAGGCCCGTGCAATGACAGCGTCCCCGCCGTCATCGGCCTGACGCAGGCGGCGGCCTCGGCGGCCCTGAATGCTGCCGGCCTCGCCGTTGGCACGGTTACCCAGGCATACAGTTCGAGCGTCGCCGCCGGCCTGGTCATCAGCCAGACACCTAACCCGGGCACTTCCGTCGTCCACGGTTCCGCCGTAGCATTGACGGTCTCGAAGGGTCCGGCACCGGTGACGGTGCCCGATGTTGCGGGCCAGACGCAGGCGGCGGCCTCCGCCACCCTCACCGCCGCAGGACTCAGCGTCGGCACGGTCACCCAGACATACAGCGCAACCGTGCCGGAAGGCATCGTCATCAGCCAGTCTCCGCCGTCGGGCTCTTCGGTTCCTCCCGGCTCCGCCGTGGCGCTGACCATCTCGATGGGTCCGCAGCCCGTGGTCGTGCCCGATGTGGTGGGCATCAGCCAGGCGGCGGCCTCCACAACGATCACCAACGCGCTGCTTGCGCTGGGCGCCGTGGCGAGAATGTACAGCGGGAGCGCGCCTTCGGGAGAAGTGATCAGCCAGAACCCCGTCGGCGGCACCAGCGTCCTGCCGGGAACGGCCGTGAGTTTGGACGTGTCCCTGGGGCCGGAGCCCGCGGCGGGGACCGTGGAGACGTTCTTCCTTCCGGGCAATGTGCAACTGGACATGGTCTGGATACCCAGTGGTTCTTTACTGATGGGCAGCGCCGAAACCGAGCCGGGCCGCGACCCGGACGAAGGGCCGCAGCACACGGTGGCAGTGGCCGGGTTCCCCATGGGGAAGTACACGGTGACCAAGCGCCAGTGGCAGGCGGTGACGGGAACGGTGCCCTGGGACGGCTATGCGAATGTGGGCACCGAGCCGGACAGTCCGTCGGTGTATTTCTCCTGGGACGACACACGTTCGTTTCTGACAGCGCTGAACAACTGCACCGGCCGATCCTTCCGCCTTCCCACCGAGGCCGAGTGGGAATATGCCTGCCGTGGAGGGACGACGACCCGGTTCTACTGGGGCGATGACCCCAATTACTCGGACCTTTGGCTGTACGCCTGGTATGCCGGAAACACCGCCACCGAGACCTGGGCCCACCGGGTGGGTTCGGCGGGTGTCACGGGCCATCCCAACGCCTTCGGCCTCTTTGACATGAGCGGAAACATCTGGGAGATGTGCGAAGACGATTTTCATTGGAATTATGACGGCGCGCCCGCGCAGGGAGAGGCTTGGGTGGACAGTCCCCGGGCCGCCTACCGCGTGCTGCGCGGCGGCTCGTGGTACGATTCGGGCAGCTACCTCCGTTCGGCCAACCGCGACCTCACCGCCACCAACTTCGCCAACTTCAACCAGGGCATCCGGGTCGCCCTGTCGGTCAGCCCCGTGGCCGTGACGTCCTTTGCGGTCAACGCGGGGGCGTCCCCGACCCCGTTCCGGACCGTTCTGCTCAACAACACCTGCGCGGGCAATCCGGTCGAGTGTCTGGCGAGTGAAGTGCCCGACTTCAGCGATGCGACTTGGCAACCCTGGTCGGCCGCGCCGGCGTTTGCGCTTTCACCGGGCGACGGGGTCAAGACTGTGTGGTTCAAGGCAAGGAACGCCTCAAGCGAGTCCGCAGCGATCAGCGCCACCATCACGCTGAGCACGGACGGCGCGAACACGCAAACGGTGGTGCTCCCCGGCGGCGTGCCGCTGGAACTGGTGCGGATACCGGCGGGCACTTTCACCATGGGCAGTCCAAACGCCGAGCAGGACCGCTATGCCGACGAGGGGCCGCAGCACACGGTGACGCTGGACGCATTCTGGATGGGCCGTTACAAACTCACGCAGGCGCAGTGGACGGCCGTGGCCGGAAGCAACCCGTCCCGCTTCATCGGCGACCCGCGCAGACCCGTGGAGGGCGTGGCGTGGAACGCGGCGCAAATCTTTATCGCGGCATTGAACGACCACATCACGAACACAGCGCAGGGGCCGGCCACGTTCCGGCTGCCTTCGGAGGCCCAATGGGAGTACGCGTGCCGCGCGGGCACAACGACGCGCTTCTATTGGGGAAACGATCCCGGCTACACCGACATTGCGCGTTTTGCCTGGTTCGGTGGGAACAGCAACAACACGATTCATCCCGTGGGACTGCTGCTGCCGAACGGATGGGGACTCTACGACATGAGCGGGAACGTGTGGGAATGGTGCCAGGACTGGTATCACGCGAACTACACGAACGCCCCGACCGACGGCAGCGCATGGGAAACGCCGACGGCCTCGGACCGCGTGTTTCGCGGCGGCGGATGGTTTGGCTACGGAGGCGATGTCTGCCGGTCGGCCTTCCGCAACGTCAACATTCCCCCGTCCGGCACGGATGGTTATTTCGGCTTGCGTCTGGTCCGATAGGCGTCTATTGCCGTTTCGCCGCCGGCTGCCCGTGTTCTTCCCGAATTCCCTTGGGTTGGCCGCTTGTGCCATGATCGTCGTACAAGGAGTTCCCAATGCCTGTACGATGGGTCAGAATGCTGCTGTGCGCCCTTGGATTGATATGCGCCGCCCACACCGTTCTTGCGGCGGACCAGCCGCAATGGGGGGAGCGCGAGACGCGGAACATGGTCTCCGGCGAAACCGGCCTTCCCGCCGCCTTTGACCCCGCCACGGGCGACCACATCCTGTGGTCCGCCCCCCTCGGTGGCGGTTCCTACAGCTCGCCCATTGTTGCGGGCGTAAAAGTATTCATCGGCGCCAACAACACCGACCCGCGCGACCCGCGCCACAAGGGCGACCGCGGCGTGATGCTGTGCCTCAATGGGAAAGACGGAAGCCTGTGCTGGCAGTTGGTCGTGCCGCGCACCGGCGGCGATGATTACCTCGACTGGCCCGGCATTGGTCTCTGTTCCGAACCGACCATAGACGGCGACCGCGTATACACCGTGACCAACCGGAGCGAGGTGGTCTGTCTGGACCTGAACGGGCTGGCCAACGGCAACGACGGGCCGTACACGGATGAGGGTCGCCACATGACCCCGGCGGACCAGCCCGCCATCGAACCCGGTCCCACCGACGCAGACATTATCTGGCTGTATGACATCCGCGCGGGCGTCGGGGTCTATCCGCATGACTCGCAGCACGTGTCCATTCTCGTGGACGGCGACTATCTCTACCTGAACACCGGCAACGGCGTGGACAACACGCACGTGAAGATACGGGCGCCCGAAGCGCCCAGCCTCATCGTGCTGGACAAGAAGACGGGCAGACTCGTCGCGAGGGACGGGGAAGGCATTGGTCCGCGCATTTTCCATTGCACCTGGTCCTCGCCGTCCGTCGGCGAGGTAAACGGAAAGCGCGAGGTATTCTTCGGCGGCGCAGACGGGGTGGTGTATGCCTTCAACGCGCTGTCCCCGAAGATGCCCGAAGCCGTGCAAACGCTGGAGCGGACGTGGCGCTTCGACTGCGACCCGACGGGGCCCAAGGAGGATGTGCACCGCTTTTCCAAGAACACCCACGAAGGCCCCAGCGAGATTATGGGCATGCCGGTCTTTCACAAAAACCGGGTGTACGTGACCGTTGGCGGCGATATTTGGTGGGGCAAGCACCAGGCCTGGCTCAAGTGCATCGACGCCACCAAGACGGGGGACGTCACCGAGACCGCCGCGCTGTGGTCCTATCCGCTCGAACGCTACAGCGTGGCCACACCCGCGATTGTCAACGGGTTGGTGTTCGTGACCGACGGCAAGGGCACGCTCCACTGCGTGGACGCGGAAACCGGCCAACCCTACTGGACGCACGACGTGGGCAATGCGATGTGGGGTTCGGCGCTCGCTGCGGACGAAAAGATTTATGTGGGTTCCCGCGACGGCGTGTTCATGATTTTCGCCGCAGACAAAATCAAAAGTGTCCTTTTAAGCACCAAATTCCCCGACGAAATAAACGGCACCGTCACCGCCGCCAACGGCGTCATCTACGTTCCCACCCTGAGCCGTCTCTACGCGATAAAATGAAGCGGTTCAAATCATAGCCATCTGCGCAGGCAAGGGTTGTCGATTCTGTTGACGCGGGCGCGTCCCCAAGGGAAGCTGCACAGCGCCTGCGGCCTTCACCTACGCAAGCACCTTCGTCCCGTGAAGGTATTCGGCAAACTGCCGGTCTGCCTCCTGAATGTGGTTCTTCAGCCAGCGAATCTGGAAGTGGTTGATGGAGTCGGCGAGTTGTCGGACCGCGCCGGGCTGTTCCATCTTCAGCGCGAGCAAATCCATCACCGCCTCGCGAAAGTGCTGATGCTCCGCCTGGTGCTGCGGCAGGCGGTGATACTTGTGCATTTCCATGAGGCTCTCTTCCGCAGAGAAATGAAACTCTATGTAGGCCATCATGAAGTTCAGCGTCTTGGTGATGTGCGCCGCTTCCTGTTTGGAGTCTATGACCTCCGCCAGCGTGTTCAATCGTTCTATCCATATCTTGTGCTGTTCATCGACCGTGCTGATGCCAACAGCCAGGCTCTTGTCCCACGCGAACTTCTTCGTGGCCATGTGTACTTCCTTCAGCGCACTGCGGTTGGAGTCTTTGCACCGGCGTGACAGCCGCCACTGGTCATTTCGCTGTTTCTTGACAGGGCTTTACCCTGTCAAGATTGGTGTAACAACATGCGCGGCCATTGGGATATTCCGCGGCGCGTCATTTTGTCTTGCATGGCCTCCACGTGTTGCCGGAAAAGCGCGCTGAAGGCGCGCAAGAAGGAGGTGGGCCACAGTGAAAGACAAGCACTGAAAGTGCGAAACAGGACGCTTATAATCTTGAGTTAGTGCCGGAAGTGCACAAAGACGCGGCCGAAGTTCTTGCTGTCCTTTTCAAGGCGATGATAGAGCGCCTTGATGTCCGGCCGGGCCAGAAAGCGCAGCACCCGTTTCTTCAACTGGCCGCTGCCCTTTCCCGGAATGATTTCCACCAGTTCGACGCGCTTCTCCACCGCCTCGCGGATGACACGGTTCAGGGCCTGTTCCAGCAGATCCCCCTTGTCAAAGATGTCGTGCAGGTCCAGTTTCAGCTTGGCCATGGCATGCTCCAAATCATTCCCGGTGAACGGACTCTATCGTGGAGCAAGACGGGGGCATTGGTTGTCTTACTGTCCCATCGGCAATTCTCTTTCTGCCGAGATTCGCCGCGGACGGTCTGCGGTTCGTACCGATGGTGCTCGCGTTCTACAGCGCATCCACCGCAGCGCGGATCTGCCGGATGTGTTCCGGGCCGGTGCCGCAACAGCCGCCGATGATGTTCGCGCCCGCGGCCACGAGTTTCGCGACGTTGGCGGCCATCATGGCCGGGGTCTCGGGATACTCAACGCTGCCGTCGTCGTGCTGGATGGGCTGGCCCGCATTGGGGTGCACGAGGATGGGCACGCCCGGCGCGGCGGCGCGCAGCGCGGCAACCACCTCAATCATCTCGTCCGAGCCGAGGCTGCAATTGGCGCCCAGAATGTGCGCGCCTGCCCCGAGCATGGCCTCGGCCATCGCCTCGGGCGACACGCCCATCATGGTGCGGTAGCCCCCGGGCGTCTTGGTGCTGAAGGTGAACGAGGCGACGACTTCCAACCCCGTGTTTTCACGCGCGGCGCGCACGGCCAGTGCCGCCTCGTCGAGGGCGGACATGGTCTCCACGCTGCACGCGTCGGCGCCGCCCGCCTCGAGGGCAACCATCTGCGCGCGGTAGGACTCGAGAATCTCGTCCTCGGTCACGTCACCCATCATCAGGATCTTGCCCGTCGGCCCGACGGACGCCATGACATGGCGCTCCGCGCCCGCCGCCTCGCGGGACAGTTGCGCGGCGACTTCGTTAATCTCGGCCACCCGGCCGGCCAGGCCGTAATGCTCCAGCTTGAAACTGGTGGCGCCGAAGCTGTTCGTCATGACGATGTCGGCGCCCGCATCGACGTACATCTGGGCGATCTCACGCACGTCGGCGGGACGTTCCACATTCCACAATTCCGGGCATTCCCCCATCTTGAAGCCTTTCGCTATCAAGAAGGAGCCCCAGCCGCCGTCCGACACCAGCACCCGGCCCTCGGCCACCTGTTCACGCATCGATTTCATGAAGTTCCCATCCTTTGCCCGGTTCATGGCGCGCTGTATCGCGCGCAACGGGGGTAATGTACGCCAATTCTCACGGCAGGGACAATATGGAGACAGACAGATCTGCCGGTGGACGGATTACCGTTTGCCGCGGGGTTTCTGGAAGGGCTTCCTCGTGGCTTGGGCCACGGGCCAATCCAAGAGCACCCGCTTCTGGCGCACATCCTCGGCAATCCTTGTCAGGTCATTTCCGAGAGATTCGGCGTGTTTTTGACGCTCATCCCTAACAGCCTTAATTATAGGGTCAACTCTCATGTCCAAGGCTCCATAAGTTCTTCAGGTGTGCAAATCGTTGGGCACGAATAGCCATTCTGCTCTATGACTGCCTCTAAATCATACCGCAACGCCGCATTGGCCATGTGGGTGCAATTCCAAGTCAGCAGATAGTCAGCGTTGCTGACGGCACAAAGTGCAATATGCAGCGCGTCCTCGGGATACTCTCGGGGCACCGGCCCCTCAACGACGAGAACCTTCGCCAGTCTCAAGGATTCATCTGTTACGGCAAGCGCAGGTATCCCCGCGGCAAATTCCAAACGGCGTCGGGCGGCTTCAACATCTCCTGCTTGAATTTCACGAAGTACCACGTCGGAAATGACAAGGTCGAACTCCTGCCGCCGCAGCGTCCACCATTCACGCGTCAGAATCTGACGGCCATAGACAACAGGGTCTCGCGAGTCCCGTGCCGCCAGATAACTGATAATCGTGGTCTCAATATAGACAGCGCGCTTCAAAATGGTTCGCCTCTGCTGTTGTATCCGCTCCATATTTTAGCACGAGACCTGCGGTTTGACGCCATGAATTTTAAGAGTCAAGTCTGGTTCGCGATTCGCGTTTCGCTGAAAATGCTGATGCGCCGCCAGTGTCCGCTCTCAAACCGGCGTATGAGCATGCCGCTCAGCACGATGATGTAGACCGTCGCGCCGATCCACGCACCGTAGGTTTCCAGGCCCATGCCGAATCCCAGGAAGCAGGACAGCGGCAGGCCGAAACCGTAGGCGATGATGAGCGTCATCCACATCATCCAGCGGGTGTCGCCCGCGCCGCGCAACGCGCCAATGTAGGTGATGTTGGCCGCGTCGAAGGCCTGGAAGAGCGCCGCCAGCACGAGCAGCCGCGCCGCCAGCGGTACGATGTCCGGATTGGCCGGATTGAAAATGGCCTTGGCCAGCACGCCGCCAAAGACGGCAAAGACCAGCCCCATGCCCACCATGTACATCGCGGCAATTTTCAGCGTGGTGTGGGTGCGCGCCGCCGCGCGGTCCGGGTCGCCCCGGCCGATCCACTGGCCCACGATGGCCGAAATGCCCATGTGCAGCCCTATCACCGGCATGAAGCAAAACTGGTTGAAACTGAGTGCCACCGTGTTGGCCGCCATCTGGATCGTGCCGAAACGGCCAATGATGAAGGAGATCCAAATCCACCAGTTGGCCACGTCGAGGAACATGCACATGGCCGCGGGCACGCCCACGCGCACCAGTTCGCGCAGCCGGGGCGCATCGAAGGCCCAGGTGGCGCGCGTGGCGTATTTCTCGTGGAAGGGCCGCGACAGGAACACGCCAAACAGCAGGGAACTCTGCAGCAGCATGGCCAGCACCGTGGCCGAGGCCGAACCGGCAATGCCCATCGCGGGAAAACCAAAATGGCCAAAGATGAATGCGTAATTGAGGAAGAGGTTGGCCAGATTGCCGGCGATGGCTGTGAGCATGGGAATGCCCGACCGGTTCACCGCCTGGAAGAAGCCCGTGAACGCCGCCATGCACCCCACGAAGAGGTAGCCAATCAGGCGGATGCGAAAGAAGGTCAACTCCAGCCCCGTCACCTCCGCCGTGTGGCCCATCGCATGAAAGAGCGGACCCGACAGCGGCAGCAGCACCAGCGCAAACAGCACCCCCGAAAAGGACAGCCAGACCCCCTGCCAGCAGTAGCGGGAACAGTCGGCGTGCTCGTTGCGGCCGTAGCACTGCGCGGCAAAGGTGCCCACAATGCTGACAATGCCCATGAACAGCGTGCTCAGCGTGTACGACGCGATGTCCGCCGAGGTGACGGCCGCCAGGGCCGACTCGCTCACCCGGCCCACCATCACCCGGTCCACAAAGCCCATGAGCGAATAGGACAGCGTGCTGAGGATGATGGGCCCCGACATGGCCATCACCTCGCGCACCCCCTCCCAGCGGGGCTCTTCGTTCAAAGGCACAGTGGTAGACATGGTGAAATGGTGTTCCCGGTCAAGTTACAAGGAGAAGAATGGGGGCTATTTTAGCATGTCCGCGCGCGGGAAGGGCATTTTCGCGGAGGCCGAATGGACGATATGGACGGCATGGACATTATGGAAAAGTTCGGAGAAATGCGTGTCCGTCCATTTTGTCCATCCAGTCCATAGTGTCCATCTCGTCCATCAGACGGGAGGTGCTCCTTGGCCTGTCTCCAGCGGCATACTGCGTTGGTACAGATACTCGGGGTCAAGATCCAGTCCGTTTTCCCACTCGACCGTGTCGAAAACGACCCGCACCTTCCTGAATTCCTCCGGAGAGGCCAGCGCTTGAAAGCGTCCGATTGTCAGCAGTGGAGTGACGTCGAAGATTCTTCTTTCGTCGTTGTCGAATCCGATAACAAGCCGGTTGCTCGACGAAGGTTCCACGCTCCTGACACCGGGGGGGCTCACGACGTGAGTGTCTGTTGAAGGGGTTGGATGCAGTATGGTTTCTTTGGCTTCAGGCAAGACGCTTCACAGTCTATTCAAGGCTGCTTCGAGGGTCTGTTTGGCGCGTTTCTTTTGGATTTCAGGATCTTCCTTCTGAATGTACTCGACCGCAGAAAGATCGTCGCCCCGTTTACGGTTTTGCCGGGGTTCAAGCGCCTCGATAAGGATCGCCTCCAGTGCCGGAATGAGCTTTGGGGCAGGATAGGTGGCGGGCATTTTGCCTAGTTTTCCAGACTCCGAAACGGGCAGAAGCCCAAACCACGAGAACCGGTCCCAGCGAGAGGAAAGTCGGTCCATGGTATGCTCATAAAGCCTGCGCCCCAAAGGCCTGTCGGTAGTGCGCCCCACATAGATAATTTCCCGGCCGTCGTACAGCAGATATATGCCGACCTGCTCATGAAAATCTACGGCCTCGGCGGCAATTTGCTGCATTCCCAAAATCTTTGGTTTTGAAGTCCAGTCTATGTATCCGCGCTTCCAGAACATGCCAAAGGACGTGATGATGTCGTACTGGTCTTCCTCCTCGGCCCCGCTTGGCTCGGTCTCAACCACGTCTTGCCTCTCCGTCGGCTTAGGCGCACTGGGGTTTCCTTTCCACACAAACAGCCCCCGTCCAACTTTCTGGAATGGACAGTTCTCGCCCTCGTTTTGTATTGCTTTGGTGATGATGGAGAAGACAGAATTCGCCGGTGTCGCCCCCACATCTGACCGCAGTCCGTCGGCGACTATTTTGTCAGTAATATCTGTGTAATGCAGTGCCTGGGGCGTCTGACTCAGAACCTTTTCTATAGCTTTCCGCCATGTGAACTCTTTTGACATTCTTATTCTCTCCCACCGCTGGTGTTGATCTTGAGCTATTTTACGCTTTCAACAGAGGCCTGTGCATCCCTACGCCCTACAACCCCGACTTGAGCACGGCGTCGCAGATCGGTCCGCGGGACTTGGCGCCCTTGAGCACGAGATGCCCGTAGTTCTCCGTGCCCTTGAGTTTGCGCACAATCCAGTTGAGCGCGTTGTTGGACTCGTTGAGATAAGGGTTGTCCACCTGGCGCGTGTCGCCCAAGCAATAGCACTTGACATTTTCGCCCATGCGCGTGAGCAGCGACCGAATCTCCATGCGCGACAGGTTCTGTGTCTCGTCGATGATGACGAGCGCGTTCTCGATGTTCATGCCGCGGATGAAGGCGAGCGGCAGAATCTCAAATTTGTCCGGGTCGAATTTGGAATGGTCCAGGACGTTCTTGTCGAAGAGGCGCTCGGCCGGGCGCAGTTGGTGCAGCTTGCCGACCAGCGCGCGCATATAGCGGATGTAGGGCTCCATTTTCTCGTCCACGTCTCCGGGCAGGTAGCCCATCTTGGCGCCAATCTCCACCATGGGCTTGACGATGTAAATCTTGTCGTACAGTTTGCGCTGCAGCACGAGAAAGAGGGCCGACGCGAGCGCGAGGAAACTCTTGCCGTAACCGGCATCGCTCTGCAGCGTCACCAGGTCCAGATGCTCGTCGAGCAGCAGTTCAAATGCAAGGTTCTGGTAAATGCTGCGCGGCTTCACCTTCCACACCTCATGGGTGTATTCGACCACCTTGTCGCCCTGCGGCGAATGGTAGACCGGCTTGCCCTCGACCCACTGGAAAGAATTGGGCAGCGCCTCCTCGCCGGCCTCCACGAAACCGGTGTACAACTGCGAGTCGGACTGGAACGGGTGGGAACTTTTGTACTCCTGGCTCTGCACGCCGGCCGTGCGCGCAATGATCTGGAGGATGCGGTCGTTGGTGACCAGGATCGGGTCTTGAAGGCTGGACTGGCGAATTTCGCGAAAAATCGCCATGTCGTCCGTATCCATGAGGGCCTCGTCGCCGGGACGGCGCAGCAGGGTGATATGGTCGAGATGCTCAAAGATGCCGTCCACGGCGGCGGCCACCAGATGGCCCAGGCGCGGGTCGCGCTTGAGTTTGTCCAGTTCGAGAATAACGTGCAGCGGGATGGCGACCCCGTTCTCCTCGCCGTTGCGCAGCACCGTGATGCAGTTGGGGTCCTCAAGAAGCGCGTTGGTGTCGAGCACGTAATTCTTCTTCATCAGAATCCTCCGGCGGCCGGGAAACACCGAACGCCTTTTGCGTGCCTTACTATAAAACGACTGGGAAGGTGCAAAGGGAGGACGTTTCGGCGCGCGGGCGGCGGGTGCGCCCGTGCCGGCAGGATCGATGCGTGTGGCATCGCGGCATGCAACCGGGGAGGCTACTCCTTTTTGAACTCGGTGATCGCCTCTTCGTTAAACACGGCCTGCATGATGGTCGTGCGGCCGTTGGTCGTGAACACCAAATGAATCTTACCATCCTTCGCCTGGATCGCGTAGGGATAGGCGAAATCGTTGTCGCCCCCGGCAATGGCGCGGCGGAAGGGCCAAGTCTTGCCGCCGTCACGGCTGACCGCCGCGGTCAGGGGGGTGCGGTCGTTCATGTTGTCGTTGTAGACGAAGAGCAGGTCGCCGTTCTTCAGATTGGTCAGTTCCACCGCCGCATTAGGGTTGGGGAACTCGGTCTTGACGCCCTCCGACCAGGTCTTGCCGCCGTCGTGCGATTCCGAACGCTGCGTCCAGCCGTCGGTCGTCGGTTCATAGCCGCCGCCCCGGCGCAGGAAGCAGAACAGGTCGTTGTCGGCCAACTGCACCACTGCGGGCTGGAGATTGCCCTGGGGCGACTTGATGCGATTTGATTCGGTCCACTCGTTGGTGGACGGTTTGAAGCGCAGAAAGAAACTCTCCGTGTCGCCGCTGGTGCGCTCGCGGTCATTGCCCTTCTCGGAGTAGACCGGCAGCAGGTAGTCGCCGTCCTTCAGCACGATGGGCTGGCCGCGCACCATGGTCCCCTCCTCGTAGGTGACCATGAACGAGTCGGACCAGGTCGCCGCGCCGTCTTTGGAAAGCTTCGCCTTGATGCGCGAGTTGCACCAGGTGTCGCCCTTGCGGTTGTTGTAGAAGAGCCACACGGTGCCATCCGGCGCCTGCCAGATGACTGGATTGCCCTCGCCCTCGAAAGGCGTGTCGGCGATGACTTCCGGGAACGACCACACACCGGCTCCCCGGTGGCGTACGGGTCGGGGCGCCGTCGCCTGTCCCGGCTCTTCGGGTACGACTACCGGTTCAGGAACAAAACGCGAGCCATAAACGGCCGTCTCGTTGCTGTACTCATTCGCCCCGCCGTAATACGCAATGTAGAAATCGCCATTGTCGAGCTGGGTGATGGAGGCGGGGTGTTTGTAGGGGCCGGGATGCTCCTGCCCGAAGACCCTGTAGGTTTCGATGTTCTGTTCGAACTTGGGAAGAATCAGTTCTCCCCGGGCCACGCCGCACGCCGCCGCCAAGACAACCGCAACCACCACAGGTCTGAATGCCATCATGATTCTTTCCATCTCCTGGCGGCACCGCCGCCGTTGCAAATACCTTACGCGAACGGACACCGCGCGTCAATATCCACGGCATTGGGAGTGTGGCAAGGGCGGCGGCACAAGATATGCCCTCACGCAGACGGGGCATGTAAAGGAGGCTTCCAGCCTCCTTCTGCCATTGCACCGGTTTCGGGCGCGGGAAGAATGCGGCAGGATACCGCATCTACTTCGGCCTACTTCCCCGCGTAGCGCTGCTGCACAATGCCGATCTGCACCTGGCAGATGGCCATGGCCAGTGCATCGGCGGCGTCGTCGGGCTTGGGAAGGGCGTCGAGCGAGAGCAGGCGCTTGACCATTTCCTGGACCTGCCGCTTGTCGGCGTGGCCGTAGCCGACCACGGCGGTCTTGGCCTCGGTGGGGCTGAACTCCCCGATGGTCAGCCCCGCCTGCGCGGCGGCCAGCACCAGCACCCCCCGCGCCTGCGCCACCTGGATGCCGTTGGTCACATTCTGCACGAAGAAGAGCCTTTCCACAGCGACGGCGTCGGGCTTAAACAGTTCGAGGAGGCGCGAAGCCTCCTCGAAGATGAATTTCAGTCTGTCGGGAAAATCCCATTTGGACGGGGTCGCTATGACGCCGTGCGCCACATGCGTCAACCGGCTGCCGCGGCTGTCAACCACGCCGTAACCTGTCGTGGCCGTGCCGGGATCGAAGCCGAGCGCGCGCATGGCTAGTCGCCCATCGCCTCCTCCATGTCCTCGTCGCTGATGTCGGCGTTGGTGAAGACATTCTGCACGTCCTCGTTCTCCTCAAGCAGGTCTATAAGCTTGAGCAGGTTGCCCACCGCCTTCTTTTCCACCGTATGGGTGGTCTTGGGGATCATCTTGAGCGCGATCTCCTCGGGCTTCACCCCCATCTTCTCCAACGCCTCGGCAACCACATGAAGCTGTCCCGGTTCCGTGGCAATCTCGTGCACGTCGCCCGAGCTGTCCACATCGTCGGCGCCCGCCTCAATCGCCCTTTCCAGTGCGTCGTCGTCGCTGAGCCCCTCTTTGGGCACCGTGATGATGCCGCGCGGGTCGAAGTTCCACGCCACCGCGTTGGCCGCGGCCATCGTGCCGCCCGCCTTGGTGATCATGTGGCGCACTTCGGCGATGGTGCGGTTCCGGTTGTCCGTCAGCACGTCCACCAGGATGCCCACGCCGCCGGGGCCGTAGCCCTCATAGCGTATCTCCTCGTACACCACGCCCTCAATGTCGCCCGTGCCCTTTTTGATGGCCCGTTCGATGTTTTCGCGGGGCATGTTGTTGGCGCGGCAGGCGATCAGGACGGACCGCAGGCGCGGGTTGCCGCTCGGGTCAGCGCCGCCGAGGCGGGCCGAAATGGTGATTTCTTTCGCCAGCCCTGAGAATATTTTGCCGCGCTTGGCGTCGGCAGCACCCTTTTTCCGCTTAATGGTGCTCCATTTGGAATGGCCGGACATGGATACCGTCTCCCTGTTGAATTGCAGAAATACCGGGCACGCATACGCCCGGACCGGACTTATGAGTATAACAAAGGAACCCCATGACGCGCAATCCCTTGCGCATGAACCAAATTGGTCTTTGGGCCGCCGACTCAGCGGGCCAGCGGCGGCGAAAGCTTGTAATAGGCCCGGCTGACAGCCTGACCCCAGGGCGTGGCCCCCAACCATCGGTCGCGCACATCGCGCAACGCGTTGGCGGTCGCGCTTTTCGCGCCAAAAAGCCTGCTGACCAAACAGCCCGACGCCTCTTGCGCGGTGCAGTCTGCGCCGTCCGTCAGATGGCAGGCGATCAGCGGGTAGAAGTCCCGGAAGGACGCAAAATCGTCGATATTGTTCTGCGGCTTGCCACAGGTGTGGACCGTCCCGTTGCTCAGCATGCCGCCGAGCCGCCAGTTCAGGTCCCGGTAAAACATGCCCGAACCGGACGAACCACCCTCGGTGATGCCCTCATCCCACCGCACCGTCGTCTGCATCTCATAGCGGGTCACGCACAACGGGTCCAGGCATTCGGTCTGTTCCGCTTCGGTCACCGTGCCGTAATTGGTCTTCATCGGCCTGCCCGCGGGCAGGTGAAACCCCTGCACCTGGTCGCCCACCTGCGGCGTGCGCGCGTCCCACCCGGCCCAGGCCCGGCCGTACTGTCCCACCGGCACTTGGTCGAGCCGCACAAACTGGCCGTCAAGCCGCTTGCTCGATGCGAGCAGTTCGGAGCCCTTGCTGCGCGGCAGCGCGTTTAGCGGCGGCCCCTTCACGCTGCTGTCGCAGGAACCGCTCCGGTAATCCCAGAACACGTCCACGTCTTCCACATGCTGGCCGATGCCCGAGAAACAATGGTGCGCCGTAATCAGCAGCGGGTCGTAGGTCGGAGTGCCCGCCCGGTTCAGCAGCGTGCCCGAGCACTGCACCTGACCCAGCCCCTGGGGCACGATCAGCATGGCCACGCTGGTGGACACCTGCCGCGCCGCCTCCGCCGGTTCGCAACCGGCCGGTTCGGGACAGGCCGGGGCATCCTTCTCCTGAAGCCCTTCGGAAAGCCGATAGAAATGGGAAAGCACTTCCAGGCGCACCGGCGGCAGCGTCGCATCCGGTGATTCGAGGAGGAGGACCACCGATTCACCCGGCGTGGTCGGCAGCCAGGTGCCCCAATCGCGTGCCTGCGCCCGGGTGAAGGGGCCAAAGCTGCGGCCGCCGTCGGCACCGATAAGATAGAGAGATTGTCCCGGCGCAAAACCGCTCAGGTCCGCCCGAAACCGCAACGCCAGCGCGCCCAGCGAGCTGATTCGCGCCAGCCACCGCCAAGTGCCGTTTTCCTGAAGCGGCTCCCCAAAGAGTGCCACGGCGTCGAGATCAATCTGCTGTCCCGTCGCCACTTCCAGCGCGGACCCTTCCTGCGCCTTTGCCTTGAGCGCGTCCGTCTGCCCGGCAAGGGAGGAGTAAATCCGTTCCGGCATCGGCAGGGCCAGCATCCGCAACGACTCGTCCTTCGGCAGCGGATAGCGTGTTGCATCGGGCGCCCCCGCCGCCTTTACCTCCGGTGGAAGAAAGACGTAATCGGCCGATTGTGCCCATGCCTTCCCCCACGCACCGGCAAACATGGCCGCCGCGAACAGGATGCCCAGCATCCAAGTGCTTCTCGAAACGCGCGTCCGCATGGAATCAGCATTGTAGGCCAGCCCGCCGCGGCGGCACAACCGCCGACTGCCTGTCCTTACTGGGAGCGCCGGCATCCCTGCCGGC